>CAVYAE010000022.1:0-38979 GCA_963766305.1 uncultured Bacteroidota bacterium
CACGCAAAAGAATCGAGATTATATTCTGTCAGATATCTGTCATGTTTTTTTCTAAAGGTATTCATTCTTTTACTGCTAATGGATTTATGCTTAAATTAATAATGTTTATTTTCGATATTATTATAAATTAAAAATTTATATAAGTAGCAACTTAGATTAATTATTCGACTATTTAAAATAATAGCTAATGCTACCTCTAATAATTAAAGGGGCACCGGGAGTAAAGCAAAGATCTGTATATCCTCTTGCCGGTTCCCCTTTAAGCCTTGTTTGTGTTGCAAATTCGGCTTCATTCCAGTTTACGTTAAAAATATTTTGAACCGTCATTCCTATTTCGAAATTTTTTACTTTGTATTTTGCCACAGCATCCATTAAAAAATACCCCGGAGCAACTACAGAATTATCGTTAGTGGCAGGCCTGTTATCAATGTACCTGTACCTCAGGCTGCATGTAAAACCATTTTGTTTAAATGTAAGCCCAGCAATACTTGTCAAACTTGGTGCGAGCGGGATGTAATTTTTACCCGGCACCGAATCGGTAAATCTTCCATGACTATAGTTAAGATCAGCATCAAAAAACAACATCCTGCTCAACTGATATCGTATTGACAAATCGGCCCCCAGCCTTTGAGTGGGACCATTAATAACATCTGCCGCTACGTCCTGATCGTAGGTTAATTCATTCTGTAAATTTATACCCCATAATACGGAATTTACAAGCATATTGTCAAATGGTTTAAAAATACTTCCAATTTCATAACCAAAGGCTGTGGGTAAGCAATTAACTCCGGGATTAGCAACAACAGCCCTTGCATCGTTAGAATGAAAACCATAACCGGCACGAATGAAGAACTGTACTGAAAGGTTAAGGTTATAATATAAGCTTAATTTAGGGCTTACTTTGACGGTAGTTTTGCTACCGGAGGCTGTAGTAGGTATCCCCCATATTGTTGTATCAGACAAATTAAATCCACCAAACTTTGTATAGTCTATATAAAAAATATCTGTCCTTACCCCTGCATTTACAACAAATTTTTTACTAAAGCTATATGTTTCATCCAGGTAAATGCCGGCATTTTGTTCATATAAGTTTCCCATTGTCAATGTGTCCAGGATGATCCTCTGTTTCTGTGTCCTTAACGCCAGTTGGCCAGCATCAATTCGTGTTGATAATCCTATTACCGATTTAAGGTTTCTTCCTGCCACTTCCTTATTTAATTCAAAGGAACCATAATAACCAAATATATTCCTGCCCTTATCCCGCTGGTTGATACCATCACCGTGAACAGTATCCAACAGGTAAAATGTAAAATCAGTAAATAAATTAAGCTGATAATAAGAATAATAAGCCTGGTTTCTCAATATTCCGCCATTATCAAAAAATGTTTTGGAAAAGACATTAATATTTGTACGGTCAGTATGTCCTCCTTCACTTGGATCGAGAGCACCGAACCTCGTTATCAGTCCTTCTGTAACAGCCCTATCAGGTATCTGACCCGAACCGTTCCAAGTGGAAGTAAAGTAAGAACCTTCAAAAGTAAGAGTTGTATTTTGGGAAAGTTGACCATAGTATTTACCTAAAACACTGAAACGGCTGTAATTTTGAGGATAAACGAAATATGATGCAACATTGTATGAGTATTCAGTTGCAAGGTACAAGCTTTCCTTATATTTTGACATTATATGGTTGTTTGTTCCCAAAATATTCATCAAGCCCAATACCCTGTAATAACCATAATTGCCATATTCGGCTTTAAAAAGGTTATCGGTAAAATTTTTAGTTGAAAAACTGGCAACACCTGCAGTTGCAAAATCTCCAAACATTGTGGCATATGTGCCCTTGTATATATCTAACTGATCTATAGTTTCAGGAATCATAAAATGAGAATCGGCATAACCCTGGCCATGAGCATGCGAGGGTATATTGACAGGAATACCGTCCCAAAAAACTGCAAAGTCAGTTCCGTGATCGGCATCGAACCCCCTTAAAAATATTTGTTCCGCCTTACCGCCTCCCTGATGCTGTGCAAGGAACAATCCGGGAACAAGCCTAATTAAATCCTGGGCAGAATTGACAGGCCTTAATAATAAATCCACACTGCTTACCGAATTCATTGTTTTTCCCAAATCTTTTGAAGCGGTGACTGTTACATCAGAAAGTAATAAAGTACTTGGGGTAAGCTTAATTATTACAGGCTTGTTTTTTGAATTTTCATTTCCAATGTCTAATGTTGTTTTTATCTGTTGAAACCCAAGACAGGAAAAAGTAATCTGGTATTGGCCTTCGGCCAGGTTTGAAAATTTAAAATTCCCACGTTCATCTGATGCTGCTGACTTTAATACCCCGTTCCTCTCCAGTTGTATGCTTACAAAAGGTACAGGATTTGACTGTGTATCTGTAATTTCGCCTATAAAATTGACTTGTTGTGTAAAAGCAGAATAAGGGATTAAATAAAACAATAAGACAGGTAAAACCATATTAACTTTACTTTTGAATTCCCTTATTCTTACATACATTGATAAAATTGACAAACTAGATAATTCCTTCCTTTTCATTTAACTTTATTTATGTCGTCTTTTTTAAAAATTGTGCTATTGTTTGATAAAAATTTCTTAGTGTTTAGATTGAATAACACGAATAATTATTACGTGTTACTAACTAGACAAAAAAATTATTCTGCCCGGCTCATGACCAATTTACCATGGATTATTCCTTTAATTCCGATTAACTTATCCGCTAATTCAGTAAGCTTGTTGGCGATACCTTTTACAGCTATAATTTCAAGACAGTTATCATGGTTTAGATGAAAATGCTGGGATGAAAGGATTAAATCAAAATATTGATGCTGAATTTCGTTGGATTTTGTGGTTACATCTCCTTTATGATGGTCGTATAGCATTACAACAGCCCCTGCTACGATATTATTACATTCCCATTTTTTCTCAGCAAGATATTTCTGGATTAAATGTTTGATTGCCTGGGAACGGTTTGGGAAACTGTTATCTATTACAAAGGAGTCTAATGCTTTAAGTATATCTTCATCTAAACTTACTCCAAACCGGGCCAGGGACATAGTGTTATTATTTAGTTTTTCGTGGCACTAATATATGCATTATATTTAAATGATATTCATTTGGTCAATGGATAATAAAGTAGGTATACTAATATTTACTCTTTCAGCAACTTGTTGAGTACTATATTTTCTTCTCAATATTGCTAGTTTTATGTTTTCTCCAAGCATTAAAATAATCTTTTGTGTTTTAGATATTAATATCGGATTTTTTGAATTCATAGTTAATACAATAAATTCAAATATGCTCCCTATGTGAAAAGAAATCTGTAATGAGCAAATCTGAATTCGAAGACTCGCAATTTATTGAAAAACAATTTTTTTTGTTTCCTTAGCCTCAAGATGGGTTAAATTACTCTAAATATGAAATATAAAAAGGAGGTTGATGAGGATAATAAATAGTGTGTAAATGTGAAGATGTTCAGATGTGAAGATGGCTGACTTGTGCAAGATGGCTGACTTGTGCAAGATGGCTGACTTGTGAATATGGCTGACTTGTGCAAATGACTGATGACAAATGAATGGTCACAAATTATGAATGAATACAATTTTTACAATAATCCGACTATAATACCTGGTACCAAACCCAATACCAGAGTACATACTGTCAGGAATATAAGGACCACAAGAGAAAGAGGAGAAATTTCAACAGTGTCGAAATATTTATCTTTCATATACATATTTATTATTGGCCTGAAATAATAAAAAATGCTTACAACCGACCCCAATACAGCAATTATAACAAGCCACAGGAACCCATTTTCAACTGCTGAGGTAAATACAAGGTACTTTGCCATAAAACCTGCTAATGGAGGAATACCGGTCAGGGATAAAAAGGCTATTGCGCAGCACACTGCAACTACCGGATTTATTTTTGACAAACCGTTAAATACATCAACATCAGAATTTTTAACTGTTTGTTTAAACATAATAACAACAATGAATATTGCCAAATTTGAACATATGTAAGCTGCTGAATAATAAAACATAATTGATGCAGTGTGAGTTTGAAGGCTTACAAGTGCAATTAAAATATACCCGGTATGGGATATACTGGAGTATGCTAATAGTCGTTTAATCCTGTTTTGATATATAGCTCCGAAATTTCCAATAATAACTGATAGGGCTGCAATAATTGCCAGTGTATAACACCATAATGTGGTATCGGTTCCAAAGCAATTCAATGTCAAATTTAAAAATGCAGCAAATCCGGCAACTTTTATGGTAGTAATCATAAAAGCAGTTATTATTGAAGGGGATCCGTGGTAAACATCCGGTGCCCAGAAATGAAAAGGCACTGCTGCTACTTTAAAAGCCATGCCAATAGCTACCAGTATAATTCCGGCCCTGAGTAAAAGAGGAAGCCTGGCAGCATTTGAATTAATGTAGGTATAAATTTCTTTATAACCTAGCGATCCGGTTGCTCCATAAATCAGCGCAATACCAAATAAAAGAAAAGCGGCTGCAAAAGATCCCATAAGGAAATATTTCATTGCAGCTTCATTTGAAAGAAATGCTGTTTTATGACTACCAGCCAATAAATATAATGATACTGAAAGTATTTCAAGACCAATGAAAAATGTAACCAGGTTAGCCGTTGAAACCATAATTAATCCACCCAGCAGTGAAAATATAAGTATTGAATAAATACCTTCCATTGTGCCGGTTTCACTTTGGTAATACTGCACTGAAATTAATACGGTAATTATAGTAGAAATTATCAGTAAACTGCCGAAGGCAGTAGAAAAATGGTTTACAATAAACATATCCAGGTACCAGTTCTTTGAAGGTTTAAACCAGTCCATAAATTCAAGACCAAGTCCTATAACCATTCCTGAAACCAGAACTGGCACAATATGTTTCTTAAAATTAAATATTCCAAGGAAAAGAATTACAATACTGGTTATGGTTAAAGCGATTAGGGTGTTCATGAATTAATTGATTATTGTTTATTAAATTGACGCCAATATGCCTTCAATTGCAGGTTTAATAATTTCAAATATTGGTTTTGGATAAATCCCCATGCCAATAATAAAAACAGTAATAGGAATGGCAACTGCCATTTCTTTTGCTGTCAAATCTTTGAATTGTAAAGTAAGACTATTAGGTTCTCCATACATTGTTTTCTGATACATCCAAAACATGTACACTGCACTCAAAATAATTGTAAGTCCTGCAACAAATGAAACAACCAGGCTATATTGTGCAAGTCCTAATAACATGAGAAATTCGCCTACAAATCCGTTTGTAAGAGGTAAGGCTACAGATCCGAGCATAACTATCATAAAAAAGACAGCAAAATATGGTGCTGATTTGGCTATTCCTCCAAGATCACTTATAGTAGTAGTTTTTGTACGATCATAAATAATATTTGCTGCAAAAAACAATCCCACAACATTAAACCCATGAGATAACATCTGATATATGCTTCCCTGCAGAGCATCATAATTTAATGTGAACAATACACAAGCCATAAGGCTTACATGTGCAAGAGAAGAATAGGCAATTAAACGTTTTATTTCATTTTGTCGTATGGCAATAACAGATGCATAAATTAATCCGATTAAAGTAAGAGGAATAAAATATGGCGCAAATAATGCTACAATAGGCTTGCATACAGGAAGCAGCAACCGGATAAAACCGTACAATCCCATCTTTGCCATCAAACCTGCCAATAGCATACTTCCTGCAGAAGGGGCTGTAGTGTATGTGTCAGGTTGCCAGCTATGTAATGGGAATAACGGAGTTTTTATAGCAAAAGCAAGAAAAAAAGCAGTAAAAATTCCAATTTGTTCCGCGTAACTGTTATTGACCTTAATAAGAGCACTTAAAGCAAAGGAATGAGGGTAGGGTGTCTTCAGGTATAACCATATGAGAGCAATTAACATGAACAAACTGCCCAGCATTGTATATATGAAGAATTTCATTGTAATCCGCACCCTGTTTTCTCCTCCCCAAAGCCCGCAAATAAAATATATAGGAATAAGGGTCAATTCCCAAAAAACATAAAACAACAAGCCGTCCATACTGCTAAAAACTCCTATTAATGCAGCTTCCATCATAAGTACAAGTGCATAAAAAGCACTTGGATAACCGGGTTTGCTACTGCCGGTTGTAAGCAATATCAGTGGTACTATAATTACAGTAAGCATAACCAGAACCAGACTAAGTCCGTTAAGACCAAATGAAAAGCTTATACCCAATGCCTGAAGCCAAGGTATAGTAGACAAATAATTAACAGTGAACGATTTGTTATAATTTATCAATGCATATATGCCAATCAATAAAGTAATGAACGATAAAATTACAGAAGTAGTCCTGGCTTTTTGCTTATCCTTAATTAAGAATAAAATTACAGAAGAAATCAAAGGCAGTAAAATAAGTGCTATCATTAACATTTAATAAATTTTAAATCATTAATCCTATAAAAAGAAATGCAACAATACCTAATACCATCACTATCAAATAAAAACCTATAGTGCCAGTTTGTAACTTTCGAACATTAAATCCTATCCCCAGTGTTACGGATCCAAAACCATTGATTATTTTATCAATAATATTTACATCTATCCAGTAAAAAATTGATGAAAAGAAAAGTACAGGTTTTTCTATGATTAAATTGTAAGTTTCGTCAATATAATATTTTCGGGTTGGTAATCTGTTTATAATGCTTGGTTTTACATTATCATCCATAGGTATAACCTGTTTTTTAACGAATTTATACCATGCAAAAAACAATAAAATAAGTGCTAACGAGACAGTAGTTAACATAAGCAAAATTTCATTTGTCTGAGATAAAATTTCTTTAACATTTCCTGCACCGGTGGTTTTAAAAACCGGGGTAAGGAAATTATTCAACGCGGTATTTCCTCCGAAAATGCCTGGAATATTTATCAACCCACCTGCAACAGATAAAATAGCCAGTATTATAAGTGGTAAAGTCATTACCACCGGAGATTCGTGTATATGGTGTCTTTGTTCTTCAGTCCCCCTGAAAGTTCCTGAAAATGTCAGGAATAAAAGTCTGAACATATAAAATGTGGTCATCATAGAACCTATTACTCCAAGTATCCAAATCACCTTATTGTGTTCATAAGCATTTAAGAGTATTTCATCCTTGGAGAAAAATCCTGAAAATGGCGGAATACCTGAAATGGAGAGTGTCCCGGCAAGAAAGACCAACCAGGTTAAAGGCATGGCTTTTCTCAGCCCTCCCATTTTTCTTATATCCTGTTCTCCATTAAGGGAATGAATAACACTTCCGGCAGCAAGAAAAAGTAATGCTTTAAAAAAAGCATGTGTAGTAAGGTGAAACATTGATCCAGTGAAAGCTCCAACACCAAGCCCTACAAACATATACCCAAGTTGGCTGATGGTGGAATATGCCAGAACCTTTTTAATATCATTCTGATATATTGCAATTGAAGCAGCCATCAAAGCTGTTGCAATACCAATTACTGCAATTATATTGAGTGTTATTGGAGCCAATATATAAAGGGCATGAGAACGGGCAACCATGTAAACACCTGCTGTAACCATAGTAGCAGCATGTATCAGGGCTGAAACAGGTGTCGGACCTGCCATGGCATCTGGTAACCATGTAAATAAGGGTATTTGTGCACTTTTTCCAATCGCTCCTACAAAAAGTAAAATAGTTACTATGGTGATCCAATGAACGTTATGATTTATTGTAGAGCATTGACTGAATATTGTATTAAAATCCAATGACTTAAACATCAGATACAATAAAAACATACCCAGTAAAAAACCTAAATCGCCAATGCGGTTCATAATAAAAGCTTTTTTTGCCGCATTGTTATAATTATGATTTTTATACCAGAATCCGATGAGCAGATAAGAACATAATCCAACCCCTTCCCAACCAATAAACATAATTAAGTAATTGGATCCCAATACTAAAATGAGCATGGAGAAAACAAAAAGATTCATATAAGCGAAAAACCTATTATATCCCTCATCGTTAGACATATATCCTACTGAGTAAACATGAATCAGGAATCCAACTCCGGTAATAATCAAAAGCATTAGCGAAGACAGCTGATCAAGAACAAAAGAAAATGAAAAGGAAGTATATGATGTTGTAATCCAATCAAATGTCTTGACAATTATTACCTTACCTGTATTTCTTACATAAAAGAATAATACCAATGAAATTATAAATGAAACCAATACTGAGCCACAGGCGAGTAAAGATGTTATTTTAAATGAGATTTTCTTAAAACTTAATCCAATTATAAGGAAAGATATTAATGGAAAAAATAGCACCAACGTAATCAAAGTCTTCATAAATAATCGTTTTGTTGTATATCCGTGTCAGCTGAGGCTGGTTGTTCTGATTATCCTTTTAATTGATTTAAAATATTCATGTCAATAGAATGGTTATTTCTATATGTAACTACTAATATGGACAAACCAACTGCAACTTCAGCGGCAGCCACAACCATTATAAATATAACCATTATTTGTCCTGCCGGATTGTTATTATAAACCGAAAATGCCGCAAATAAAAGATTAATTGAATTAAGCATTAATTCAACCGACATGAAAATAATTAAAGCATTCCTTTTGATTAATACGCCGATCACTCCAATTGTAAATAAAACTGAACATAATGTAACGTAATAATCAATCGGCATTACCTGCAATCCTTGCGCTATATGATTCATATTATCGTTCGTTTATATGTTAATATTTTTAAATGGTTACTCGTTTATTAGCTTAAATATTTATTCGTTTATTCGTTTCACATCCTCACATCTGCACATCTTCGTATATGCACATCATTATTTCCCTTTGTTAACCATCATAACAGCACCCACCATAGCCGACAAAAATAATATGGAAGCTGCTTCGAACGGGAACAAATATTGATTAAATAAAACATTACCAATATTTTTACCTATACCCATTTGTGAATTAGTATAATGCATCTGAACTCCGAAATTAATCCCCTTAATTATAGTTACCAGTGTGATTAATAATAACCCGCCTGAAATTACGGCGATTATTCTGGTAGCAAGAGGTTTCCTTAACTCGTTTGACAGGTTAAGATTGAGAAGCATTAGAGTAAATAAGAACAAAACCATAATTGCACCTGAGTACACTATTATATGCACCATAGCCAGAAATTGAGCATTTAACAGCAAGAAATGACCGGCAATGGAGAAAAAACACAAAATCAAATACAGCAGACAATGTACCGGATTTTTTGAAATCAAAACCATAAGAGCCGAAAATATGGCAATTATTGATAAGATATAAAATATATATTTTTCCATAGTATATAAAAAAGTCAAATATTGTGTTTCTGGTTTGGTAATTTTTTAAACTTTAGAACTTCCGGAGTCTGTCTTTTTGAAATATCTACTCTTTTGTCTTTATCCATAGGTTCGACGAGAATTTCTTTACCATAAATAAATTTATCACGATGATACTCTGAGTCTACAATTTTTTTTGTTAGGAAAATGGCTTCTTTTGGACAGGCACTTTCGCAAAGCCCGCAATATATACAGCGTAACATGTTAATTTCGTATATTTTAGCATATTTTTCCTCGCGGTATAAATGTTCCTCACCTGGTTGTCTTTCAGCTGAAACCATTGTTATAGCTTCAGCAGGGCAGGCAAGAGCACACAGGCCACATGCAGTACATCGTTCCCTTCCTTCGTCGTCACGTTTTAATACATGCTGACCACGGTATATTTCTGAAAATTCACGCTTCTTTTCCGGATATCTTACCGTGATCTTTTTCATAAATACGTGTTTCATAGTGATTACCATCCCTCCAAAAATAGCAGGAAGGTAAATCTTTTCCCAGAAACTCATACGTTTCCTGGAAACCATTTGTGATCTGTTTGTAAGGCTCATTATAAATATATTAAGTGTATTAACATACACCTGCTTCCAGAGTATATTATTTAAAAATTAAAATCACCAGCCCTGTAATTATAAGGTTTAACAATGAAAGTGGCAATAAAATTTTCCAACCTAATTTCATAAGCTGATCGTATCTGAATCGTGGTAAAGTCCACCGAACCCACATAAAAAGCAAAATAAAAAGAGTTATTTTAAAGAACAGGAAACATGTGCCAAGAACAGTAACCCAATTGGCAGCAAGTCCTAGCTTTTCTATATATGGAAAATGGTAACCTCCAAAATACAAAGTTGACATTATTGCAGATGATACAAACATATTTATATATTCAGCAAAGAGGTAAAATCCAAGTTTCATTGAACTATATTCTGTATTGTATCCACCAATTAATTCACCTTCACATTCAGGAAGATCGAAAGGTGCCCTGTTTGTTTCTGCAAGTGCACAGATAAAGAATATTAAAAAACCAAGCGGTTGAACAAGAATGTTCCAAACGTGAGTGTTCTGATAAGCTATTATATCGGAGAGATTTAATGTACCAGTTATCATAATCACCGAGGCGATAGCCAATCCCATTGCCAGTTCGTAGCTAATCATTTGTGAAGATGCACGGACAGCTCCTAAAAGGGAGTATTTGTTGTTTGATGCCCAACCGCCTATCATAAGTCCGTAAACACCCATAGATACAACAGCAAAAATATAAAGGATATCAACACTGCTTCCGGCTACCTGTAAAGAATAGGAATGTCCACCGGTAATAATAGTGCCTCCCCATGGTATAACAGCGCTTGTAAGAAGGGCTACGAGCATTGTAAGGGAAGGGCCAAGCAAATAAAGAAACTTGTCAGCAGTAAATGGCATATATTCTTCTTTAAAAAAAAGTTTTACTCCATCACAGACCGGCTGCAGGATTCCCCATTTTCCTGCACGATCCGGACCCAGACGGTCCTGAATAAATCCTGCAAATTTCCTTTCAAGTAATGTAGAGTACATTGCTATGAAAAGACTTAACAAAAGAATCACTGAAATTAGAATAACTTTATATACCAGATAAATGACCATATATTATAAGTTTGTTTATTCGTTTATTACACTTCTCCATGTTTTTCTATTACTTTACGCACAGGATCTATTATTGAGGGATTTTTAAATTTTTGATAATGATTTACAGAGATAATAGATGTACGTTTTATTTTCCGGGGTCCTTCAATAGTCCATGCAGAGGGATCTTTTTTATTGAACCTGCATTCATTACATATAAATTCTTCCACTTCATTATACTCATCTTTACGGGCAGTAACTCTTAAAATGTCATTACCCGACATCCAAACCACTGTTTTACCTGAACATGTCGGGCAATCACGGTGAGCGTCAAAAGGTTTTAAAAACCATACACGGCTTTTGAACCTGAATTTACGGTCAGTAAGAGCTCCTACCGGACATACGTCTATTACATTTCCCGAGAACTCATTATCTATGGAATTTTTTATATATGTAGATATTTCAGAAGTATCACCCCGATATAGCACTCCATGTACGCGTTTATCGGTGAGCTGATTTACAGCGTATACGCACCTGTAACAGAGAATGCACCTGTTCATATTTAATTTAATATTTTCACCCAGGTCCACAGAGTCAAATTCACGTCTTTCTTCCTCATACCTGGTGCTTTCAGTACCGTGCATGAAACTGAGGTCCTGCAAATCGCACTCACCTGCCTGGTCACAAACAGGACAATCCAGAGGATGGTTAATCAAAAGAAATTCCACTATAGCCTTTCTTGTTTCCATTACTTCAGTTGAAGTAATATTTTCAACCACCATACCATCCTGTGCAGGGGTACTGCATGCAGCAACCAGTTTAGGTATAGGACGAGGATCCTTGGCCGATCCCTGTGCAACTTTAACAAGACAGGTACGGCATTTCCCGCCTGAACCCTTGAGTTTGGAATAATAACACATGGCAGGAGGAACAATATGACCGCCAATTTTTCTGGCAGCCTGAAGTATGGTTGAACCTTCTTCAACTTCTACAGTATATCCGTCAATTGTAACTTTTAGCATTTGAATGATTTTTATTTATTATCAGTTCAGGATGTTCAATGTGAAATTCGAATTCATGCCTGAAATGACGTATTGCACTTCCCACAGGCCATGCAGCAGCATCCCCGAGCGGACAGATTGTTGTACCTTCTATTTTTTTGGCTACACTGTCGAGTAAATCAATATCTTTAGGTTTTCCTAAGCCATGTTCAATTCGGAACAGCACTTTCTCCAACCATCCTGTTCCTTCCCTGCAAGGAGAACATTGTCCGCAGCTTTCGTGATGGTAGAAACGGGCAAAGTTCCATGTATTGCGGACTATACATGCATCTTCACTGAATACAATGAATCCGCCTGAACCCAGCATACTACCTGATTCAAAACCTCCATCACCTAATGATTCATAACTCATTAACCTGGGTATTTGAGCCTTGGTGAGACAAACCAATTCAGCCGGTAATACAGGCACAGATGAGCCGCCAGGTATTAATGCCTTTAACTGTTTGCCTTCTCTTATTCCTCCGCAGTATTCATCAGAATATAAAAATTCCTTTACCGGAAGTCCAAGTTCAATTTCATAAACTCCAGGTTTATTAATATGTCCGCAGGCTGAAATAAGTTTAGTTCCGGTACTTCTTCCTATACCAATTTTAGCATACTCTTCACCTCCGTGATTAATTATTGGAACTACAGATGCTAATGTTTCAACATTGTTTACAACGGTAGGGCAGTCGTACAGTCCTTTAACAGCAGGAAAAGGTGGTTTAAGACGGGGATTTCCCCTTTTCCCTCAAGTGATTCAAGCAAAGCGGTTTCTTCACCACATATATAAGCTCCTGCTCCGGCGTGAACAACAATATCAAGAGAATAAGAAGTTTCTAATATTTTTTGTCCAAGGAAGCCATTATCATATGCTTCTTTAATAGCTTTATTAAGGGTTCCTATCTGTTGCTTAAACTCTCCCCTGACGTATATATATGTCACCTTAGTGCCAAGAGCATAACTTGAAACAATTAATCCTTCAATTAATAAATGAGGGATATGGTCAATAAGGAATCTGTCTTTAAAAGTACCTGGCTCACTTTCATCAGCATTACATACAAGATATCTTGGGTTGGTTGATCTTGAATCCAGAAACGACCATTTCATTCCAGTAGGAAAACCAGCACCTCCACGTCCTCTTAAACCCGATTTTTTAACTTCTTCAGTTACTTCAGAAGGGGTCATTTGTTTAAGTGCTTTTTCAACTGAGGCATATCCCCCATTATCCCTGTAAACTTTAAAAGTTTTAATGCCCGGAATATGGATTTTATCTAAAAGAATTTTTCTACCCATTTCGAATCATTAGGTTTTTCTTCGTTAGACCTGGCTTTTAATTCGCCTATTATTTCGTCAATTTTTTCCTTTGTAAGCAATTCATAGAATTCGGTATTTATTTGCATTACCGGAGCATATCCGCAAGCACCTAAACACTCAACGGTTCTTAATGTGAAAATACCATCAGGGGTTGTTTCCCCAATCTGAATCTGCAGCTTTTCCTGAAGATATTCAGCAATATCTTCTCCTCCACACATAGAACAAGGTCCGGTCTGACATACTTCAATAACATATTTACCAACCTTGTCAAGATAATACTGACTGTAAAATGTGGCTACTTCATATACTTCAATTGGCTGAATATCCAGTAACCTGGCAATATATTCCTGAATATCCACACTTAAATAACCCCCCAGTTCTTCTTGTGCTATGTGAAGTAAAGGTAATATTGCAGATTTTTGTTTTCCAACAGGGTATCTTGCAATAATTTTATTTACCTTTTCAAGAATTGCAGGCGGGAATTCTATCTCATTGCCCAATTCTTTGTATATCCTATGGTCTACTATATTTTCGTGTGACATTTTGTTATAATGTGCAAATTAATAATGAGCAAATGTTCAATAAACTATTAATATATTCCACTTTTAGTTTACTTATATAAAATTATCAATAATCAATAATCAATTATATCACGCATCCAGTTCTCCTGCAATAATATTCAAACTGCTCATTGTAATAATTGCATCGGACAATAAACCTCCTTTTATCATTTCGGTAAAAGCCTGATAATATATAAAACATGGTCTTCGAAAATGCAAGCGGTAAGGTGATCGTCCTCCATCACTTACAATATAAAATCCCAGTTCCCCGTTTCCACCTTCTACACACGAATATACTTCTCCAACAGGAGCATTGTCTTCACCCATTACAACTTTAAAATGCCAGATAAGGGCTTCCATTTTACTGTAGACATCTTCTTTCGGAGGAAGTACTAATTGGGGTACATCAACATAATGTATACCTTCAGGTAAGTTATTAATAGCTTGTTTTATAATATTCAACGATTGCCAAATTTCAGACTCCCTGACACAAAACCTGTCATAAGTATCACCCTGAGAACCTACTGGTATTGAAAATTCAAAATCAGAATAAGAAGAATATGGCCTGGATATCCTAACATCAAAATCGAGACCTGCTGCACGAAGGTTTGGGCCTGTAAAACCATAAGCGGTTGCTCTATCCATACTTATGCCACCAACTCCAATTGTTCGGTCCATAAAAATACGGTTTCTAAGCAATAACTTTTCAAATTCGGCCAGTACTTTGGGGCAACGTACTAAAAATTCATTTATTTGTTTTATTACATCTTTTGAAAAATCCTGTTCAAACCCTCCTATCCTTCCAATATTTGTAGTTAACCTTGCTCCGCAAATGGCTTCAAAAATATCATATATAGCTTCACGTTCCTGCATTACATATAGAAAACCAGTTAACGCACCTGTATCAACTCCTATTACACTGTTACAAATAAGGTGATCGGCAATGCGTGCCAATTCCATAATTATAACGCGCATGTAATCAATACGTTTATTTGTTTTTACTTCAAATAATTGTTCAACTGCAAGTTGATAACCTATATTATTGATAGGAGAGGAACAATAATTCATTCTGTCTGTAAGAGTTGTAATCTGATACCAGGTTCGTCTTTCAGCTATTTTCTCAAAAGCACGGTGAATATAACCAATTGTTTGTTCGGCGTCTATTACAATTTCACCATCCATTGTAAGGATATTCTGGAAAATACCATGTGTAGCCGGATGTGTAGGTCCAAGATTAAGTGTTGAATAATTCGGTTGGACAGGCTCTTTGTCAGATGTTATTTTATTAATACTTTCCATAATTTATAAATTCCATTTCTACAATCCTGCTTATTTTATCATCTTCCAAAAAATCTGTCATCCTTATCATGCCTCGTAGGATCTTCAAGGGGATATTCCTTTCTCATCGGGAAATAATCAAGATAATCCACATTAAGTATACGCTTTAAATTTGGATGGTTTTTAAAAATTATTCCATAAAAATCAAAAGTTTCACGCTCCATCCAATTTGCAGCCGGAAATAATCCGGTTATTGAACTAACTTCAGGTTTATCTCCGGAAACAAAGGTTTTCAAACGTATCCTGATATTTTCTTCTAAATTGTGTAAATGGTATATAATACCAAAGCTTAGTTGTTTGTCAGGGTAGTGTATTCCGCATAAATCTGTTAAAAAATTAAATCCAAGGTATTGTTTAAGATATACAATTACAAATTCAATTGAATCAGAACTAACAGAAAAAGTAATAATTCCATCAGGTATTTCAATACCCATAACTGAAATCCCAAATTTGTCATTTAGCTGATCTATAATTGTTTTGTTGTCCACAAGGTTAATTTTATATTTTATTATTAGTAATCAGTATTTTGTCATTTCATTTCCCTTAGTGGTGATGCTCGTTTCAAATTTTCAAATTTGCACATCTGCACATTATTTCACCGCCATTATCCCAAATCTTTCCAACATGTCCTTATATTCAGGGGAGTATCGTTTTCTGAAACTTTCGTTTTTTACAAGTTCCTGAACTTTCATAAATCCATCAAGAATTTGTTCCGGACGAGGAGGACAACCAGGTACATAAACATCAACCGGTACTATATGATCAATTCCCTGCAAAACGCTGTAGGTATCGAAAATACCACCGCTTGAAGCACATGCTCCTACTGCCATTACCCATCTGGGCTCAGCCATTTGTTCATAAACCTGCTGAACCACAGGAGCCATTTTCTTGGCTATTGTGCCCATTACCATTAATAAATCTGCCTGGCGCGGTGAATAACTTAAACGTTCTGCTCCAAATCGTCCGAGATCATAATGAGATGCTACTGTGGCCATAAATTCAATGCCACAGCATGAGGTTGCAAAAGGCAGAGGCCACAAAGAGTAGGATCTGGCCAATCCAATAACTTTCTCAAATGAAGTAGCAAACAGGCCCGGAGCTGAATAGCCTTCGGGTGGAGCTACTTTTGTATATGTTGTCATAATGTATTTTTTTATTTTATAAATCAATTAAAAGATTAGGAATTTAGCGAAGTATTAATTACTAATTATTTTCACTTCCCCATTCCAGTGCTCCTTTTTTAATAACATAATAAAACCCGGCAAGGAAAAACCCAATAAATAGCATCATTTCAGCAAAACCTTGCCATTTCATATCTTTAAAATTAATTGCCCAGGGGTAAAAGAAAATGACTTCAACATCAAATAATACAAAAAGGATAGCAACTAAAAAATATTTAACTGAGAATGGAAATCGGGCATTTCCTTTTATTTCAATGCCACATTCAAAGTTTTCCTCTTTTTTAGTTGTCATAATCCTCTGTTTTTTGCCGCCAATCAGATGAGTTACTATCATAACAAGCACTACAAACCCTAAAGCTACTATTAATTGTATTATAACGGGAAGAAAATCCTGTGGCATAAATTCATTAGTCATCTTATTAAATCTTTGGCTTTATTTTGTACACACATTAATTACCTGTCAGAATTATATTAGAATCTACCTATTTAAAACATTTGTATTGTGAAAAAGTTAACAATAAAATAATAACAAAAATAATTAAAGTTTAGTTCCCTTATAACATAAAATTAACAAGTACTTTTGAATTTTTAAGACATTTTATGAAATGATTGCAATCCTGATAATTATTACTATTTGCCTGATGATATATATATCACATAACAAGGCAATTCCAGTTTTTTTATTTCATCATATTCATAATAATTTTGAAAATTACGTTATCATTATTAAAAATATAAGAATTACCACTTTAACATTTTCAGATGTTTGGCTATTAATACAGCCTATATATGAACAGATACCAGATACATGAACCGGAGACAGGTTGAGGAAATGTATAACAGCAAACTTGTTGATTTTGAATTACATTCACATAACCATTTTTCATTGTTTGTGAACAATAAAATTCCGAAGTATGCGAATGAGGTTGATTTGCTATAAATGATTTAATGCGATTGTTCCCGGAGAGGAACTAATAACAGTAAAATTAATTTAAATAAAATATATCGGTTAGAGCACAGAAACCTGAACGTGTTTAAATTTAAACTTACATTATTTGTATGTCAGAATTATATTCTTGGTAATATCTACAAACTATCGTCATAATGAAGCTTAGTGTTTGTTTGATAACAAAAAATGAGGAATGCAACCTGGCCGGTACTCTAAAGTCAATATTTGCGCTGGCTGATGAGATTATTATTGTGGATTCAGGTTCTACAGATTCAACCCTGGATATAGCAAAATCATTTAATGCCTTAATATTTAGTGAAGAATGGAAAGGTTATGGAAGACAAAAAAACTCAGCTATAGATAAATGTAAAGGAGACTGGATATTGCTGATAGATGCGGATGAAGTAATTTCATCTGAACTTTATTTAAAAATAAAAAGTTTAATAAATAAAAAACAAACAAAAGACATATACAAGATAAAGTTTTGTACGGTCTGCTTTAATAAAAAAATAAGATTTGGCGGATGGAGCGGATTTTACAGGGTAAGACTCTTCAAAAAACATTCCGGAAGGTATAATGATGATTTTGTTCATGAAGCATTTATACCTAATGAAAATAAAACTACAGGATATATCAACAAAAGTATTTTACATTATACCTATAACAGTATAGATCAGTATTTGGAAAAGTGTAGCAGGTATACAACAGAAAGTTCATTGGAATATTTCAAAAAAGGAAAGAAAGGTACAATAATCAAGCTGGTTGTGGCTCCTATTATGAAATTTATAAAAATGTATTTGCTGAGGCTGGGTTTTCTGGATGGATTGGAAGGGTTAATTCTGGCACTTCTAAGTTCTAATACTGTTTTTTTGAAATATGTTAAGTTAAGGGAACTCTGCAGGAATAATAAAGCTGACGGATTATTTGAAGAATAAAGATGAAGTATGGAAAACCTTCAAAAATATATTTGCTCACTAACAGAATTTTCGCAGGAAAGCTGGCAAATATTGCAATTGGCATTTCTTGGTGTGGCAAGAGAAACATTAAGCAGAATTCGCAAAAGAAGAACCTTATCCTGATTTTGTGACTTTAATCACGGACTTGGTTTGGAAACTTTTTTGACCTTGGCAAAAACTAAAATAAATAGAAATTATGAAAAAGTTAAAAAAAATTAACTCTGAAACCAACGTTTTGACATGGTTTGAAATTCCTGTATCCGATACGAAAAGAGCAAAAAAGTTTTATGAAACTATTTTAGATATTGAAATGGTAATTAGAGCAGATGGCGATGACGAAGCTGTATTTTTCCCTTATAACCCTGATATAATACAGGCAACATCAGGAAGAGTCACAGGTGTTTTATCAAAGACTTCAAGGAATAGCCCTTCGGTGAATGGTACTATGGTTTATATAAATGCAAGTCCAAATATTCAAAATGTGCTGGATAAAGTAGAACAAGCAGGAGGAAAGGTAATTTTACCAAAAACGAATATGACAGCAGGATTTATTGCAGTTATTATCGACTCTGAAGGCAACAAAGTTGGACTTCATGCAGAAGAATAATTTTTATAATAAACTGGGATCCATTCAGTAATATTAATACCTGAATGGTTCCCATTAATCATTTAAATCCATTTCACAAAATTAAAATCCTGTCTGTGAGGCAATTCGCTATTTTTAGGGAAAATTCTTATGCCAAAATCATACGCTCCAGTCTTATTTGGTATTACATCAACACTGTATGTTGCTATTCTGCCTTGTACGTTTTGTAATTTAAATTCTTGATTATGAATTAATTTAATTTGATTTTCAGCTGTTACCATTTCAACTATAATAATTTCTATGCCAACATCTTCAGGTGACAGCTCACTTAAATCAAGAACTACCTCACTAACATATTTCTTACCAAGAACAATTTCTTCCTTTGATATGTCAGGAGTTTTTAAAGATATAACTTCTATGCTTTCCCAGGCTCTGAATACTTTTTTCTTCCATGCAGAGAGAGATTTTGCCAGTTCAAAATCATTTTCTTTCATACGTTTTGACCTCTCGGAAAGTTTCCCATAGAATTTTTCTTGATAATCTCTTAACATTCTTGTTGTTGTGAAGTTGGATGCTACCTTTGCTATTGAATTCTTAATATAGTGTATCCAACCGGTAGGAATATCATCATCATCCCTGAAATAGAATAAAGGGGCAATTTCATTTTCTATAAGGCTATAAATTAATTCTGCATCCAGTTCATCCTGAAAATCATTATTATCATAAACCTGCTCTTCAGGAAGGGCCCATCCGGCATCAGGGACATAACCTTCTCCCCACCATCCGTCCAGAACACTGAAATGCAGACATCCGTTCATTACTGCTTTTTCACCACTGGTCCCGGATGCTTCTAAAGGCCTGGTAGGAGTATTCAACCAGATATCGACTCCCTGAACCAACTGTCTGGCAAGTTCCATGTCATAATTTTGAATAAATAGAATTTTACCAATAAACTCCGGTTTACGTGCAATTTCAACTATCATTTTAATCAAATCCTGGCCGGCTTTGTCGGCAGGATGTGCTTTGCCTGCAAACAAGAATTGAACTGGCATGCCAGGGTTATTAACAATTCTGGAAAGTCTTTCCAGATCCTTGAATAACAAATGCGCTCTTTTATATGTTGCGAAGCGTCGTGCAAAACCTATAGTAAGAGTAAATTTGTTTAGTTTATCCGATACTTCAACCAGGTGTTTAGGATTTTCATATCGCTTGGTTGAAGATTCTTCCAGTTTTTCCTTTATAAACTCAATTAATTTACGTCTTTGGTTATTCCTTATTTTCCAGATATCCTTGTCAGGAACTTCATATATTTTCTCCCAAAGTTCCTTATTTAGCTGATTATTCATAAAATCAGCCCCGAACCTGGATTCATAAATTTGCTGCCATTCTTTGGCAGTCCAGGTCGGATAATGTACACCATTAGTGACATATCCAATGAATAATTCTTCAGGTATATATCCGGGCCACAAATCCTTGAATATATCCTTGCTGACCTTGCAATGTATCCTGCTGACACCGTTTATTTCCTGAGAAATATTAGCAGCCAGTATACTCATTGAGAAATGTTCGTTGGAATCATATGCATTTATTCTTCCTAATCCCATAAATTGTGTCCATGTAATTTTTAGTCTGGCAGGATAATGACTCATGTACATACGGATAAGGTTTTCATCAAAGGAATCGTGCCCTGCAGGTACAGGAGTATGAGTGGTAAATAATGTAGAAGACCTGACTATTTCCAATGCTTCAGGAAATGTAAGGTTGTTTTTGCTTATGTAATAATTTAACCTTTCCAGTCCTATGAAAGCAGCGTGACCTTCATTACAGTGATAAACATCAGCATCTATATCAAGTTCATTGAGTGTTCTTATCCCTCCAACACCTAAAATAAGTTCCTGTTTAAACCTGTTCTCCCAATCACCACCATATAAATGATGGGTTATAGACCTATCCTGAGGCAGATTATCCTCAAAATCAGTATCCAATAAATATAAATCAATCCTACCGACTTCAGTTTTCCATATCCGGGCTTTTACTGATCGTCCCGGCAATACTATTGAAATACAAATCCAGTTTCCGTTACTGTCTCTAACTGGAGTTGTTGCTGTTTTTGAAAAATGCTGAGGCTCTGAAACTGCCATTTGATCACCATTAACAGATATAACCTGTTTAAAGTAACCATATCGGTAGAGAAGACCTATACCAACAAGGTTAGTATTTGCATCAGAAGCTTCTTTAAGATAATCACCTGCCAGAATACCCAAACCTCCTGAATAGATCTTAAGTGAACTATGTAATCCGAATTCCATGCTAAAATAGGCAATTTTAACTCCTTTACGATTCGACTTCTGATCCATATAACTTCTGAACTTACCATACACATAATTAAGTTTGTCAAGAAATTGTTTATCGGATGCAAGTTTCTGCAATCTGTTATATGAAATAAGTTCAAGAAAGATTATAGGATTTTTTTCACACTCTTTCCACATGCTGGGGTCAATAGATTCAAATAATTCTTCAGCTTCATAATTCCAGCACCACCAGAGATTCATTGACAACTCCTCCAGTGGGATAAGTCGTTCGGGGATATTTTTTTCAACTAGCAGTCTTTTCCATTTTGGCTGAAGGTCGGCCTGAAATTTTTCAATATGCGGCACCTGTTCTACAATTTCCTTGTCAACTACCTGGACAACTCTTTCCTTAACGTTATCCAATGCTATACCAAATGCGGAATAATAATAGCTTATAAAATTTTTCCATAGTGCTATCTGAGAAAGTTCTGTTGCCTTCGTTTTTAAGTACAGGAACTGGTCAGGGTTCATCTTGGAAAATTCATAAATTTTTTGCGCGATTAAACCAATAACATTGGCATCATTATCGTCTGTCCTATCAATTATTGTAATTGGTTCTTTTGATATACCTACTTCATTTTTAACCCATAAACCAAAGCCGGCTAATGTGGTTGTAACTGTAGGTACACCAAATGCAAGACTTTCAAGAGGAGTATAACCCCATGGTTCGTAATAACTTGGAAATATTGAAAGGTCGAGACCAGACAAAACCTGGTAAAAAGTGAGGTTGAAAATACCATCTGCCCCATTCAAATAACAAGGTACAAAGAATATACTGACATTTTGGTTTGGATCATTATTAATACCGGCTTCCTTAATTCGTTTCATAATTGCATCAAATTCTGCATCATGCAAATTATGAGTAAGGTATTTATCGCCTGTATTTAAACAATCAGAATTAAAAATTTGCAAAATATCCTTTCTGGGTCCGTAATGGTTTGCAGGAATAAATAAAAATGCTATAACACTTCTGTCTAAGTTATTATATTTAGTTAATTTTCCCAGAGCATCTATGAAAAGGTCAATACCTTTATTTTTAAACTCGTATCTGCCACCTATGCCAACCAGGAGTGAATTATCCTTGAATTTATGGCTTGAAAGACATGCGGCTACATCCAGCATTTTAGTCCTTGCGGCACTTCTCCACTTTACAAACTCCTCCTGTTCCGGCACAAATGAGTTCTCAAAACCATTAGGTGTTATGATGTCTACTGATTTCTCAAAAAACTGAGTACACTCCCTGGCAGTAATTTCACTTACAGTTGTGAATGCATCGGCTGCTTCTGCAGATAATTTTTCAAGGGATTGTTTGGCAACCATATTGAATTCCAAGGCACATGAATCACCATTATAAGTGTCAAGTTTACTGTATAGTGGCAAATTATTGGCAGCTATGGCACGTCCGAGTACGGTAGCATGAGTGGTAAAAACAGTAGCTATCTGGGGAACATTACTTTTAAGATAAAGTATGCCTGTACCTGTCATCCATTCATGAAATTGAGCAACTACCTTATCCCTGATACTCAGATGAAAATGTGTAAAGCTTTCAATTACCTTTGCTGCAGCATATCCGAATAAGGCAGGTTCAATATAATCCCATTGTCCGGAAAGGGAATCGAGTTTATAATTTTCCCAGAACTTTTTAAATATGCTATCTTTTTGAGGAACAAAATTCATGAAATCGACAATAATAGCTATCGGGTTTCCTGCTATATTCCATCTTCCTATTTTAATACCTAAACCTTCTTCAACAGCACGGCTTCTCCATGACTTAAATAATTGATTATCCTCAATAAATTCGGGATTCTGATTAGTATCCCGCCAAACATCCGGACCTATTAAGATGTAATTACTTTTAAATTTCTCAGTTAAGGTTAATGCTTTTGTAGAAATTACAGTATGTATACCACCGACTTTATTGCAAACTTCCCAACTAGTTTCAAATAAATAATCCGGATTTTCAATTATTTTGCTCATACTACGGTTATTTGTGCCTGGATTATATATCCAGGTATAGTTATTAATTAAAATTTATTCTTTTTTATTATATTTGTTTACTCAGGAGAATTTGACTGTGGTTTTTTATCCTTGTCTGTCTTTTCATTAGACAGTTCATTTTTATACTGATTTATTAGTTGTTCTTTTTCTTCAAGCAATTTTAATAATTCCTCAACCTTTTTATTTTTAAAATTATGCCCGGAATCATTTTTCACGCGTATTGTAAAATCATTTAATACATTCATGTAGTTAATGAAGGCATCGTATGGCGAATCAAAAGGGTTTATATTTGACAGGACCGGCCTGTCAGAAAAAAATTTGGTCGACATATAGTAAAAATGATCGGAAGATTGCAAATACTTCCAATCGACTTTGATTGTATGATCAGTACATTGTAAAACCAATTCACGAAGATTGTAAAGTTTTGAAAATGCTTCATTCTGAAGGTCATTGCCAAGCCATGCGGTAATATCCCGTTCTTCGTCAGCCCAGGAAATCGGATATTGCACGCTCACCGGAGCCACAGTCTGATGTATATTTGCAGCCTCAGATGGTGTACAGAATGAATATTCTGTCATTTTAAAAATTGTGGAAGGAAGGTGCTTTAAAAAATCAAGAATACCGGACTCAACAGATTGCCTGCTTCCAAAAGTTTGATAATCAACGAATAAATTAATATTTTCTCTGTTTTTGTCAATAGCATTCAGCCATTTTGCAAATTTTTCAGTGGTTAAAGGGTATTCATTCCAATGTTTGTTTGAAAATCTAAAAGAAATATCATCGCTAAGCTTGAAATTACGTAACAATAATTTTAATCTGGGAGTCAATGCGCTGCAATAAATATAATTTGGACTCTTCCAACCCAGAATTTGTTTGGCTCCCTCAGTTATCATAACATCAAAACCAAGATTATTGACCCAGGTTCCTATCTGGTCAGAATAAATCAGTTCTGTATTCCTGAATACTGTGGGTGTTTGTCCAAAGAGCCTGTTAATGTTTTGTTTGTGATTATTAACCTGTACTTCAAATTCATCTTTGTTTATCAGAGATACCAGAGAATGAGAATCTGTTTCACATAGGAATTCTACTTTTCCGGTGGCAGCCAATTCTTTAAAACTTTCAAGGACATCCGGAGCGTAAAGTTCAAATTGATCAAGAGTAGGACCTGATATGGAAAATGCAACTTTAAATTTGTCTTTATGTTCTTTTAAGGCATTTAAAAGTACCTTGTTAGCTGGCAGGTATGAAGTGTCGCATACTTTTCTAAGGATAGATTCATTGGTATAATCGTCATAGTAATAGTGATCATTGCCTATGTCGAAAAAACGATACCTTCTTAACCTGAAAGGCTGATGAATCTGAAAATACATACAAATAGTTCTCATACCCCTATGGATTATAGATCAATAAAAACAATAAAAAAACGGAGTTTACAATACTTAAATTTGTCATTTTAGCAGAATACAACCACCAAGCAGGTAATTCATTATAATTATTATATGAAAAGTGAGTCGTAAACTTCTTTTACTTTTTGAGCTGAATTTTCCCATTTCAAACCTTCAACTTCACTTTTACCATAGGTGGTAAACATAGTATCAAGTGCTGAATAATTAAGAATTCCGTAAATAGCGTCAGCCATTGCATCTATATCCCAGAAATCAACTTTAATTGCATGGTTAAGTATTTCAGCCACTCCTGACTGATGGGAAATAATAACGGGAACATTTGACTGAATAGCTTCTAATGGAGAAATTCCAAAAGGTTCCGATACAGAAGGCATTACGTAAACGTCACTTATTGAATACATCCGGTAAACATCGTCCCCTGACAGAAAACCTGTAAAGTGGAATTTATCCATAATTTTAAGCTCAGCCGCCCTTGCAATCATTTTGTTTAACATATCACCGCTTCCTGCCATCACAAACCTTACATTATCCATTTTCTGAAGTACTTTATATGCAACTTCGATAAAGTACTCCGGACCCTTTTGCATAGTGACCCTGCCTAAGAAGGTAACAATTTTTTCATTAAATCCCTTTTCAATTTTAATTTGATTATTCTGTGAAACAGGTTCAACAGCATTGTATACTGTAAATACTTTATCAGGGTTAATCTCATATTTTTCAATAACAGTTCTGCGTGTAAAATTGCTAACTGTAATAATCCTGTCAGCTTCCTGCATTCCTTCTTTCTCAATTTCAAAAACAGTAGGATTGACATTGCCACCACTCCTGTCAAAATCGGTGGCATGTACATGCACTACAAGTGGTTTGCCTGAAACTGATTTGGCAGCAATACCTGCCGGGAAGGTTAACCAGTCATGAGCATGTATTATGTCAAAACTGAGTTCCTGACCTAAAACAGATGCAACTACAGCATAATTTGCTATCTCCTGAAACAGGTTTGGTCCGTATGTTCCTGAAAATTCAAGTAATCCGCTGTCATTGGCACTTACGTATTTTCTTGAACCACCAAAATCCAAAGAAAATGTTTGTTGATATTGTTCAGGTGTCAAATAAGGTATAAGGTTGACACCAATTTCAATAACATCCAACTGATGAATGAATCCTTTAACCTTTACATTTTTACGGTTTACAGGAATCTGATTTGCACCTATTAACCGGACTGATTCTTTTTCTTCATCTCCAAAGGCTTTAGGGATTATAAAAGTTACTTCCATACCAGGTATTTTTGATAATCCCTTTGTAAGTCCATAACAAGCAGTGCCTAAACCGCCGGAAATACGAGGTGGAAATTCCCATCCAAACATTAATACCTTCATATATTTTTTCTTTATTTAATCGTTTCTAGCATTTTAGTAATTTGCAAAAGGGCTGATACACTCCAGGCCTGGGATATTGCTCCTTTTCCCTGATGTGGAGGGTCACCGTTATAAATTTCAGAAATGGATCCGATACCATGTATTGTCATTTCTTCTTCAAAACCGTCCAAAAGCTTCTTAATATGTGAATAGCCTGATTGTTTGTATAAACTGATATAACCCCGGCAATAATGTTCAAGTAACCATGGCCATACAGTACCCTGATGGTATGCTTTGTCCCTTTTTTCCTGGTTGCCTTCATATACTCCTTTGTAAATCGGATTTATTGGCGAAAGAGTTCTTAAGTCCCCTTGGTGTCAGAAGTTCACTGGTGGTAATATCTATTATTGACTTCTTCATTTCATTTGATAAAGGACTGTATTCCAATGAAGTAGCAATCACCATGTTAGGTCTTACGGACCAGTCTTTATTTTCATCCTTTACGACATCCGCCAAATAACCTTTATTTGAGTCCCAGAAATTTTCAAGGAAAGAATTTTTTATTAATTCAGGAATATCCTTCCATTCTTCAACGAACAATTTATCATCAGAACCATTTGCCAATTCCAGGCTAAACTTAACCGCATTATACCATAAGGCATTTATTTCCACAGGACAGCCAATTCTTGGAGTCACAGGCACCCCATAAACTACTGCATCCATCCAGGTAAGTGCCTTTCCGGCTATACCGGCAAAAATTAGTCCGTTTTCAAGCATTTTTATATTGTATGGCAAACCGGATCTGTACCCATTTAGAATTGCCTTCATTGCTTTCCCGTAATTTGCCCAGATATCTTTATGTTTATTGGAATAAGATGCATATTGTTGTAATGACCAAAAAAACCATAAAGGTGCATCAACCGAATTAAAGGCCGGATTGCTGTCATTTCCCATATTTGGAAACAAGCCTCCATCCATTCGTGAAACCATGGTATCAACAACAGATAAAAAAGTGGCCGAATCATCAATGGTCAGTGTTAATCCGGGAAGTGAAATAAATGTATCACGTCCCCAGGCTCCGAACCACGGGAAACCCGCAATAATTTCAGTTTTCTTTCCACTGCTCACTACAAATTGCTTTGCTGCATTAACAAGGCAATTTCGGAAGCTGCTCCTGGGGGTTCTTTTATTATATTCCGTTTCAAATTTTTCTATAAAAGTTAAAGGGTTATCTTCTTTTAAAGAAGCTGAAAAAATTATACTTTCTCCTTTTTTTATATCTAATTCAAAATAACCAGGAACAAACAAATCTTCCCTGTAATCATATCCTCTCTCCAACTCCATGGAATATTCTATATCGTGGAACCAATCTGGTACCTGAACAAATTCAGGTTCTCTTGAGAATTGAATGAATAAACCAGGTAAGTCATTATACAGTTTGGATTGAATTCCATTTTTTACTTTTGCCACTTTTGTATTGGCAGTCATATTTGAAAATGTAAGGGAATGGATATTACGAAAAGCTAAAAATGGTCTGAATCTAAGTAAGGTAGGAGAATGCGCATCTACTAGCGTATATTTGATCAGAATTTGTTCCTCTTGATCTACAAGCAGATTTTCTTTTTTTAAAATAACTCCTCCAACTCTGTATGTAGAAGTTGCCAATGTATCTGCTTCGAATTCAGTAACATATTTATGGCCTTTCGGATAATAGGTATCCCCTGGAAACTTATGAATACCAAGATTAAATTCACTTTCATGCTGAATAACCGTTTCATCCAAAGTTGATAAAAATACAAAGCGCTCTCCTTCAAATTTTTCAACAGGGCAAATCAATAAACCATGATATTTACGTGTATTGCAACCAATTATTGTTGTACATAAATATGAACCACCTCTGTTTGAATGAAGTATTTCTCTGTTTAATGAATATTCCAGATTAATAAGTTGAGTGCTGTCGAATTTTAAATAAGCCATTGATTATATTCTTTTGTTTATCAAATATTAAAATAATATTTAATAATTTTGTAATATTCCTGAACAACTATTGTACTAAGTTATAAAAATATGCGGTAATATCACAAATATTTATAACAATCAGTATACATTTAAAATTAAATTTAGATTAATTAAAATGCCGGAAAAATAAAAAATTGTATGACATAACCTTATATAAATCTATGTATTTAAAGATTTATATAATTAAAAAAGGGCTATATTCGCATAAAAATATAGCATCAATAATCAGGAGCAGGGAACCAATATAAAATTACTTTCTGAAATTAATATTATTGATTTATGACTCCAGGTTCCAATTAAAATATTAATCTTAAAGAAAATGAAAACATTTCAAATTTATTTGATATCAGGAATTATTTGTTTAGGTTGTTCCGGAAAACATTCAACAGTTATAATTAAAGGTAAACTGGAAAAAGCAGGTATTTCTTATGTATATCTTCAGGAACAGAAGGCAGATAACACATTTTCAACCGATTCACTGAAACTTGATGAATCAGGTGAATTTAAGTTTAAAAAGGAAGCCCCCTATCCTTCAGTTTATACACTATGGGCTGGTGAATATAAGCCGGTTACTTTACTTGTAATGCCAGGTCAAAAGGTTAAGGTAACTGGCAGGGCTGATAGTTTAATATTTACTGCAAAAATTAACGGATCAGAAGAAAGTCGTTTATGTTTGACACTAACCAGGGAATTGGCCAGAACACAATTCAAACTGGACTCTTTAAATGTTGCTTATCAAAAAAATATTACCAGCCCGGAAATTAATAATATCCGTAACATGCTTTCTAAAAAGTATGATAGTTTTATTGAAGATGACAGACAATTTGTTATAAAATTTATAGAGGACCATCCTGCTTCTTTGTCAAATATTGTTGCCTTATATCAGCAAATTGATAAAAACACTCTTTTACTTGGAAAAGAAGAAGATATGAAGTATTTTGAAAAAGCTGACAGTTTTTTATTCAGGAAATACCCTGACGCTCCTTTGGTAATGGAACTTCACTCAAATGTTACCAAGCTGAGGGATCAGCAAAACGAGTTAAAAATTCAGAGGATGTTATCCGCATTAAACGCTCCTGCACCGGAGATTGCCTTACCTACGCCGAAGGGAGATACTGTGAGACTTTCATCCTTAAAAGGGAAATATGTACTTATAGATTTCTGGGCATCCTGGTGTCCGCCTTGCAGGATGGAAAATAAAAATCTTAATACTTTATATCGTAAATATAAATCTCATGGATTCGAAGTTTTCCAGGTGTCTCTTGATAAGATAAAAGAATCGTGGACAAATGCAATATTTGACGACAAACTGTCCTGGATAAACTGCAGTGATTTAAAATTCTGGGATTCTCCAATTGCAAAAAAATATAGTGTTGAAGAACTACCCACTACTTTTTTAATAGACCGGGACGGTAAAATTATTGCCAAAGATATTAAAAGTGAGGAACTAGATACAAAATTAGCCAGCTTATTTGAAAAACAATAATATTGAATCAGCCGGTAACCTTTTGCTGGGCAACGGGAAAAAGGCATATTTTGCTTCAGATGTACATCTGGGATTATATCCATACGACAGAAGCCGTGAAAGGGAACGTAAGTTTGTGTCCTGGATGGAAGAAATTAAGAAGGATGCAGGTGCATTGTTTCTGGTCGGAGATATATTTGATTACTGGTACGAGTATAAAAAAGTAACGGGCAGGGGGTTTGTAAGGTTCCTTGGTAAACTCTGTGAAATAACAGACAATAATATCCCGGTGTATTTCTTTACAGGCAATCATGATGTTTGGGTATTTGATTATCTTCCTTTAGAAACAGGAGTTAAGGTTTTTAAGAACCCTATAGAAATTACAATCAATAACACCAGGTTCTTTATAGGTCATGGAGATGGTCTGGGTCCGGGTGACAATGGGTATAAAATTCTAAGAAAGATATTTCATAACAAGGTGCTGCAGTATATTTTTTCCAAAATACATCCAAATTTTACCTATGCCCTTGGTCACAACTGGTCAAAGCACAGCCGTTATTCCAAAGGATTAATAACACCTTTCCTGGGTTTCGAAAAAGAATATAATCTGCTTTTTGCACAGGAATATCTTAAAATTAATCCTGTGGATTATTTTATTTTTGGTCACAGGCATATACCTATGGACTTAAAATTATCAGGCAAATCGCGTTTAATAAACCTTGGAGAATGGATAAATGCATGCACTTATGCAGTATTTGACGGGACAAAGCTGGAATTGAAATCTTTTGCTGATAATTTTAACCATTTAAATATTATTACTAATTAACTGTTCCTGGAACAATAAATGAAAAAAGCTGCCTGAAAAGCAGCTTTTTTTATTCTGTGAATTATTGTGAATTTATTTAATGTCAGGCACTATTTCACTATTCTCATTTTGTAGAATGATCTCCAAACAAAATAAAGGGCTATTACCAGGAATATACAACCAATATAAGGTGCTGAAGGACTGAATTCTTTAGAAATAGCTATTTCCATTGCCAAAAGACCAAATAAGGTGGTAAATTTAATAATAGGATTCATTGCAACTGAAGAAGTATCTTTAAACGGATCCCCGACAGTATCTCCTATTACAGTTGCATCATGCAATGGAGTACCTTTCATTTTAAGGTCAACTTCAACAACTTTTTTAGCATTATCCCAAGCCCCACCTGCATTAGCCATAAATACAGCCTGGAACAATCCAAATACTGCAATACCAATGAGATAAGTAACAAAAAATGAAGCAGCAGCATATTCAACAGCCTTGGATGCAGCTCCCAGATGATCGTACCCTGAAATGAAGGCAAAGGCTAAAGCAAAACAAAATACAGCCGGGAATATATTCCACATTCCTGTTTGTGCATATTGAGTGCAAATTTTCACAACCTCCTTTGATTTTTCAATGGAAGCTTTTTTCTCAGCTCCCGGATCCAGGTTTATATTGTTCTTTATATATTCAACAGCCCTGTAGGCTCCGGTGGTAACGGCCTGCGTTGAAGCTCCGGTAAACCAGTATATAACTGCTCCTCCACATAAAAATCCAAAAATAGACCATGGATTTAGAACATTGAGAATAGTTTCCGGCTCAACCCCCAAAACATTCTTAATTACAAGTATCAGAGAGAATATCATAGTTGTAGCACCAACTACCGCAGTACCAATTAATACAGGTTTTGCGGTTGCTTTGAAAGTGTTTCCGGCTCCATCGTTAGCTTCAAGATAATGCTTTCCATTTTCAAAGTCAGGTTTAAACCCAAAATCCTTTTCAATTTCCTGTTCTATATTTGGAATTGTTTCAATCAGAGATAATTCATATACTGATTGTGCATTATCAGTAACAGGTCCATAGCTGTCAACAGCAATAGTAACGGGTCCCATTCCCAGTAAACCGAAAGCTACCAAACCGAAAGCAAAAACTGAAGAATATATCATAACATGATCTAATCCAAAAGTACTTGCAAAATAAGCAACGAACATAAGAGCGAAGAAAACCATACCCATCCAGAAGGCAGAAAAATTACCTGCAACAAAACCTGAAAGAATTGTCAGGGAAGCACCACCTTCCTTTCCGGCACTTACAACTTCCTGAACATGAGCAGATTTTGGACTGGTAAATAATTTTGTAAATTCAGGAATTAAAGCTCCTCCTATGGTACCGCAACTTATAATTGTAGATAGTATAACCCAAAGATTCGGATGGTCAATACCAACTGCGGATGAAGGTCCTATCATAAAATAGCTAGCTATAAAAGTTACAACTATGCTAAATAATGAAGTTATCCATACCAGGTTTGTCAGAGGTCTTTCAAAATCGAGATCCAGTTTTTTACTATATATTGCTTTACTTACAATATCATTAATATAGAATGACACGATTGAGGTTATAATCATCAATATACGCATAACAAATATCCATGTAAGAAATGTAGCCTGGTAGCTAAACCTGGTTTCATCACTAATACCCGGGACCATGCCTACAGCAAGAACTATAAATGAAATAAGAGCTACACCTGTAACTCCATAAGTTTCAAAGCCATCAGCTGTTGGCCCAACACTGTCACCTGCATTATCACCAGTGCAGTCAGCAATTACACCGGGGTTACGCGGATCGTCCTCGCCAATCTTAAACACAACCTTCATAAGGTCGGAACCTATATCTGCGATTTTTGTAAAAATTCCTCCTGCAATTCTAAGGGCAGATGCACCCAATGATTCACCAATTGCAAAACCAATAAAACAGGCACCGGCTATATTACGTGGCATTAAAAGCAAAATAATTAGCATCATGATAAGTTCAACGCAAACCAGTACAACTCCGATACTCATACCTGCATTAAGAGGTATTGTAAGGAGTTTAAGAGGTTTACGTTCCAAAGAAGAAAAAGCCATACGGCTATTGGCCAAGGTGTTCATACGAATACCAAACCAGGCAACACCATAAGAACCCAGGATACCAATAACAGTCCACGTCAGAATTAAAGCTACACCTCCTATACCTTTTCCCTGCAGAAAACCGAAATAAAATGTAACGCATGCGGCTATTATTAAAAACAACCATATCAGGAATTTACCCTGTTGTAAAAGATAAGTTTTACATGTTTCAAATATTACATTTGAAACATCCAGCATGGATTTATGAGCTTTTAATTTTCTGACTCTCATAAATTGGTAAAATCCAAAAATCAACCCTAATACACAAATTACAAATCCCCAAATCAATAAATTATTTTGACTTTCAGACAAATTCGGGATTTTTAAATCAGCTTCGCTTGCGAATGTGAGCATTGGTACAAGCAATGCAGTAATCATAATTATTATTTTCTTCATTGGAAATAATTGTTAATTAATATATATAAAACCATTAATAAATTCCTTTTACAACCTACTGTTTTTTTACCGCTACATTTTTAAAGTTAAAAAAATAAGTCGCTAAATTAAAATTTATGGATTAATATACAAAAAATAATTGTTTAAATGAAAGTTAAACCCTGAATTTGGTTTGATATTTATTTAACTTTATATATAGATGTTAAGAAGTATTTATTGTGAAATTTCAACTAGAGAAGCATGAATAAATTCTTTAATTTTATTACAGATAAAATCCGGGCTTTACTGTCATACGTCAAATATCACATATATATAAGCTTAAACCCGGAATTAAATACAAATAACTACAATAAAATAATTAACGGTATTCAGGATGATGATTTAGTGTCCTTATACAACCAGGAAGAAAAGATTCAAAAACAAAGATTACTGTTTAATATTATCTGCGGATCAGCAGCTATAATTACATTGGGAATGATAATTTCTTGTTTTGTAAGGCAATATAACATTATACGGTGGGTATTAATTGCAGGTGCATATGATATTGTATCTCTTATTTTACTGTTATTGAATAAAAGAGGGAAATTTGTCTTAGCATCAAGCATATACGTTTGTTTTTTAGTTTTTTTAGTTTTTGTTTTAAGCCTTTCAGCCGGGGGCATTCAGGCAGGTGCAGTTCAAATATTACCGGTTATTGTAATGATATCCGGTTTACTTTTAGGATGGAGAACAGGTTTAATTACTGGATTACTTGTTGCACTGGGAAGCTTGGGTTTAGTTTTTATTGAAATTGCCGGAAAGTTGCCTGTTGATTTAGTTCAGATTAATTCGCTTGGTAAATGGGTTAATTTAAATATAAATATAGGAATGTTGGTTCTAATACAATATCTGGCGGTATCAAGCCTTGTCAAATCCTATACAAAAGCAAAGAATGAACTAATTATCCGGATTAGGTTGCAGAAAGATCTGATTAAGAGCGAATCCTTCAGAAAACAGGTTTTCGAAAGTTCAAGGGTTGCAATAGTAATAATGGAGGCTGACTCTCATAAATATATTGACTGTAACCAGGCGGCTGCTGATATTTATAATTATCCATCAATTAATAATATTATTGGTAAAAAGCCAATAGATTTTTCTTCTCCGTTCCAATATGATGGTACACAATCAGAAGTTAAAGCAGAATTTTATATTAATAAAGCTGTAAATGATGGCTCTGTTGTTTTTGAATGGAAGCATATGAGGCCAGATGGTGAATACTGGGATGCTGAAGTACATTTGATGAGTTTTGAAATTGATAATAAAAAATTACTTCAATTTACTTTAAATGATATAACCAATCGTAAAGCATCTGAGCTCTTATTATTGAAACAAAAGGAAGATATTGAAGTTCAAAATGAGGAATATGAGCAATTAAATGAAGAGCTAAACCAGATAAATCAGGAATTGCTTTCTGCCAAAGAAATAGCAGAAGAAAACGAAATTAAATTTCGCACAATGTTCGAAAACTCTAAAGATGCTATTAATGTTTCGGTATATGGTAAACAGAAGTTTGCAAATCCTGCATTTTTTAAATTGTTTGGCTATACAAATTTTGATGAATATTTTGAACATTCTGTATTGGATCATATAGCACCAAGCCATCATAATCAAATAAATGAATTTATAAAAAACAGGTCGAATGGTGAATCTGTTCCTTCATACTATGAAACCCGTGGAAGGAAATTAGATGGTACCGAGTTTGATGAAGAGGTCAGTATTTCTACTTACAATCTAAACGGTGAAATTCATTCTGTAGCCATTATCCGTGATATAACCCAACGTAAGGAAGCTGATAAAAACATCAGGGAAAGTGAAGAACGCTACCGCAGCCTTTATAATGATGTTCCTGCGGGTCTATACAGAACTTCGTCTGATGGTAAGGTCCAGGACACAAATTTTGCTTCAGTGAAAATGTATGGTTACGATACCCGGGAAGAATTAATGACAATCAAAAGTTCTGAATTATGGGTAAATCCTGATCAAAGGATACCGTTAACCTTATTGACTCCATCTAATCCAAATTATGACCTGGAGTGCCAGATGTATAAAAAGGATAAATCGGTGATTTGGGTCCGAAACAAGGGACATGCCGTCTTTGATAATAATGGCCGGATAATTTATTATGAAGGGAGCAACGAAGATATCACTGAGCTTAAATACGCTGAAAATCTTCTAAATAAAGAAAAGGTTTTCAATGAAGCTATTATGAACAGCGTTCCCGGATTGCTGTATATGTATTCTAAAGGTGGTAAACTTATCCGTTGGAACAACCAACATGAAATTATTACCGGCTATTCAACTGAAGAACTGTCTGAAATGAATGTATCCGGTTGGTTTGAAAGGGGTGATCCGCAAATGGCTGTAATAGAAGAAAAAATGAAAGATGTATTTACTTCAGGTCACGCAGAAGTTGAAGCTGTTTTGAGAATTAAAAACGGGCAAAACATACCATTTTATCTGACAGGTGTAAGTGTCTGTATTGAAGGGGAGCAGTATTTGATAGGAATGGGAATAGATATTACCGAACGTAAAAAAATGGAAAGGGACTTAAAGGAAAGTGAAGAAAGGTTCAAAGAAATGGCTGATTTACTGCCCCAGGTAATATTCGAATGCGATATTAATTGGAAATTGATTTATGTAAATAGCGTTGCATATGAATTATTCGGTTATTCCAGGGAAGATTATAATTCTGATTTAGATATAACAAATATGATAATACCTGAGGAGCGACAATTTGCTCGGGAAAGAATGGATAAGCTTTTTAAGGAACATAAGCCCCAGCATTCAGAATATACTGCTTTGAGAAAAGATGGATCTACTTTTCCTGTAATAATTTACTCCGATGCAATTACAAGAAACAACAAACCAATTGGCATGAGAGGGTTAATTTTCGATGTTACAGAGATCAGAATGGTCGAAAAAGCAATTAATGACAGTGAAGAGCGTTACCGAATTGTCACCAACTTATCGGGGAATATGATATTTGAACATTTAATTCAGGATAATTATGTAATATGGGACGGGGCTATGGAGGCTATCACAGGCTATAAACCTGAAGAATACAAGTTTAAAACATATGCCAGCTGGGTAGAAATTATTCATCCGGATGATAAGGAAAAAACAGTTAAATTATTTGAAGATTCTATATCTTATTCAATTCCTTATCATACTGAGTACCGCATTCAAAATAAAAACAAGGATTATATATGGATAGAGTCGGAAGCTTTTATTATCAAAAACCAAAACAATGAAGTAATAAAGGTATTAGGTGTAATGAAAAACATTACCAATCAGAAAATTTTAGAATCTCAGATCTTAAATAGTGTAATCGAAACTGAGGAGAGGGAAAGATTGAATTTTTCACAGGAACTGCATGATAGTTTAGGTCCTCAGTTATCTGCCACAAAAATGTATGTTCAATGGCTGGCAAGACCGAATGCAAAGGTCAACCAGTCGGAAGTATTAAGTAAAGTTGAAAATTTACTGGATGAATCCTTAACTATCATAAGGGATATTTCATTTAAACTTAATCCTCATATTCTACAAAATTTTGGGCTTGAGGAAGCCTTAAAGGCATTTTGTGAAAAATTGAAGGAATCGTCTAATATTATTATAAATTTCAATACATCAAATCTTTACCGATTATCATTCAAAGTAGAAACAATTGTTTACCGGGTTCTTTGTGAATGTTTAAACAATACTATTAAACATGCAAATGCATCAAAAATTAACATGGAAATATATTGTTTAAATAATATGCTTATTGTTGAATACTCGGATAATGGAACTGGGTTCCATATTGATCAGGTTATGGCCAGTCATAAAGGTATAGGGCTGTTAAATATGCAAAGCCGTATTAAATCTATTAACGGTATATTAGAAATAAATACTAACCCGGGAGGAGGCACCTTTTTAAAATCACAGATTAACATTAAAAACAATTAAAATCATTTTGTATTTTTAATTATATAAGTTGGTATAATGACAATAATGATTATTGTATATTAAAATTCCTACTTTATCCTCATTTGGTGACGAAAAATATTATCTGGCAGCTAAAAATATTATCTGGTAGCTAAAAATATTAACAATATTCAAACAAAACTGTATACTAAAAACATTGTCCGATAGATAATTGTAATTTATACCCCTTACTTATGGTAATAGTTGCCACTCTTTATATCTGGTAAAAATCCATTATAAAGCTGAGTAATAACCATGCTTTATTACGTTGAACATCCCTGATGTGGTTATTATTTTTACATTATAATAATAGTGTAATGGATAACCTCAAAATAATTTTAGTAGACGATAATACAACCTTCAGGGAAGCATTAAAAAACATTTTAGTTCAGGAAAACAATGCTATAATTATTGGAGAGGCCGGTAACGCAGAGGAATTTTGGCAAATTACAAATTATTGGTCTGCCGATATAATTTTTATGGATGTAATGATGCCGGGAATTAATGGAATAGAACTTACTAAAAGTATATTGTGGAATTTAAGGCAATTAAAAATTATAGCCATAACCTTGCATACCGACAAGGTTTACCTTTCCAGTCTCGTTGAAGCAGGATTCCTGGGTTGTATATTTAAGAACAATATGTTTAATGAATTGCAACAAGCTTTATTAAAAGTAATGAATGGTGGCCGCTATTTTCCGAGTGAAATTTTGATTGAGAATAAACCTGCTTAAAATTATTTAATAAATAATGTTATGAAATTAAAAAACTTGACTATTACGACTCTTCAAATAGCAGGATTTACATCCATTATTTGTTTAACAATTTTAGCCTTATTTATATCGCTTGTTGGTATAATTAATGCCAACCATAAGCTGGAAGAAGTGTCTGAAACAAAGTTACAGACAGAACATAACTTATTGTTAATAAAAGACGGTATAGCAGATATTGAAAACGGCGAACATTCACTTTTAATAGAATATTACCCGGCAATTGGATTCCATGAAGATATTTTTAAACATGCTGAATTTAACTTTAAGGATATAAATTCAGCATGTAAAATATTGGAACATTCAAAACTATCTGCAGAAGAAAGAAATTTATGGGATCCATTCAGCCAAAACCTTACAGGGTGGATAAAAGCAGAAAGGAAATTTTATACCAGCCAATATGAAAAAGACAGTATACTCAAAGCTAATTATAAGCCAGGATATAAAACCAGGGCCATAATTGCAAAATATCAAAAAACTGCTTTAGAAGAAAGCCTCCGGTTGTTACCATTGTTTACAAAAGTTGAGGAGACCCTTAATAAACTTCTTAATTATTACAATAATCAAACAAGTAAGCTTGCAATACAAAAAAATCCGCTTATCAGATATTATATTCTGTATTCTTTGATTATTATTTCAGCTTTGGTAATTGCAGTTTTTATTACAATAGTAATCGCAAAAAAAATAAAAGGAAATGTATTGAAGATTATACATGCAGGTCGTAAAATATCGGAAGGGGATTTTACAGTCAGCCTGGATGAAACAGAAGAAAATGAACTTGGAAGTATTAAAAGCGTAATAAACGAAATAAACTTCTCAATTACTGCTATGTTAAAAAATATTACCGCAATGTATGACGAACAAAAGTCAGGAAATACATTATCACGTTGCAGATTATCAGGATTAAGCGGCACATTCCTTGAAGCTGTAAATAAGATAAATGAATCACTCGATACTATTCAAAAGCCTTCAGAGGAAACTGAAAAATCAATTTATAACACTTTCAATAGTGTTACTGCCATGTCGAAGGAACAAAAAGCAGGCAATTTGGGTGTACGTTGCGATTTAACCGGTTTTAGTGGCACATACCTGGAACTTCTTACTGAAGTCAACAATGCACTTGATAGTATCTCAAATCCTTTATTTGAAGCGATAAACCTGCTGGATGAATATGCAGATGGTCATTTTAACAGACAAAATGAACGACCTTCCCGGAGACCAGGTAAGATTAACTGAAAGTTTAAACAATATGAGGGATAATATTTTAGAGTTGATAAAAGATACTGAGCAACACGAGAGCCAACGAAGTGAAGAT
>CAVYAE010000023.1:0-22000 GCA_963766305.1 uncultured Bacteroidota bacterium
GCAGTGCCGGCATTAACACTCCAGTTCAAACGATTATTAAAGTCGTTCTGTAAATATGTACGCCATCTGGCAACTGTATTGGGTTGGTTAAATGCTCCGTTATAAAAATCCTTGTCATCAACATAATAATTATTCACAACCCTTTTAAACCGTCCTCCAAACCCTCCCCATTCAGGATGTTCAGGATTATTAAGACCATTATCCAATAACCCGGTGAAGGAAGGGGTCGCATATTCCTTCATACCATTGACACCATTGCCGTTGGGAGGATAAATACTTCCCAAAGGTCCGTGGTGATTAATTATATTTTTATATATCCATTTTACTCCCTGAACTTCTTTATTACCATTTAAATACTGTCCCTGGTAACATGAAGGTTTCAAAGTGGTGTCCGTTTCAATATCCTCCGAGCCATCCGCAACATAAAATATCTGGGGAAAATTTTCCAAAATCCATTGTCTGTAATGGTCCTTATCATCCAATGCATGAATTCTTATTTTTCTGACAAACTCAATTTGGCTCTTGCTATCTCTTGTATTTTTAATCTTCCAGAGTGCCTGTGCAAGTTCACGCTGGTAATCCCAAACACAAATCCATATATTATCCGAAACCTGATCAATATTGGAAATAATCCAGTCCGAAACTTCGGTGTCCAATCCTTTCCCAACGGTCGAAAAATTTTTCCCGCATTTTATTCTATCCAGCAAACCTTCAGCTGATGGAAAATTATTCTCATTTTGAATTAATTTTGAATACACTTCACCATAGGCCAATATACAATTTTGTACTACCTCCATACCTGTTCGGGTATTTGACTTGCCGGTTATACAAATACCTTTAATATCCAGTTGATTTGAATATATCAGAAGTCTGATCAAACTCTGTTCATTTGACTCATCTGCCGCAGGATCGCAAAGTATGATAAGTGGGGTTTTCACCTGTGCTGAACAAAAGATTGGCCAGTATATTGTAAAAACATAAATTATAAATATGCGTAAACGGGAATATACCATTTATACTATTTTATTCAAAACCGTAATTAAATGACTAAAATAAAATTATAAATAATTTGTATTAATTTTATATAACATTATTAATATAAAGCCTATATTTAATATAGAAATAGAAATTAATGGAAAATTATTTTTGGGATCACAGAAAAATATTAATAGCTGAAGATGACGAAGTTAATTACCAATTTATTGAAGCTTTACTTGAAGATACACAAGCTAAGTTGATATGGGCACATAATGGCAGGGATGCTGTGGATATGGTTAATGAAAACAATGATATTGATATTATATTGATGGACATAAGAATGCCTGAGATGGATGGTTTGACTGCAACACGTTTAATTAAAAATATTAAAATAAGCATTCCTATAATTGCGCAAACAGCATATTCCATGGGAGAAGATAAAAACAAATGCTTAAGCGCCGGATGCGATGATTATATTACAAAACCCATTAACAGAAAACTTCTTTTATCTACTATAGATAAATATTTTGTAAGGAATTATAAGATCTAATTCTTTTAAATATTAATTTTTTGATAAATAATGGTTAAGCTTAATTATAAAAGAATTTATTTCCATAGGCTTAGCTATAACATCTTCGCAACCTGCTTTTAAACATTTTTCCCTTACCTCGTTTATAGAAAATGCCGTTAATGCAATAATTGGAATTTCATTTCGAAATTGTTTAATTTCAGCAGTAATCTCATATCCGTTTTTTTCGGGAAGTTTAATATCCATGAGAATTAAATCAATTTTATTAATTGTCTTGCATAATTGCAATGCCTGCTCTCCATTCTCCGCATGTAATAATTTTACCTGATAATTTTCCATCAGTGCTTCTACAAATTCATAATTGACAGGATCGTCCTCAACGACAAGTATAACCTTATCTTTCCAGTTTGCTTCAATTTTTTCATTATCTGTTTTAGCAATTAATTCCGGATTATCCGGCTGAACAAGATTGCGAATACTTCCTTCCACAGGTATTGAAAAGAAAAACTCTGTTCCTTTATTTATTTCAGAGTTCACCCACATTTTTCCACCAAATAATTCTACAAGTATTTTAGAAATAGTAAGACCCAATCCAATGCCAACAAGACGCTGATGAGTAATGTCCTCAAATTGCCAGAAATAGTCGAATAATAATTTCAGGTCGTCTTTACCAAGGCCAATTCCTGAATCAATTACATAAAAAACAATGCTTTTGGAATCTTTAATATTATATCCGAATTTTATAAAGCCCTTATTGGTATTACGAAGTGAAAAGGATAAAATATTATTTAAAATTTGTTGCAGCCTTCCTGAATCGGTATAAATTAAACCCACATCTTCAGGAGAATTTTTTTCCAGTATTATATCCACCTGATCTTTACCAGCAGCTATTTTTTTACTGAATGCAGATGAATACACTTCATTAAGAAATTCATTAATATTAATATTGTTAAAAGTAAAATCAATTTTTCCTGAATCAATTTTTGAAATTTCAATTATATCATCAATTAATGATAATAACTGATGTCCTTTTTCATTAATAATTTTTATGAATTCACTTTTTTTATTCAGAGAAACACCATCCATACCTATTAACTCTGAGAATCCAATTATTGCATTCATAGGGGTCCTCACGGCATGAGACATGTTTGCCAGAAAAGCGGATTTAAATGATTCGGAATGTAATACCTGTTCCCTGGTTTTTTGAAGTTCCTTATCGAGCCTTTTATTTTCCTGTTCCAGGAAATGAATACGTTGTTTAAGATCGTCATATGACAATTCTTCAGGGCTCATTGCTATATAATTTGACTTTAGTTTTCAAATATAAGTTAATTAATTAAAATAATTCAACTTCTATATTCTGAATAAATGCAGTATAGGTATGTTCGTCATCTACCTTGGCTTCGGATAATAATATCAAAACCGGGATATCTACTCCTTCATGGTTTGTGATTTTAACTTCTTTTCTCTGCCCTATTAACTTATTTGCTCCGGGAGTAACCAAATTGTAAACAAATTCATCTGATTTAATATTTGCAGGTGAGAATAAAGTCCTGATATTCATACCAATTGCTTCTTTACGCGGGAATCCCCAAAGATTTTCGGCGGCATGATTGTAAAATTCTATTTTCCCTTCCTGATTTATTGTTACAATGGCATCAAATGCACCTTCGAGGGTACGTTCATTTCTGATTTTTATTTTCTCAACTTCTTTATATTGTTGTTCCATTTCAGCTTTTGCCTTCTCAAGTTTGCGGCTAAGCTCTGCACCTACCATCCTAAGCTGTTCTTCCTGTATCCTGAGTTGCTCGGTCTGACGTTGTGACTCAATTTCCATGAGTTTTTCCTTGGTAATTTCGTTTGATATGTAAATTACCTTGGTAACATCGCCATACATATCATGAACAGCGCTCAGAGTAGTACGAAACCATTTTTCTTCACCTGTCTTGGATACATTTTTCAGCTGACCCTGGAAGGAATGCCCTGAAATGACATTTTCCCATACCTGCCGGAAGGTATTAATTTCTTCCCTGGGTATTAAATCATATACCGATTTATTGGATAGTTCTTCGGAAACAAAATTTAATGCATTTTTAAATTTTTCATTACTGTCAATTATATCACCTTCAGGGGAAAATTCAGCCTTAAGGCTGGAACGGTTCAAAGCATCTATTTGTGCCTCAAAATCGAGGCTTTGTTTCTTCTGATCGGTGGTGTCTATAGCAAGAAACAGAATTTTTTCAACCACATTGTGTTTTTTGACGCAGGTAAAGGTAGCCATAGTCCACAAGTCCTTGTTTTGCTTTGTCTGCAATTTTACATCACCTTCAAAATGATCAGAGCCATGTGTAAGTCCGTCCCAAATACCGTCAAACCATTCCATATCTTTTTTATTAATAAACATGGATATGGGTTTACCATCCACATCTACCTGATCGGCATAACCCAGTTTCTGAACAAATTTTTCATTTGCATAAATTAATGTACCATCGGGCAAAAATTCAGAACGTATGAGAGTATGATTAACTGAATTGGCGAAGGTTATAAATTTTTCATTCTGGCGGGCAGCTTCTTCCTGTGTTGTCTGAAGTTCTTCCATGTTCTGCCGCATTTGTTCTTCCTGAGAAACTAGTGTTTCAGCCTGATACCTCGATTCTTTAAGTAATTGAGTAGTGCGGAGATTAATTTTTACAGTAGATATGGTGGATGCAATGCTTTCAGCAATTTTTTCAACAAACTCTATTTGAAATGGTTCGAAAATACGAAATGAAGCTAATTCAATTACACCATGTATTTCATCATTTATAATAAGAGGAACTATTAACAGACTGTTTGGATTAGCCTTTCCCAAACCGGAAGTAATTTCCACATAATCATCAGGTATATCACGAAGGTAAACAGTATGTTTTTCAATAGCACTTGCCCCTATGAGGCCATCACCCCATTCTATCCTTTTGTTTGCAAATTTCTTACGGTTGTATGCATAACATGCCGTCATTTCAAAATATTTTGCATTGGTTTCGTCATGCAGAATAAAGAAACCTCCCTGGTTGGCTTCAAGATATTTAACCAGGTTATTTATAATATTGAATGATAACTCTTTAATGTTATCATTATTGTTCCTGAGAATTTCTCCAAACTTAGCCAGACCTTCAGCTATCCAGTTTCTCTGCTCGTCTTCCTTTCTTCTTTGAATCTCAGTTAATTTATTCTTCTTCAGGCTGTCGCGTAAATTAATAAGCGACTGCCCAAGTTTGTCGTTTTCTTCTGTAATTTCGTAATTTGCATCTAACTGATCATTGATCAAATAGTTAGTAAATTCCAGTACTTTATTTGATGTCTGAATTTCCTCATTCCACTTTTGATTTAAAGATTCAAAAGTACGGCCAGCCATTTTACCCCAGTAATAAAATGTTATGGCTAAAATCAATGGGGTAAAATCTAAAAAATCAAGAAACTGGATTTTTGAGTTAAGGTGTCCAACACCTTGGAAGGAGAAAGGATAATCAAAATAGATCAGCCCCCAGAAATAAATAATAAACAACACTATTATTCCTGATATCATTCCGTACAAAAAAAGATATTTCGGATAGTTTTGTGAATCAATCCTGGTTATCATATCGAAAACTGTTTATCCAACATTAATGTGTGACCTGCAATTTGTTCAAGAGGTAAAATTTTATCCACCGCCCCATGTTTTATGGCTTCATTAGGCATTCCAAAAACTACGCAGGTTTTTTCATCCTGTGCAATAGTTTTTGCTCCGGCTTCTTTCATTTCCAAAAGTCCCGAAGCACCATCATCCCCCATACCGGTCATAATGATGCCTATGGCATTTCTACCTGCATATCTTGCGGTGGAACGGAATAAAACATCGACAGATGGTCTGTGACGGTTTACAAGTGGTCCGTCTTTTATTTCAACATAATATTTTGCACCGCTTCGTTTCAGCAGCATGTGATGATTACCCGGTGCAATCAGTGCCCTGCCGCGCAGCACTGTATCCCCGTTCTCCGCTTCCTTGACATGTATAGGACAAATTTCATTTAACCTGTTTGCAAAAGATTTTGTAAAATTTTCAGGCATATGCTGAACTATGATGATACCCGGACAATCTACCGGCATTGCTTCCAGAAATATGCGCAGGGCATCTGTTCCGCCGGTTGAAGCTCCTACTGCAACTACAAGCTCGGTAGTTTTAATCATACTTGTATCCGTTGGTGTGAACTTAGGTAAAATAGCATCTGCAGAATATTTTGGCTGAACAGGAAAATCGGCAGGTGACATAATTGTCCTCCTCTTAATTTTGGATAAGGCTGCGGCTTTTACGGCATCGCATAACCTTATTTTAGACTCTTCAATAAATTTCTTTGTATCGACCTGAGGTTTTGCAAAAATTTCAACTGCTCCGTATTCAAGTGCACGCAACGCAGTTTCTGTTCCCTTGGCAGTCAAACTTGAAATTATTACAACAGGTATAGGATGTTGCGACATAATTTTTTTAAGGAAGGTTAACCCGTCCATCCTCGGCATTTCAACATCCAAAGTAATCACATCCGGCACTTCCTGAGAAATTTTCTTTGCGGCAAAGAAAGGATCAGAAGCTGTGCCCATTACCTCAATTTCCGAATCCGAGCTTAATATTGACTGTAGCGTTTGTCTAACAACTGCAGAATCATCTACTATCAATACTTTAATTTTGTTCATACATACGTTTCAAGAATTCATAAAAATAATTATCAACTTAAATTATTCAATAGTTTTTTGAACATATTTTTGTCTTACATCACCTGTAGAAGTATAAAACTCAATTTTACGGCCCAATTTTCCACCAACGCTGGAACTTATTATAGGTATTTTAAATTCTTCAAGAGATTGCCTGGCGACCTCAATATTACGTGCACCAATATGGAACTGCACTATTTTAGTTTCAATTACTTCACCTCCTCCAAAAATCTTTGCTTTAAGATTAGATTTATTACAACCTGATGAAACCATTTTATCAATGAGTTTTTCAATTGCAATATTCCCAAATTTAGGTGATGCCAATCCTGTACCATTCCAATAGGGCAACATGAAATGATTCATTCCGCCATATTGGGTTACAGGATCAAATAAACATACAGCAATACAAGAGCCTAAAATGGTATTTATCTGATATGGTGTCTTGCTAAAATATAATTCAGCAGGATACAAAAAATGAACCGGCAAATTCTCCATCACCTTTTGTTAAAATATTTCTTCCTCGTCGAATAAGAATTCATTACCGTCAGTAGAAAAACCGGCAATATCTGAAATAGCTTCAGGGATAGCAATTGTGAATTTACTGCCTTTACCTATCGCACTATTTATTTCAATATCACCTTTTAATAAATCCAAAATAGCTTTATTTATTGATAATCCCAGTCCATGTCCACGGTTTAGAGAATTAATACCTGAATCAAGCCGCTTAAAACGGTCAAATATTTTCTTTTGGTTATCTTCAGTCAACCCTGTTCCAAAATCTTCGACTAAAATTTTTAATGTTGAACCTTCCATCCACGTTTTTACAAGAATAATCTGCTTTTCAAAACTAAATTTAATTGCGTTGCTCAGAAGGTTTGATAAAATCAGTCTTATTTTTTCAGGATCTGTTTTAAAGTAAAAAGTTGTTCCTATTGCAGGAACAATATTAAACTCAAAGTCAAAATCAAGGAATTTTTTTCTGGCTTCAAATCTGAAAGATTCCAACACATTGTTAATTAAAGTTTTTATATCTACATTTAATATCTCGGGATAAATTTCTCCAGCTTCAATTTTTGCGGCTACAAATATGTTACGTAATTGAAAATCCAGATTAAATGCTTCAGAATGTATTAAAGCTACCATTGAAATGACTGTCTTCCAGTCCTCTTTTTTTACTGAAAGTATATGTTTGGCTAACCCGAGAATAGAAGTAAAAGGATTTATTATTTCGTTAGTGATATTGGAGATAAAATGGCTTTTAAGTGCTTCCGATTCCTCCAGTTTTTTATTTACAACCTGCAATTCCCTGTTGAGCTCTTGCAATTCTTCAAGAGAATCCCTGTTTGCCCGAAAACGGTTACGTAATTCAATAATTAATTCTTCATCGGTAAGTTTGCTCATATTTTATTTATTTTATAATCACAATTCAGAAATTATATTATTTCCATGTCAGGAATATCTTTTATTTGAATATACTAAATTAAATTTATGTTTGCAATTTAATTTGTTCACTGGTTGATTTGATATTTTTAAGCAGGAAATTAGAAAAGGAAGTCATCAGCCATTTGCATATCTGCACATTTGAAATCTGCACATTTTTGCTCACCCCTTTTTTCTGTAAATAGTTGGTTTTAATTGTTGTAAGGGTACATTAAAGTTGGTGATAGATTCTGAATGACCCAGGAAAAAAACACCATCATGTTTTAACTTGGTACAAAGTTTATTTATAACCCTTTCCTGTGTTTCCCTGTCAAAATATATAAGGACATTCCTGCAAAAAATAATATCGAAACTTTCATTGATATCATAATAATCGTCCATGAAATTTAACCTCTCAAATTTTATTCTTCTGCGGATTTCGGGTATTATTCTGACTGTAGGATTTGTACGATCTTTGCTTTTAAGAAGATATCTTTTTTTAAGATACAAAGGTAAAACTTCAATTCTGGCTTCCTTATATATTCCGTCCACAGCCTGCTTTAAAACCCTGGTAGATATATCAGTGGCCAAAATACTGTAATCAAATGTGTTGCCTGAGTTTAACAGAAATTCATTAACTGACATTGCAATTGTATACGGTTCCTCACCGCTGGAACAACCTGCACTCCATATTTTTAATGATCGTGATGGATGAGGTCCGGATAATAATTCGGGGAGAACATCTGAATGAAGGTAGTCAAAATGAACAGGTTCACGGAAAAAATCAGTTTTATTTGTACTTACCATATCGATCATGTGAATAACTTCGGTTTGCTGACCTTCCTTACTGAACAGGTATTCAACATATTCCCTGTATGATGTCATGGATAATTCACGTAACCTTTTATGGAGCCTGCTTTGTAACATTGTTCTTTTTACATCAGGCATTTTTATCCCATATTCATTGTAAATAAATGTACTTAATCGTTTAAAATCTTCGGTAGATAAAACGGCTTTATAAATATCACTGATATTAATATCCTGCTTGTCATTCATATTAACGGAGCCGCTTATTTGTAGCCCAAAACTTCCCTGTAATTACAATATTATTCTTCAGTTTGAACTTCAGCTGAAGAATCTTTTAATAATGATAATTCCGAACTTGAGAATATAAGGTCCATATTTAACAACATAATAAACTCGTCGTTTATTTTTGCAATACCTTCAATAAATTCGCTTTTATATTTACTTCCTATGCTTGGAGGAGGCAATATCTGATTATCTTCTATTTCAAGTACCTCATGCACTGAATCGACCAATGCACCAACGTGCACTATTTCACCAAACATATTTATTTCCAAAACCAGTATACAGGTATTTGTAGTATAAACTGTTTCTCCCATATCAAACTTAATACGGGTATCAATCAGGGGAAGGACAGAACCCCTAAGATTAATGACCCCTTTCATATAAGGCGGAGCTTTGGGTACCTTTGTTATTTTGGCTATTTCCAATATATTAAGTATTTTAGAAACGCTTGCTCCAAATATTTCTTCTCCAAGTTTAAATGATAAGTAGGAGTTAACTTTTGCAGCATCTTTCATTTATTGTCCTCCATAATTAAAGTATTGTATGCGAAGTGTTTAATTGCTTTATTAGTATCCATCACCAAAGCTATTGTACCATCTCCAAGGATAGTAGCACCTGAAATAATTTCCTGTTTTTTATAATGTTTGCCAAGAGGTTTAAGAACTGCCTGATATTCACCAATAACAGTATCTATTGCAAAACCAACCCTCTTATCTTCATATTTTACAACAATTATTTGTTCATATTTCTCAGTATTTTCAGGTAATCCGAATTCAGACCTCAGATAAAAGAAAGGGACCTGCTCTCCATCCAATACTATGGCATTATTAAAGGCTTTCATTAGCCTTACATGTTCCACTGCATAAATCTTATCTATAACTGTCAGCGGAAGCACAAAGAAAGTATCTTCTATTTTTACAAGTAAACCATCTATTATTGATAAAGTTAGTGGTAACTTTATAGTAAGGGTGGTTCCAATATTTATTTCCGAATCAACATCCACTTCACCACGTATATCAGCAATTTTACGTTTTACAACATCCATGCCCACGCCTCTGCCCGATACGTCTGTAACCGTTGCGGCCGTGGAAAAGCCCGGAATAAAAATCAAATCCAGTATTTCTTTTTTAGTCAGTGGTAAATCAGGATTTATTAAACCTTTCTGGATAGCCTTTAACCGTATTAAATTGGGATCTATACCTGCACCATCGTCAAAAACCTGAATTATAACATTTGCACCCGAATAAAAGGCTTTGAGTACAATCTTACCCTGTTCCGGTTTACCAAGGCCTGCTCTTACACTGGGAAGTTCTATTCCGTGATCCAAACTGTTACGCAAAATATGCATAAGCGGATCAGTCAGATTTTCAATAATGGTTTTATCCAGCTCAGTATCTGTTCCTTCTGCTTCAAATACTACGTCTTTTTTAAGTTCTTTGGAAAGATCTCTTACAAGACGCTGAAACCTGGTTAGCATGTTTTCAATCGGAATTAAAACTATACTAAAGGCATTATCCCTTAATTGCCTTGAAAGTTTCTGTACATTTTCTGCAATTCCTATTAGTTCCGGGTTACCGGCATTATCTGCGAATAAGGTTAATTGTGCTTGTGTAGTAACAAGTTCGCTGACCAGGTTCATGAGCTGATCAAGTTTGTCAGATGCAACACGGATGCTGGAAATTGTTTGATCCTTGGCGGTTACAACTACTTTTTCTTCTTTCCTTTTTTGAACGACCTTTGTTTCAGGTGCTGATAAATTATTTACAAAATCCTGCAAACGGGCAAATCCAATTTCTTTCTGATCTTTTTTTATTTCATTAATTAATTCAGCAAAAGCTTGTAATTTAATTATATTATACTCACAAATTAAGTTAACCTGTAAAAGGCATTCGTCTTCAACAAAAATAAATACATCGGTTATGGCATTTATTCCTGCATCTGTAGAGATGAAAATCTCCCAGGAGGTGTAACACTTATTTGGATCAAATTCTTCTAAAACAGGTATTTTTTTTGTTATTGGAACAGAAATACAGTCTCCAAGAGTATGTAACTCATCTATAAGGAATAAAGGATTTGTTCCGTTATTCATTATTTCTTCATTGGGCTGAAATGATATGTAGTAAGTTTTGGATTGTGCACTTGATACTCTGTCGTTTTGATTTTTCTCACTGGTTACGTTTTGCCTTGTTTGAGCAACATTAACAAAATCATCTATCTGACTTATAAGCAAAAGATGTTGTTGCATAATTTCATCCGACAATTCAACATTTTCAGTAAGCAATGAAGTCAGGTGGTCAACGGATTTTAGGGTAAGATTGAGTAACTCATTAGTTATTACTATTTTTTCTGTCCTGACAAGATCATAAATAGTTTCAAGATTATGAGTAAATTCGGTAATTTTCTCGAAACCAAACATGGCTCCACTACCTTTTAAAGAGTGCAGCGCTCTGAAAACTCTCTCTATTAATGGCTTATCTTCAGGGTTTTGATCAAGAATCAACAAAGCCTGTTCTATATCCTGAATGTGCTCTGTCGCTTCCTCAATAAATTTCTTTTTAAAATTATCAATCATCTTAATACTTTGTTTATTGCCTCTATTAATTTAGCAGGTACAAAAGGTTTAATAATCCATCCGGTGGCTCCGGCTTCCTTTGCCTCCATTTTTTTTGCGGCCTGGGATTCAGTGGTCAGAAACAAAATAGGTATTCTTTGATAGTCAGGTAAAGCCCTCACTTCTTTAATTAATCCAATTCCGTCCATAACCGGCATGTGCAAATCGGTAATAATCAAATCAATTTTTGTACCATCCAGAAATTTTAGAGCGTCTTTACCATCAACGCCAACTAAAACGTTATATCCTTCATGCTCAAGTGTAAAACTGACTACTTCTCTGATACTTTCCGAATCGTCGACAATTAATATTGTTTTAGTCATATAGTTTATTCAATATGTTAATAAATATATTAAGTATTATTATTATAATTATATTAATTTATTCCTTAATCAAACAAATCATTAAATCCTGACCTTACAACAAGGTTTTTCAATTCACTATTCAGCTTGAAATTAAATTTAACCTGTTTTCTGACAGCTGCACAACTCTTTTTAATTGAATAAAGCAACTGTATACCTGTTAAATCAATATGAGCAATATTAGCTTGAATATTTAACTGATCAAAATCATTAATACGGTTCATAATTTCATCTTTAATATCATTTGAATTTATAAAACTCAATTCATTATCGATGTATAAATTAGCAAGCTTACTGTCACCATCCTTTGTTTTATGAATTTCCAACGATTTTCGGTTCATCTACTTATATCTAAAAAAGTTCAAGATTGTCATCATCTTCCTCTGCCCCTGTACTGTTAAAATCAAATTTATCAACTTTATTATCAGAAACTATGGTTTCGTGAATTATATGTTCACTTTCCATTGTATATCTTGATTTTAAATAGTCAAGATTATTAGAATTATCCTCTCCTTCAATAGCTTGAAATTTGCCATTAATCTCATTCAATTTTAAGATTATTTCTTCAATTACCTTATCAAAAAGGTCATAATATTTTATTTGTTTAAGAGAAATTTTTATATCAGCAGATATAATATTACTTAATGTCTGATTTTCAGCTATTATTTTAAAAATGTTTTCATTGTTGTCAAAAAGATTTTTAATCAATTCGTTACAGTTAATAACGAAGTGATTAAGTTCTGAGGCTATTTTGTCTAAACCCGATAATTTATTTTCAGAACTTTCCGTATTAAAACATATTTGTTTAATAATTTCAAATTGTCCGTGATACAAATTATTAATAGTTTTAATTTCTGATAAAATATTCCTTATCTGATTAGTAGTCGACTCAAATTCACCTACTTCTACAGATGTTTGATGGTCCAGGGACCTGGTAATACTTTTTTCTATAGTATAAAGAAAATCAGAGAGTTCATCATAGTTACCTATTACCTCATTCAAATGTTTCTTATTGGATTCAGTTTTAGTTTTTACAAAATTTATTGATTTTTCAAAAACTTCAGAAAAATATTCAGCCGTTTCCAATTTTTCCCTGATGGTTTCAAAGTATGAATTATTTGTATTCCCTGAATTTCCGATTAATTGATTACAAAGGACTGAAATTTTAGTCATTTCATCCCCCACTTCGAGAAATTTGTCAGAAATTATCTCTATAGCCTTCTGATACTGCTTATTGGCATGAATTAACTGGGCAGCCTGTAAAGATGCTATATCCCTTATCTGTATAATCCATTCATAATTTTTTAAACTTTCAGCTTCAGGACTATCAGGCTCATTAATATTTTCAATTTTTTTAAGTATATCTTTATGCGTTTGCTGTATATGGGTAATTTTCTGTTGAATTATATCCTGATATTGCAGATTGGTTATTATTTTATCTATACTTATACTTGTATTCTGGGTAATCTCACTTAATTTGGGTACAAGCTGCAAAGCTTCATTATATTTATCGTCCAACAGGTTTGTGGAATAATTAATCTCCGTAATAATTTCATTAATTTGTTTAACAGTTCTGTTTTTTTGCTGTATTAACTGATTTACAATATCTTTTATTTTATCCTTAAAACTGTTGGAATGACTGTAAAACTCCACAAAAAAGGATTTGGTCTGAACTATCAAATCGCTGAAATCATTAGTTTTATTAACTCTTTTACTATTTGAATTTGTGGAAATGATAATATCCAATTTTAAGTTAGCTACTAACAACTTCAGAGTCATTATATCCTGTTTCAGGTTATTGGCTGTAACAAACATTTTATCCATCTCCTGAATCATATCTTCAAATGAATTGATTGTTTTATCGATAAACAATTCATACTCATCCAGAAGGTTCTGCAGTTGTGATCTGAATGTTTTCAGGTTTAAAATAAAGTCCTTCCTGTTTTGTTCATTTGTAATAATATTGAATAAGTCGGCTGCATTGTTGGATATGGTTTTTGAATCGGCATAATATTTTTTAAAATATGCATTCAGGGTCATAAAATCTTCTGATGAACAGGAGTGAAGGGATAAAATCTTATCGTCAATTTCACTGAAAATACCTGTAATTTCCTTTATTGAATAATTATTAGCTGAGCCAGAAACCGGGATGTATTGATTTTCCTCAATCATTATTTCATAATTCTAATTAAGTCACTTAAACAAAATAAATATAAACATAGTCATTTGAAAATTCAGGCAATTGATCGTTTCTTTTTAAGAATAGCTTCTATCCTTTCAATAAAATCTTGAATATCAATTGGTTTATTAATGAAGTCCAAAGCCCCTAATTCTAATGATTTCTTTTTATTTTCAGCGTCTGCTACAGCAGAAACTATTATTACAGGGATGTCTTTTGTAGAACTGTTGTTTTTTATTTCCTTAAGAAAATCGAATCCGCTTATTCTTGGCATAAGTAAATCCAACAATATTAAATTAACATTTTCCTTTTTTATAATATGATAAGCTTCCTTAACGGATTGTGCTGTCTCAATTTCATAACCCTGACCATTCAGAATTGCTTCCAGTAACACAATATTAGTCGAGGAATCATCAACTACTAAAATTCTTGCCATTTGATCTTTTTTCATTTTATGCTTTATTCAATTCACTATAATTAAATAATTATGAAACGAACATGTTTAAGTATAAACACAAAAACTATCGTAAATTTCTGTGAGTTCCATTCGACCATTAAAATCTGAATTATTTACGGATGAAATATAAAAGATATAAATCAACAATCTAAATTATTAAAATTCAAAATCATAAATAACCTCTGTGAAATGATAACCAAATTGAATTCACATGAAATTTATGATAAAAATAAATTTATACATAAATATACATAAATATACTTGTGTTTATGCAATCAGTAAGTTTTTTTTTATTTAAGTTTCACTTTTTATATCTAAAAAGTACATTTGACGGAATTTATATCTATATTAATGCCAAACTACGGAAGATTTTTGTATATTTCGAAACCAATGCTAACTGACTCAGATGAATTATTCTACTCAGGAACATTCTACAGACTCCAGGGATTTTTATTTTCCTTTTATGAACCTGTTAACTCAGGAACAAACTGATCTTATTGCTAATAATAGTAATATTGTTAAATACAAAAACAGAGATGTGATATTTCTTCAAAATACAAGAACTTCACATATAATGTTTATAAAATCAGGATTAGTTAAAATATATAAGGAGGGTCGTAATGGTAAGGTATTGATATTGAGAATTGATACACCTAACAACTATCTGGGGCTGATGTCAGTATTCGGACATGATATACATCAGTTTTCTGCAGCTGCTATTGAAAACTCTGAAATTTTCTTCACTGATATCAACGCTTTTAAAAATCTGATAAAGGAAAATGGTCTTTTCGCCATTAAACTCATGAATACAATAAGCCAGGAAGGTTTATTTTTGTTTGAAAGACTGATGAGCCAATCTCATAAGCAATTACCCGGAAGAATTGCTGATGTATTATTGTATTTTGCTGAAAAAATTTACCATTCATCTGTAATTACCTTACCTCTTACACGAAGGGAGCTGGCCGAACTGGCAGGAACTACAAAAGAAAGTTTTATCAGAACCTTAACTGAATTTAAAAATGATAAAATTATAGATCTGAACGGATCGGAACTTGAAATTAAAAGTTTAAAAATTATTAAAACTCTTAGTGAACTGGGCTAAAACCGGGATAGTAAACGGATAAACCTTTATATCTAAATACCACAATGTCAGAAATACTCAAATTATTGTCAGGTTCAAAACCGGCTGTGGCACAAGCCATTTCAGCATGTATTGAATCGTCCGGTATTTCAGTATTCATTATGGCATCCGATATTGATTCTACAAATTCTGAGACAGTTACAAATATTTATGTTAAAGAAAATGATTATTATCAGGCATTAATATTATTAAATAACTACAATAATGAAGTTACTTCTTCTGAGTCCCTGACAAAAGATAATCAAGCTTTTAATGGATTAATAATAGTACCTGTTGATTTTTCACCAGCTTGTGAAAATGCTTGTTATTATGCAGTTGAACTGGCATCCAAATTTAAAACCAGGTTAAAACTGATTCATACATATGGTATTCCTGATTTTGGACCATTTATACTGGAAGAAGGTGAATTTTATCGCGATACTATAAATGTTCAGATTGATGAGAATAAGGTTCAGCTGGAAGAAAAACTTGGCAGTTTGCAAACTAAACTAAAAAATCATTTGTCTTCAAAAAAGCTTGAAGACGTAACTATATCAAAAATTTTAATGTACGGCTTACCGGACGAGACTGCTATATATGCATCAGAGTATGATCAGGCATCTCTTATAATTTTGGGAATATCGAATGAGAATTCTGTATATTTTGCTACTGCCGGGAAAATTGTCAGCCGTATAATTGAAAAAACTAAAATTCCGGTTTTAATTATTCCTGAAGATAATACATTTACAGGAGTTGAAAATATTAAAAATATTTTATATCTCACATCCTTTGATGAATCAGATTTTTCTGCCATTCATAAACTGATTTCAATAGCCAATAATTTAAAAATATTTTGTCTGCATATAGAAAGAGGAGAAATAAATCCATGGGACAAGATAAAGATGGATGGCCTGAAAGAATATTTTAAAAGTTCTTATAATATAAATAACGTTACATGTGACTTGCTTTCTTCTGATAATATGTTACAAACAATTGATGACTATATAAAAAAAAATAACATAGATATAATTTCCGTAATTAATCACAAGCAAAGTACAATAACAAAATTAATTAATCCGGGTTTAGCCAAAAAGATACTAATTCACACCCATATCCCGTTATTTGTATTTCATGATTAAATTTGCTTCACTTATACCTTACAAATGCAGCAAGAACTGCACTTTAATTTCTGTTTTATATTTTGCAGGTATTACCGGGATATTTTCACAGACCCGGCTGGAACCATACAAATGGTACCATGACTACGATGTAAAATTCTATAAAATTGATATTAATGCCAGCGATACCTCAAGGTATATATATGGAAACGCATCCATATTAAGTGAAGTTACGGCAGATAATTTAAAAATATTTTCCTTTGAATTGGGTCAGCATATGACGATTGACTCTATAATTTATGAAAAAGAAAAAGTAAATTTTAAGCGTTCGGAAGATGTGGTTAATGTATCATTCCCAAATTCTGTGAATAAAGGCAGGCTGATTTCAATCACAGTATATTATAATGGAACTGTACCAACAAACGGTTTTTACTCAGGATTATCAAATATGAAAGACTATTTGTGGCAAACGCGGGTTACCTGGTCACTATCAGAGTCTTTCAGGGCAAAAGACTGGTTTCCCTGTAAACAATACCTGCCTGACAAAGCTGATTCGGCATATATATACATTACTGTTGCAAATAATTGTAAAGCAGGCTCTAACGGATTATTGAAGTCAGTAACAGTTGTCAGCCCTACAAGCTTGTGTTATAAATGGCAAACCCACTACCCGATAGCATTTTACCTGATATCCTTTACTGTCGGTAATTTTCAGGATTATAATTTTTATTTAAAGTTAAATGACAAGGATTCTTTATTCATACAAAACTATATATATAACAAAAAAGGTTGTTTACTTAAGAACATCCATTTAATTAATTCCACAGGAGATTACATAAAATACTTTTCATCATTATTCGGCCAATACCCTTTTATTAAGGAAAAGTATGGTCAATGCCAGGCCCCGATAGAGGGAGGTATGGAAAATCAGACGATGACTACTTTAAGAAGTTTTGATATATCTCTGGTAACACATGAACTTGCCCACCAGTGGTTTGGTGATTGTGTGACCTGCAAGAGCTGGCAGGATATATGGCTCAATGAAGGTTTTGCATCTTATGGAGAATATTTGTCCTTGCTTAAATTTGATTCACCACTGTCAGCCATGAATTGGATGGATAATGCACACTCCAGCACCTTAAAGGATACATCGGGTTCTGTATATGTGCCGGATGAATATAAAAACGATGAGTTAAGAATTTTTAACAGTAACCTTACGTATAAAAAAGGTGCTGCAATTATCCATCAACTAAGATATGAGATAAATAACGATTCATTGTTTTATTCTGTACTTCGCAGCTACATAAAACGATTTGCCTATTCTGTTGCTGATTGCAAGGATTTTAAAAATGTACTCAACGATGTCACCGGGAAGGATTATTCATGGTTTTTCAGTCAATGGTATTATGGTAAAGGGTATCCTGTTTATGATTTTAAATGGAAACAGTCAAAGGACACTTTATATTTATACTCTCATCAGTTGTCATCTTCATCGGACAATAATTTATTTAAAATGCACCTGGATATACAGATGAAATTTAATGACAGTGATTCTGTTGTCAGAGTATATCAGGATAAAAAAGATCTTGTATTTAAAATTCCTGTTAAAAAGGGAGTTGAAAAAATACTTATTGACCCCGGGCATTGGTGTATATACAGAACAGATAATATTTCCAAAGTATCGAGGTTTAAATTTCCTTTTGTTAATAATGTTCTTATTTCTAAATTCGACCAATTTAATTTAACTGAATCCTTAATAAAATTATTGTAAAATTTTGTTAGTGAATATTATATATGATAATTAATACTATAGTCAGAAATAAATGGTTCTTTGTGCCATATTTGCTGGTTTTGGTTTTAAGCAGTATAATACTGGTAGTATTTTCAAAGGCAGGAATACATATATATTGCAACAGATACTATTCAGGTTTTGCTGATTTATTCTTTAAATACATAACCAATTTGGGTGACGGCATGTTCCTCCCACTTTTTATTGTAATAACTTTATTCTATAGCTTCAGATATTCTATATTGCAATTAATTGTATTTTTAATATCAGGACTGCTGGTGCAGGTTTTCAAAAGAGTTACTTTTCTTGATTCATACCGTCCTGCCAAATACTTGGAAAACATTTACAACCTGCATCTTGTAAACGGTATACATCAGTATAGTTTTCACAGTTTCCCATCGGGGCATGCTGCTACAGCCTTTGGTATATTTCTGTGTTTTACATTTATATCAGATAAAAACAGGACTAAGCTTTTAATGTTTTTATGTGCATTAATAATTGCCTATTCAAGGGTTTACCTTTCACAGCATTTTTTGGTTGATATCGTTGCCGGCTCACTTATAGGTGTTGTGGTTGCATTATTTTCCTATGTATGGATTAATACTTTACAATATTCCTGGATGGATAAAAAAATAAGGATCTTTAAATCTATACCCGTAATATGAAATTCCTTTCAGGCCGTTTTACAGAGCTGACTATAATTTTGGTAACCGGTTTATTGTTCATACCTTTTTTAGGTAATGTTCATTTGTTTGACTGGGATGAAATTAATTTTGCCGAGGCAGCACGTGAAATGATAAAATCAGGTAATTACCTGACAGTACAGATTGATTTTCAGCCGTTTTGGGAAAAACCACCCTTGTTCATCTGGATGCAGGTACTATCAATGAAAATTTTCGGAATAAATGAATTTGCAGCGCGTTTCCCTAATGCTGTTTGTGGTATTGTAACATCACTCGCAATTTTTAAAATAGGTAAGAGACTTAAGGATGAAAATTCGGGAATAATATGGGTTTGTGTATATGTATGTTCTATACTTCCTTTTTTTTATTTTAAATCAGGAATCATTGACCCCTGGTTTAATCTGTTTATTTTCCTTGGTATTTATTACACATTCCGTTTCTTTCTGTATAACAATGAAAAAAACCATAACCTGGATATTGCACTTTCAGCTCTATTTATAGGTTTGGCAATTCTTGCAAAGGGACCGGTAGCTTTGCTTATTTATTTATTAACCTTTACCATATATAATATTATAAAAATGTTTAAGCTGAAAATTAAGCTTTCACATATTATATTATTCGTGGTAATATTGACTTTGGTAGGTGGATTTTGGTTTATACTTCAGTTAATTAATGGAAACGCCAAATTGATAAATGACTTCATTTCCTACCAGGTAAGGTTATTTCAGACAAAGGATGCCGGTCATGGCGGATTCTTTTTATATCATTTTGTTGTATTGTTTATAGGGGTCTTCCCGGCTTCAATATTTATGTTATATAGCTTCAGGATTGAAAAAAAACAGGATCGTGAGCCTATTAATGAATTTAAAAACTGGATGATGATTCTTTTCTGGACTGCACTTTTACTTTTCACTATTGTTAAAACGAAAATTATCCATTATTCCTCAATTTGCTATTTCCCTTTGACATTTCTTGCAACATACGGCATAGTTAAAATAATAGAGCACAAGGAAAATATACCCAAATGGATGTCCCGTTTATTTATTACTGTATCTTGTATATGGGGAATTATTATTATTGTAATTCAGTTAATTGCTAAATACGCAACCAATATAATTGCCTCAGGAATTATACAGGATCAGTTCGCAGCAGGAAACCTCGAGGCACATATAGATTGGAGTGGCAAAGAATGGATATCCGGACTATTGTTTGTACTAATTATAATTTTATTGCTGACATTCAAAAAATTAAACATCCGGATAAAGATATTTGGTATTATGTTTACTACCCTTGCATTTACCTGTTATGTTATTATGGTCGTTACCCCAAAAATAGAAGGCTATTCCCAGCGTGCAGCAATTGAGTTTTATATTCAGCATAAAAATGAAGATTGCTATATTCAGCCTATAGGTTTTAAAACTTATGCCGATTTATATTATGCAGATAAAAATATACCTTTAAAACCGGAAAGTCGCAATGAAAACTGGCTTTTATCAGGACCAGCAGATAAACCTGTTTATTTTGTAATGAAGACAGGCCACAGCGATAAGTTTCTTGCTGAACATCCGCAATTAAAGGTCCTTTACCGGAAAAACGGTTTTGTGTTTGTAAAAAGAGTTATGGAAACAGGGATGTATTGATTTATTACTAATATCAAATTATTACCATAGAATGATAAACAACAAAAAAATTACAGTAGTGCTGCCTGCTTACAATGCAGCAAAAACTTTGGAAAAAACCTATCGTGAAATTCCTTTTGACCTGGTGGATGAAGTTATTCTGGTTGACGATTTAAGCAGGGACAATACTGTGGATGTTGCCAGGGAACTGGGGATAAAACATATAATAGTACATTCAAAAAACAAAGGTTACGGAGGCAACCAGAAAAGTTGCTACAATAAAGCAATTGAAATAGGTTCAGATATTGTAGTTATGCTACATCCTGATTATCAATATACTCCAAAACTAATTCAATCAATGTGCTATATTATTGCAAATGATGTCTATCCGGTTGTACTGGGTTCCAGAATATTGGGACGGGGTGCATTAAAAGGAGGCATGCCCTTATACAAATATTTTGCAAACCGTATATTAACATTGAGTCAGAACATTTTAATGAAACAAAAACTCAGTGAATACCACACCGGGTACAGGGCCTTTTCAAAGGAAGTACTTTTAAAAATTAAATATGAATTAAATTCCGACGATTTTATTTTTGACAACCAAATGTTGGCCCAGATATTCTATGCTGGTTTTCAGATAGCCGAAATCACATGTCCCACAAAATATTTTGACGATGCCTCTTCCATTAATCTTCAGCGCAGCATTGTTTATGGACTGGGAGTAATTAAAACCTCTGTTATGTATTTACTTCAGAAAATAAAAATCTGCAGGTTTAGAATATTCCAGCTGAACTGAGATCAGTGCCGGGTTCGATTAGACTTTAAACAGGAATAACCTTTATGAAATAATAATTTTCTTACACAAGCTGGAACTTTCATAAGCAGCCTCAATTATCTTAATAACATTTATGGCTTCCTGAGGTTTTATTAGAAGTTCCTTCCCATAAACCAGTGCATCGTAAATATTATTGTAAAAGGTAAGGTAATTACCCGGTAAGGTTTCAATTTTCCCAATATAATGCAAACCTTCTGTTTCTGCATTAAGTATGCCCCAATCTTCTTCAGGTTCATGTCCCCAGTTGGGGGTAACAGGCAGCAACCCATCCTTAAGAGCCTGTTCCTGGGGATCAATTCCATATTTAATAAAAGAACCATCTATGCCATGAATTACAAATCGGGGACCAGGTTGTTTCACAAGATAACTGCCTTTTAAAGCTACCCTGTGAGTATTATAGTGAAGTATTACTTCAAAATAGTCGTCCACCTTCCCTTCGGACCTGAATGTCCTTACATCTGCAGATACCGCTTCAGGCATGCAA
>CAVYAE010000024.1:0-236517 GCA_963766305.1 uncultured Bacteroidota bacterium
TCGCGCCATTTTTGAGACTAGAGGAAAGACTTGCGTAATCGGGTGCGGTGATTCTAGAATACCTTATCCAGGGCAAGTACTCGGATGTAATTTTTCGGCGGCCAGGGCTGAAAAATGTGATGAGTACCTATATATCGGAAGCGGAGATTTCCATCCCTTAGGTGTTGCCCTTTCTACAAAAAAACGTGTTCTTGTAGCTGATCCTTTTTCAGGAGAAATTCGTGAGATAGATCCCTCCAAAATTCTCCGTCAGCGTAGTGCTGTAATTGCAAAATCTCTGGATGCTGAGATTTTTGGTATAATTGTCTCAAGCAAAAGCGGGCAGAAAAGGCTTGAGCTTGCTCTTTTTTTGAAGGAATGTGCAAAAAGACATGGAAAAGATGCATATCTGATTCTTATGGATCTTGTAACTCCAGAACAGCTGCTCCTGTTCAAGGTGGACGCTTTTGTAAATACAGCTTGTCCGAGGCTTGCTGTTGATGAAATAGGACGTTTTCAATCTCCCATGCTGACGCCTCAAGAGTTTGAGATCGTACTTGGAGAAAGAGAATGGGAAAGACTTGTGCTGGATGAAATTACCACAGAGCCAATATGATCTTTTTATTCCCATGCTTAGCCAAAATAAAGACATCAGAGTACAAATAAGTTATATAATGGCAATTCAATAAAAATTCTGAACCAGATATTTTTAAAAAAACTAAAGTCGATAAAATGAACCAAAGAAAACTTGAAATGCTTCTTGAAGCAATCGAAGGTTTTTCCGATCCTGAGATTGAGCTGGAGCAATACCAGACTCCTTCTCCTTTAGCTGCGGAAATTCTGCATTTCGCTTTCATGCAGGGAGATCTTGATGATTCAGTTCAGGATCTTGGTTGCGGTACTGGAATCCTTGCAATAGGCGCCAAGCTCCTTGGAGTCAGAAATGTTGTGGGGTATGATGCGGATCCAAGAGCACTTGAGATTGCAAAAATTAATGCCAAAAAGCTTGGAGTCGAGGCAAACTTTATCTTCTCGGACATTGCAGGCATCAAGGGACATGTAAAAACTACACTTATGAACCCTCCTTTCGGGGCAAGAATAAAGGGTAAGGATAGATCTTTTATTTCGTCAGCATTAAGAACAAGCGACGTGATATATTCAATACACAACCGAGGAAGCTTTGCCTTTATCCAAAAGTTCATTAAGCCTGCGATCATTACACATTCTTACGTTGCGAAATTTCCTATAAAACGAATTTTCAACTTTCACAAAAAGGAGAGAAAGGTTATTGAGGTAGAGATTTACAGGATCACTGTTCCTGGATATAATCAGAATTCAGTACAATTCAAGGTGTCGAATCTTTAGTTCATTGTCTCAAGATTCTGTTCCAAAAATGCAAATATTAAATGCATGATCTATAAATAATGTAACTCTGTATACATAGAGCTGAATTCTATGACTTAAGCGAAGAAATATGTCAGAAAATATGAAAATGATGACCTTTTCTTTATCCTGAGGTTTATTTTCGGTAGATTAAATAGCAGGGGATGCATCTGTTTAATTGATAAAATCATTATAATTAAGATATCTATTCATCAATTATGACAATTAGAATGAGGGATCATGATTAGAATTAGAAAAAATAAAACTACGAGGAAGAAATTGACAGGTCCAAGTGAGGGAAAGCCAGTTATTGAAATAGGTGTTCAAATGGTTTCAGAAAATAAGGATCATTTTAAGGGTCAACCAAGGGATCAGTTTAGAAGTCATACTAGGAATCAGCCAAAGGGTCAGTCAATGGACCAGCCAAGATATCAGTTTAAAAATCAGTCAAGGGACCAATCTAAGGGTCGGTTTAAGGGAGATCAGGGTAAGACAAGAAGATCGCCTTATCCAACAAAAAAGGTTTCCTGGGAGATGACTAATATGCTTGACTTTAGAGTCCCCTCTGTAGAAGAGACATTGGATACAAATCTTGAAAAAGGATGTTTTGTTCTCCCAGGAGAATTTGTTGGGAGTACAGAGGAGTTTAAAACAGGAAATGGAACAGTAGTATCTGCTGGAAATGTTTACTCCACTGCTACTGGCAATGTAATCATTGATCGAAAAGCAAGGATAGTCTCTGTAAAGCCAAATACTCTCATTCCGAATATCCTTAAAGTGGGAGATATTGTGTATGGTAAAATAATTGAAGTTCGTGAATCTGGGGTAGCTGTGGAAATTGCAGGAATTGAAGGTAAAGAAGATCGGGAAATTGTTAATTCAAGGCTTGGAGATATTCATGTGTCAAATGTAAGAGATTCTTACGTCAAGAGACTTTCAGACGAGTTCAGATCATCAGATATAATCAGGGCTAAAGTTCTAGATATTGATAGAATGCGTTTGACCACATCTGAGGATTCCCTTGGAGTTGTAAAAGCATACTGCTCCAATTGCAGAGGGGAAATTGTGCTAGAAGGGAAAAAGCTTAAATGTCCTGACTGCAATATGACTGAAATCCGTAAAATCTCAACAGAATACGGAAAAGGGATCCAGTAATATTTTTTCCTGCCATGAGTACATACAGATTTTTACAAAATCATTTTCATTACTAACTATTTAAAGGGGATTACCAATGGAACTGAACATCCTGTCAAAAGCTGATTATGAGCTGGAAGTTGAGCTCAAAGGTGAAACTCATACTCTTCTGAATTTATTAAAGGACTTCCTGATTAGAGATGTAAGGGTTGAGGCTGCTTTTTACGATATGAAACATGTGAGTATTAGTGATCCGATTCTCTACATCAAAACAGATGGTACAGATCCTATTGAGGTCTTAAAAGATGCTGCTTCGATCATTATTGTTCAATGTAACGAGTTCATTGAAGTATTTAGCAAGGCTGTCAATGCCTGAAATTTGAACGAAATATCTTGAAATTGTGTGAAGCGCTTTTCGAATGGCTGTTTGCTTTTTTTACTGCAGGTTAGTTACTTATTCTGGCTTTTTGATCACTTTTTCATTTTAGCTATCCAAATTTTATATTATTTTTTCTATGCAATGCCGAAAAGCGTAATAAGGGTTATATAAAAAAATTAGTTCTCTTTCATTTGTTTTTGTAATTAGCTCATAGAAATTGGTATATATGCGAATAGATTATTATAAATGAATGCGTGGTATTAATGTCTAAAAATCTGTTTAGCACAACGTTCATAATTATCTTTTTAATCATGGCCGTAATTCCTATAGTTATTAGTGCGTCGCCATCTGAGAATAAAGTTCTAAACGATAATAATAACGGAGAGACAATAACTATCAAAAAAGGAGAATCTTTTAACCTGCAACTGAAAGAAAATATGATGGCAGGCTATTTATGGAAAATCCGTTTAAGCAATGGACTAATTTTGATCAATACGAAAATTTATCAAACCGGATTTTCACACATGTTTGGTGGATACCAAATTCAAGAATGGACAATCAAGGCAGTAGCCGGTAGAAATCAGCAGGTAATTGGGCTATACAGGAGACCCTGGATGAAAAGTAACAAGTGTGGGAAAAATATTCACACTTAATGTTAATGTCATCTAAACATGAGATTTAAATATTCTAACCAAGTACTTCCATTGTAGAGGAGTTCTATAAACCCCTAAATTTTCTCATATACTTGTAAAATGTATCTAATGACTTATGAAACTTACAGATTTATCAAAATGCTTTGTATAGTAATTGTCAGCTTGAGATGAACTTTTATCCATTTATGGCAACTCCCATTTCAAATATCTTTTCTTATATAGTTTTTTAATACTGAATTCCATTTTCGATAGATGTATACAACAATGCTATCTATTTTCTCAATATTAAAGTGCTTAAAAAAGAATCTAACTTTTAATAATATAGTAGGCAAACAATTTCTACATCTATGTATGTCTGTAGAATGTAGATTTTGATTGCTTTTTAACAGATAAATGCTCAATTGTGGATCAAATTTAATGTTTTTTAAATAGCTATATATTATGTTTTTTACCAATTAATTTATAGTTTGAGAACTTAATTCGTAATCGATATTGCAGTTTTAGAATGAGATTTGAACAAAAAAAATGGTGAAAAATTGTTTATGGAATATGGACTAGACAAACCTTTCAAAAGGTTGTATTTTTGTAATAATTTAGATAATATTAAAATTTGGACTATGATTGATCTATTAGTATCATAATTTGAATTATTTAATCTATCACATATTTTAAATGACTCTGTATAGTCTTCTCATAGATCATCAGGATTGTTTCAATTTTGAGAGCCGAAGGAGCTAATTCATGGCTGAGCATAACGAATTAAAACAGAAAATGTATGAATGGACTGAGAAATACGCAAATAAGGCCGGCTACAAGCTTAACCCGGATAAAAAAGCTCTTGATTTTGTGCTTGATGGACTTACAATCAAGATTGAAAAGTTCGGAAGGCGTTACTGTCCATGCAGAATAGTCACTGGAATTGAAAAAGAGGATCAAAAAATAGTGTGTCCATGTGTTTATCATAAGGAAGAAGTCGAAAGGTATGGAAATTGCCACTGCGAACTTTTCTTTAAAGCGAATTAAACTGAGATTGCTTATTTTTAGTTTGCCCTTAAAGATACCTTAAAATATATTTACATGGATTTGGGACTTTTTATTATTTTCTGAATTTTCGAGTCATTAAAATTTCAGAATTCGGTAAATAAACATGAATTTTTGTGATTCAAGGATGCATTAAAAAGTATCTGGATTTTAGAGGGTACTCAACAAATTAATTGTTATTATCTCAACACAATGGAAATTAAAAGCCTGCACTTCATATTTGAATTGGCGATTTGAATTAATTCAAATAGTATCTGCAGGATTTTTACTCCACAAACTGAACATCACATTGGAAGTTAAAAAGCAAGAATTTAAGGAATTTAAGAAATATTATTTTAGAGGGATTTCGATAAACCCCTGATTTTCACGAGTTATATATAAAGCTTTTAAAATCATATGATGAAATTTGAGGGTTCATCGAAATTTTCTTTAATCAAAGACTATTTAATCGGATTATTTATAATATTCTCAATTTCACTTTTTGATCATACTATTATAAAATATAGAAGGTTTCGATAAACTCATAATTTCATCATATGATTTTAAAAGTTTCATACATAACTCATGAAAGTTATAGATTTATCGAAATCTTCTAGAAAGTATTGACTCTTCAATGAAGTTTTAAGCTAACATGAAATTTGACTCAAGGGTGATCTAGAATGACAAATGCAATGGAAATTTATCAAATGTTGCCAAAAACTAATTGCAAAAAATGTGGGAAAACATCATGTATGGCTTTTGCAGTAGCTCTCATGGGACACCCTTGCAAATAAAATAGCTTCACCAAACAGTTATCAAAATTCAGTAATACTTACCGCACCCAAAGTTAATTCCACCTATAATAATTGTATATTGAAAGTTGGTTCACTCGGAAGTTCTATAATAAACATTATTAGTAACTTAAATGTTGGATCTTCATCTCCGTATAAATTTATATTTCCTGTTAAAAACTCAAATCTTACAGCTGGTTTATCATATAATACAGAAATAAATAATTCAACAAATGACAATGGATATCTTTCCTGTCAAAAGCTGGGAAGCCCTGCTTCTTATATAGATTTGGAGTTTATAGAACCAGGTATAAACAATTTTAACTGGCTTATAAGCCAGTTTACTGATTCAGGCAGTTACCGTCTAGCTATTTGGGATGGTACATATGAGCAATATTTTTATAGCGATACCTTTCACATTTCAATGGCTGCACCTGAATTAACCATTAAAAATCCTGTTTCCAGTTCAACAGCGAATGCCTTTCTTCAATCGGGTAAGACATTTTTATTAGAGTGGAGTGCAGTAGGATCAGGTCCAATTTCAGTATTATGGTCAAGAAATGGAGGCTCAACATGGGATACTATTGCTTTAAATATAAATTCCCCCACCGGTCAGTATGATACAATAACTTTAACTGCTCCTTTAGTTACAACGACCTACAAGAATTGTTTCCTTAAAATTGTAAATAAAACCTCTGTTTTTAGTGTGATTACTAATGTCACAGTATCTGATATTCCACCTTATCAATTTATTAATCCTACTAAAAATTCAAAGCTGGTGGCAGGTGACACTGTTGCTGTACAAATTAATGATATGGTAAATAACTCCTGTGAATTAGGGCTGTTAAATATTTACAATCCGGACTTTTATGAAGGCTACATTAATTATTATGAAAATGCTGAAGGTATAATTAATTATAACTGGGATATCAGTAGTTATTTATCTTCAGGCTACTATCAATTATATATATATGATTACTCATTGAATAAATATTTTTATAGCGATACATTTTATATAAATCCGGCTAAACCTTCACTTCAATTGACTTTTCCAAATACAGGTGCTACTTATTTACCGGGAGGAAGTTACTGGATAGACTGGTCGGCCGTCAATTCAGGGAATATTAATATAGAATTATCTGATGACAATGGAGTAACCTGGGATACCGTAGGACGAAACATAATTTCTGATAATTCGTCATATAATGAATACCAGTTTGCAGCTCCTGTTTTTAAAGATTATACTGCAAATGGAATATTAAAAATTTCAAATATTAATAATACTTTAAGCAGCTACGTTACAGGCATTAAATTTAACAATAAGCCAGCTTATTATTTTACTAATCCTACAAACCAAACTAAAGTAAATTCCGGATCGATCCTTAATGTTGCAATTTATGACAATTATATAGACTATAACTACTTATATTTATATTACGGACAAATTGGAGGATCGGGCAATTTAATTAGCGAAATATATTCCAGCGACTCATTATTAAATACATCATGGAATATTCCGAAAAATATTGATACAGGTAAATATCAGCTTTATTTTTGGGAAGGAACATTAGACAGGTATTATTACAGTGATACTTTTACAGTAATTAACAATTCTTCAGGAGATTCTACTGCAGGTAACGGTTCACTTCAAATAAACTGGCCAATACCTGGTACTATAATATATTCAAACAGTAAGTTTAAAGTTTTATCTTCAGGCTATAATTATAATGAATCAGTTTATAATGTGGAACTCTCAGTTGATGGCGGAATTACCTGGGATACCCTTGCAAAAAATTACTTATTGTATGACTCATTGTTTCAATTTACTGCCCCTGTGTTTTCAAAATCATATACTAACGGGATAATTAAGATTTCAAATGCAGCTAACACAAGTTATGCCTTGGTTTCAAATGTGAAATTTTATCCTGATATTAATTCTACCGGCGGGTATGACATAATCTATATGGATAATGAAAACTATTTTGATACTGTATCAATTTGTAATAATGATACAATTAAGCTGGTAGGATTTCACAGATCAGATAACATTAATTGGTTTGTAAATAATACCTCTATTTCTGATTCATTTGGACAACATGATACAATTTATTTAACCATTAAAGATACAGCCTTTGGGGGTTGGGTAAGTTGTGAAAGTGTTAATCCCTGGATATTTGGGAGAATAGTATTAAATTCTTTGAAAGTGTACGGTCAAAATGATTTTATATACTGTGGAGATACTGCAAAACTAACGGTTTTATCAAATTATACTGGTAACGGGAGTATAAAATATAGCTGGACCCCAGTTAAAGGTTTAAATAGCGCAAATATATCCAATCCATTAGCAATATTACAAGATAACACACAATATAAGGTCAGTATAGCAACATCTGATGGTTGCAAGGCTTCAGGAAATATTGCCGTTACATTCATGCCATTACCTAGTCCGGAAATATGTATGGTAAGTGTTGACAGCACAGACAAGAATATTATTTACTGGGAAAAACCTATTGCAACTTCTGATTCTATTTATTTAACACCACTCGACTCTTTTTATATATACAAAGAAACAAATGCTACAAATGTTTACGAAAAAATCGGATCTGTTAGTTATAATGATCCGGGATATTTTGTTGATTATAATTCACACCCTGATATTCAATCAAATACGTATGAGATTACTATAAAAGATCCCTGTGATTTTGAATCAGATAAAAGCTGGCCTCATAAAACAATGCACCTTTCAATTAGTGAAGGGCAAAATAATTCCTGGAATCTCATCTGGGAACCATATGAGGGATTTTATGTCTCCACGTATAATATTTATCGTGGTACAAGTTCTTCAAATATGGAGTTAATAGGATCAACATCCGGTAGCAGTACGCAATATACTGACTATAATGCTCCTTCGGGGTATGTTTATTATCAGATAGGAGTTGTAAATCCAAATAATTGTATTGTTTCATATTCAGAAAGCAGTAAAAAATCCGAAAATGCAGCAGTTTATGTAGTAGAATCACTTTCAAATATTGCTACAAATGGACCTGCATCCATAAACACTGTAACAAATGAAACTCTGAAGTTTATGGTTTATCCAAATCCTGCTAGAGATGTAATAAATATAATATCAAATAGTTCCGAAGTAATTACAAATGGAACTATTAAGATTATAGATGATCAGGGCAGTGTAGTGCTTAATACTATTCTGAATGCATCTAATACAGAATTAAATATCAGCAATTTAAATAGTGGTGTTTATACTATAATTATAATTACAGATAAAAATATAACAACTGAAAAAATAGTTCATATTAAATAGCACAAATCTGCAATTATAAATGTTAATTAACCATTCTTAAAAACTAATATGAATTTATCAGGAAATGCTGTGTTAATTAACAGTAGGTCCACAGGAACAGGATTGGCTTTCACGGAATATTTTTTAGCTGAGTAAAATGACCTAACCATTTGCGGAAGTAGGATTATTAAGAAGTTTGTAAAATTGGTTTATATAAACAATTATGAAAGTATTATTTATTGGAGGAACCGGAAATATAAGTACATCTGTCAGCAGGTTGGCGATTAAAAAAGGAGTAGATCTGTATCATTTAAACAGAGGTAACAGGCAGAAAGTTGAAGGTGTAAAAAATTTAATTTCTGATATTAAAAATATAACTCAGACAAAAAAAGTACTTCAGGATCACAAATGGGATGCAGTAGTTAACTGGGTTGCTTTTACCGTGGATGATATAATACACGATATTGAACTTTTTGAAGGTATAACAAACCAATATATTTTTATAAGTTCTGCATCTGTATATCAAAAACCACCTGTTAATTATATCATTACAGAGTCAACCCCGCTTAAAAACCCTCACTGGGAATATTCCAGAAATAAAATAGCGTGTGAAGATATTCTAAATAAGGTGTACAGAGAAAATGGGTTTCCTATAACAATAGTTCGTCCTTCACATACATATGCAACGGTTATTCCTGTTACCTTAGCAGGTTGGGATGAATATACGGTAGTATATCGTATAAAAAAAGGATTACCCATTGTTGTTCAAGGTGATGGAACATCATTGTGGACACTTACACATTCGGACGATTTTGCTAAAGGTTTTACAGGACTTATTGGTAACCAGCATGCAATTGGTGAATCATTCCATATAACCTCTGACGAAGTATTATCATGGAATCAGATTTATCAGACACTTGCACAAGCTGCCGGTCGTGAACCTGAAATAGTTCATATCACATCAAAGTACATATCAGATTTTGCAGATAAATACAACTATCCTTCTGTCTATGGCACTTTGCTTGGGGATAAATCTTACAGTTCAGTATTTGATAATTCAAAAATCAAGCGATTTGTGCCCGATTTTATTGCTACCATTCCTTTTTCTGAGGGTATTAAACATACACTTAAATGGCTCGAAGCTGATCCTTCCAGGATGATAGTAAAGGAAGAAACAAACAGGTTTATTGACGGACTTATCACAACCTACTCTAAAGCAAACTATTAATTAAATAAAAATGACGGATCACCATGAGTAATCCGCCATCTGTTTTCTTCATAATCTTTGAAACTAAAAACTATGCATAGCCGCTTCAGTGTGCCTGATTGCTTCGTTAATGTGTACTAAAGCTCTGTTTTGTAGTCCATTGGCAAACATATTATCAGAATCTGTGTTGATATCCTGCTGGGCTCTTCTTAAATATTCAATTGCGTCATGCAGCCTTCCCATGTGATCAGGATGTTCATCAGCATAAACATGGTCGTTTATATCCTTTCCGTCATCTATTGCAGCTCTTTTAATTTCATTAATAGCAGCATCTATACGCTCAACTGCTGCTACTTCTTCTGATGTAGCCTGCCAGTTTCCGGGACGATGTTCTATCATCCAGCGTGCAACACGTAAATCAGCCAAAGCATGTAAATAATAAGGATGTCCTGCAGGTTGATACTGAGGTTGCTGTAAAACAGCGATTGTTCTTTCAGTGAGTCGCATTGCTTCGTTAATATGCATTAATGCTCTGTCTTGCAATCTATTGGCGAACATATTGTCTTCGTCCTGGTTTACATCCTGCTGAGCTTTTCTAAGAAAATCTACAGCATCGTGAAGTCGTCCAATATGATCAGGATGTTCATCAACTTTAATATGGTCATTTATATCCTTTCCATCATCAATTGCTGCTTTTTTAATTTCAAAGATAGCGGCATCAATTCTTCTTACAGCTTCAACTTCATCAACAGTGGCCTGCCAATTGTTTGTAGGACGATGGTCTATCATCCACCGTGCTGCCCGTAAATCAGATAAAGCATGAAGATAATGCGGATGGAACTGACCCATAATATTAAATTGAACAAACAAAAAGATAATTCCTGAACCAATAAGTGTAAGCAATTTTTGATTTTTCATATGTATTTAATTTAATTAAGTAATTATATAATTATTAAATGAATAATTTTAATATTAGTTAATTTGTTGTCAGCCATTAATTTCACTTTCTTTCATGATTTCCACTGCTATGGCGCGTATTATTGTTTTGATGATTCTGCTGACGGTTGTTTTGATGCGATTGCTGATTGTTGTGAGCATTACCAGACTGGTTTGAATTGTTACTGCTGTGAACAGTATTAAAAGACTGTTGATTACCCGGTTTTGAATTACTTAAGGTAGCCATTTGACCCTGATGGTTAAACGGCTGACCTCCAACTTTATTCATGGATAATGTCGAAGGACGTCCTTTATTTACCGAAGCAAACTGGTTATGATCCTGACTGGCCATTTGCATATGTGAAGTTTGCTCGGAAGTAATAGGTACATGACTTTCTCTGGCAGCCATACTCTCACTGTAAGAAGGTCTTGCATTTATTCCTCCCGGACCGTTGAAACTGGTTCGGGTAGAATTATTATTAACAATAACTGTCCTGTCTACATAGGTATTATGAACTACTGTGGTATTAACATTCACTACAGCAGTGTTATAACGGAATCCTCCGTTTTCCCACCTGCCACCACAATATCCGGAACCTGAATAACCATATCCATAGTTAACTCCACCATAAAATCCTATATGCGGACCCCAGTAACCTTCATGATATCCGTAATAACCACCGCTAAAACCCCACCAGCATGGAGTCCAGTAATACCCCCAGCGTGGAGGCCTTACCCAAACACCTGGTACCCAGTAATAATCATAACCATTCCAGGCCCAATACCCCGGAGTCCAGAGGTAACCATCCACAGGACAGGGAGGTTGCACGTAAACAGGTAGTTCGGGAGGAGCTACACGCACAGAAATACTTACATCAACCTGTGAATATATATTTGATGAAGTAAAAAAAAGTACCAGGGTGAAGAAAAATAATATCGAAATACTTTTAATCGTTTGCATAGTATTTATATTTAATTTCATTATTTGATTGGTAATAAGTTGTAAAGTTTAAAAGGTCTGCGATAATTTAGTACTAATTTAATTATTTTTAACGAAATTATTTCAAAAGTTCCCCATTATACTTATAGTGTAGCAAAAAGTGTCTATATAATATTTAGGATTTGATAACAATTTAATAATATTAACTTAATTATAAATAAGGATTTATTGAGGTTAATTTGTAATTTAAAATCATTCTAAATATAAACTTATGCTACTATTCCTTAAAATAAACATGGTACTTCTTTCTTTCTTTGGAGACATAGATCTCAGCGGATCTATATTAATTGTTTTTGGTTTATGCCTCATGGCAGTTGTTGGTTTCGAGTTTGTAAATGGTTTTCATGATACTGCTAATGCCGTAGCAACAGTTATATATACAAAAGCTCTTAAGGCACAATATGCTGTTCCCTGGTCAGGATTCTGGAATTTCATGGGTGTTAATATTGGGGGAGTAGCTGTTGCGATGGGAATATTAAAGCTTATTCCATTGAATGACCTTATGACACTTCCGGTGCAGGTAGGAGCCTGTATGGTTATGTCCGTGTTACTTTCTTCTATTGTATGGAATTTGGGAACCTGGTACCTGGGAATACCATGTTCAAGCTCACATACATTAATTGGTTCAATTATTGGAAGCGGATTAGCCTTTACTTTGTATTATGGTGGTGCGGGAGTAAACTGGAGCAAAGCCGGAGAAATAGGTCTTTCTTTAATTATATCTCCGGTAATTGGGTTTGGATTAGCATATTTATTAATGCTTTTTCTCAAACATGTAGTCAAATCTGAAAAATTATTTCATATCCCTCATGGTGAAAATGACAGACCTGATATTGCAGTAAGGTTATTGCTTATAACAACTTGTACTTTAGTTAGTTACTTTCATGGAAATAATGATGGACAAAAAGGTGTAGGTTTATTAATGTTGGTACTAATAGCTTTTCTTCCTGCAAAATTTGCAATAGACCACAGGATACCTGAAAGTAAAATTTTAAAGACAATAAGTGAGTCTCATGAAGCAGTAAAACGTTCCATAATTGCTTATCCTGATAATCATGATGTTCAGCTATTAAATTCAGTAATAGAAAAAACGGAATCCGAACTTGAATTAAAGAATTTAAATGGAAAGGAAGGCACATTCAGGTTAAGGAAAAATATACAATCAATAAATAAATATGTGAAAATAGTGTTATCCAATAAAGCTATTTCACTTCCGGCTGCTGACGTAGTAACATTAAAAGCTGCTTCAGCCCAGTTTACCAGGTTAACAGATTTTGCACCGATTCAGGTAATTTTAACAATTTCACTGTCTCTTGGTTTAGGAACAATGATAGGTTGGAAAAGAATTGTAAGAACTATTGGCGAAAAAATAGGTAAGGAACATTTGAGTTATGCACAGGGAGCATCAGCAGAACTTATTGCAGCAGGTACTATCGGATTAAGTTCAGGTTTTGGTTTACCTGTTAGTACAACTCATGTATTATCCAGTGGTGTGGCAGGGGCAATGGTTGCAACAGGAGGAACTAGCAATTTAAATTTGAATACTCTGAAAAACATAGGTATGGCCTGGGTTTTAACCTTACCTGTTTGTATAGTGCTCGCATTTATTCTTTTTGCACTCTTTCATTTATTTATCTAATTTTGTTACTAATTACTGATTACTAATTATTATTAACTAATTATTAATCGCTGATTGCAGTTAACTTTTTAATTAAAAATTACTCTAATTACAAAAAACCGAAATGAAAAAAATATTAGTAGCGACTGATTTTTCTATTTGTGCAAGAAATGCAATGGAATATGCTTTAGATTTAGCTAAAATACTCCAGGTTGAAGTTTCTGTAATACATGCAATAGGTACAACAGAAGGAATAAATAACAATCTTTTCAATGCACTTTATATAGAAGATTATTATAACAATAAAAGAGAAACCTTGAAAGAATGGGTTAATACCTTTTTAAATAAAGATGATTATTTAAATATACCTATTTCTTCTGTTTGCGAAGTTGGTAGTGTAAGTACTGTAATTACAAAATATATGGAAAGTAACTCCGTGGAATTATTAGTTATGGGCACTATGGGTTCAACAGGTATTATTGGTTTATTCGGAAGTAATACAAATATTATGGTGGAAAAGACCAAAACACCTATATTGATTATCCCCCTTGAGAGTAAATTTACCATGCATCCAGTTATTACCCTTGCCACAGATTTTAAATCCAAGTTGTCACAGGAAGATATAAACGGATTGAATGATATACTTTCAGCTTCCCAATCAGAAAAACTGAATGTACTTAATGTGGTTGAAGGAGGTGAGTGGAAAACAAATCCTGCCGGAGAAGAAAGTATTAAAAGCGTTATCAACAATACAAAAGTTGAATTTAGTTATGTAAGCGAAAGCAACACTTCAGAAGGAATTATGAATTTCATAGTTAGTAATAAAACGGATATTCTTTGCCTTGTTAAACACCATCATAATATTATCTACAGGATATTTAACAGAAGTACAGTTAACCAGGTTATGAACAGGTCTATCAAAGCTGTGCTGGTGTTGCATGAATAGTTGATTTTGTTTTAATTTTATATTTAAACTTTATAATTCAGCCTGAACATATTACTAAATTTTATGTTTGCTAAATTATCCATTCAAGTGTTTTGAATGGTAATAAATTTAGCAATATGAAAAAATTAATTTACCTGATAACTTTTTTATTTATAACTCATTTTCTTTTTGGACAGAATTCTGTTTTAACACATCGTTACAGTAATTTAAGGACTGGATGGACCATAAATGAACAAATATTAAGCACAAGTAATGTAAACCAGGACCAATTCGGTTTTCTGTTTTCCAGGGCAGTGGATGATCAATGCTATGCAACACCTCTCATTGTAAGCAATTTAACCATTAATGGCAAAACACAAAATGTTTTGTATATCGCAACAATGAATAATTCTTTATATGCATTTGACGCAGACGACTCGGCAAATATGACTCCTTTGTTTCATGTAAATGTTAGAACCAAAGGAAACAGAGATTTGGAAAGTAAGGTGGATGTGCCTTGCACCAATTACGGTCCTAATATTGGAATAATCAGTACCCCTGTAATAGATACAATTTCAAAAACAATATATCTAGTAAGCAACGAATATGATACTACTCTGAAACAAGCCCAGCAATATTTTCATGCACTTGATATAACAACCGGTATGGAAAAACAAGGTAGTCCTACACTTATTCAAACATATGTAATAGGTAACGGAGCAGGTAGTAAAAATGACACTTTATATTTCAATGCCAACACCAATGACCAAAGAGCTTCTCTTTTGCTTTTCAATGGTGTTGTTTACGTAAGCTGGGCAGGATTTTGTGATGATCCTCCTTATCATGGATGGTTTATGGGTTTTGATGCCACAACATATAAATTAAAGTATACGTATAACGATACACCAAATGGCTCAGACGGAGGTATATGGCTGGGAGGAAACGGACCAAGCGTCGACAGTACAGGAAATATTTATCTGATTTCAGGTAACGGTACGGTGAATAAAAGTAATCCTGACGATCCTACTGAAAGAGGACAGAGCATAATCAAGGTAAGACCAAATGGAGATTCTTTGCAAGTGGTTGATTTCTTTACGCCCAATAATTATGCTTATATAGACACAAATGATCTCGATTACGGTTCAGGTACAGCAGTTTTGATACCACATTCAAATTTATCCTTATCAATAGGAAAACAAGGGCTGATGTATCTTGTGGATGATACCAGATTAGGGAAATATTCCTCTTCCAACGATTCTGTAATACAAACAATTTGGGTAACTCCGGTATACAAATTCCCGCAATGGAATGTTTTTGGTTCACCTGTATATTACAATTATGTTTCCGGGAACGATTCGGAATTTATTTATGAATGGGCTTCATTTGATACCCTCAAACAGTATTATTTTGACAGGAATACAATGACAATCGATTTGAATAAAACAATTAAAGGCACAAAAACATTGCCTGAGGATAATTATGGTCCGGTACTGTCCGGATCAAGCAACGGAACCCTCGTTGGTACGGGGATTGTTTGGGTATTGAGGTTCATTACAAATGAATATAATGGTAATGCACTTTTGGAGGCTTATGATGCACGTAATGTCAGCAGATTATTGTGGAGCAGCAACACTGCAGGAAATAATCTTGGATTATATACCAAGTTTATTTATCCGGTTGTGGCAAACGGGAAAGTTTATATCTGCACAAATTCAAATGCAGTTTATGTATATGGTTTAAAGAAAATAAATACTTCCGGCGTCAGAATGGCATATGATATAAATTTAAATTTATATCCTAATCCGGCGAATGACATGGTAACTTTACAATACTCATTACCTGAGCCAAACCAATATTTAACAGTTTCTTTTTATGATATTTATGGCAGACTAGTATTTACAAGTCCATTAAATACAAATTCAGGAGTAAATACCACAAGCTTTAGCATAAAAGAAGTATTACATACAGGCATTTATAGCGTAATTGTAAGTTCCCGGGAAAATATTTACAAAACAGTTAAACTCGTAATAAATTAAAGTTAGGGGTACCTTTAAAAATTACACAATTTAAGCAGGTATTCAAAATGTTGACAATTTCATTTTTTGGAAGTATTTAAAATTATTTTTTCGTATTTTTAATAAAATAATTTTAAATACTTTAATGAAGTCAATATTATTTTTGTTTATCATTTTAATTCAATTAAAATGTTACACTCAAACTTTTAAAGATCAAACTCCTGTTAAGATAATTAAAAATCAGGAAGGAGCAATTCTATCCCTTGCTTTTCAAAATGACGGCAAAATTCTTGCAAGTGGTTCAGAGGATAAAACCTGTATCTTATGGTCATACCCTGATTTTAAACTTATAAAAACATTAACAGGGCATTATAGTGGTGTTCAATCAATCTTGTATACTCCAAATGGTAAATACATTTGTACAACGGGAGACAGAACCATAAGGATTTACTCAATATCCGGAGATTTTATAAAATCTTACGGAGGAATACCTACCTATATATGGAGTATTTCATATAACGCTAAAATAAATAAGATAATTTGTGGATCTCATGATAAGAATATCAGGATAGTTGATTTTGCCAATGGTAAATTATCAGAACCTTTGTCTGGCCATACGAAAAATGCTTTAGCAGTAACTTATAGCCCTGATGGTAAACTTATTGCCAGTGGTTCTATGGATGAGACAATAAGAATATGGGACGTTGCCACTAAAAATACTATTAAAATTCTGCCGGGTCATGGAGGAAACGTATTTGCAATCACCTTCACTTCTGACTCAAAAAAAGTAATAAGCTCATCAAATGATAATACAATACGTATATGGGATGTGGATTCAGGAAAAACTATATTTAACCTGCTTGGTCATACAAAAGGAGTTTCATGTATTGCTTTAAGTCCTGACAACAGTTACCTGTTAAGTGGTTCTTACGATTCAACAATAAAGTTATGGGATGTTAACAGCGGTGAATGTATTTATACTTTTACCGGTCATAAGGATGCAGTTAATACAGTTACATTTAACCCTGATGGAACAACCTTTGCCAGTGGCTCAAGTGATAAAACCATTCAGATTTGGGAAATAAAACCTGAGATATTTGTAGAACATTATTATTTAAAAAGTTTTGAAGAGGAATGCTCACAATCAGGTTTATTTGCTCCCAGAGGTAAAGATGAAACAAAAGATAATTATAAGATCCGGCTTGATAAAGGGGTATCTTTTAAAAAGGAACTCATACAAAAATATTATCAAATATATTTAAAAGAAAATAAGGTGAAAATTTTAAAGTAATAAGGTAAAAAATATCTTATATTACTTTTTCCATTAAATACATCAAAAACCCCTGAAAAACCTAATATTTTTCAGGGGTTTGCTATAAGTTTGAGGTATTTTGGCGGAATGGACGGGACTCGAACCCGCGACCCTCTGCGTGACAGGCAGATATTCTAACCAGCTGAACTACCACTCCCTATATTTTAACGCGTTGCAAAGTTAGTAATAAATGTTTTTCCTCCAAATAATACCTTTTAAAATTAGATCAGGCAAAGAAACTAAAATTTACACTACCATATGACCTGTGATCTTTCAGCCTGTTATGGTCTTTAAAGTTAATTTTTTTTGAATGTTCAAGTATAAAAATACCATCAGGTTTCAATATTAATTTTTCGAAAATAATTTCGGGTATTTTTTCTATGCCTTCCATTTCATAAGGAGGATCTGCAAAAATAATATCGTACTTATTTATATTATTTTTAAGGAACCTGAATACATCCATTTTATAAACTTTTAACTGATTGAATTTTAATTCAACAGAAGTTTTTTGAATGAATTTATAGTGGTTATAATTTAACTCAATGGCATCAACTGATAAACAGTTACGTGAGGCAAATTCAAAACTTATACTTCCTGTACCTGAAAAAAGGTCCAGTACTTCCACTTCCTGGAAATCATAACTATTGGCCAGGATATTAAACAAGCTTTCCTTTGCAAAATCAGTTGTTGGTCTTGCGGTAAAGTCCTTGCCAGGATGCAGGATTTTTCCTCTGAATTTACCGCTAATTATTCGCACATTACCAAATTAAAAAGATTGACATAACTGGTTAAAAGTGATTCATCAAATATATAACTATACATAAAATGGTTGCTTGGCCGGAGAAACCGTATTACGTTAATGTACTTTTTCAGGAAACCAACTATTTCATTTTGATCATTATTCCCTGAAGAAAGATAAACATCAGTGTTCATAGGTGATAGATTGAATTTCTCAAATACACTTAAAATAAAAAAAGTGATGTCAGAATATTCTTTATATTCAAAAGAATTAAAAAATTCCAGATATTTATTTTGAGCCAGGCCAATATCAAGTGAATGGGTATTTACGCGCACATAACATCTTGTACGAATCCAGTTTTCAGATTCACTTATCATATAATTTACAAATGATGTGGAATGATGATACAATTTAATCTCAGGCTTCGCATTACTAACAATTGATTGAATATCAGAAGGATATGTAAAAATATTATAAGTTTCAAGACTTGAAATTTTATTCACTATGATGTTAGAATTTAAAGGAATTGCCAGGTTAAGGCCATATACATCTTCTTTTTTGCCGGTATCAAAAAATTGTGCAGGAATAAAGGTGTTTCCGGAATTCCAAACAAGGCAGGCCACAGATTTGTAATTCAGGCATAAAAGATCATCATTTTCCAGGAATGTTTTTAAAGCAGATAATATTTCCGATTCATTAGTTTCGGTAAGTTTAATTTGTCTGAAAACTATGTATTTATTTCTTATAGTATCCAAAATACATAATGATACAGTGTCATAATCAAATTGAAATGAAAGACGATAGTTGTGTGATTGGTTTTTGTCGAAAGTTTCGTCAATTAAGTTAAGCTCTGGCATCTTATCAGGTTAATTTTTTCAAAATTAACGTTATTATTGAATGCATTCAAATAAACATGTAAAAATCTATAAATTTGAATATGCTAAAAAATCATCTATCTGATATAATTTTTCAACTCTTGCCTTTTACCCTTACCGATGACCAAAGGCAACTATTGGACAAGTTTTCAGAATTTACATTTAATAATACCGAGAAAGAATTATTGCTTATTAAAGGATATGCCGGAACAGGTAAGACTACCATGATAGGGGCATATATAAAAGCTTTGTCAAAGCTTGGTCTAAAATCGGTATTACTAGCACCAACCGGAAGAGCAGCAAAAGTATTAGCCAGTTTTTCAGAAAATACTGTTACCACTATTCACAAAAAAATTTACCGTCAAAAGTCATCTAAAGATGCTTTTGGTGAGTTTTCCCTGGATAAAAACTTACACAATAATACATATTTTATAGTTGATGAAGCTTCTCTGATTTCAGAATATCAGCAGGAATCAAATATATTTGGATCTGGCAATCTGCTTGGTGATTTGATAAATTATGTGTACAACGGGAAAAATTGTAAGCTTATTTTAGTTGGAGATACAGCCCAGTTACCTCCGATAGGCTACTCCATAAGCGGGTCTATGAACAAAAATTTTCTGGAAACTTATTTTTTGCATGTTGTGGAACAGGAATTACGCGAAGTGGTCAGACATGTTAAGAATTCCGGAATATTATCCAATGCTTCATCCTTACGGGAATTAATAATAAATGAAACAATTAAATTTCCTCAATTCAACCTTAAAGGATACAAGGACATTTTTAAAATATCGGGTAATCAGTTGCTGGATTATATTTCTGATGTATTTGATAATTTCGGTAAAGATGAAACAATAGTTATCTGCAGATCGAATAAGATTGCTAACAGGTATAATATTGGTATACGTGCAAATATTCTAATGAGGGAGGAAGAATTATCTGCAGGAGATAATCTTATGGTTGTAAAAAACAATTACTACTGGATGGATGAAAACGAAAAGTCGGATTTTATTGCCAACGGGGATATAATAAAAGTAAAAAGGGTAAAAAAGTATGAAGAGCTTTATGGATTCAGGTTTGCTGATGCAGAAATAATTTTGCCTGATTATGAAAATATTGAATTAAATGTAAAATTATTATTAAACACCATATATGCGGAATCTCCCTCATTATCTTCCGATGATAATAAACGTTTATTCTATGCTATTGCAGAGGATTATGCCGACATCCGTTCTCAAAAGAAACGATATGAAATTGTTAAGGAAGATAAATACTTTAATGCTTTACAGATAAAATTTGCATATGCCGTTACCTGTCATAAATCACAGGGCGGACAATGGAAGGCCGTTTTTGTTGATCAGAGTTATTTCCATGAGGATATGCTTACTCTTGAGTATCTTAAATGGCTTTATACAGCAATTACAAGGGCAACTGAAAGGGTGTACCTTGTTAATTTTTCGGATAGGTTTTTTAATGAGAGTAAAATGATATTGTAAAAATTGGATTTATTTAAAAAATTGTTTATGTTAATGGATTATTACCTATAATCCAAATTATCATGAGACATTCGATTTTATCAGTCTTTATATTAGTTTTTATTCTGCTTTCAACCACGCTGTTTGGGCAGGGTGGTGAAATTAATGATCCCCGGTTTAGAGATCTGGATACCGCTTTCCAGCATGTTTTAAAAACATGGCATGCTGCCGGCTTTGCTGTTGCGGTAGTCGATAAAAATAAAGTAGTTTATGCCAGGGGCTTCGGATACCGTGACCTTGCCGGAAAGCTACCTGTGACACCAAACACACTTTTTGCCATAGGTTCATGTACTAAAGCTTTTACAGCGACACTAATAGGTAAACTTCAGCAGGATGGCAGGCTCGATATTGATAAACCAGTTAATAATTACCTGCCTTCGTTAAAGTTTTTTAATGATGCAATGAACAATACGATTACACTTCGCGATATGATGAGCCATCGCACCGGACTTCCCCGCTACGATTTGTCGTGGTACTTTTTTAATTCATCGTCAAGGGATAGTCTGATAGAAAGAATACAGTACATGGAACCAAGTTGTGGTGTGCGCCAAAGGTGGCAGTACAATAATTTTATGTATATGGCTCAGGGAGCTGTAGTTGAAAAACTAACCGGTTTAAGCTGGGAAGAAAACATCAAAGAACAATTTTTTAAACCGTTGGGCATGACGCGATCGGTTTTAAATATTAACGAAATGCAAAAAATGGATGACATCGCAGTTGCATATGGCCTTAAAAAAGACAGTATCATTAAAAAGCTTGAATATTATAACATAAATGGAATGGCTCCTGCCGGATCTATTAATAGTTGCGTAAATGATATGGCAAAATGGGTTTCTGCATGGATCAACAACGGTAAGTTTGAGGGTAAAGAAATTATACCTGGCATTTACAGAGATCAGGCTATAAGCTCACAGGCAGTATGTGATGCGGCTTTACCATCAAAAGAACTACCTGATCAGTTTTTCGCCAACTATGGCTTAGGCTGGTCAATGACTTCCTATAAGGGACATTATTTGGTTGCACATGGTGGAGCTATTGATGGCTTTTCTGCAAGCACATGTTTTTTCCCTGCCGATAGTGTTGGTATAATTGTATTAACTAATCAGGATGGGTCAGCAGTTCCATCTGTTATAAGAAATTTAGTGGCCGACAGAATATTGAAATTGAATTATTATGATTGGAATGGTTATGCAAAAGCATCTGCCGATAAAAGAAAACTGGAAGAAGAGAAAGTTAACAAAGAAAAGGTACCCTCGCTAATCCATCATTTACCAACACATGATCTGAGCGATTATGCCGGCGATTATAACAACCCTGGGTATGGTACCTTAAAAATTCGCCTCATAAAAGATTCTTTGATTGCAAGAACATTCAACAAAGTTATTTGGCTAAGACACAATAATTATGATATTTTCGATTTATTTGTAATAGACCCGACTGATGGTACAGATACCACAGAAACCACCAAATTAAAAATCCAGTTTCAAATGGATCTTTCGGGTGATATTAATTGTTTTACAGAAACCATCGAACCCGGTATTAAACCAATAATCTTCACAAAAAATGCTATTTCCAAACCAATGACTGTTAAAGAAATGCAAAAATATACCGGGGATTATGAACTGGCAGGAATCACTGCGAAAGTATATTTAAAAGGCACAACTTTATACCTGTTTGTTGCCGGCCAGCCAGAATATGAAGCTGTGCCTCTTGGAAACGATAAATTCGGTTTTAAAGCGTTAAACGGATACTATATACAGTTTGGCCCTGCAGGGGATGAAAAAATCACTGAACTTACATTTATACAGCCAAATGGCAGTTTTAAAGCAAAAAAGAAATAATAAGTGCAGAGAAGTGTTCTGCTTATATACTTTATAGGATACTTATTTATCTTTAAAATTTATAATCAGGATTATTTTCAGAAAAATCTATATCCTTAAACGGAGGATTAATTTTAACATACCTGAACAAAAATTCCTCAAATAAACCTTTGCTGTCATATATCTGCAGCATAACAGGGTACATATATGATTTATTAATATATAGTTCCATTTTAGAAGCATAATCATTTGGTACAATTAGCTTGGTACCGGATTTAATATTACTGTTTGGTTTCAACCCTGAATTATTTTCCAATATGGAATAAAAATTTATATGCAGTTTTTTTGCTATTTTCAGAGGAGTATCACCACTCTGAGCAGTATACAGTATTAACCGGTAATTGGGATCTGTAAGTGTAATACTATAACATTCCACGCCGTGGATTACTTCTATATCGTTAAATGTAAATAATTTAGGTGTCTGAGATTCATATTTATCCATTAAGTATCTGACAAGAGATATTGAATAATTATAACCTGCATCATAAATTGAATGATGCCTGTTTTCAAGCATCAGGTCTCCCTCAGGTTCGAGATTAAGAGTAACCCACGGAATACCGCCAGGATTAACTCTGGCTTTTCCTCCGTTCGTATTGTCTGCATAAAGCATTTGCAAACCATTTTTAGGATATATTTCATAAATATACGCTTTAAGAGGATTGGCGCTAATTTTAAAAAACATAATTTCTTTTTTCAGTTTTCCATTGACCCTTTCAAGAGATTCGAACTGATATTGAAGAGTTTTAATATTTTTAACTACCTCAAACATTTCCTTTGTCAAAATCAGGGGATCTTGCCCATAAATTCTTGCGGAGGATAATATCAACAATAAAATTAATGAAACAGAACGTAATAATTGTAATACCATATGATATGGTTATAGTATATAATTAAAATTTTTGCCGGCAAAGATAGCAATCTTGATTCATACATTACATTATTTTTAACACGATGTAAAAGTACTGGCAGTTATCTCACCGATAGTGTTGACAATTAAAATTATATAATTATTGGTCTGTGGTGTCTCTTCAGAAATGTATTTATTGACCTGACGATAAAAAGTTGGTTTCCACCTGTTTCCAGTTTATTACATTCCAGAAAGCAGTAATGTATTCAGCACGTCTGTTTTGATATTTAAGGTAATAGGAATGTTCCCAAACATCCATATTTAAAATAGGAATACCTCTGACGGCTGAGATATCCATTAAAGGATTATCCTGATTACCTGAGTTAATTATTTGTAGTTTATGATCTTTAACTATTAGCCATGCCCAACCTGAACCAAACTGGCTCGTGCCACATTTCGTAAATTCATCCCTGAAGTTAGCAAACGAACCGAAATCGGTATTTATTCTTTTTGCCAGTTCACCTGTTGGTTCTCCTCCGGCATTGGGTGCCATAATATTAAAGTACAAATTATGATTATAATATCCGCCTCCCTGATTTCTCAAGCTTACAGGATATGTCGATACTTTAGCAAATATATCCTTAATATCGGTTGCTGTTATTTGTTGTTCCTGGAGCGCTGCAACAAAATTTTTGGTATATGCGGCATAGTGCTTGGAATAATGAATTTCCATTGTTTTAGCATCTATATAAGGTTCGAGGGCGTCATATCCATATGGTAATTTTATTTGCTGAAAATTAGCCTGGTCATTACCGGAAGCCACTAAGTTATCTGATGAAGCTGAAATGTTACCGGTCCGCGTAATTATTACTCCTGCACCAGCAATTGCAGCAGTTCTGATAAATGTTCGTTTATCCATGATTTCTGATTTATAATTACTGATTACTGATTACTGATTACTGATTACTGATTACTGATTACTGAATACTCAATAAAACAATTATTTTAAAAATATGTTCTTTATAATTAATTAATTGCTAAATTAATTTGACCTTTATAATATTTTATTATTTAAAAAGTTATTAGTAAAGTTGTAAAATTATTTACCATGAAGCTTTCCGTAATTATAGTCAGTTTTAATGTAAAATATTTTCTGGAACAATGTTTGTATTCGGTAGAGAAGGCTTTGTCTTTGATTGAAAGTGAAGTTATTATAGTAGATAATAATTCAGTTGACGGATCGGAGGCAATGATAAGAAAAAAATTTCCCTGGGTAAAATTAATTATAAATGAAAAAAATACAGGCTTTTCAAAAGCTAACAACCAGGCATTGAAAATAGCATCTGGAGATTATATTTTGCTTCTAAACCCCGACACTGTAGTAGAGGAAACCACATTCAGAAGAAGCCTTGAATATATGGACAGCCATACCGAAGCAGGTGCCTTGGGTCCTAAAATGATTGATGGTAAGGGCCGTTATTTACCTGAATCCAAACGAGGGTTTCCCTCACCTGAAGTTGCCTTTTATAAAATATTTGGCTTATCAGCCTTATTTCCAAAGTCACGGAGATTTGGAAGATATTACCTTGGTCATACAAACCCTGATGAAGTGCAGGAAGTTGATGTTCTTACAGGGGCATTTATGCTTATCAGAAATAATGTATTAAAAGAAGTCGGGTTACTTGATGAAGATTTTTTTATGTATGGAGAGGATATTGACCTGTCATACAGGATACTTAAAAAAGGATATAAAATAATTTATTTCCCTGAAACTACTATTATCCACTACAAAGGTGAAAGTACAAGGAAAGGGAGTCTTAATTATGTAATAATTTTCTACAAAGCAATGAAAATTTTTGCTGACAAGCATTTTTCATCCAACAGGGCATGGTTCTATAACTCTATAATAAATTTTGCCATTTACCTCAGAGCATGTTTTGCTCTGGTTAAACGTATTTTTGTAAATTTTATTCCTGTTTTATTTGATGCCGGTTCAGGTTTTGTAGGGTTGTATTATCTTGCAATATGGTGGGCTGTATATCATTTCCACAATGACAATTATTATTCAGGTTGGTACATTAAAATTGTAATACCTTCTTATATAATTATTTGGTTATCTTCCATATTTTTCTGCGGAGGTTACAAAAAACCCTTTAACATTTATAAGGCTCTGATAGGCATAGTAACAGGCACTGCCCTTATCCTGGTTATTTATGCAGTATTACCTGAATATTACAGATTTTCAAGGTTACTGATATTCTTTGGAACTTTATGGATGTTGTTATCTATTATTTTGGTAAGAATTTTATTAAGTATATCTGGTAAGAAGGAATATCATATTATTTACAAAAAGAAATACAAAATTGCTATTGTAGGCCTTGAAACAGAGTCGGCCAGGGTGGAAAAACTTTTGCAACAATCATCTATTTTAACAGAACGAACCGTTTTTGTCTATCCTGGAAAAGAAAGCCCCTCAGAATATTTTTCAGGAGTTATATACCAGTTAAATGAAATAATAAATATGTATGGCATAGATGAAGTGATATTTTGTGCTAAGGATATTTCTTCAGAAGAAATAATTTGGCAGATGAAGATATTAATTAAAACGAAGGTTAAGTTTAAGATAGCTTCTCCAGGAAGCGTGTCAGCAATTGGAAGTAATTCATCTGCTACTTCCGGAGATTTGTATGTGGTAAATGTTGATGCTTTGAAGGCAGGAAATTAATTATCTACGGAAAAATACATTATATTTACATCACTGTATTGTTGCAAGTTAAATTTTTTTCCGGATGATTGGAACTATATTCAGAAGATTAATTTTGTTGTCGGTTTGTGTGGTATACTTATTACCATTTGTAATAGCACAAAGTCCTGTTATTAAAGAACAATTGCTTGAGGCAGAGTCCGATTTTCTATATGAAGAATTTAATGAAGCTCTTCCTATTTACATGAAATTAAAAGACAAATATCCTGATAACATATATCTTGATTATAAAATAGGAAGATGTTATCTGAATATTCCTTTTGAAAAACAAAAATCATTAATTTATCTTAAAAAGGCCTCTGTTAAAATTACAAAAACAAATAAGGATGGAAGTTTTAAGGGTAATGAAGTTCCAGTAGACGTTATATATTATTTAGGAGATGCATATAGGATAAATAATCAACTTGAAGCCGCAATAGAAAATTATGAGGAGTTTAAAAGTAAATCGGACAAAAAATTATACGATCTAAAATTAGTTGACGATCAGATACTGGCATGCAAACGTGCAATACTTATGGAAAAAAAGCCTGTTGTCATAAGTTTTCATAATTTAGGTGAAGTAATAAATACAAAATATTCTGAAACTCATCCTGTTGTATCTGAAGACGAAAATATAATGCTTTATGCTACCCAACTGCCTTTTTACCAGGCAGTGTTTTTTACAAAAAAAGTTAATGGTGTATGGCAGCAGCCTTTGAATATAATTACTGAATTAGGTATTGACGATGATTGCATTCCAACCTGTCTTTCCAGTGATGGCACAGAAGCGTATTTTTACCGTTCTGACCAATTCAGGGGGGATTTATATGTCTCAAATTATATAAATGGCAAATGGACTAAAATCCGCAGGTTAAATGATAATGTAAATACAAAGTACTGGGAATCCCACGCAAGCCTGTCCCATGACGGTAAAACTCTTTATTTTACAAGTAACAGACCCGGAGGAATGGGCGGGCTGGATATATATATGACTCAACGTAATATAGGTGACAACTGGGGTCCACCGAAAAATCTTGGTCCTGTAATTAATTCATCCTACAATGAGGATGCCCCATTTATTACATCAGATGGTAAGAGGCTGTATTTTAGTTCATTTGGACATGAAACAATGGGGGGGTATGATATTTTTTATTCTGATAAAGATGCTAACGGCAACTGGACAAAACCAGTAAATATAGGATATCCTTTAAATTCAACCGGTGATGACCTTTATTTTTGTCCTGTCAGAAACGGGTCAGCCGGTTACATTTCAAAATATGATTCAGCAGGATTCGGCAGGTTTGATATAGTTAGAGTTGAAATTTCAGATTATAAAAGTCAGGTATCAAATACAAATGCAGTTAATACTTTAATGCCTTCAGGTAATATTAAAAATACAGCACAGGAAATACCGGAAAATGTAAATAAAGACAAAGTTGTCAGAGAAAAACAACTTAACTATAATTCCCAAAATAATATATCGTCCTATTCTGATACAAATATTAATAATACCAATAAAATAAGAAATGTTACAAGCAAAGCAGTTAAGGATAACAAAGTTGCACTCAGCAATAATCTTAATCATCAAACTAACGATTTGCAGGCATTAAAGAAAAATACTAACCCCGGCATCAGTTTAAATACGGATAAAAATAATGAGGTTACTGACATTAAACCAGCGGAAAATATATCTTCTGTTACGGATAAAAAAAAATCAGGCAGGAAATTTTCTGATGTTATACAGGATATAAAATGGGAGTACTATGCTGTTCCAGGCTCACTTTTATTATTTATAGTTCTTTGGTTTGCTTTAAAAAAAAGGAAAAAAAGAAAGGAATAAAATCAAAATTCGCACTAATTACTACTATAATGAAACCGGTAATTCATAATTTTAATGTAATTTTTTACGGACAATCCTGCTTTGCTTGCCTGTTTTTGATTTGCATTATTTTTCTTATTGGAAGTACACCTTTGTCAGCACAAAATGACGATAGTTTTTCGAAAACAATCGGTGAAGTTGACGAATATTTACTTACAGGTGAATTTTCTGAAGCACTTCCATTATTGCTTCGTCTGGAGAAATCAGGATACAGGAGCAGTAATATTTCTTATAAGATAGGAGAATGTTATCTTAACATACCAGGATATGAAAAACTATCCATACCATATTTAATAAATGCCTTAAAAGATACTGCATTAAATTTTAATAATGAGACCTCAAGTAATGATCACGCCCCCGTCAAGGCATATTTGGTATTGGGTGATGCCTACAGAATAAATGGTAATCTTGATGAAGCTAAAAAGAATTATGAAATCTTTTTATCAAAGCTCTATGATGCAAGCGATACGGGTTTGATTTTGGAGGTAAAAAATAGAATTAAAGAATGTCTATATGCTAAAGTATTTATGAAAAATCCTGTGTCAATTAAGTATGTTAACCTTGGACATCTTATAAATACAGGAATTGCAAACCTAAACGGATGCATATCCGGTGACGGAAAAACTTTGGTATTCACACGTAAAATGAAATTTTACGATGCAATTTTTATGTGTAAACGATTGACAGGAATTTGGTCCAAACCTGAAGAAATAACGACGAAGCTTGGATCTGACGGGGAATTTATTCCAACATCCTTATCGTACGACGGAACACATATGTTGCTGAACAGTTATGAATTTCTTACAGGTTATGATATTTTTGAAAGCAGTTATGTAAATGACAAATGGACAAAAGTAAAAAAGCTTAATTTTCAGGTTAGTTCAAATTATAATGACTTGGACGCCGTATATTCTCCTGATGGGAAAACGATATATTTTTCAAGTAACAGAGAGTCGGGGATGGGTGGGTATGATATATATAAAAGTACCAAAGATGAACTTGGCAACTGGAGTTTTGTAGAAAACCTGGGGTCACCTGTAAATACAGCAAAGGACGAACGTTCACCAGCATTATTGGATAATGGCAGGGTGCTGGTTTTTAGTTCAAATGCAGAACCTAATATGGGAGGATATGATTATTTTTATGCAATTAAGGATTCATCCACCGGAAAGTTTAATCAAATATATAATGTGGGGTATCCGATAAATTCAACAGGAAATGATTTAGGTATTAAATTTACAAATAGTTCCGGTGAAGGTGTAATTGCCAGGCACGATACAAACAGTTATACAAATTCAGACCTCTACCTGGTGAATTTCGACAAATTTTCCAAATTCAGGTTAATTCCTGTTAATGGTGCTGTAACAGTTAACGGCCATGGGCTTTATACTGATAAAATTTTTGAAGTAAGCATCTTAGATAAAATTGTTAAAGATACTGTTGATGTTATAAAAGTTACCGGCAATGGGAACTATAACACTGATTTGTATCCCGGGGAATTTATTATTAATGTAAAGGGAAGTAATTTAGTAAAAAGTGAAGAAATAAATTTACCCGATGATAATTCCTTAAACAGTTATGCTGTTACCACAGATATAATATATAATAATCCACCAGCTGTGACTGCAAAAATAATACCCCAAACTGAAACAGGTGATACAAATATAGTAAAACCTCCCCAGGGCGATAAACTTGCACTTCAGCCACCTGAAACAACTAAAGAGCCGGGATTGAATAAAAAAGACTCTGTGAATGTTAATAATATATTAATTGCAGATACCTGTTACTATACCGATATTCTTTTTGGGTTTAATAAATATTCGGTTACTGAAGAAGAAAAATTTAAGTTAAAAGAATTGATTAAGAGAATAAAACAATGTGAGGTAATCAGAATAGATATTACAGGATATACAGATGTATTAGGCAGTTTTACTTACAACAACCATTTGTCTTTGGAAAGAGCTCAGGAAGTAAGGAATCTTTTAGATTTAAATGGTATACCGGATAAATTACTATATACTTTTGGCAAAGGTGCAGATAAATTTATAGCAATAAATAAAAATGCTGATGGCACTGATAATCCTCTGGGCAGGTCCTTTAACCGAAGAGTTGAACTTAAAATAGACGCTTATAGCTCAAAAGTTATATTTATTCATAAAAATATTGTTCCTGTTGATTTACAGTATCACAAAGAATAGAAGGTTTAGGAAGTTTATATCTTACTTAATTCAATATCTATTTTATCTTGTTTTAAATTAAATTGCTTAAATTTGCTTAAAGCCTAAAAAATAAGATAATGAAACATCCTTTACTTCTGATTCTTACAATTTCAATGTTTGGATTTTCAAAAATGTATTCACAGAACACAGCAGTTAATTTGCGGAAAGTTTTTATAGATGCTGAATATTTTTTTATTAATGAGGATTACCAGGAAGCACTGTATGCATATAATACAATATATAAAAAAGGCCATACTGATAATGCCAATATCAATTACAGAATAGGACAATGTTATCTTAATATTCCAGGTGCCAAAGAACAGGCTATAGCTTACCTGGAAAAAGCATGCAAAAAAGTATCCAACAACTATATTGAAGGGTCATACCATGAGTACCATGCTCCTTATGATGCTTATTTTTTTTTAGGAAATGCTTACAGAATAAATTATCAGTTCGATAAAGCGATAAAGGCATATGAAAAGTTTAAAGAATTATTAGGCAATAAAGAAAAAAAAGCAATCAAAGTTACAGACACTGAAATTCAGGCATGTAAAAATGCTGTGGTGATGATAAAATCACCTGTAAAAGTTGGTTTTATTAATATTGGAAGTCCTATTAACACTGCTTCAAAAGATTTTTTCCCGGCAGTTAATTCGGATGAATCTGTTATTGTTTATAATTCATCACAAAAATTTTATGAAGCTGTATATTTTAGTAAAAAGGTAGATAATAAATGGACGACTCCTATAAACATAACTCCTCAAATTCAATCTGATGGTAATCAGTTTGTATCTTCACTTTCTTTTGATGGTACTGAACTGTATCTTAGAGAAGAGGACAACTTTCAGGCTAATATCCTCGTTTCAAAATACCAAAATGGAGAATGGACCAAATCTGTTCCATTAAACAAAAATATAAATACAAAATTCTGGGAAGGCAATGCCTGCGTAAGTAAAGATGGAACAACTCTATATTTTTCAAGTAATAAATCAGGCGGATATGGTGAGATGGATATTTACAAATCGACGAGAAAGCCTGGTGGTGACTGGGGTACGGCTGTAAATCTGGGACCGGTTATCAATACAGATTTAAATGAAGACGCACCTTATATTACAGAAGATGGCAAAAGGCTCTATTTTATTTCACAGGGTCATTATTCCATGGGAGGGTATGACATTTTCTACTCCGATCTTGGAGCAGATGGAAAGTGGCAAGAAACGGTCAATGTAGGGTACCCCCTTAACACACCCGATGATGATTTGCATTTCGCTCCTGTACGTAACGGGAAATCAGCTTATATTTCTCTTTATTCAAAGGAAGGTGCGGGTAATGATGATATATTTAAAGTTATTCTGGTTCCGGAAGAAATTGAAACTGCAAAAATTCAAAATGCTGAAGAACCTAAGCTTAATGAAAAATTAGTCATGAAAGTTGAACCGGCCAAAGATACATCCCAAAGAATATTGTTACCGGATGTTGAAAAAGCCTTAACAGAAAGCAAGCCAAATAATAAAATAGAAGAGGAATTAGTTGTTCATTCTATACTTTTTGATTTCAATAGTTCAGTATTGGATGATAAAGCAAAACGTGAATTAAATTATTTAAGTATAATAATGCAGAACGAAGACAGTGTCAAAGTTGAATTAATTGGGAATACCGATTCCAAAGGCACTGATGAATATAACCTTAAATTGTCAAGACAAAGGGCTGAAAATGCACTTACATACTTAATAAGCAAGGGAGTTAAACCTTCCAGGTTACATGTAAAAGCCTTAGGAAAGAAAAACTTTATTGCATTAAATAATAATGCAGATGGCACTGATAATGCTGAAGGAAGAAGATATAACAGAAGGGTTGATTTTCAATTATCTGATGGTACGGAAAAACATTTTATTATCGAAAAGATTGAAGTTCCTGATTCCTTACAAATAAAAACAAAATAATAAATGTTGGGTTGTTAGTTAATTAAATAGCTAAAAATCAAAATTAATAAATATTTAAATGGTATTCAAGCATTCGAACTGTAATTACAATAAGATTATACTGATAGTTATCTTTTTTGCAATTTCAATTGGCTGTTACTGCCAATCTCAAAAAACAAGAGAAATTTATGAAGAAGGTGAAGAATTCTTTAATTCAAAAGATTATAAGGAAGCTGTTTTTGACTTTCTTGATCTGATAAAAAAAGGATTCGTTAATGCTAATATTCAGTATAAACTGGGGTTTTGTTATTTAAACCTGCCGGGAGAAGAAGCAAAGGCCATACCATATTTGGAAGAAGCTGTTAAAAATATAGATGCTAAGTATAAAAATAATATTGTGGAGAAAAAAGCTCCCTTTTATTCTCTTTTCTATCTTGGCAATGCATACAGAATAGATAATCAATTGGATAAAGCTCTTGAAACTTACAATGAATTTGTAAGATCACCTCTTTACAATGAGAATAGTTTTAATTTTAATTTCGTGGATAATGAAATCAAGTCGTGTCAACGTGCAAAAATAATTCAGGATTCTCCTGTAAATGTTACATGGATTAATTTGGATACACCAATAAACACTGGTTCCTCAGAAACTAATCCTGTAATTTCGGGAGATGAAAAAGTGTTGGTTTATCTTGAATCTTTAAGGTTCTATAACGCTGTGTATATTTCCCGTAAATTAGGATCATCCTGGAGTATTCCGGAAAACATTAATCCTCAAATTGTTTCAGATGGAGATTTTTATCCTACATCTCTATCTTTTGATGGAACAGAACTTTACCTTGTAAAAAAAGATGACAAACTGGGCGGGGACATTTATTTAAGTAAATATTCAAATGGTAAATGGAGTCCTGCAAAGCGTTTAAATGACAATATAAATTCATCCAAAGATGAAAATTATGCCTCAATAAGTCCAAACAATCAGGTATTGTATTTTTCGAGTAATCGTCACGGAGGTTTCGGAGGATACGATATATACAGGTCATTCAGAGAAAGTAACGGTGATTGGGGAAAGGCTGAAAATTTAGGTAAATCGATTAATACCAAAAATGATGAAATATGTCCCAGCATTGCTGCTGATGGTAAAACGTTATATTTTAGTTCAAAAGGGCATTTTAACATGGGTGGGTATGATATATTTTATTCTACTTTAAAACACAATGGAACATGGAGCGATCCTGTAAATATTGGATTTCCAATAAACACGACCAATGATGATGTTGGATTTCAGGTCATTAACAATGGGGATGCAGGATATATATCCAGAATTGCCAAAGATTCAAAAGGCAAAGAAGATATATATAAAGTTTTAATAAATTCTAAATCAACTATTTCTGATACCCTGAGCAACAGATTTAAGTGATACTGTAGTTAGGTATTGAAAATTTGATAATTGCAATTGGTAATTCAATAAACAATTAAACGATTAAACGAGTATACAAACATGCAAAAACTTGAAGGAAAAACAGTTCGTCTGAGAGCACCAGAACCTGAAGATTTGGAATATTTATACCATTGGGAAAATAATACAGATTTATGGTTGATTAGTAATACATTAACTCCATTTTCAAGATTCACACTTAAAAAATTTATAGAGGAATCACACCTTGATATATATGAAACAAAGCAGTTACGTTTCATGATAGATGCTATAGAGGACAGTGAAAGGACAGTTGGTACCATTGATCTTTTTGATTTTGAACCATATCACCACAGGGTTGGCATAGGAATACTTATTGGTGAAGAACTTGACAGGGGAAAAGGATTTGCAGATGATGCCCTTAAGGTTCTTTTAAATTATGGATTTTCAGTGTTGGGGCTTCATCAGTTTTATTGCAATGTCACTGCCAATAATGTTGCAAGTCTCCATCTGTTTCAAAGCAACGGGTTCGAAATTGTAGGTGTAAAAAAAGACTGGCTGCGCACTATAGACGGATGGACTAATGAATATCTTTTGCAGTTAATTAAACCCAGGCATTAAAATCTCAGGAACATAAGCTGTTATTGAATAAGAGAACTGTAATCCGGGATTTCATTTAGAAATTCTGTGCTATTGTCTGTTTTATCAATTTTAAAGCAGAAATGCAATAATCCGTTAGTTATTATCAAATAACCAAGGTTAAAATTAAGGTTATATCTTAAAATCTGATCAAAAACCATATTATCAATTTTAACAGATGGAGCCTTGCATTCTACCATCATTACAGGACTTCCTCCCCTGTCATAAATTAATATGTCGGAACGTTTTTTTGTGTTATATAAACTAAAATTTGTTTCAACTGATATTAACGATTCAGGAAATTTTTTTTCTTCACAGAGATATTTTATGAAATTTTGACGTACCCATTCCTCAGGGGTAAGTACAACATATTTTTTTCTTATTTCATCGAAAATATAATTTCTCCCGGTGTTTGATTTTAATTTAAAAGAATATGTTGGTAAATTTAGCGTCTCCAAGTTAATTGAAAATTGAATATTGAAAATTGATTATTATTAACACTAATAATTAGTTTTGATTCCTTATTTTATTTTTGCAAAATTAATTTCAATTATGGAATTTGATGATATAATCAGAGATTTAAAAAACAAAAACTATAAACCCATTTACTTTTTAACGGGCGAAGAGACTTATTTTATTGATCAGATTTCAAATTTTATTGCGGATAATGTATTAAATGAAGCAGAAAAGTCGTTTGATCTGAAGATATTGTATGGCCAGAATGCTGACACGGTTTCAGTTACTCTTGCTGCACGCTGTTTCCCAATGATGGGTAAGCTACAGGTTGTTATAGTAAAAGAAGCACAATATATTAAAGACATAGAAAATCTTGTTCATTACAGTGACAATCCACTTAAATCTACAATTCTTGTAGTTAATTACAAATACAAAGAACTTGATAAGCGTAAAAAGCTTTATATTTCCCTTCAAAAGAATGGAATTGTATTTAATTCAGTAAAGATTTATGAAAATAAAATTCCCGACTGGATAAACAAATACCTGAGCGGAAGTGGTTATTCCATTACTCCTGAAGCTGCAGTAATATTAACTGAATACCTGGGCAACGATCTGGATAAAATTGTTAATGAGCTTACAAAATTAATTCTTACATTATCCTCCAATGACAGCAAAATTACCTCGGACAAGATTGAAAAATATTCAGGAATAAGTAAGGAATTTAATAATTTTGAGTTACAAAAAGCCATAGTTAACAGGGACGTTGTAAAGGCAAACCGGATTATAAATTATTTCGAAAAAAACCCCAGAGATAACCCGTTGGTAGTCACAATTTCAAATTTATTTACTTTTTTCTTAAAAATTATCACGTATCATTGTTTGAAAGATAAATCTAAAACTAATGTTGTTAATGCTTTAAAAATAAATCCTTATTTTGTAAGTGAATATGAAAAGGCTGCCAGGGTATATAACCTTGATAAACTTATATACATTATTTCAGCTATAAGGGAATGTGATGTTAAATCAAAAGGAGTCGGGAATGCATCAGTTGCTGATAGTGATTTACTTAAAGAGCTTATATTTAAAATAATACATTAATGACTACAATAATTATAATTATTACGTGCATAATTTCTATTATGGCCTTTAACAACAAAGATATGTTTTCAAAGTTGTTATTAAATCCCTACAGCGTTTATCATAACAAAGAATACTTCAGGTTGCTTACTCATGGTTTTATTCATGCCGATTGGGTGCATTTATTTGTAAATATGTTAGTGTTTTATTCCTTTGGCAGGATTGTGGAATTTAATTTTCATGAACTTGAAAAGATAGGTTACCTGCATAATCCTAATTTATGGTTTGTTTTTATGTACCTGTCAGCTATTATAGTTTCATCCTTGACTACTTTTTTAAATCATAAAGATAATTACCATTATAATTCTGTAGGAGCTTCTGGTGGTGTGTCAGCTGTGTTGTTTTGTTCCATCTTTTTTTCACCACTCAGCAGAATAAGTTTATATGCTATTTTACCTATCCCGGGAATAATTTTCGGACCGTTATATTTAGCTTATTGTTATTATATGAGTAAACGAAATGCAGACAACATTAACCACGACGCTCACTTTATTGGAGCCATTTATGGTTTTTTATTTCCTTTGCTAATACGTTGGGATTTAATTAATTTGTTTATCGAAAACCTATTTAATAAGTGAATAGTCTGAGCAGGGCAATATTTCTTGACAGGGACGGTGTCGTTAACATCGAGCGGGGTGAATATACCTGGAAGATATCTGATTTTCGTCTTACTGCAGGGCTGATTGAATTTATCAGAGATGTGCAGGGGAAAGGTTATATTGTAATAATTATATCCAACCAGGGAGGGGTTGGTAAAGGGTTGTATTCGATTAATGATGTTGACATTGTACACAAGTATATGACTGATACTTTAGCCTTGGAAAATATTTATATTACGGACATTTATTTCTGTCCTCATCATCCTGATTTTGGCAGATGTTTATGCAGAAAACCTGAGTCAGTGTTACTTGAAAAATCAATAGCAAGATACAAGGTTGATGTTACTAAATCTTATTTTATAGGAGATAGTCAAAGGGACTCTGAAGCAGGTAAAAGGGTTGGTTTGAATACTATTACTGTTAATCCCAATTCTGATTTGAGGGATTTTTTAAATTTTATTGAATAATTAACCTAAAATTAATTCAGACTTGGATTTTCCGGGTAGTTCTGCCAGATCTTATACTTATCACCAAGCTGGTTGACAGTATTTTTCCATAAGTTATCTGACACTCTCATAATTTGAGTTTGATTTATTTCTGTTATTAACCAGGAATTCTGGACCAGTTCATTTTCAAGCTGACCGGCCTGCCAACCTGAATATCCCAGAAAAAATCTTATCTGCAAGGGATTAATTTCTCCGGTTTGTATTAAATCTTTCATTATATCGAAATTTCCGCCCCAGAATACATTATCAATTATATGTACTGAATTTGGAATCATGGTTCCAACAGTATGCAGATAATGTATAGTATTTGTACTTACCGGGCCTCCTATTGAAACGCTTGCCCCAAAATTAGGGAAGTCATTTATGACTTCATTTGCTTTTATATCCAACGGTTTATTTAGTACAAAACCGATGGCACCTTCTTTGGAGTGTTCTGTTAGTAAAACCAGAGAACGCTTAAAATAAGTATCTTTCAAAAATGGTTCTGAGACGAGTACTCGTCCTTTTTTGGGAGCAACTTTATTATATTCTATTCTGAATATGTTTATATCCAGCTCCATAATTTGTAAATAATAATTAATTACCAGTATTTGTGCATGAAAATTACAAAATTTATTTCAAAAAACCGTCTGCCATTTTACTATTATTTATACTGTATGTGAAATAAATAACCAGGCCAATTACAAGCCAGATTAAAAACCGTGCCCAATTGCTAAATCCAAGCTCAGTCATTAAATACAAGTTTATTAAAAGCCCAAGTGCAGGAATTAAAGAGTAATTTTTAATAAATGTCAGATAAATCATTATTAAACTTATTGTCAGAAAGAATATTAATGGAATTTTTGAAATAAGGGAATTACCTTCGCCTGAAAGACTAAAAAAAGATTTTATATTTTGTGGATAAAATTTTATTGCAACGGCAACCATTACCAAATAAATAGTAGGAAGTATATATTTGCCATTAATATATGGCAAATGGAAATATTTTTCGTTTTGTTTTAAAACTGGTTTTAAAGTAAGTACCCCTGCACAAACTACAACAAAAGCAAATAAAGTTCCAATACTTGTAAGATCAGTTACTTCAGTTAAATTCATGAATAATGATGGAAGACCAACAACTATGCCGGTAATAATAGTTGAAAATCCAGGTGTTTTGTATCTGGGATGAATAGAAGAAAATTTTTTCGGTAACAAACCATCACGGCTCATACTCATCCATATACGGGGTTGTCCAACCTGAAATACAAGTAATACACTGGCCATGGCAATTATAGCGCTAAAGGAAATAATTCCGGACAGCCAGGTCAAATGATATTTTGAAAACACAAATGACAATGGATCCCCGACTGCCAATTCATTATACCTGACCATTCCTGTAAGTACCAATGTGACTCCTATGTATAGTACAGTGCAAATAAGGAGTGACAAAATCATTGCCTTTGGAAGATCACGCTGCGGGCTGTTACATTCTTCACTTGTAGTAGAAATTGCATCGAATCCTATATATGCAAAAAACACTGCAGATATTCCTTTTAATACCCCTGAGATTCCATTAGGAGCAAATGGAATCCAGTTTGAAGTGTTTACATAAAAAGCACCAATAACAATTACCATAATTATCACAATTATTTTAACTATAACCATCATATTTGCTGCTTTTTTTGTTTCCTGGATTCCAATATATACAAGCCAGGTAATGATGCAGGTTATTAAAAAAGCAGGAATATTGGCTATAAAGCGAAATGTACCCAGTGATGGTGCTGTAATCCATGCCTGTTGGTCAAATTGCAGATATTGAGGAATTGTTTTTCCATGTCTTAATAATTCATTGAATTCATTATAGCCTCTGTAAGCGCTTAAATAGTCAGTTGTAAGATATTTAGGAATATGAATATTGAATCCACCTAAAAAGGATGTAAAATAATCACTCCACGATATAGCAACTGCAATATTCCCTACAGAATATTCCATAAGCAGTGTCCATCCTACAGCCCATGCAATAAGCTCACCCATAGATGCATAAGCATAAGTATAAGCACTGCCGCTTATAGGAATACGGGATGCAAAATCGGCATAACACATTGCTGAAAATCCGCAGGCTATAGCCGTAAAAACGAATAATAATGAAACCGCTGGGCCGCCGGATGCGCTGGCGTTGCCTATAGTACCAAATATTCCGGCTCCAATGATAGCTGCAATAGAAAGGGATGTAAGATCTCTTAGGTTAAGGTTTTTTTTAAGATTTTCTGTATCGTTGTTCGTTGCTTCAGATAAAAGCTGGTCTATTTCTTTTTTCCTTGAAATTTGTTTTAAATTCATTATAAAGGCCATTTTACTGGATTTACTTCATGCATAATACTATAGACCAGATCATATACATCTTCAGCATTAGGATTTGAAAAATAATCTCCGTCAGTCGAATATGCCGGCCGATGTTCGCAGGCTGCCAGAGTCCTGGGTTTTGAATCTAAATACTGCCAGGCATCCTGTTCTTCAAGGACTTGTTGCATCATATAAGCTGTAGCACCGCCGGGAACATCTTCATCAAAAAAAATTATTCTGTTTGTTTTTTTAACTGAATTTAAGATTACCTTATTAATATCAAAAGGTATAAGAGTTTGAACGTCTATAAGTTCTACATTAATATCAAATTCGCGTAATTCCTCAACGGCCTGCATGGCAATACGTACACAAGAGCCATAGGTAACAAGAGTAATTTCATTGCCTGGAGTAATAATTTCAGGTATTCCAAGAGGAACTGTGAAAAAACCAATATTGTCTGGACGGTATTCTTTTAACCTGTAGGCATTTAAAGGTTCTATAACTATTGCAGGATCGTCTGCTTTTAACAAAGTATTATAAAATCCTGCCGCCTGTGTAAGGTTTCTGGGTACACAAACATATATTCCTCTTACAGAATTAATCAACATAGACATTGGAGAGCCGGAATGCCACACTCCTTCGAGCCTGTGACCCCTGGTAGAAATAATCAATGGTGCAACCTGATTTCCTCGTGTCCTCCAATGAGTAGTGGCTAAATCGTCACTTATGGTCTGTAATGCATACATTAGATAATCAAGGTACTGAATTTCAGCAACAGGGCGCAATCCTCTAAGTGCAAGTCCTAACCCCTGGCCAACTATGGAGGTTTCCCTGATGCCGGTGTCGGTTATTCTCAGTTCACCATAAATATGCTGCAATCCTTCATATGTTTGATTTACCCCTCCGATTTTACCAACATCTTCTCCAAAGACAACAAGCTGTGGATATTGATTAAACAGGCTGGCAAAATTATCACGAATTATTTCCCTGCCGTTTATTAAAGGTGAGGTTTCACTGTAAATGGGTTTGCATTCTTTCACTTTTAAGGCAGAACTGGAACAGTCATTATATATTTTACTACTGTATTTGTCAATGCCGTCTAAAATATTTTTATTTATCCATCCTGTAAGATTTTCATGTAAATTGTTATTACGGTCGCATTCATGGCAAACATTACGGACGATTTTTTTTGCTATGCTAATCAATTCCTTACTGATAGGGAATTGAATCTGGGCCAATTCATACGCATAGTCATTTATTTTTTTCTGATTATCATTGTTACATATGCAGGTTTTATGTTCAATGATCTGAAGAAGGTTTCTTTTTTCCTTTATCAACGGGTCTGTAATATCTTTCCAGGCTTTTGACTGAGCCTGTTTTACTTCAGATATTGCCCTTAGTTCAATTTCATTCAGTTCATCATCAGATGCATATTTAAATTCCAGCATCCATTCTTTCATTTTTTTTATCGGGTCAAAAACTTTTTCCCATTCAAGCCTTTCGGCCGTCTTATACCTTTCATGCGAGCCTGAGGTAGTGTGTCCGGAAGGTTGAGTCATCTCAGTTATATGAAATAAAACAGGCATATGCTCCCTTCTGCAGAGGTCTATACCATCCCTGAAGATCTTGCAAAGCCCCGGATAATCCCATCCTTTAGCCTTATAAATAAGAATTCCCTTGTTTTCAGAGTCAGTCTCAAAGCCTTTCATGGCTTCTGAAATACTAAGTTTGGTAGTTTGATATTCAGTAGGTACAGAAATTCCGAACCCATCGTCCCAGACTGCCACTGCCAAAGGAACCTGTAATACACCCGCAGCATTAATGGTTTCAAAAAAGTGTCCTTCGGAAGTACTTGCATCTCCAATTGTACCGAAAGCTACTTCATTGCCGTTATCTGTAAAATAACTATACTGATGCAGATTGCTGTTTAGTCTGTATAGTTTGGAAGCATATGCAAGACCCAATAGACGTGGCATTTGTCCTGCCGTTGGTGAAATATCACTTGAAGAATTCTTTTGCTGCATCTGATTTAACCATTTGCCATCGGGACTGTAATTTGCAGTTCCAAAATGGTTGTTCATTGTTCGTCCACTGCTTGCCGGATTATGCTCACTATTTGTGTCACCATAAAGCTGAGCGAAAAATTCCACAGGTTTAAGTAAACCGGAATATAGCATAAAAGTCTGATCACGGTAATAGCCGGCTCGCCAGTCACCGTTTCTGAAATGTTTGGCCATTGCTATCTGTCCCAATTCTTTTCCATCTCCAAAAACGCCAAATTTTGCTTTACCTGAAAGAACTTCTTTGCGACCAAGTATGCTTAGTTGTCTGCTTAAATTTGCTATGTAATAATCATGTAGTAAGGTTTGTTTATCAAATTCAGTTTTAGTTTTTACGGGCATACTTTTTTGTAAAATGTTTATTTTATTCATATTGTAATATTTCAAACCAGAATAGTAAATAAGCGATTTCTATAAATTTAAATTCACACCTTCCAATTTTATATCGAAAATAACATTTTATCTTTAAAAATGTTAAGGGCAAACGAATTGATAATTGATTATTGTTAAATGGTAAAAATCTTCAATTTTATAATTTGCAATATGCATATCTCAATAATCAATAATCAATTTTCCTTGATACCATTAAAATCAATAATTTCATCATGGGAAATCGACAATACCTTAAAAATCAATTATAAATTGTCAATAATCAATAATCAATAATCAATTAACAAGTATTACCTTAGCGCGATAAAATTATCCATTGCAAGATGAGAAAATTAATAAATTATATAAAAAAAAACATTCAATTAGTTTACAGGGTATTATCATTTATTGCAAGTGCTATCATTTTAATATTTTTATTTCCACGTGAAGGACACTTTCCCTATGAATTTCAAAAAGGCAAAATATGGTTAAATCCTGATTTATACTCCACGTTTGATTTTCCTATCAGAAAAACCGAGGGCGAAATTAAAAAAGATAAGGATAGTATCTTGAAAGATTTTAAACCTTATTTTAATTTTATAAAAAACACAGAAATAGAACAACTTAAGAAGCTCGGTAAAACCTTTGGGTCTCAATGGACTAATTTTGCCGAAGAACGAACCAGTCAAAATACATCTCCTGAAATTAAATCATTTTATAAGGATGCTGATTCCGTTACAAAGTCAATTTACTTAAAATTTGCAAATGACTTATTATCTTATGTTTATAATAAGGGAATTGTTCAGATACCTGATAATATGGACCAAAATCCGTCACGTGATTTTACGATTGTAATTATTAAAGACAACGTGGGTCAGGAATATATGTATTCCGATATTTTTTCACAAAAAGCAGCATACGAATATGTCTTAAAAAAAATAAACGATCTTAAGCAAGGATCCCTTTTTGACAAGATAATTTATGAGTCCGGATTTTTTAAGGAACTAAACCTTAATCAGTTTCTGTTACCTAACCTTATTTATAATGAAGAAGCATCCAGGAATGTAAAAGAAGATCTAATAAAAAGAATTTCCTTAACAAACGGGTTATTTCGTGCTGATCAAAAAATTATTGGTAAAGGGGAACTGGTTACACTTGAAAAATATAATCTGTTATTGTCTTTAAAATATGAATATGAAACTAAACTTGGGAAATCCTCAAAGATTAGTTATATTATTTTAGGACAATCGATTATAATTATCAGCCTTTTGTTATTATTAATAATTTACATTATAAATTTCAGAAGAGAAGTTTATGCTAATAATGTTAAATTTAGCTTTATTCTTCTTCTTGTAACCTTAATAGTTGCCATTTCGAGTTTAATAACCAGGAGTGACCAGCTGAACCTGTATATGGTTCCTTTTACTTTACTTCCTATAATAATTAAAACTTTTTACGATGCCAGGCTAGCATTGGTAGTGCACACTGTAGTTATATTAATGGTTGGTTTTCTGGCTCCTAATGCCTTTGAATTTATATTTCTTAACTTTGCCACAGGAACAGTTTCAATTATAAGTTTAACAAATACATACCGACGTGGAAAATTAATAGATACTTCATTTTATGTATTTTTATCCTACTGTATTTTGTATTTTGGAATGTTTTTACTACAGGGGAACGACCTGTCTAAAATTACCCAGCCTTCTTATTTGAATACCTTGTTAAGTTTCTCAATAAGTGGATTTTTAGTACTTATGGCATATCCGCTGATTTTTATTTTTGAAAAAATGTTTGGATTTTTATCTGATATAACACTTATGGAATTGTCAGATACGAATCAGCCTTTGCTGAGAATGCTGAATGAGAAAACACCCGGAACTTTTCAGCATTCACTTCAGGTTGCCAACCTGGCTGAAGAAGCTGCATTTAAAATAGGCGCCAATCCTTTATTGGTAAGAACCGGTGCTTTGTATCATGATATTGGCAAGATGGTTAATCCAAAATATTTTATTGAAAATTTAAGTTTGGAAAAGAATCCACATCTTGATTTATCAAATGAGGAAAGTGCAAAAATAATAATGGAGCATGTAACAAAAGGTATTGATATAGCTAAAAAATACCACCTGCCGGAACAGATAACAGACTATATAAGGACACACCACGGGACTTCCACAGTTCAGTTTTTTTATATGACATCCAAAAATCAGAATCCTGAAATTGAAATTGATAAAAGTAAATTTACATATCCGGGGCCTATACCTTTTTCAAAGGAGATGGCTCTTGTTATGATGGCTGATTCTGTTGAAGCTGCTTCCAGGAGTATTAAAGACATAAGTTATACTTCCATAAATGATTTGGTAGAGAATATTATTTATTATCAGATGATTAATGAACAATACAATAATTCTAATATTACATATAAAGACCAAAGTATTGTAAAAGAAATATTTAAAAGAAAATTAATGAATATTTACCATGTTAGGGTGGAGTACCCGGAGTGATTTAAAATAAATTTGTATTAATATTGTGTATATTTATATTTTTACAAAAATTGTCATAATTATTTATGCCTTATTTTAATTGGGATAAGATAATAACTTTATTTGGTATAATTATTGTTATATTATTTATAGTACTGGGAATTTTGGTAATCTTCTCAGATATGTTTTATTATATTCCGAAAAGTTACAGAATTATTATAGGAGTGCTTTTAATGCTTTATGGAGCATACAGATTAGCTTTATTGTATAATAAATTTATAAATAAGGAATGAAAAAAACACATTTGCCAACAACTAATCCTCAGACCGTTATTTTAAGTTTTATATTGATAATGTTGATGGGTTGTTCACATCATCTCAAATCCTTTAAAGATGAAGAAACACCAACTTCAGGCAACATAAAAATAGGAGTGGATGAATCGTATAAATTATTGCTTGATACTGAATTATATACTTTTTTATCAATTTATACAAATGCTCATATAACCCCAATATATAAACCCGAATTAGATATTTTAAATGATTTTTTAAACGATTCAATTAGAGTTATGGTTACTTCACGACAATTAACCAAGGATGAAGAACAGTATATAAACAGTAAAAAAATAATTCCGAAAACTATTTTGATTGCATATGATGCAATTGCTTTAATAGTAAATAAAAATAATCCTGATTCACTTATAAGATATAATGATGTTAGGGGTATTTTTGAAGGAAAAATAAATAACTGGAGTAAGATAAATCCAAAATCACCCTTAAATGAACTTAAAGTAGTTTTTGACAATGAAAAATCGGGTAATGTAAGGTATTTTGCTGAAAAGTTTAAACTTTCAAACAAATTACCCGTGTATTGTTATTCAGTTAATTCTAATGAAGAAGTAGTTAATTATGTAGAAAAACATAAAAACGCCATAGGTGTTTTAAGTGTAAACTGGGTTAGTGATAAAAACGACAGTTTATCTCAGTCGTTTTTAAACCGTATAAAAGTTGTAGCCATTTCTTCTGAATATAATTCGGATGGAGATGATTTTTACAGGCCATATCAGGGATACATTGCTGACAAGTCTTATCCTTTTATCAGGGAAGTTTATATGATTTCAAGAGAATTTTATATTGGTCTGGGATCAGGTTTTATTGCATATGTCGCCGGCGAATCAGGCCAGCGTATAATATTAAAATCCAAATTAGTACCAGCAACGATGCCTCTTCGTCTTGTAAGAATGAAAAAAAACATTACAGATTAGCAGATTGCTAACATCACATATTGATAAAGCTTGTATATTTATCAAAAAAATTTCAGAATTAAATAACTATCAAAAATGGCAAGAGTATATAAAAAATTAAATGTAAGTGGTTTAATTGTATTGGTATTATTTTTATGGTCAGGTATTGCACCCGCCCAGGATTTAAACAGTGCAAGAAAACTAACTATAAGTGAGAGATTTGAAGATGCGGCGGAAGTTTATAAATCTGTAATAAATGCCCAACCTACTAATGGTGATGCATATTACTATTATGGGGAAAATATTATTAAAAGCTACCTTGCAGATCCTTATTCAGCTACTTTGGATGAAGTGTGTACTAATTCCAGAGATATTTTTTCAAAAGGTCTGGCAGCAGATAGCAGCAATAAAATTAATGCTATTGGCTTAGGAATAGTTATTTTACTTCAAACCGGTGATACGGTAGCTGCAGATAAATTGTTTGCCAAAGCAAATGTTTTTCCAAAAAATAAAAAGAAATATACCGAACATCATATAACCTTATTAATCAACCTGGGTTTAGCTCAGACATACGGTAAAAACCCAAGGTATAAAAAAGCAATGGGATTTCTTAATAAGGCTGGTGAAATTCAGCCTGATAATCCAAATATTATAGATGCAATGGGAGATGTATATATGGATTCCAACGATGCATCGGGTGCTATTCAAAAATATAACAGGGCATTATTTCTGAATCCTTCTAACCCTATATATCAGGTAAAAATTGGAAATATATATTTGGGTGCCAGAAACCTTACCGAAGCAAGAGACCTTTTCGAACAGGCACAGAAAACTGATTCCACCTATGCTCCGGTATATAAAGGTTTAGGAGAAATGTACAATATGAGCGGATTTTATAAGTTAGCCCAGACAAACTTTAAAAAGTTCCTTGATCTTTCAGGAAACAATACTCCGGCCCAGATTAGTTATGCCAGGGCACTTTTTAAGGCTAAGGTTTATGATGAATCATTAAAAGTGATTGAAAATATACTCAAAGTTGATAGTTCTAGAATTAACCTATACAGGTTGGCAGCTTATTCTGCATATGATAAAAAACCCGGCGATTACCTTTCTGCAAAAAAATATATTGAAAAGTTTTTTAAGAATACTCCTGAAACGAATCTGATACTTAAGGATTACATTTACTACGGAAATACTCTGGTGCGGCTTCACCAGGACAGTTTGCAAACTGATAAGGGGCTCAGGCTTTTAATAAAAGCCTATAAAATGGATCCAACAAATGATGAACTTTATTCCAGTATTGCAACAACAGCATATAATTTAAGACATTATGATATTGCTACAGAGGTATTAAGTGATAAAATAGCTCAAGGAAAAGCTTCTAACGCAGATTACTTCACTTTAGGTAAAATTTATTATCAGACAAAACAATTTGGAAAGGCTGATACTGTTTTTACAAGTCTTACCAAAATTGATACGAGCAATGTACAGGCTTATTTATGGCTCGCAAATTCAGATTTCAGCCTTGACCCTGATTCAAAACTCGGACTGGCAAAACCAAGGTATGAAAAAGTATTAGAAAAAGGGTTGAGCGACACAGTTAAGTATGCCAAGGAATTATTTGCTGCATACGATTATTTGGGCTCCTTCTATCTAACGGTTAAACCTGTTGACCTGGATCAGTCTTCGAAAATATATCAGAAAATTGTTTCACTCGATCCCAATAATAAATCATGGAAAATAAAAGGATATGAGGGACTTGCATTAGTTTCTGCAAGGAAAAAGAATTATCTTGCCGCCCGCGATTATTTTAAAACATTGTTAACCCTTGACCCGGGAAACAAGGATTTTCAAAAACAAGAGGAAGTATTTGATAAAACTGTTAAAGCACAGGAAGCTGCAGCAAATCAGTAATAAGGTGCAGATGTGTAAATGTGAATATGTGATAATAAGCTAATTAACAAATAACTAATTAACAAATAAACAGATAAACAGATTGATGAATAATGGGATTACAAAAAATAATATTTTAAACATTAATAAGGTATTGAATAATTGAAAAAAATATATTTACTTACAAACCTAAATAATTGAATAATTTAATAATAAAACTTTGATAATATGAGCACTAAAGGAAATTCATGGAAAGATGTATTAGGATCTATCTTCGCTACATCAGTTATTTTTATCTGTATTGCATTGGGAATTCTTATATATATTTATATAATGGGTAACCCAAACAATTTCGAAGGTGGAAATGTTGAAAAGGGTAATACTCTTAATTACCTGGGCATTGTTCACAGGGGAGGCTTTATTGTACCTTTGTTAATGGCAGTGATTTTAATTTTAATAACTTTCACATTTGAAAGGTTAATTTCAATTTCAAGAGCAAAAGGAAGAGGCCGTTTAAATGTATTTGTGAATAACATACGTACCATGTTAAACGAAGACAGAATTGAAGAAGCTTCTACAGCATGTGACAAACAAAAAGGTTCTATTGCAAATGTTATTAAATCAGGTTTACATCGTTACCGCGATTTACAGGGTGACAAGACTCTCCCTAACGACCAGAAAGTATTGGCTTTACAAAAAGATCTTGAAGAAGCAACAGCTCTTGAATTGCCTATTTTATCAAGGAACCTTGTGGTTCTTTCCACCATTGCATCGATTTCTGTGCTTATAGGTCTTATTGGTACTGTACTTGGTATGATACGTGCTTTTGCAGCCCTGGCACATTCAGGTAGTCCTGATGCACTTGCTCTTTCAACAGGTATATCAGAAGCCCTTATTAATACTGCTTTCGGTATTGCAGGTTCAACCCTTGCCTTAATTGCTTATAACTATTTTTCATCATCCATTGATGCTCTGACATTTAAAATCGACGAAGCCAATTTTAGCGTAACCCAAACATTTGCTTCAAATTTAAAGAAGTAATCGTTTGATTTTTATCATTGGTTTTAACGGTTTTTAAAAAAAAAATAATATATGTCAAAAATAAAGTTACCATCGAAACCTCCGAAGATCGACATGACGCCTATGGTTGACCTTTTTATGCTGTTGCTTACATTTTTTATGTTAACGACATCATTCAGACCGCAGGAAGCAGTTCAGGTTGACACACCTAACTCCATTTCAGATAAGCTGACGCCGGAAAAAAATGTGATGACAATGCTTATTGGGAAAAACAATAAAGTGTACTTTAATATTGATAACGGACACGATTCGTCATCTCACGTTCGTGCCCAGGTGCTGCAGGATGTTGGTAATTATTTCAGGGTAAAATTCACCAAAGATCAAATCAGGAAGTTTTCCAACCTTGGTTCTTTTGGTATGCCTATTAAAAATTTACCAGCATGGATTGATGCTACTGATCCTAAAGAAAAGGAAGCTATGCAGATTGGAATACCAACGGATTCTGTTGCCGGAGGAAGTGAAATTTCAATGTGGATACATTTTGCCCGTTTGGCCAATCCAAATGCTGAAGTAGCTATTAAAGGAGACTTCAATGCTGATTACATAACAGTTAAAAAATTACTGGATGTGCTTCAGGATAAAAAAGTAAACAAGTTTGACCTTACTACAAACCTTCAGAAGGTTGAGGTTAAAAAAGTAAAATAATTAATAGTTTATAATATATGGCCGAAATTATTGAAAACGAAGGCGGCGGGGGAAAACATAAAGGTAAACGCAGGGCTAAAAAATTGTCGACGCATATAGATATGACACCGATGGTTGACCTTGCCTGTCTTATGCTTACATTTTTCATGCTTACCACGGCTTTCGCCAAGCCGAAAATTATGGAAATTGTAATGCCTGATAAAAAACCGGATCCTCATCAACCTCAGGTACCAGCCTCAAGAGTAGTAAATTTTATTCTTGATGAAAACAATAAGGTTTACTGGTATAATGGAATGATTAAGGATCCTAAAAAATTACCTGAACTTATACCTACTAATTATAGCAAGGATGGAATTCGTAAAATTCTTCTCGAACGTAATAAGGACGTATTTAATGAAGTTGAACAACTTAGGGCAGATGTTCTTTCTACTAAACTAAAAATAAGTCATGATAGTCTGGATAACCTTATTAAAGTTGTAAAAAGAAATGATAAGGTTGGTCCTATATTTATGATTAAGGCTACTGACAAGGCAAAGTATGGAAATTTCGTTGATATCATTGATGAAATGGCCATTGCAAATGCTGCCCATTATGCCGTAACAGATCTCAATCAATATGAGAAAAAATTGCTGGATGCGCTTAAAGGTACAACAAGTGCTACTGAACAAAAGAAAACGAAATAAACATTCAAACCCTTTGTCATGACAACTAAAAATAATAAGAAAGTAAAGGCCGAAAGTTTGGATGATATTGTATTTGAAGGACGTAATAAGGAGTATGGTGCCTATTATATCCGTAAAAAATATAACAGATTCATTCTTATTGCCTTTTTAATTTCTTTCGTTGTGGTAACTACGGCAGCTTTAGTGCCATTAATTGAAAGTTATTACAATAAAGAAAAAAATGCCAAAAAGCTGCTGAAGAATGTAACGATGGAAATGGAGAAAATGAACCAGGACGAACCTCCACCACCACCTCCACCGCCACCACCACCAGAGGCTATTCAGGCCCAGGTTCAGTTTAAAGCTCCTGTAGTCGTTGATACAGTTAAAGAAGAAGTTCAGCTTGCTTCTACTGATGATATTGTTGCAAATACAAGTAACGATGCTCCGCCTACTGAAATTACAGTAGAGGAAAAAGAAAGACCCTGTTGTGGTTGAAGAAGAAAAAGTGTTTATAAGTGTAGAAGAAAACGCAACATTCCAGGGTGGTGATATCAGTGGTTTTGCAACCTGGGTAAAAGAGCATCTTGTATTTCCGGAAAGTGCCCTGGAAATGGGGATTGAAGGAAAGGTTATTGTACAGTTTGTTGTTAACTCCAAAGGAGCAATTGAAAAAGTAGTTGTTCTCCGTGGTGTTGACCCTGTACTTGACCAGGAAGTTATTCGTACTATACAAAACTCTCCTAAATGGGTACCGGGTAAGCAGGGTGGAAAGCCTGTGAAGCAACAGTTTGTAATACCAGTGAACTTCAAATTAACGAAATAGTTTCTTTATTGCAATTGTAATATTTTAATAAAATAAATAATTGACTAAAAAGACGGCTTTTATCAGGCCGTCTTTTTTATTAAATTTATTAAATATGAGGGTAGAATCAGATTTTTTGGGGGAACGCGAAATAAATTCTGATGTTTTATATGGCATACATTCTCTTAGGGCTGCGGAGAATTTTCCTTACAAAACACCTTTTTCGATTGAATGGTACAAATCTGTTGGATTAACAAAACTTGCCTGCTATTATACCTACTTAAAATTTAAAAAAGAAATAATTGAGCTTCCTTCAAAACCGGATTTAAACCTTGTATTAATAGATGAAAAAATACTTGATGTATTGATAACAAGTGCACTTGAAGTAAGTGAAGGGCTTCATTTTGACAATTTCATTGTACCAGCCATTCAGGGTGGTGCAGGTACAAGTATTAACATGAATATTAATGAAATTATTGCAAACAGGAGCCTCCAGCTGTTGGGCCGGAAACCAGGTGAGTATAATATAATAGATCCTGTTGAACATGCAAATGTTTTTCAGTCGACAAACGATGTTATCCCAACTTCTTTAAAAATTACTATAATGCAACTTTTAAACTTGCTGGAGGAATCAATAAATATTCACAGAGGTAAAATTGAAGAGATTGAAACAAATCACCGTGACAGTTTAAGGATAGGTTACACCCAGATGCAGGAAGCTGTGCCATCGTCCTATGGAAGGTTGTTCAGCACTTATTCCGAAGCTTTGTCGCGCGACTGGTGGAGGGTATCAAAATGTTCTGAACGTATTAAAGTGGTGAACCTTGGAGGAGGAGCCATCGGTACAGGTCTTTCTATCCCGCGGTTTTTTATAATGGAAGTTGTAAGAGAACTGCAGAATATCACCGGATTGCCCGTTACCCGAGGTGAAAACCTGCAGGATGCAACATGTAACCTTGATACGTTTGTAGAAATGCATGCAACTATTAAAGCTCATGCAGTTAACCTCAATAAAATAGTTTCAGATATAAGATTATTATCTTCTGATATCGCCGTTTCACATGAAATTGAAATTCCTGCTATGCAGGTTGGAAGTTCAATAATGCCAGGCAAAATAAATCCGGTTATCCCCGAATTTGTTATTAGTGCTGCTCACAAGGTTTATTCAAATGATATATTAGCAACTTCTCTTTGTGCAGAAGGATGTTTGGATTTAAATGCCTATATACCTGTTATTGGCCATGCAATAATTGAAAGTCTTAAATTAATGATAGCTGCAAATGAAACTATTTATATGAATTTGTTAAAAGGTTTAATTATTCAAAGTGATGTATCAGAAAACAGGCTTTTTAGAAGCCCTGCTGTCACTACAGCATTAAGTCCTTATATCGGTTATCATAATGCAACCAAACTGGCAGTAGAAATGAAAAAGTCAAAGACTGATATTTTTACGGCAAACAAAATATTACAACTTATTGATTCAGAGAAGCTTAAGCAAATTCTGGAACCACATAATTTACTTAAAATGGGGTTTTCAATACTTGATATCACTGGGATATAGTACTATTTCATTTGTTTAACCCTGATTTCAATGTTTTTTTGATCTTTCAAAAGAACCAATAATCTATTAACATCTGTTTCTCCATAATGATAAGGATAAAGTATTTTTGGATTTACCATTTTGGCTGCGTCTGCTGTTTGTTCAGGTGCCATTGTATATGGCAGGTTCATAGGTAAGAATGCAATATCAATTTTCCCAAGATTTTTCATTTCAGGTATATTTTCGGTATCGCCGGCAATATAAACTCTAATGTTTCCAAAAGTAACAACATAACCATTACCTTCACCCTTTGAGTGATACGGTTTTCCGTCGGGACGTTTTGCAACAAGGTTGTATGCCGGTACCGCAAGAATATTTATACCACGATAATTTTGTGTATCCCCATTTTTCATTATAGTTTTATTATTCTTAAACTTTGCAATGCGGTCACATGCTTCGGTATAAAAAATATGAGTGGTTTCTTTTTTAATCTCAGATATGGCAATAGTGTCCAAATGGTCATAATGATCATGAGTAACAAGAATTATATCTGCTTTTGGAAGAAATGAATATGTGCCGACCTTTGAAAACGGGTCTACATAAATTATAAGTTTATTAAAGTCAAACCAGAGAGAACCGTGACCTACAAAATGAATTATAAGATTACCCTGCGAAGTAAGAATAGTATCCGGTTTCTGTACTGCTATCGATTTAGCATTTATTGTGGCCATACCAGAAATTAATAATATTATTATAATAAATGATTTAGGTTTCATAGAAGTTAATTTAGTTTACGCTAATTTAAATAAAACATTGAACTGTGTCAAGTAAATTTGACTTAGATGAGTAAATTTGTATATTTAATAGCAGAGAAGTGTGAAAGTAGGGAAAAATGAACATAGGTCCGGGTACCTGGCCATGAATCTATAATATTAAATATTTACAGAGATGATTGCAAAAGGAAAAGATGCCAAACCGCACATAGGTATTTTTGGTTGCCGTAACAAGGGGAAAAGTTCAATTATAAATGCTCTTGCCGGACAAGATGTTGCTATTGTGTCAGAAATAGCGGGCACAACTGCAGACCCTGTCAGAAAATCTATGGAAATTCCCGGTATAGGTCCGGTTATTATTATAGATACTGCCGGAATAGATGATTCAGGGGACTTAGGGGCCATGCGTTCAGGTAAATCTTTGGATACCATAAATACTGTTGATTCTGCATTACTTATTATCTCAGATAATCATTTTGGTGAATTTGAAAAGAAGCTTATAGATTTATTCAATGAGTCGGATATACCATTTATTATAATTCATAATAAATCAGATATACAACAATTGAATCCTGACATTAAACGTCAAATTGAAAATGAAACAGGCGCTCTTGTTTTTGAGTTTAGTGCTTTACATCCTGTTGGAAAGGATAAACTTATAAGTGAAATTAAGAAAAGTATCCCACCTTCTGCTTATCAAAAAAGAACCTTAGTAGGAGATTTAGTTGAGCATGGTGATACTGTAATACTTATTACGCCTGTTGATACAGAAGCCCCTGAAGGAAGGTTAATACTGCCTCAGATACAAGTAATACGGGATGTCATTGATAATGATTGTATTGCTATAGTCATTAAGGAGAGAGAACTCGACACATTTTTAAAAAGACTTACACCAAAACCGGCACTTGCAATAACTGACAGCCAGGTTTTCTTAAAGGCCGACGCGAGTATTCCCAAAGAAATTCCACTGACAAGTTTTAGTATAATACTTGCTTATAATAAGGGTAATTTTGACAGTTATCTTAAAGGTACACCTCATTTGAGTAAATTAAAGGATGGAGACAGGATTTTACTTCTTGAATCCTGCACACACCAGATTTCGTGTGATGATATAGGCCGGATGAAGATACCCAGATGGTTGACTGCTTTCAGTGGCAAGCAACTGCACTTTGATTTTGTTTCGGGATTAGACAATCTTCCTGTGGACATACATGATTATTCAATGGTGATACAATGCGGAGGATGCATGATTACAAGGAAACAACTTATAAACAGGTTAAAACCTGCCATTGACGCAGGTATACCGGTGTCAAATTATGGAATGACTATTGCATACGTACAGGGTATTTATGAACGCGCAATATCTCCTTTTACAAGGGTATATTCATCGCCAGATTATTTATAGAAATATAATGACAGATTTACTATTTAAGGATAATCTTGATAAAAATGATATTGTTAATCTCCTTGGAAGTGAAGATAGTGATAGTAAATTGTTGTTTGCCAGAGCCGCACAGATAAAAAAAGAAGTTGTAGGTAATACAGTATATTTCAGGGGACTAATTGAATTTTCCAATATTTGTGGTAAAAATTGTAATTATTGTGGAATAAGAGCAGGTAATGAAAAGATTCAGAGATATAATCTGACCGATGAAGAAATTCTCGATGCAGCTGATTTTGCCTATGAAAATCATTATGCTTCAATTGTGCTTCAGTCAGGTGAAATAGCCAGTAAGGTTTTTTGTGACAGGATTGAAAATATATTATCTGAACTTAACAAAAGGTTTCATGGTGAATTGGGGGTTACTCTTTCCCTTGGAGAACAAAAGGATGAAATTTACAGGCGTTGGTTTAATGCAGGAGCTCATAGGTATTTACTAAGAATAGAAACTACAAACGAGGAATTATTTCACAAGATTCATCCAAATGACAGTAATCATAATTATGATACTCGAATCAACTGCCTTTACGCACTAAAAAAAATAGGATATCAGGTAGGCACAGGCGTAATGATGGGACTACCTTTCCAGACTCTTGAAGACCTGGCAAATGACCTGATTTTTATCCGCAGCTTTGAAGCTGATATGGTTGGTATGGGACCTTTTATTGAACATCCGGATACGCCATTATACCAGTACAGGGATATTTTATTGCCCCGTAAAGACAGATTGATGCTCGGACTTAAAATGATTGCCATACTGCGTCTTATGATGAATGATATAAACATAGCAGCGGCAACTGCTCTACAGGCCATAGATCCAATGGGACGTGAAAAGGGAATTATGGCAGGGGCAAATATTCTTATGCCAAATATTACTCCGGCCCGTTACAGAAGCAAATATAAACTATATGAAGACAAACCATGTGTAGATGATAACCCGGATGACTGCACACAATGCCTGGAGGCACGTATTAGCATGACCGGTAACAGAATAGGGTATGATCAGTGGGGGGATTCGAAACGTTTTGTCAACAGGAAAGGAAAGATATAGATGTGTAAATTTGAAAATTTGAAAATGAATTCGACCTGACCATAAAAATCAATAATAACAGATCAAATGAGCATCACCGATAAGATAAACAATAAATGCGACTTCAACCTGGCCAAAAAATAAGTAATAACAGGTCCAATTCGATGACATATGATTTATTAATAAGAATTTATAAACAAATAAAGTCAATATTCAGTTGAAAGAATATGATGTTATAGTAGTAGGAGCGGGGGCAGCGGGGTTAATTGCAGCCGGGAGGGCTGCAGAAAAGGGAATGAGAGTGCTGCTTGTGGAAAAAATGGAACGTGCCGGAAGGAAGATTCTGATAACGGGTAAAGGACGATGTAATGTAACAAACCAAGCTGATATTTCCGAATTCTTAAAACAAATAAACCCTGACAGTAAGTTTCTTAGATCTGCATTTTCAAAGTTTTTTGTCAACGATATTTTAGAATTACTCCTTCGTAACGGCACTGAGACCACAGTAGAAAGAGGAGGACGGATATTTCCTGCAAGCAATAATGCTAAGGATATTGTAAATGCTTTACTTAAATGGAATAATGAAGTTAATACCGAAATTATTTACAATGGCAGGGTAACCAAAATATTATTTAATGAATCTGGTCTTATTGGGGCTGAAGTAATAATAAATGGTACCAGTTCAACGATATTAACCAAAAATATCATACTTTGTACAGGGGGTAATTCATATCCTGCAACAGGTTCTAACGGTGATGGTTACAGGCTAGCCTTACAGGCCGGGCATACAATTGAACCAGTAAGGCCTGCTTTAGTACCCCTTGAGACTGAAGGTGATATGGCACAACAACTTCAGGGTCTAAGCCTGAAAAATGTAAATGTTATAGTTTGGGTTAATGGTAAAAAACAAACTGAAGAATTTGGGGAAATGCTTTTTACACATTACGGATTATCAGGTCCGGTTATACTTACATTAAGCAGGTTAGTAGTTGACGAGCTCAGAAAAAAAAATAAAGTTGAGATAACCATTGACCTTAAACCCGCTCTTGATGAACAAAAGCTTGATACCAGGCTACTACGGGATTTAAACGGCCATGGGAAAAAAAGGATAGACAATATATTCAGAGAGTGGATGCCAACAAAATTAATTCCTATATTTATAAACAAATTAGGTATTTTACCTTCTATGGAATGTAACCAGATAAATTCAAAAACAAGAAAGCAAATTTTATTTCTTATGAAAAACCTTCGGTTTACAATATCAGGGTACAGATCATTTAAAGAAGCTATAATTACCGCTGGTGGAGTAAGCCTGTCTGAAATTGATTCCAGAACTATGGGATCAAAAAAATTAAAAGGCTTGTATTTTGCAGGTGAAATTTTGGATCTTGATGCAAATACAGGAGGTTTTAACCTTCAGATAGCATGGTCGACAGGATGGCTGGCCGGAAACTCAGTAGAATAATATGCAGATGTGCAGATAAGTTAATTGATTAATAAAAAATTCAAAATCATTAAAAATGAATCCAATTAAAACAGAAATAAGACATTGTTTATTTAAATGTTTTATAATTATTTTATTGTTTATTCTTTATTTACCTTTTGATGAAACAGTTGAATCCCAGAAAATATGGACTCTTGAAGAATGTATTAAATATGCCCTGGATAACAATATACAGCTTAAAAGACAAGAAATACAAACTGAAATATCAAAGAATAATTATAACCAGTCTAAATATAATATTTTACCAAACATTCAGGCTGGGGCCAGCAATAATTGGGGTTTTGGGCTTTATATAAACCCATATACAAATCAGCTTACGGATATTCCGGTATTGTCTGATAACTTTTATCTTTCCGGTTCAGTTGTTGTGTTTAACGGGCTTCAGCAACTTCATTCCATTCAGCAAAATTTGTACCTTCTGGATAAAAGCCTGCAGGATTATGAAGTTGCTAAAAACGACATTACAATGCAAATTGCAACTGTTTACCTGCAAATACTATTTGGAGAAGAAAACTTATTAGCGACACAGCAACAGGTAGATTTTTCACATCAGCAAACCGAAAAAATGCTAAAGTTATTTGAAGTTGGCAGTAAATCAAAAAGTGATCTTCTTGTGATGCAGGCATCGGAGGCAAACGACAAATACAATAATGTAACTGCAAAAAACAATCTCAATATTTCATATCTTACATTAACTCAATTGCTTGAACTAAAATCGTCAGATGGGTTTACAATTTATAATCCCGATTCATTAACAATTGATGCTGTAAAATCGCCAAAATCAGTTGAAGATATATATAAAACTGCCATAGATAAGCTGCCACAGATAAAAAGTGCAGAATTTGACCTGCTAAATAATGAAAAAGGACTGGATATAGCCCGGGGTCAGTTAAGTCCTGTTTTGAGCCTGTCAGGAAATTTTACATCAGGTTACACAAATGAATTAAAACAGGTAAATGTCAGACAAATTGGGCAAACAATGGATACTATAGGGTATGTCAACGGCAACCATGCAGCACCTGTAACTACCCCAATAAACCTCTCCAGCTATACTACATCAGACTATCCTTTTTCAAGTCAGTTAAAAAATAATGAATACAAATCAATATCATTCAATTTAAGCATCCCAATATTTAATCATTTTCAGACCAGGACAAACATAAGCAACGCCAGGCTAAGGCTGGCAGATTCGCAGTATGTGCTGGAACAAACTAAAAAAAGTATATATAAAGACATTCAGAGTGCATATGCCGACGCTATAGGGGCATTGGAGAATTATAAATCAGCCAGCGAGTCTGTAATAGCAAATTCAGAAGTACTGAAATATTCACAGCAAAAATATGATGTCGGAATGATGAGCGCTGAAGATTATAATTTGGCAAAGACAAACCTGGTCAGAGCTAAAACTAATCTTATGCAGGCTAAATATCAATATATATTTAAAGTCAAAATACTTGAGTTTTACCAGGGATTGCCAATCACCTTATAAGTTAAAACAAATATCCCATATGCAGTTCACTAACAAAACCATGTGAAATATTACCCTTGCTTAAAGTAAAATCTACCGGACCAATTAAAGTTTTAATACCTCCTGAAATACCTGCCCCTGAATAAAATTTTTGTAATGCAAATATGTGGTTATATGTAGGTGAAGTAGTCGCAATATTTGATTTAAGTGTAATGAACTTATCAGTCCAAGGTTCAAATCTAAGGTCTAATTGAAGAGATATTACATTTGATGACGACACTTCCATAAACTGAAGGCCCGAAAAATAAAAAATATTTGTTTCATAAGGATGCATTCCTCCCAGGTAAAAATAATATGCAGGATGTACGTTATTATTACTCAAAAAACCGGCATTAACTGAGGAAAGAATAGAAAACTTATCTGTTATGCTATTAATTTTATTATAAGTTAACATAAACCTCCAGAATGAAGGAGAAAAAAGATTGCCTGATAAGTTATCTTCCCTTACAACATACTTAAGTTCAGCATAAAACCGATCTCCATCAGTTGGATAAATAGTTCTGTCAAGATTGTCAATATTTAATCTTCCGTATAAACTAATGAAATTGACATTGAGCTTTATTGTATCCTGGCTGGCATATAAAGGAGAAATATTAAGTATTTCACCTTCACAACCGGCAGCAAATAAATTTGAATTTGAAAAGGATGTGGTGAATTCCATGTCTGCCAGGTAATGTTGTGAAGTAAAATTAGATATAAGTATTCCCTGTGAATTGAAATAATTAACCTGAAATTGATTAAACCCTAATTTCAATCCAAAACCAATGTTTGGCCTTAGAGATGTGCGTATATTATATGTAATTATACCTGCCGGCGAATCACCTAATTTTGCATCCATAAGTAAACGTGAACCTTGACCTACAATATTTAATGAAGTGTAATTAAAAAGTACGCCTACTTTAAGATTGTTATCGTAATTAAAACTGAATCTAAAGAAATTCTTTGTTTGTTCCTTTACCCTTAAGACAAGAACTGCGCCATTGCCGGAACTCTCGAATTTATAATTTACCCTTTCAAAAAACTGGCTTCCATAGATCCTGTCTATTCCCTGTTCCAATGCTTTTAAAGTAATCCATGAAGGTGTAATTATCTGAAAATTTCCTAAAACGATGTTTTTTGATACTTTCTCCAGACCATCAATACGTATTTCATTTATATAAACTGAATCACAGGTAATATATCGGGGAACAGTGGTGTTATCATCAGGATATTTCTTTAAGGTATCGAGCAGTGATTGTAATTCAGGGATTAAGGCTATAGTGGCTTTTTCACCTGCACTAATAATTGAATCTGCTTTTTCAAAACTAAATATAGTGTATTTATCTAACTTAGGTTCAATTAGATAGTCACACATTTTTCGCGCTGAATCAACTGAAATTGACATAAGATAATTTGTAGCCTGACTCATTATTTGGACTATAGAAGTAAGTTGTTCACGACTATACAAAGGAGACGAAATATTTACTCCTATTATAATGTCGGCTCCCATATCTTTTGCACACCTGACTGGGAAATTTTCAACTATTCCACCGTCCGCCAGCAATCTGTTGTCAATTTCAATAGGTGTAAAAACTGTGGGAATAGCCATGCTTGCTCTTATAGCATCAGGCAGGAATCCGTTTTTAAGTACAACTGGTTTCATGGTTTCAATATCTGTTGCCACGCATTCAAATGGCACAGGTAATTTAAGGAAGTCGGTTTGCTGGTGGTAATTCCAGGTTAAATCAGATAATAATTCAGAAATATTCTGACCTGCTACCAGTCCTTTAGGTATTGCAATTTTCAAGTTATTAACCGGGAATGTACTTATATATTTACTATCCTCTTCCTTCTGATCAATAGAAAGGCTTTTTCTTGATATATTATCCAGCAGCACCTCATTCCAGTTAACTTTATGGCAAATATTTTCAATTTGCGCTGCAGAATATCCGCAGGCATACAAACCGCCTATTATACTGCCCATGCTTGTGCCTGAAATATAATCTACAGGAATGCCGAGTTTTGTTAATTCTTTAATTACTCCTATGTGCGCAAGTCCTTTAGCACCACCACCACTTAAGACCAATCCAATTTTAGGACGGTGTTTAACTGTATATTGGGCTGGCAGGGATTGTTGCAACAAAGAAAATGCTGTAATAAGCAGACATATTTTAAGAGCTACCTTTAATTTAAATAAATAAAAAATTTTATGAAGGTTAATTTGCAAAATTAGTTTTGTATATGTGGCATTATATTTCTGAAATCCATTTTTTTGCCTTTGATAATGCATTCTCCAGGCCCAGAGGGTTTTTACCTCCGGCAGTTGCCAGGAATGCCTGGCCTCCGCCACTCCCTTCAATATCTTTTGAAATTTCCCTTATTAATTGCGAAACATTAAGATTCTTACTTTCTGCAAGACTTTTGGAAATTGCTACAACCAGGTTCGCTTTACCATCTATATCTGATCCTAAGGCTATGAATACATCGGAAAGCTGGTTGTTAAGATGCATAGCAATGTTTTTCAGATTCAGAGAGTTGTCAATTTTAATTTTTTCACATATGACATTTATATTTCCAATTTTTTGGATTTTTCCTGTTAAATCAACTACAAGTTTTTGTTGATTTTCTTTTTGGGATTGCTCAATAATTTTTTGTAACCTATTGTAATCATTAAGTCTGTTCTCAAGTACTTTTACTACATCTACAGGATTACCAAGTATTTCACGTATTTGTTGCAGTGTATTTAATTGTTCGTTAAAATAAATTTCGGCATTTATACCGGTTATCGCTTCAATTCTTCTAATACCGGCAGCAATGGCACCTTCTGAGGTTATTTTAAAATAACCTATTTGTCCGGTAGATTGTACGTGAGTGCCTCCGCACAATTCTATGGAATCGCCAAATTGTATAACCCTCACAGAGTCGCCATATTTTTCACCAAACAGCATCATAGCGCCCAGTTTTTTTGCTTCCTCAATAGGATAGTAACGTTTTTCTACTTTACTTATATTTTCCCTTATTTTTCTATTAATAATATGTTCTACAGCTTGTAATTCGCTTGAAGTCATTTTTTGAAAATGGGAAAAATCGAATCTTAAATAATTCGGACCTACCAAAGATCCTTTTTGTTCAACATGATTGCCCAGGATATCTCGTAAAGCTTTATGAAGAAGATGTGTAGCCGAATGATTGTTTTGGGTTTGCAGACGTTTCTCCTTATCTATCTGTGCTATAAAAACCGAATCTAACATTAAAGGTAGTTTTTCGGTAATGTGAATTATGAGGTTGTTTTCTTTTATTGTATTTAGTATTTCTATTTTTTCGTCTTCAGAAAATAATATACCACTGTCCCCCAATTGGCCTCCACTTTCAGCGTAAAAAGGAGTTACATTAAAAACTAGCTGGTAATATTCTTTATCTTTTGCTTTTACCTTACGATACCTTGTAATTTTTACTTCCCTTTCGTAATAATCATACCCCACAAATTCCACTTCTTCAATATTGGAAATGACGGTCCAGTCACCGGTATCAACAACAGCTGCAGACCGTGAACGGGTTTTTTGCGAACTCATCTCTGCCTCAAATTCTTCGGCATTCATAGTTAGATCATGTTCCTTTAGGATAAGTTCAGTGAGGTCTAAAGGAAAACCAAAAGTATCATAAAGCTCAAATGCTATTTTTCCGCTGACTACAGTACGACCATCATTTTTAGTTTTTAAAATGATCTGTTCAATTAGTTTTATTCCATTTTCCAGGGTATGCAGAAATGAATTTTCTTCCTCTTTAATTACACGCATTATAAGTGATTGCTGTGCCTGCAGTTCGGGATAGGCATCTCCCATGGCACTTATAAGTGCGGGAACTAAAGAATGGATGAAAGGTTCATGCATTTGAAGGAAAGTGAAGCCATAGCGAACGGCACGTCGTAATAATCTTCGGATAACGTAGCCTGCCTTGTTGTTCGATGGTATCTGTCCGTCAGCAATGGCAAATGCAATTGCCCTTAAGTGATCTGCTACCACCCTGATGGCAGTGTCTGTTTCTTCAGTGATGCCATACGATTTACATGTTACCAGTTCTATTTCATTTATTATTACCTTAAATAAATCAATATCATAATTTGAATTTTTACCTTGAACGACCCTGCAAAGACGCTCAAATCCCATTCCTGTATCCACATGTTTGGCAGGTAATAGTTCCAGTTCACCTGAGGCTTTTCTATTATATTGAATAAATACGTTATTCCATATTTCTATTACCTGAGGGTCGCTCATGTTAACAAGACTGCGCCCGTGGATTTCAGTCCTTTCCTTATCATCTCTGAGGTCAATGTGGATCTCAGAACAGGGACCGCAAGGGCCCTGGTCACCCATTTCCCAGAAATTATCTTTTTTGGAACCATCAATTATTCTGTTCACCGGAATATGTTTTTCCCAAAAGGTGGCGGCTTCATTATCCTTTTCTAGGTTTTCCTTTTTATCACCCCCAAATACGGTGACGTATAATCGATCTTTATCAATTCTAAGTATTTCAGTAAGAAACTCCCAAGCCCAGTCTATAGCCTCCTTTTTAAAATAATCTCCAAATGACCAGTTACCCAACATTTCAAACATGGTGTGATGATAGGTATCGTGTCCTACCTCTTCTAAATCGTTATGTTTGCCTGAAACCCGTAAACATTTTTGACTATTTGCCACCCGTGAATATTTTGGGGGCTGGTTGCCGAGAAAAATATCCTTAAACTGGTTCATTCCTGCATTTGTAAACATCAGGGTAGGATCGTTTTTTACAACCAAAGGTGCAGATTCCAGTATTTTATGGTTTTTAGATTCGAAGAACTTTAAAAATGCGTTCCTGATTTCGTAGGAATTCATATAAATATTTGATTTATTAGTAATTATTTTATAATATTACATATATTTTTTAGTTAGATTTATCAAATTTTGTAAAAGTAATAATTTCTATTAGTTTTGCTTGTTTTAATGTATTTATTGAATTATTCAAATTACTAAAACTAAGACAAGATGGCAAAAGTTAAATATCGCTTTAATCCTGAATCTCTTAGCTTTGATAAAGTAAGGACTACCTTTCGGGCCTGGTTAATAAAAGCATTTACCTTTTTTACTGCAAGTATAGTTATTTCAGTAATATACTATGTTATTTTTTCTCATTTCTTCGATTCTCCAAAGGAAAAATCTTTGAACAGAAATATTAAGCAACTGAAGCTTCAATATGAAATTATGGATAAAAAGCTCGACCAGGTGAGTAAGGTACTAGATGATTTTCAGTTACGTGACGACAATCTTTATCGTGTAATTTTTGAGGCGGAACCTATTCCCAATACGATTCGTGAAGCTGGGATAGGAGGTATAAACCGGTATGAAGAACTGGAAAAGTTAACCAACTCCGAAATGGTAGTTGATGTTGCGAAAAAACTGGATGGAATATCAAAACGCATGTATATTCAATCCAAATCTTATGATGAGTTAATAGAAAAAGCACTTGACAAAGAAAAATCTCTTGCATGTACACCCGCAATCCAACCTATTTCAAATAAAAATCTTACTCAGATTTCCTCAGGTTTCGGCTGGCGTATTATGCCTCTGTATAAGGTCAGGGAATTTCATCCCGGTCAGGATTTTGCCGCTAAAATTGGCACACCTGTTTATGCTACAGCTGATGGAGTTGTCGAAAAAACGGAATCTTCTTTTCATGGTTATGGCAATAATATAATAATAGATCACGGTTTTGGCTATAAAACACTTTATGGCCATCTGAATGGATTTGCAGTTCGGGAAGGTCAGAAGGTAAAACGTGGGGCAACCATTGGCTATGTTGGTAATACAGGCATGTCAACAGGTCCGCACCTGCATTATGAAGTTATTAAGAACGGTGAAAAAATAAATCCAATTAATTTTTTCTTTAATGACCTTACAGCAGAACAATATGACCAGGTTTTAAAATTATCAAATAACGCCGGACAATCTCTGGATTAAAAAAAAACACTATTTTAGCAGGCCAAATCAATAGTTCAGTAAGAAAATTATGCACAATAAGGAAAGGAATCTGGGCCTGTATACAACTATGGCCTTCGTTATAGCAAATATGGTTGGTACGGGTGTTTTTACTTCTCTGGGTTTTCAGTTAATGGATATTCATAACATAATAGCAGTTTTATTGGTTTGGGTGGCAGGTGGAATAATTGCATTATGTGGATCCTTGGTATACAGCGAATTAGGTGCTGCAATGCCTAGGTCAGGCGGAGAATATAATTATTTAACCAAAATTTATCATCCCTGGCTGGGCTTTTTATCAGGTTGGGTATCAATGACAGTTGGTTTTGCAGCTCCGGCAGCCCTCGCCTGCATGGCACTGGGGAAGTATCTAACCCTGGTTTTACACTTTGCTTCTCCTCAGTGGATAGCAATTACAGTTCTTCTGATTTTAACAATTCTGCATACATACGATGTCAGAGCAGGTGGACGTTTTCAGAAAGGATTTACTTTTTTTAACATATTATTAATAATAGTATTTGTTTTATGTGGTTTTTTTATAACTCCTAAAGTTCAGAATTTTTCGGTTCCACTTCATGAATTTTCCTGGAAGGATTTATTAAGCCCTGGTTTTGCGGTATCTCTTTTCTGGGTTTCATATGCCTTTTCAGGGTGGAATGCTTCGGCTTATATAGCCGGTGAAATTAAAAACCCACAAAAAATTATTCCAAGATCTTTGTTTATGAGCACTTTATTAGTGACAATACTTTATGTTTTTTTAAATTTTATCTTTCTTTATACTTCACCCGTATCCGCGCTTAAAGGACAGGTTGACGTTGGAAATATATCAGCTGTAAATATTTTTGGTCAAACAGGGGCAATTATTATGTCAGTTCTCATATCTGTTCTTCTGGTATCTTCTGTCAGTTCTTTTATATTTGTAGGGCCAAGGGTTTCGCAGGTTATGGGAGAAGATATAAAACTATTGAAATTTCTGTCACGAAAGTCAAAGAGAGGAACTCCTGTAACTGCTATAATATTTCAATCAGCAATAAGTTTATTTCTTATTGTCACTCTCACCTTCGACAGTATATTACTGTGTGTAAGCTTTATATTGACTTTGTTTACCTTCTCCACGGTATTTGGTGTGTTTGTTCACAGGGTTAAATTTAAAGATGTACCACGACCTTATAGAACCTGGGGTTTTCCATTAGTACCTGTAATTTTTTTAGGATCTTCCGGGTGGGCTTTATGGTTTTTAATAACTACCAGACCAAAGGAATCAATTTTAGGTTTCCTGGTACTGGCCATAGGTTCAGTATTTTATATTATTAATCAATTATATTATTCCAGTGAAAAGTAAAATTCTATTAATTACAGCTTTCAGTTTCTCAGCCTCATTATTAGTTGGTTCATGCAGTCATTCATGTTCAAAACAAAATCAACAGGGAGATAGTTTATCGAATACTAAAAAAGTTAAAGATACATTAACGGTTGTTCCATTAACGGGTAGAGCAAAACAACTTACCGATCTTTCATATTTTATTGCAGGCTTGCAGGTGGATAGTACCAGTAAAATGTACAGTTTTAGTTTAACCCCGGCATGGAAGTCCTACAGTGAAGAGTCAAAATCAGCCTGGGAAACAATAAAAACCGAATCGGATAAAATTATAGAATGGAGATCCAAGGAGTTACCAGATTCCAGGAAACAGTTAGAAACTTTATTTTATCCGTTTGGAGGACCTGATTATTTGTTTGCAAATTTATTCTTTCCCAATGCGAAGAATTATATTTTGATAGGTTTGGAGAGTCCTGGCACTGTACCACAAATAGATTCATCAAATAAAGACAGTTTAAAATATATTTTAAATCAGTATAAAAAAGCTCTTGAAGATGTTATTCAGCTAACATTCTTTAAAACTGTAGATATGAAAACTGATCTTAAAAATAAGGCAATAGATGGAACAGCTCCTATCATAATGCTTTTTTTAGCCAGGTCAGGTAAGCAAATAATAGATGTAACCCCTGGAAACATTATTGACGATGGCAAAATTGTTTTAGCCTCGGGTATGAAAAATCATAATGTAATAAAGATCGATTTTAAAAACCCCGGTGATACAAACATTTGTCATATATTCTACATTACTACAAATCTGGCTGACCCCAGTATTTCAGTAAATAAGGCCATGTCAGCATATTTGAGCAACCTGGATCCTAAATGTATTACAATGTTAAAATCAGCTTCGTACCTTATGCATAAACCATATTTCTCGTTAATAAGAAATACAATATTCTCCAAGTCCACAATGATACTGCAGGACGATTCGGGTATAGGGTACCATTACTATGACCAGTCGAAATGGAATATCACTCTTATAGGCACTTATACCAAACCAATACCTATGTTTGCAAAACAATATGAAGATGATTTGTTTGAAGCATATAAAAATGTATCCAGGCCAATCAATTTCAGATACGGATATAATACTAGTTCAAATATTTTAATAGCTATAAAAAAATAACGATTAGCAGAAATCCGGATGCAACACTTTGTTATCAGATTATTTTATTCCTTTCAGCTGGTTTTGTTAATATATTTTACATCTTATAATATTCAAGCTCAGGAAGATAAAAAACTCATTAGTCAAAATAACACTGATACAGTTAATTTGGAGGATAATCAGGAAGCTTTATTTCAGGATTACCTTGATACTGTCTTCCGCAGCGATTCCCTGGTAGTTGACAGCACACTGGACTGGGATAATAAAAAGATAAATTCAGGTCATTTTGACTATCAGAAAATGACTGATACTGTTCGTTTTCGTGTGGCTGATCCTTTGACCCATGAAATATTTTATCCGCCATTTCAAAGCCACGTTAACTGTGGATTTGGATTTAGGCGTAATTTATTTCACTTTGGAATAGATATTAAACTTCACAAAGGCGACACTGTAAGAGCTGCCTTTGATGGTTTGGTAAGAGTAACCAAATATGACAGGCATGGTTATGGGAATGTAGTTGTCATTAGACATGAAAAAGGACTCGAAACTATTTATGGTCATTTGTCAAAGGTTCTTGTATTGCCAAATCAGGTAGTAAAAGCAGGTGATGTGATTGGTCTTGGAGGGAGTACCGGACGATCAACCGGCAGTCATTTACATTTTGAAACAAGGTATTTGGGAGAACCATTTGATCCAAGCTGTTTCTATGATTTTGAAAATAATAAGTTAATTACTGATACACTTGTTATTACAAAAGCTAATTTTGATTATCTGGTAGAATTAAGTAAAATAAAATACTGTACTATCCGCAAAGGGGATACATTAGGTAAAATTGCTTTAAGGTATAATACAACAATAGCCTCTATTTGCAGATTAAATAATATATCAACGAAAACACTTTTAAGAGTGGGACGAAAATTACGATATAATTAAAACCTGATATTATTGAATAATTAAATAATTTTTTTAACTTAATGCCCTGCTCAATTTTATGAACATATCAATAATCATTCACTATGCCTTATAAGGAAAAGAAAGTTGAAAAAGTCTACTATTCGATCGGGGAAGTGGCTGATATGTTTGGAGTAAAAACTTCATTAATTCGTTTTTGGGAAAAAGAATTTGACATAATTAAACCCAAAAAAAATAAAAAAGGTAATCGCTTTTTCACGAAAGAAGACATTGACAATTTTCATTTGATATATCATCTTGTAAAAGAAAGGGGATTAACACTCAAGGGTGCAGAAATGAAACTTAAGGAAAACAGGGATGATGTTCAGAATAATTTTGAGATCGTTAAGTCTCTCCAGGAGGTAAAAAAGGTGTTGTTAGAGCTGAAGGATATGATGGAACAGGCTTGAATCAGGATAGCCGGAAAAGGATGATAATTTTAGGTTTTTGATTTCAGATTTTTGGTTTTAGATTTTTGATTTCAGATTGAATTAAAAATATGTTATGTCAACAGTTGGTGAAGTTATTTCATGTATTAATGATTTTGCTGAATTGTCTTACCAGGAATCTTATGATAATTCCGGGTTACAGATTGGTTCAGCTGCAAGTGTAGTAAAAGGAGTATTACTTACCCTGGATATAACCGAAGAAATCATTGATGAAGCTGTAAGTTTAAATGTTAACCTTATAATTTCTCATCATCCTTTAATATTTAAAGGTATAAAAAATTTATCGTCTGATAATTATTTGAACAGGGCTGTTGTTAAGGCCTTGAAACACGATATATCAATTTTTTGTTGTCATACTAATATAGATAATATCAGTCGGGGGGTTAACTTTAAAATAGCCGAAAAACTGGGCCTGCAAAATATAAGGATTCTTAAACCTATTGACGGAGATCTTTTTAAGCTTGTATGTTTTGTGCCAGTTGACCATGCGGAGGTAATCAGAAAAGCGATTTTGGAATCAGGAGCGGGTCATATAGGGAATTATGATTATTGCAGTTTTAACTGCCAGGGAAATGGTACATTCAGGGCATCAGAAAATTCAAATCCTTTTAAGGGTAAAATAAATGAAATACATACAGAACCTGAGGTAAGAATTGAGACTATATTCCCAAAATTTTTGGAAAAAAAAATTATTCCTGCAATGATTAAAGCCCATCCTTATGAAGAAGTTGCCTATGATATTTATCCACTGGTAAATAATAATTCTTCAGTAGGGTCCGGTGCTATTGGTTACTTTAATGATCCGTTAGCTGAAATTGATTTTTTACATTTATTAAAACAGACATTTGGTATTCCTGTTATAAGGCATAGTAAATTAACAGGGTTGCCATTGTCATGTGTGGCTTTATGCGGAGGTAGCGGAAGTTTCCTTTTGGCTGATGCTATCAGCTCGGGAGCAGGAGCCTTTATTACATCTGATTTAAAATATCACCAATTTTTTGATGCCGATAAAAAACTTATTTTAGCTGATATTGGCCACTTTGAGAGTGAACAATTTACTGTTGAAATTTTTTATGATCTACTAATCAAAAATTTCTCTAATTTTGCGATCTATTTTACAAAAGTAAAAACGAATCCTATTAATTATTTATAATATATGGCATCTGATAAAGTAAAAGCAACAGAATTAGCAGAATATTCCATCGAGGACAAGTTAAATGCATTATACCAGCTTCAAAAAGTACATTCGGGTATTGATAAGATAAAAATTTTGAGGGGAGAATTACCTCTGGAAGTGCAGGATCTTGAAGATGATATTGCAGGTTTGGAAACCCGTATTCAAAATTACCAGGATGAAATTAAAATTCTGGAAACAGCTGTTCACAGTAAGAAAGGTGAAATCGGAGTTGCCAATGAGTTAATAAAGAAATATACAGAACAGCAAAATAACGTACGAAACAACCGTGAATTTGAATCGTTATCAAAAGAAATTGAATTTCAAAGATTAGAAATTGAACTTTGCGAAAAAAGGATAAGAGAATTTACAGGTCAGGCCAGCGAGAAAAGGATTGCCATAGAGCTGGCTCAAAAATCACTGGATGAAAGAAAGCAGGACCTCACGAACAAGAAAAAAGAACTTGAAGACATTGTTTCTGATACTCAAAAAGAAGAAGAAGCTTTGATCAATAAGGCACATACTATAGAACTTGTAATAGAACCACGTTTATTGAATGCCTATAAAAGAATAAGGGGAAATGCAAGAAATGGTTTGGCCGTAGTTACTGTTGAAAGGGATGCATGCGGAGGATGTTTTAATAAAATTCCTCCTCAACGACAACTTGATATTAAAAGCCGTAAAAAAATTATTGTTTGTGAGTATTGTGGCAGGATACTTGTAGATGACGAATAATAGTAATCTTCAATTGAATTAAACCCCTACCCCTTAAAAGGGGATTATAAATCGTTATAAATAATTTAATTACTTGTTAATTACAATAGGTCTACAATAGTTTCAAGTTTATTGCCACGTGACCCTTTAATCAAAATAAGTGAATTTGTGAGTGGATTATCAATTAACCAGGATTTAAGTTCATTAGTAGTAGAGAATGCAGGTAATCTAAAGTCAATAGCAAGGGATTTAAAGATATTACCTACGAGGTAAACAGTAAGATCCTTATATAGAGATATAAGGTCAAGTATTTTTTCATGTTCCTTAATGGCATAATCACCAAGTTCATACATGTCTCCAAGAATAACAGTTTTATTTGTTCCTTGTAAAGACACAAAATTACGGATTGCGGTTTCACAACTTGATGGATTTGAGTTGTAACAGTCAATAATCAATTTATTTGTGAGTGTATCCATAATTTGGGAACGATTATTTTGCGGATAATAATTTTCAATGGCTTCCCTGGTTTCATTTAAAGGGACATTAAAATAAACACCAGTAGCACAAGCTGCTATAATATTTTCAGCATTATAATCACCAAATAAATGAGAACTAATTACACAGGATTCATTTATTACATTATTGTTAACTTTTTGAATTTCTATAGTTAAATATGGATTTACGGATATAATTTTTCCTTTGCAAATATCTCCTTTGATAAATCCATATCCTGTTTTATTGGAATATTCGTTTAAAAGGCTTACAAGCAAATTATTGTCGGCATTATAAAAAACAACTCCTTTATTATTTATAAGATAATTATATAATTCACTTTTTGCCTTTATCACACCCTGATATCCGCCAAAACCTTCAAGATGGGCTTTACCTATATTAGTTATAATACCAAAATCGGGACAGGCTATATTACAGAGTTTTTCTATTTCATGAATATGATTGGCTCCCATTTCCACCACTCCTATATCGTTTTTAGACGACATTGAAAGTAAAGTAAGAGGAACTCCTATTTCATTATTTAGATTCCCTGATGTTGACTTTACAGAATATTTTCTGGAAAGTACTGCATGAATTAATTCTTTAGATGTTGTTTTTCCATTACTCCCTGTTATTGCCAGGATTTTTATATTGATAGTTTTACGGTGCAGCCTTGCAATATTTTGTAATGTTTCGAGAGAATCATCGACCAATATGTATTGTTCTCCTTTGTAGTAATTTTTATTATCTATAATTGCATATACGGCACCTTTTTTGAGGGCGTCCTCAGCAAAAGTATTTCCGTCAAAATATTCTCCCTTTAGTGCAAAATAAAGCGATCCTGCAGGTACAGTTCTGGAATCTGTTGTTATAATAGGAAATTGATTGTAAAGTTGGTAGATCTCTTCAATATTCATCTTAGTGCTTATTTTCTAAACGTAAAAAGGGGCTTGATAAAGCCCCTTTTGAATATCTGAATACATAATACTTTATTTTTTCCTTTTTTTGGAGTTACTTGCACCAACTGGTGAGCCAACATGTATCATAGCACAACGGAAGCCAAGGTCATCTTTTGACTGATCTTCCTGAAGGTATCTGCGTGCTCCCGGGCTTAACCAGTAAGCTCTGTCTCTCCAGGAACCTCCTTTATAAACTCTTACGTTATCGTTGATCAGAGATGACATATCTGAAGATTTTTGAGAATACATTCTTTGAGAACCTGGTCCCTTTTCTGCTTCAGCATTTCCAAATTCAATGCTTGATTCGAAGTCACCGTCCTTGTAATTTCTGTAATCAGCCTTGCTATAATTTCTCCATTTCTGTGAAGCTTCTTCAGGGGTGACATCTCTGTATTTTAACCGGCCTAAACTATCCTTTTGAGCAACATTGCCTTCTTCATCTCTTTCAAGAGTTTGAAATACGTTACCACGGAAAGGATTAAATTCATTTACATCTTCAAAAGAAAGCGGACGATAAACATCAAGTACCCACTCATTGACATTACCTGCCATACAATATAGTCCGTAGTCATTTGGCCAGTACGAAGTAACAGGAACTGTAATACTACCTGCATCATTAAGAGCACCGGCTACACCCATCATATCACCACGACCTCTTACGAAGTTTGCACGCATTTCTCCACGAACGGCTTTTTGATCGTTACGTACATTATGACCATTCCATGGATAAATTCTGCGTTCGTATATTCTTTCATCATATGAATTTCCAATGAGACCCAAGGCAGCATATTCCCATTCTGCTTCTGTTGGGAGGCGATACTTTGGTAATAAAATTCCATCTTCGATAGCTACATTTCTGTCTTCTTTGTTAGGATCAAGACTTGGTAGTTTTCCTTTACTGCCTACAGCTCCTTCATATTGCCCGGCCAGATATGCATCAGTATTGAAATTATTATCTCCAACCTGGTTAGGATCAGTATCCAGTATACCATGTTCAATTAATCTGTGTTCGTTTACCCTGTCTGTTCTCCATGCACAATAGTCATTGGCCTGCAACCAGTTTACACCAACTACAGGGTACTCGTTATATGAAGGATGACGGAAGTAATACTGAACATAAGGTTCATTATAAGCCAGTTTACTTCTCCATACCAGGGTATCAGGTAATGCCTTGCGGTAAACATCGGGATAATCCACAAACACTCTTGATATCCAGTGAAGGTATTCACGGTAATCAACATTTCTGAGTTCTGTTTCGTCCATATAGAAGGATTCTACAGATACCCTGCGTGGAACGTTATTCCAGTCATAATTGATGTCCTGCTCAACACGACCCATAGTAAAAGAACCGCCTTCAATAAACACCAGTCCGGGACCTGTTTCCTGTTCGACACCTTGTTTTACTTCAAAACCGCCCTCATCAGCATTGTTGTATTTCCAGCCTGTAGTATTTGATGCGCCTTTTTTGTTTTTGCTTCCTGATCCGCATGATATTGATATTATGACCATTACGGCTAAAAAAGAAATAAAACCAACTTTGTATTTCATGTTATTTATTGTTTATTATGGTTACATGTAATATTCATTTGAAGTTAATCAATCGTTTCGAATAATTAAATCATAAATGAATATTTCATCTGTTTAATTTTTATTGTTATGGTTAGATGGAATGTAAATTAATTTAAATTTTTACTTACGTTAAAATATATCAACAATTTACATTTCATGTTATTTATTGTTTATTATGGTTACATGTAATATTCATTTGAAGTTAATCAATCGTTTCGAATAATTAAATCATAAATGAATATTTCATCTGTTTAATTTTTATTGTTATGGTTAGATGGAATGTAAATTAATTTAAATTTTTACTTAGTTAAGAAAAAATCAGTAATTTACGTTTCATATATATACATTATTAAATTTTATACTCATACTGGATTTCCATGCTCAACAGTTATTTTTTGGACATTTTAGCAGGGAAATTTTTCAGTAAAAGCCATTTTTATTTCAAATATAATTAAATTATTTTCTTGCTCCTAATTTGACCGTGTAATTTTTTTTAAAATTTCGGGCAATTCAATGCCCTCTTTTTTTTCTTTGAATCTTTATACTGAAAAAAGTACTCTATAGTTACTTCATTTGAATTATAAATTGATGATGGTTGATAAGTTTTTGGCAACCATAGATCATAGCTGTAAGTTATATGTACCCCGGACCAGACCCAGCCTGCCATAAAAATAAATGTATTAAGATGAAATAAAAGATCATTTCTGATCCAAAGTCCTGTAATTATTTGATTATATTGAACATTACTGCCATAATTCAGATATATGTATTCATTCTGCATTTGAGTCATAATTGCAGGATAAAAAATTAAAAGATTTTTATCCCTGGAATCAGTTTTAACAGGAAACTGGCTTAATATTTGCAGGGTAAACTTCATGGGTAATGAATAACCTGGTGCATTTCCTGCTATTTTTGGTGTATTTAAATGATTAACGGTTATACTGAACTGATATTGTTCATTTGAATAAAAAGATATACCCGCCGAAAAATCAGGATAGAAGTTGGATTGATCAGGAATATTTTCATTTTGAGCCGAAGGTAAAAACTGGGACTGACCTGAAAAAATAAAACCGCTTGTGTTTAAGCTGTTTTGATAAACACCAGCCTGTAATCCCATATTTAAGGTTAAGTCCTGATTAAAAGTTACAGGATAGCTGTAAATTATATTAAGCCCGGTTGTTGAAAAAACTCCGCTGCCCTGATCATCTTTATTTACTAAGACACCAACTCCTCCAAATATTTTATCAACAAACTGGTCATATGATGCATAATAGCTTACATAGGTACTTCCCAGACCCGGCCATTGATTACGGTATCCTGCAGTTAAACGGGGAAATTCTCCGGTACCGGCAAAGGCAGGGTTAAAATTTATCTGATTAAACATAAATTGGGAAAATACAGCATCCTGTGCATTTATGGTACCAGAAAAATAAACACATATTAATATTATTAATAATTTAAGCATTATTAACTGATTTATAATACCTTTTATGACAAGCATAACGAAAAATATATTTTTATATTATTAATCTCCATAAATCCCTAAATCATAATAATTATATATTTGTTTACGTTTTCAGGTGGTATTAAACACATGAAACCATATATCCGTAAAATTTATGCTTAAATATACTATTATTACTACTTTGTCAATTCTATGTTTTAGAGGAGTAATATCCGGCCAGGTAACTTTTCTGAAAGATGAAATCAAATGGAATGACACTATTAAAAATACGCGGCCGGGAAAGAATGATTTTAAATATTTTAAAAATGCAGTATTTATTGATAAAAACTCAAATACTGACAATTATCTTCCTTATTATTTAAAGCGGGTTAAATTATCAGGCGATAAAACATATAAATATAATTTTAAATTCACAAAGGCCGATTTTGAATTATTCCCCGATGATGAACTACCTTCAGGTTTAAATAAAGATAATATTTGTGATTCAGTCATTTTAAGATATTCATTACTAAAAGATAAAAAAGTACCTTATCTGCAATACTTCTTTGTCCCTATAAGAAAAAATTCTCAAACCGGGAAAATAGAAAGGCTAAAGAGTTTTGAAATATCTTTGGAAGCCACTCCATATGATAAAATTAATATTTCTGAGAATGCCTCTGGTTTTCCACAGCAATCTGTTTTTGCATCCGGAAGCTGGTATAAATTTGAAGTAGCCAAGACAGGTATATATAAAATAACCTATCAGGATATAAAAAACCTTGGGATAAGCGATCCTGAAAATGTAAGGATTTATGGTAATGGAGGAAGTATGCTTCCGGAAATATTTAATGGCAGTGTACCCAATGATCCCAGGGAAATACCTTTAATGATGGTTTCAGCCAATAGTGGCACGTTTGCACCCGGAGATTATATTCTCTTCTACGCACAAGGTCCTGTTGTCTGGAATTATGATTCCAACAGCCAGACTTATAATTATTCCAAAAACCTTTATACCGATTCTATAGTTTATTTCATTACTTCTCAGGAGGGAGGTAAAAGAATTCAGCCTGCAGTTGCTCCTTCCGCGTCACCTAATATTCAGGTAAATGCATATGATGGTTATGCCTTTCATGAGGCTGATGAAGTTAATATTTTAAGATCTGGGAAACAATGGTATGAGCCATTTGGAGTAATCAATTCCCTGGATTATTCATTTGATTTTCCTAATCTGATTACAGGTCAGCCTATTAATATAGCATCTCAGGTCGTTTTACGATCAGCCAATCTGGATGAATTTACCTTTTCATGTAATAATAATGCATTAGGCACTATAACCTTAGGTAATATGGACCTTACTGATGATGAAGGTTATTATGCCTATTTTTATAATTTTAACGGTTCATTTCTGTCGGCTGTTGATAACATTGATTTTAACATTGCTTTTAATAATAATGGCAACTATGCCGCTCAGGGGTGGCTTACTTATATTAAAATAACGGCACGACAATCCCTGTCAAAGTCCCAGGGTCCTTTAATGTTCCGTGATATGAGCAGTGTAAATACAGGAAATATTGCCAGTTTTACTATATCAGCTGCTCCTTCTGATTTGCTTGTGTGGAATGTTGATAATATTAATAATCCATTGCAGATTCAGGGCAGTTACAGTAACAACCAGTATACATTCACAGCATCAGCAGACAGCCTGCATGAATATATAGCTATAGATCCACAGGCAGATTTCTATACGCCAACCTATCTTTCAGGAAATAAGGCAGTAGTTCAGAATCAAAATTTGCATGCCATGACAAGCAACCAATATATAGTTGTAACAAATCCCGAATTTTTATCTCAGGCACAGGAACTGGCAACTTTTCATTCACAACACGATAATTTATCCACTTTAGTTGTGACTACAGATCAGGTATATAATGAATTTTCATCCGGCACTGAAGATCCGGCTGCTATTAGGAATTTTGTAAAAATGTTATACGACAGGGAACAGGATTCCGCAAAATTACCACGTTATCTGCTTCTTTTCGGAGACGGGTCGTTCGATTACAAAACAAAAGTTTATACAAATGGCACTGTAAATAAAAATTTTGTAGTGGCATATGAAAGTGCTGAATCACTTTATCAGGATAATACATTTGTTACCGACGATTATTTCGGACTGCTGGATGATGGAGAAGAAATTCCAACAGGTTTGCTGGATATAGGAGTAGGAAGGTTACCGGTAACTTCAGATTCAGAGGCTAATGTAATTTTAAGAAAAATTTTCAGTTATAACAATAATAAGGATTATGGAGACTGGCGAAATACAATATGTTTTATAGCGGATGCCAGTGAATCGGATTTTGAAGCACAGGCCGATTCGACCGCAAATTATGTTATCAGAAATTATACAAATTTTAATGTTCAAAAAATCTATGTAGATGCATATCCGGAGGTTTCAACTTCTTCAGGTGTGAGGTGTCCGGAAGTTAACTCTGCAATACTGTCACAGATAAACAGTGGTGCCTTAATTATGAATTATACAGGACATGGGGGGGTAACAGGTTTGTCAAACTATGTTATTTTACAAAATTCTGATGTTGAACAATGGAAAAACGGTTATTATCCGCTGTTTATAACCGCAACATGTGAATTAAGCCGTTATGACGATACCACTCAGGCCAGCTGTGGCGAATTGATTTTACTTAATCCTTCCGGGGGTAGTATTGCATTATTCTCAACAACACGTCTTACTTATGGTAACTTAAATGACACTCTTAATACCCGGTTCTATACAAATGCGTTTAACGGAATATCTGCACCAGGCTACAGATTAGGGGACATGTTCCTTATAACAAAAAATGAATCACCAGCAAGTATTAATAAATTAAATTATACTTTGCTAGGCGATCCGGCTGTAAGTTTGGCTGTACCTAAATACAAAATTGTAACCGACAGCATAAATCATAAGGCTGCGGGATTGACTGACACTCTTAAAGCTTATGGTAATGTAAATGTAAAGGGAAGAATAACTGATAATTTTGGATCTACTTTAAATAATTTTTCAGGTATTGTTTATCCTACAATTTTTGATAAAGCAGAAACTATTAATACTTTAGGAGAATATGGAGATCCTGTGACCTCATTTCAGATTCAGCAAAATGTTTTATTCAGAGGAAAGGCTTCAGTAGTAAACGGGCAATTTTCGTTTAACTGCATTATACCAAGAGATTTGAATTACAATTACGGCACCGGGAAAATAAGTTATTATTCAAATGACTCTGCAACAGATGCTGCAGGAAATTTTCAGGAATTTACAATTGGCGGACTGGCACCAATTAATAATTTTGCCGACTCTACTGGTCCTGCCATCAGATTGTTTATGAACGATACATTTTTTATTAATGGAGGGGTTACTGATCAATATCCCACTTTTCTGGCTCTGGTGTCTGACAAATGGGGGATTAACCCTGGTGTAAATGGTATTGGCCATGACATAATTGGGATAATGGATAATGATCAGTATAACAGTTATATAATGGATAATTATTATGAAACGGATTTAAATAGTTATACCAGTGGAACAGTAACTTATAAATTACCTGAAATGAGTTTAGGTATGCATAGCATAAAATTTACAATTTGGGATAATTTTAATAATTCTTCTCAGGATAGCTTGAATTTTAAAGTAGTATACGGGCAGAATATTGTTGTGCCCAGAATTTTCAATTATCCTAATCCTATGAGTAGTTATACTAATTTTATTTATGAAGATAATTTTGAGGGATCTCAGCAGGACGTTACAATAGAAATTTACAATACTTCCGGTAAAATTGTAAGGGAGCTAAAAACAGATATATATACAAATGGTTACAGTTCCGGGCCAATGTATTGGGATGGTACGGATGGAAATGGCAATAAAATTAACAGTGGTATATACTTTTATCGCATAATTGTTCGTTCTAATGGTCAAACTGCTATAAGCGGAACTCAAAAACTTATAGTAATTCAATAGATATATTATAATATTTTTGTATCATTAACATCAAAAACTTACTATGTTTAAAAGATCAGTTATTTTATTTTCAATTGTTTTATTAGCAATCAGTGTTAATAATTTCTCTCAAACTATCAGTGTATCTCAAATAAACGGAAACGGACAATTGAATTATATACCTATAGCAGTGCCATTCCTTACAATAGATCCGGAATCGAGAGGAGGAGGTTTAGGAGATGCAGGTGTCGCAACTTCGCCAGATGTCAATTCAATGCACTGGAATCCTGCAAAATACGCTTTTGCCCAGAGTGATGCAGGCGTAGCGATATCATATTCCCCCTGGCTGACAAATCTGGGTATACACGATATTAATCTTGCGTATCTGGCAGGTTATGACAGGCTGACAAAAGATCAGGTCATTGGGGCAAGTTTCAGATATTTTTCATATGGTTCAATAAACTTTACCGATCAGAACGGAAATTTATTAAGAACATCTAATCCTAATGAATTTGCACTCGATGTGACTTATTCCAGGTTATTCAGTGATAACATAAGTGGTGCAGTAGCCTTCCGTTATATAAATTCAAACCTGGCATCAGGAACTCTTGTTGATAATGAGACTGTAAATGCAGGGCAGGCCTTTGCCGCTGATATTTCTGCTTTTTCTAATAATGCAATAAGGCTGGGTGATAAAAAAGGTAAACTTAACTTTGGTATAGATATTTCGAATATTGGTACTAAAATGTATTATACGGCCAACCAACAGGTAAAAGATTTTCTTCCTACTAATTTACGTTTGGGAGGTGCTATTACAGTGGATGCAGATGAATATAATTCGGTAACATTTACTATAGATGCAAATAAATTACTTGTACCGACTCCTCCTCTTTATTACCCTGATTCATTTAATACCGCTGGCAACCCGGTAATTCAGAAAGGTATGAATTCAAATGTATCCGTTATTACCGGTATGATACAATCGTTCTATGACGCTCCTGGCGGTTTTCATGAAGAACTGGAGGAAATAAATTATTCTTTTGGACTTGAATACTGGTACAGAAAACAATTTGCCCTTCGGACAGGATACTTTTATGAATCTCCTGATATGGGTAATCAGCAATACTTTACCTTTGGCGTTGGTTTAAAACTCAATGTCATTAGTTTCGATTTTTCATATTTGGTAACCACGTCGGCTTCAAATCCTTTGGCAAATACCATGCGGTTTACTATTGCTCTTGATTTTGATGCTTTTCGCAAGTTAAGAAATTCTTAAAAAAAGAATCAATTTCAAAAAGTTTGTATTATTACAAATACAATTTTAAAATATAAAATTAAAAATTGAAAATCCGTATAGGCTTTGGATTTGATGTTCATCCCCTGATAGAAAATGTTCCTTTTATTTTAGGTGGTTTATTGATACCTCATAATAAAGGTTCTAAGGGACATTCAGATGCTGATACCCTTATACATGCTATATGTGATGCATTACTTGGTGCTGCAAACCTTGGGGATATCGGAATACATTTTCCAGATAGCTCATCTGAATTTAAAGGTATAGACAGTAAAATATTGCTTGAAAGGACTGTGAAATTAATTAAGGATAAGGGATATTCTATTTCGAATGTAGATACAACAATTTGTTTGCAAAAACCTAAAATAATGTCTTATATACCTGAAATGCAGAGTATACTTTCAAAAATAATGAAAATAAATATTGAAGACATATCTGTTAAAGCCACCACCACCGAACATCTGGGATTTGTCGGACAGGAAGAGGGTATTGCAGTCTATGCAGTGGTACTTCTGGAAATACAGGAAATTTAAAGGTATAAAATTGTAAAGATATACATGGTTAATTGTTATATATTTGTCATTAATAAAAGTATTAAAAGTTTAAATTAAATAAATATGAAAACCTCAATTATAGTAATTGCTGTTATACTTGTAGTTTTGTTATTCGGAGTTTTACCAGCGGTTAGCTCATATAATAAAATGGTTAAAATGGACCAGAATGTAAAAGAAAGCTGGGCCCAGGTTGAAAATGTATACAAACGGCGTATGGATCTGATTCCTAATCTCGTAAATACAGTCAAAGGTGCTGCCAATTTCGAGCAGACTACACTGACTAAAGTTATTGAAGCCAGGGCGAAGGCTACCCAGGTTACTATTGACCCTTCGAGGATGACACAGGAAAACCTCAGGCAGTTTCAGGATGCCCAGGGACAATTGAGCTCGGCTATGTCGAGATTAATGGTTAGTGTTGAACGATATCCGGATTTAAAAGCCAACCAGAGTTTTATGGAATTACAATCAGAGATTGAAGGCACTGAAAACCGCATAGCAACGGAAAGGCGTAAATTTAATGAAGTTACAGGCGAATACAATACTCAGATAAAATCATTTCCATCAGTATTGTTTGCTTCAATGTTTAATTTCAAAGAGAAACCATTTTTTACAGCCGGTAAGGAAGCTGAAATAGCTCCCACAGTGCAGTTTTAATGAAAATGACTAATGACTGATTACAAATCTGTTCAAAAAATATGAACGTAAGGACACATTTTACAAAAGAAGACCGGAAGGCCATAGTGCAGGCAATAGCTGATGCTGAAAGTGAAACTTCAGGCGAAATCAGAGTTCATTTGGCAGATAAATGCAAAGGTGAAATACTGGACAAGGCAGCCCATACATTTAAAAGATTAAAAATGCATGAAAAACATCACAGAAATGGGGTATTAGTGTATCTTGCTGTATCGGACCATAAATTTGCAATTATCGGGGATGCAGGTATTCACACTAAAATTCCGGATGGATATTGGGACACGATAAAGGATGAAATGGCAGGATATTTTTCCAGGAATGATTTAACAGGTGGTTTGAAGAAAGGAATAATGTTGATTGGAGAAAAGTTAAAAGAGTATTTTCCTTTACTGCCTGATGGGAAAAGTGAACCTATCAATAAAATCTCCTTATCTTGAAAGAGTAGGAGAGTAGGAGAGTAGGAAAGGCAGTTATTTATATAAACAAGTCATGAAAATAAATTACAAATACATATTTACAATTTACCTGACTATAGCCATTTCTTCGGCTATATTTGCGCAGTCGGACGGAATACCGGGGAAACCAGTGCCACCTAAATTAGTAAACGATTATGCCGGATTTTTGACACCTGCAGAACAATTTAATCTTGAGAACAAATTAGTTGCCATAAATGATTCTTCAACAACTCAAATTGCAGTTGTAATTTTAAAATCGTTAAATGGATACGATGTTAACGACCTGGGAGCCAGAATTATTCAAAAATGGGGTATAGGTCAGAAGGATAAAAATAACGGAATTCTGATACTTGTAAAGCCAAAATCAACTGATGAACGTGGTGCAGTAGCAATATCAACGGGATATGGCGTAGAACACTTAATTACAGATGCTCTGGCGAAGGAGATAGTTGAAAATGAAATTTTACCTGCATTTAAAAACGGGCAGAACTATGTTGGGCTTGACAAGGCAATCAATACCATAAATTCATTGACAAGGGGTGAATTCACACCTGCCGGTTATGCTGCCTTACACAAAAAGTCCAGAGTGGCACATCATTTCCCTTTCTTCATAATAATTATTATTTTTTTATTTATTATCAGCTTTTTTGGACGCTCATCTCAATCAGGCAGATTATCAACCGGAGCCGGTCTTCCTTTCTGGATGCTGATGGGCGGCATGTTTGGAGGATCATCGCGGTCTGAAGGCAGCTGGGGTGACTTTAGTTCGGGTGGTAATGAATTCGGAGGTTTCGGAGGAGGAGACAGTGGTGGTGGAGGAGCCAGCGGGAGCTGGTAATTGTTTAATGACTGATGATGGCAAATGACTGATGACAGATAATATCAATAATTAAAGACTATGTTTATCAGGTACATAATAATCATAATAGCATTATATACAGTTCCCACTGTTTATTCACAGGAATATATTCCCAGAACTTTACAGGTAGATACTTTTCACTTAAAGATTATTTTTGCAGGGGATATGATGGGGCACATCCCGCTTGTTACGTCATGTTTAGATGAGGATGGTAAGTATAATTATTGTCCGATATTTGAAAATGTTAAGTCGTACATATCTTCTGCAGATATTGCCATTGCTAACCTTGAAGTGACTCTGGCCGGATTGCCTTATTCGGGGTATCCGCGATTCTCAAGTCCGGATGAGCTTGCTGACGGTCTGCAAAAAACAGGATTCAATTTGCTGGTTACTGCTAATAATCACGCACTGGACCGTGGAAAACAAGGGTTTAACCGTACTATATCCATCCTCGATTCGTTGCATTTTTATCATACAGGAACATTTAAGGATTCCACAGACAAACTTCTTCATCACCCACTGGTTATTGAAAAAAATAATATAAAACTTGCAATCCTTAATTATACTTATGGTACCAACGGATTAAAAATTCAGAGTCCTGATATCATTAACTATATAGATTCGGCATTTATAAGGGCCGATATAGAGACCTGTCACAGGCTAAATGCGGATTTTATAATTGTAATATTTCACTGGGGTATAGAGTATGAAAGATATCCCAACCTTGATCAGAGAAAACTTGCAGAATTTATAAGAGTACTTGGTGCCGACGCAGTGATAGGGTCACATCCACATGTAGTTCAACCTATTGAGCGGTTTACTGATATTCATAATCCGGGAGGATACTTCCCGGTTGTTTTTTCACTTGGTAATTTTGTTTCAAACCAGCGTGAGCGATATAAAGATGGGGGTATACTTTTTGAAATGGACCTGGCAAAATTTGACCATACCATTATCAGATCATGCTCTTATTTACCCGTATGGGTATACAGAGGAAATGTGAAAGGTAAAATTGCATATCGTCTCATTCCTCTGCAAAAATTAAATGAATTATCCGAAAAGTATCAGTTAAGTGACAGTGATAAAATGCAGGCTAATCAATTTTTTGAAGACACAAAAGAACATCTTAACAATATTGGTATAACTGATATTACCCAAATTTCGCAATGAACATTTTCAAAACCATTTATTTTTTAAATGCTAATTGTGAAAATTTTGTTTTCTTTAAGATAAAATATTGAAATACAATGCTTTTATTATAAATAAGCTCTTCTGAATAATATTTACTGCTTCCGGTTTTTTTATGACTGAATATATATTTATAAAAGCTAAGATGTGCCATAATAATAGCCCACGATTCCCTGGGTTTTTTTTCACATAATATTTTTAATGCAGCAATACCATCCAGGAATATTTTTATTATAAAAATATATATGAATTTTCCCGAATGAGTATTTTTGTATAATAAAACAAGAGTATTTCTAAAATTAAGATATGTTTTAAAAGGGTTTGATTTAGGTAAAGTACCCCCTCCAATATGGTAAATTACTGAATCCGAGGTGCAGAATACCTTATATCCTCCGTTTAGTAATCTCCAGCATAGATCTACTTCTTCCTGATGAGCAAAAAAATACGGATCAAAGCCATCAAATTTATGAAATAAATCGGACTTTATAGCCAAACAGGCGCCTGTTGCCCAACCGACCTGGTAGGTTCCGTCATATTGTCCTTCATCTTTTTCCAAAGTTGTAAAGATTCGGCCTTTACAGAAAGGATAACCGAATTTATCAAGGAAACCTCCGGCAGCACCAGCATACTCGAATATCTCAGGATTGAGATAAGACTTTATCTTTGGCATGCATGCTGCATTTTCAGTACTTTGTTCGAGTACATTTATTAAAGGCGGTAACCAATTTTCAGTAACTTCAATATCTGAATTTAAAATTATATAATATTTAGCTTTAACCTCTTTCAGTGCAAGGTTATAGCCTTCGGCAAAACCATAGTTCCTGTCAAGAACAATAATTCGTATTTCAGGATAAGCACGTTTTACAAATTCAACTGAGTCATCCGAAGATCCATTATCAGCCACAACAAATTGAACATCAACAGAGGAAGTATTTTTTACAAGTATAGGTAAAAATCTTTCCAGATAATGTCTTGTATTCCAATTCAGGATTACTATTGCTGTTTCTATCATATCTTTGTGTAACGTCTGTTACAGTTATTTATTATACTTCCAACGCCTGTGTGTCCATAACCAGTACTGTGGAGCTTCAATAATAATTTTTTCGAGTGCTTTTACATGCATTTCGGTTATTTCATGTGTCTTATATAAGCTGGCATCGTCACATAACTTTTCTATAAATACTTCATAGTAACCTCTTTTAACTTTACTAACCCTGGCAAAGAAAACTGGCTGTTTAGTTTTAATAGCCAGTTTTTCAACACCTTCGAAAACGGGGGTTCTCTGATTGAGAAAGGTAGTCCAGTAATGTATTTCGCCAATATGCGGAGTTTGGTCGGCTATAATATTAAGTTCTGTAAGTATATTCTCTCTGATATTATTAAGAAACAGACGGGAGGCCATTTTCATAGGTACCACCAAAGCATTGAACTGACATCTTAATTTTATCATTAATTTGTCAAAATATTTATTACTTAATGGTTTATAAATAGAAACAAATTTATGCTGCATTTGTAATCCTATTGCTAAACCCCATTCCCAATTACAATAATGGCCTATCATCATTAGCATATGCTTATTATTTTTATATGTTTCAGCATATAATTCAGGGTTTTTTAATTTCATTCTTTTTATAAGATCTTCTTTTGAAATATTTAAAAGTTTTATTATTTCAACCAGCAGATCACAAAAATGACGATAAAACCTTTTAGCTATAAAATTTATCTCTTCATTTGTTTTTTCAGGGAACGAGTTGTGAAGGTTTTCAAGTACAACATTTTTCCTGTATTTAACTATATAGAATATTAAATAATAAAGCATATCGGATAAAAGATATAACAACCTGAATGGCAACAAGGCAATAAGTTTACCAAATCCGATAAATATTAAATATGACAGATATTTCATTCCACCATGTACTGCTTTACAATTTTATAAAATTCCAGCTGAATATTTGTGTTTGATGCAATTATTTCATTACCAAATATATAATTTTCACCATTGTTAAAATCCGTAATAATACCCCCGGCTTGTTTAACAACAAAGGCACCACCTGCTACATCCCATGGATGAAGGTTGTATTCATAAAAAGCATCAAATCTGCCGCATGCAACATATGCAAGATCAACAGCGGCAGAGCCTATACGTCTGACGCCGTGTGAATTTTTCAATAAATATTCAAATGCTGCCAGATACTGAGACATAATTGAAAAATCGTTATAAGGAAAACCTGTAGCTATTAATGATTCTTTAACCAAAGAAGTTTTGGAAACATGTATTTCTTTGTTATTTAAATATGCCGGACCGTTTTTCCAGGCGTAAAAACACTCATTAAAATTAGGCTCAAAAACAACCCCGAGTAAAGTTTCATTACCATCCATCAGGGCAATGGAAATACTATAAACCGGAATTCCATGAATAAAATTTGTGGTTCCATCCAGAGGATCTATTATCCATTTTAGACTTTCACCATTATATTGTACTGTGCCTTCTTCAGCTATAAACCCAGCTTCAGGCACAATTTTACGTAAAGAGTCGACCAATTTTTTTTCAGAGGTCTTATCTACATAGGAAACAAAATCGTGTATCCCTTTTATTTCTATTCTATCTACCGAGAATTTACCTGCTTCATTTTTAATAAATTCACCAACAGAAGTTGCAGTAATTATAACTTCCTTACAAATATTTTCATAATTCATTTTAATACTGTTAATTTTAATTAATCACCTCACATCTTACATTTCCTGAAGGTAATACTTCAGATAATTTTGTCAAAACTGTTTTGTTAATAAATTCCATGATCACAGGCATTTCTATTTTTATATAATTAGTGGTAAAACCATATATATTATCATCCTGGACCGATTCAAACAATACTTTTTCCAACCGGCCAATATTTTTTTTATAAAAAGCATTTCGTTTATTTTCTGAAAGTTCAATTAATCTTTTACTTCTTGTATTTCTTAAGTTCTGAGGAACTTTTTCAGGCAGGGAAACAGCTCTTGTGTTTTTTCTTTCGGAATATGGGAAAACGTGAAGATATGAAATATCAAGGCTTTCTAAAAAGCTTAAAGTTTCATTAAATGCTTCTTCATTTTCTCCCGGAAAACCCACTATTACATCAACTCCAATGCAGGCATCGGGCATCACTGTTTTAATTGTTTCTACCCGTTCCCTGAAAAGCTCCCTGGTGTAACGCCGCGACATGAGCTGAAGTATTTTATTACATCCCGATTGCAATGGAATATGAAAATGCGGAACAAAATGGTTTGAACAGGCTACGAAATTTATTATATCATCGGAAAGTAAATTTGGTTCAATTGATGATATACGGAAACGCTCAATTTCATCTATTTTATCAAGTTCTTTAATTAATCCAAAAAAAGATTCGTTAGACGATAGTCCGAAGTCCCCTATATTTACACCTGTTAGTACAACCTCTTTAATGCCTTTATCAGCAATTTTTTTTGCTTCACCTATAGTTTTTTCTATAGTATTGTTACGGCTGGCACCTCTGGCAAGAGGAATTGTACAGAAGCTGCACCTGTAATTACATCCGTCCTGTATTTTAAGGAACGAACGTGTGCGGTCGAATAATGAAAATGAAGGGTTAAACTCTTCAACATAGTTAATATCGCATGAATATACAGCAGGTTCGGGGTTCGACCCGTTATTTATATTTTTTAATACGTTTACTATATTGAATTTATCTTTTGCTCCCAAAACCAGGTCTACACCCTTAATTTTAGAAATTTCATCCGGTTTCAGCTGGGCATAACAACCAATAACCACTACAAAAGCACCCGGAGAGACCTTGGAAACTTTGCTAATTACCTGCCGGCATTTTTTATCTGCCTGCGCGGTTACTGAACACGAATTAATTACTACAACATTTGCAGGTTCGCTAAAATCAACGCGCAAGTAACCCTCATCTGTAAATTTTCGTGAAATAGTTGAAGTTTCGGCAAAATTTAATTTGCAACCTAAAGTATAAAATGATACTTTTTTTAAACCATTTTGCATTCGTAAAATTGTTTAACGCTTATTTAATTGTTACTCCTTTTTTTGAATGCAAAATTATAACAATGATTTATTTTCCGCCAGATGTTTATAGTAATTCCATAATTCTGTCTGAGAAGAAAATGAACTGGCCAAACCATCCCTTTTATAGATGTTGCCCTGACACTGATCCACTATTCTGGATTTAACATTATCCTGCAGCTCAAAATCGAGGATTTTACGTAATTCCTTTTGAATAGCCGGATCATAAACAGGACTGGCAACTTCAATACGATTATCCAGGTTACGGGTCATCCAGTCAGCAGAAGAAATGAAATATTTTTCCTGATTATTATTGCAAAAAACGAATATCCTGGCATGTTCCAGGTATCGCCCCACAATACTGATTGCTTCAATATTTTCACTCAACCCTGGTACACCTGGCATCAGGGAACAAATGCCTCTTATTATAAGAGTTATTTTTACTCCGTTCTGACTTGCCTGGTAAAGTTTTTTAATCATAAAAGAATCGACCAGATTGTTAATTTTGAGTATAATATATGCATCCTTACCTTCCAGGGCATTAATAATTTCATTATCGATTAGCGTTATAAGCCTGTTACGCATAAATTGGGGCGATACTAAGAGATTTCTGAAAGATTGCACTCTGTAAGTGTTTTCAAAATAGTTGAATATTTTGGCCACTTCATTGGTAATTCTTTTATCCACAGTTAAAAGCGCTACATCAGTATAAACATTAGCAGTACCTTCGTGAAAATTGCCTGTACTGATTCCCGAGTAGTTCAAAAGTGTTTTATCTGAAGTTGCAGTTATGAGCAGTAATTTGCTATGAACCTTCAATCCGGGAACCCCGAACAATACTTTAACACCAGCTTCTTCCAATTTTCTTGCCCAATAGATATTTGATTTTTCATCAAATCTGGCTTGTAATTCAATCACTGCAGTGACTTCTTTTTCATTACGTGCTGCATTAATAAGAGCATTTATAATTTTAGAGTTTGAAGCTACCCGGTATAAAGTAATTTTAATAGTTTTTACATCAGGGTCTATAGCTGCTTCCCGGAGAAGATTAATAAAAGTTGAGAATTTTTGATATGGATAATGTAATAAAATATCATTCTTTCTTATAGCTTTCAGAATACTTCTCTGATGAATCAGATCCGGATGGTTGGATGGATGCATAGCAGTGAATTCAAGGGCTTGGCCGCCGACATTCGGGAAATTCATAAAATCTTTAAAATTATGGTATCTTCCGCCTGGAATCATGCTGTCTAATTGATCAAAATCAAGAGCCTCCTTTAAATAGTTTAATAAATCGGGCGGCATTTCCTGGTCGTAAACAAACCTTACAGGCTGACCTTTTTTTCGCCGTGATACACCTTTTTGTATTTTTTCCAGGAAACTCTTTGATAAATCGTTATCTATGTCAAGTTCGGCATCACGTGTAAGCTTAATGGTATATGCTTCAAAAACATCATAATCAAATATATCAAAGACATCCTTAAGGTTATATCTAATAACATCATCGAGCAGTATAACAAATTTTTTATCACCAGCTTTAGGCAATACAAGAAACCTTGGTAATACTATAGTAGGTATTTCAATGAGAGCATATTCAAATTTCTTTTTGGATTGTGATTTTGAAAGTTTAGTAGCCAGATAAATGGATTTATCCTGAAGAAAAGGAAAATTCTCAAGATTTTGAAGCATTATTGGAGAAAGGTCAGGCCGAACCTTATCGTCAAAATAAGCTTTAACAAATTCTGCCTGTTCAGGATTTAATTGCTTTTCATCTATTATAAAAATATTTTCTTTTTCAAGTTCCTGTAATACTTCACTATAAATTGCTTCGAATTTATGTTGAAGTTTTATTACCGTGTCTTTTATTTTATTAAGTACTTTTGCAGGATTTTCGCCTAAAACTTTAGGACTACGGACGTTAGACTCTATCATTCGTTTAATGGAAGCCACCCTTACCTTAAAAAATTCATCCTGATTATTTGAAAATATCCCAAGAAATTTAATTCTTTCAGAAAGTGGAACACTTTTATCTTCCGCCTCCTGTAATACACGTTCATTAAAGGATAACCAGCTTAATTCCCTGTTAATAATGGTTTTATTTTTCATTTATTAAAATTGGTTTTAAGAATTTAGTTTTTTGGAAAAATAAAATATTCTGCCTCAACTGTTTTTTTTGAGATATCGGCCCAGCTGGTTACGTTAAAATCAAGCAGTACTACGCCTGAAGTAGGGATATTTTCAATTTCCTCCTTTAAAAAATAATTTGACAGGTAGGTAAAAGTAGGGTTGTGTCCAAAAATAAAAAGCGTTTGAATGTTATCGTCAGTTGATTTTATCAATTTTAATATTTCTTCTTCGGAATCGCTATACAAGCTTGAGCTAATTTTAATATTTTCAGCAGGATAATGCATTTCCCTCGCTAAAATAAGTGCGGTATGAATTGCTCTGTTTGCCGGACTGCTAATTATTAATGATGGGAAAATTTTTTTTAGAGTCAGTTTTTTGGCAATTCCTATAGCATTTGTAATGCCTGACTCTTTAAGAGGCCGGTCAAAATCAGAGATATTACCGTAATCCCAGGTTGATTTAGCGTGTCTTATTATTGCTAATTTATGTGACATGACATGTTAAATGTTAATTGGTTATTAAAGTTGACTATTAACTGCTTACAAGTGCATTTTTGACCTTAAAGATCATGACAATTGTTTTTTTCCAATTTTACTATGGTGGTAACCATAGCAAAAGTATATGATTAAACCAATAAATAACCATATAGCCATTGCTATCCATGCAAAGATATTCAAAAACAACGTAACACCAAGACACGATAAAATACCTAATGCAGGTATCCATGGAGAAAACGGTGTTTTAAACGGCCTGTTAGTACCAGGTTGTTTTTTTCTCAGAATTAAGATAGCCAGACATACTGCTGCAAAGGCAAGTAATGTACCCAGTGAAACTAATTTACTTAAAACGCCTATAGGGAATAAACCTGCAAGTACCATAGCCATTATACCAACTATAATTGTCGACATATAAGGTGTTTTAAACCTACTGTGAACTTTCGAAAATACAGGAGGTAATAAACCATCTCTAGACATTGTAAAAAAAATACGGGGCTGCCCCATAAGCATAACCAAAATTACTGAACTCAATCCGGCTATGGCGCCAACCTTTACCAAAGGTGCCAGCCACTTCAGGCCGGTAGCATCAACGCCAACAGCAATTGGATCAGGAACACCCAAAGAATGAAATGGCACTATGCCTGTTAAAATAAGAGCTACTAATATATAAAGGATAGTACAGATAACTAAAGACCCCAAAATACCTCTGGGCAGATCACGCTGTGGATTTTTGGATTCCTGGGCAGCTGTTGAAACCGCATCGAACCCTATGTATGCAAAAAATATAACAGCCGCACCCCTAAGTATTCCGCTCCATCCAAATGACCCGAAATGTCCGGTGTTTTTTGGAATAAAAGGATGCCAGTTATGGGGGTTTATATAGAATACACCAATGAATATAAAAATAAAAATGACTGTAAGTTTTATAATTACAATTATATTATTAAAACGCGCTGATTCTTTAACCCCCAGAACTAAAAGTAATGTAACCAAAAAAATAATAAATATGGCTGGGATATTTACTATTCCACCCTGAGACATTTCGAAATGCTGGGTTATATCATTAAAGATAACAGGAGAAGTAGTAAAGGCTTTAGAAAAATGAATTCCGAAATTTCCAAAAAAACTGACCACATATCCTGACCAACCAACACTAACAGTAGATGCAGCGAATAAATATTCGATAATCAAATCCCAACCTATAATCCAGGCAAAAAATTCTCCGAGAGTTGCATATGCATAGGTATATGCACTTCCCGATATTGGAATCATAGAGGCAAGTTCGGCATAACATAAACCGGCACAAGTTACATGCCATTGCAGAGATAATGAATGAAATCACTATAGCAGGTCCGGCATAATTAGCAGACACTTCACCCGTAAGAACAAAAATACCTGCGCCAATAATTGCTCCTATACCTAACATTATCAGGTTCATAGATGTTAATGCACGTTTTAAACCATGGGTATTTGCCAGCCCTTCTTCTAATAATGTATGGAAAGGTTTAATTTTGAATAGTCTATAGCTCATGTATGTAAAATTATTTTTTGCTCATTAGGATAATTACTGATGTCTTTGCTAATATATTTTATTAATGCAAATTAATGTTAAAAAAACTAAAAACTATTTACTATTACAATTATTCGAGTTAAATTTGCGCCTTGAACAAAAACTTTTTTATTGAAAAAAATTCTACAAATAGCGGTATTTTTTTGTGCCTGTTTAATTTCTGAAAAATACATTTGTTCAGGAAATGATTTAAATGATAATAAGTTATCAGAATTGAATAATACATCCCACATCAGGAATCGGTTTTATTTAGATTCGGATACTATTAGTGATGCAAAATTTTCAATATACATCAGCCAGGGAGTTCTCAATATAAAATATACATCACCTCTTGAACTTGAAGATGGAGAAGTTGTGGTTTTTAATATGTTAGGTCAGGTAATAACAAGAAAAAAACTTGAGATCAGTAATTTGAATCAGGTTCCTTTACCAATTCACAACACATGTTATATTGTAAGAATATCATATTCCGGCAAAGTATATACTCAAAAAATAATCCTTACTGTTTATTAAATTTAATTTTTTATACGCAGGATCATCATCCCCGCAAAAGTAATAATTCCATTTATAATAAGGAGTTCAAAACCAAAAGTGTATCCATTTAGCCATTTAGCTGATTCAGTGCTAATTATATAACAAATTACAGGTGAAATTATTGCAATAACAGGTATCCATTTATCTTTTATATTCCATTTTGTAAACAGTCCAAAGCTAAAAAATCCAAGAATAGGGCCATAGGTATAGCCTGCTATTGTAAATAATTTATCTATTATAGCCTTATCATTTATAGATCTGAATATTATTATAACTGCCATTAAAATCAGAGCTATGACTATATGCACAGAATATCTGAGGAGATATTTATTTTTGACCGATATTTTTTCATTTTTATTAAAATTAAGAATATCTATGCAAACTGAAGTGGTTAAAGAAGTTAAAGCACCGTCTGCACTTGGATAAGCCGCTGAAATTAACCCAATTAAAAATACTATCCCTGCCAAAGGGCTTAAATATTTTAAGGCTATAGTAGGGAATAAATCATCAGTAAACCTGACCTGAATATTATAATTAAATGCAAACAACAGGAGTACAGCTCCCAAAAATAAAAATAGAAGGTTTGCAAAAATTAATGACCAGCTGAAAGTAATCATGTTTCGCTGAGCATCTTTAAGACTGCGGCAACTAAGGTTTTTTTGCATCATCTCCTGATCAAGCCCGGTCATTACAATAGCTATAAATATTCCACTTAAAAATTGTTTAATAAAAAACCTTTTATTATGCCAATCGGTAATAAATATCCTGGAGCTATCACTGTGAAAAATAATTGAAGCCAGCTTACCTGGCCCAATATGTAAACTTTTACCAATAAATACAATAGATAATACAACGGCCAGAACCATAAAAGTGGTTTGCAGAGTATCAGTCCAGACTATTGTTTTTATTCCTCCTTTTAAAGTATATAAAATAATAAGAATTATGAACATAAGTACGTTGATCCAAAATGGTACCCCCCACTTATCGAAAACAAAAATCTGCAGTACGTTTACTACTACAAACATCCTTAATGAAGCTCCTGTTATACGTGAAAGAATAAAAAAGGCTGCACCTGTTTTGTAAGTCCAGAAACCGAATCTTTTCTCCAGATATGTATAAATGGAGGTCACGTTTAATTTGTAATACAAAGGCAGTAACACAGTTGCAATAATAAAATATCCAACCAGGTAACCAAACACTACAACCATATATGAGAATTGGGTATCTTTCACCCAGCCCGGTATAGACATAAAAGTTACTCCGGAAAGGGAGGCGCCAATCATCCCATAGGCAACCACATACCATGGAGAAGCCCTGTTACCTGAAAAAAAAGTAAAATTATCGGCCTTCCGGGATGTAAAATACGTAATCAAAAATATAAGGCAGGTATAGGTAATGAAAATAGCTAATATGATAGCAGGGGACATAATTTAATTCTTAGTAATTCGTCATGTATAATCAGTAATTCGTAATTAGTTTTAATATTATTGAATTTAAACAAATTACATAAATTACTCAAAAACTTTGACGAAATGTAAATAAACTTAGGTAAAAATATCGAAAATTTTTATTAACATTGTTTTCCCTAACTAATATACTAAAAACCATGGAAGATACAGCGTTAATTAGTATTTTAAGTAAACTTGAGACTTTATCAGTCGAAACCACTAACCTTCATGAATTAGAAGAGATATTTAACCAGCTTAAAACAGTGAATGAAAAGCTAATGCTGGTTAATAACAATATTGCAGGAGTTTATGATGTAATGGAAGAGGCTGAAGCATAGAGAAATGTAATTTATATCACACTGCCTTCAATTAATCATATGAAATTAGTAAATATATAATGCATTAAAATGCCTTGTGTATTTATGTTCATATAATCAGGCCTTTAGCTTGATTAGCTTATGATGTATTGTTTTTCGTAATTTATGAGTATGCCGTTCGGTAAGGAAATAAAAGGAATATGCCCATAAATAAGTTACTGCAATTAAAACTAATAGAATTATCCAGTTATTAATACCTGCATCCTTCAATAGTATGGGTATTTTAAAATAATATTGAGCAATATTAAATAGAAGATACATAAAGAAATAATGTACTGCATATAAGCTGAATGAGAATTCTGAGAAAAAGTGTGATATCTTACTTATAAAAAAATTAAAATTAAATTCTCTTGCGTATTGCCACTGAAGGATAAGTAAAAATACTGCCAGGCCTAATATGTAATATCCTGTTAAATTGCGTTGTAAACTTGAAAATAATATAGCAGCAATTAGAAAAACATAATTTAAAATAATAAAAGCACGGTAACGGAAAAGCTTGTTGTCTTTTACAAAGCAAATTGTGGCACCGGAAATCCAAACCGGAAATAAAGCAATTACATCAGGAGCAATATGATAACATACCACACCAAATGCAGAGAGAATAAATAATTTAAAAATCAGTTTCAATCTTAAGCCTGTAATAATTAAAATTACAGGCCATAAAATATAATACCAGAATTCATTTGCCAGGCTCCATAATGGTGCATTTGTACCAAAAGTAGACGTCCTTATGTTTTGTAAAAAGAAAAAATTCCCAAAGAAATTTTTTATATTAAAATCTTCAGCTCCAGGGGTCGAAGGATTTATTTTTAAAGTAATATAATCTATAATTGCCCCTGCAATTAACGCAGGAATTAATACTGTCCACATTCGTGCAAACCTGTTAACCAGGTATTTTAGCCAATCAGGATTACCTTGTAAATATTCTTTAAGAAATGTACCACCTACCAAATAACCGCTGAGAACAAAAAAAACCATAACAGATTCATGTCCAAACCTGGTTATAAAAAACAGGCAATAATTAATTACGTTATGATAATGATCTGATAAATTGTCATAAGATTCAAAAAAATGTACCCTGAAATGAGCAATCATGACCATTGATGCCGCTAACCCTCTGGCAATATCTAGTTTAACAGAAAAAGCCGGGGAAATTTTTTTAAAGGAAATGACATTAGTCAGTATCAAATTCATTTTTAATGTCAGTTTACTTAGGTAGCTTGTTATAAAGTAAATATAAATATTAAACGTTATTAGACTGATAAAATATATAAAGGTTTAATTTAGGCATTGTGGTCTTACATAAATTTTTGTATAATTTTGATAAATAATTATTGATAACAGTGAAAATTTTATCTGCAAAACAAATCAGACAAGTTGATGATTTAACTATTAAACTTGAACCTATAGCATCCATAGATCTGATGGAGCGAGCGGCAATTGCCTGTTTTAACTGGATAATTTGTCATTTTGACAATAATTTTATTTTCAATGTTTTTACCGGACCCGGAAATAATGGGGGAGACGGCCTGGCTATTGCACGGTTACTTCAAAATTCAGGTTATAAAGTTTATGTATTTATGATATGGCCACCTGAAAAGCTCTCTGCTGACGCCTTAGTAAATTACAAAAAATTTAAAGAATTAAATAATCCTGGCATTTCATTAATTGGAGAGTCAGAGAATCTTTGGGAATTTAACAAAAGAGATGTAATTATTGATTCAATTTTTGGAACGGGGATTTCAAAACCTGTTGCTGGAGTCACTGCAGATATTATAAATGTTATTAATCAATCAGGATCGGTTGTAATCTCAATAGATATGCCTTCAGGTTTAAGAATACCTGATACGGTATCTTCAGAAAATGAGGCAATTGTTAAGGCAAATTATACACTTACCTTTCAAATGCCCAAATTACAGTTCTTTTTTGAGGAATTCCACAAATTTACAGGTCAATGGGTTGTTCTGGACATAGGTTTATCAGCCCCGGCAATAGCTGGTGAAAATTCTTATTATTATTATTATACCAGGGAAGATATTTATAATATATACAAACCCCGGAACTTATTTGCAAACAAAGGGAACTTTGGTCATGCATTATTAATTGCAGGAAGTTTTGGAAAAATTGGAGCAGCAGTTTTAGCTTCCAAATCCTGTCTGCGTTCAGGTGCGGGCTTGTTGACATCTTTTATTCCTGCAATCGGATATAACATTATGCAATCAACTATTCCGGAAGCAATGGTTATTTTAGATAAAAATCAGGACTATTTAACTGAGTTACCTGACTTACAAATGTTTAAAGCAATAGGCATTGGTCCCGGTATAGGGAAAGAAGAAAAGACTGCGATGATGCTTAATGTTTTATTAACCTTATACAAACTACCTATGGTCATTGATGCCGATGCACTTAATATTCTTGCTAAGTATCCGCAGTGGCTAAATTTTTTATCTCCTGAAATAATTCTTACACCTCATCCCGGGGAATTTGACCGTTTAGCCGGTGTGTCACATAATAGTTATCAGAGGCATTTAAAACAGATTCATTTTTCAAGGCAATTTAATACCATAGTTGTTTTAAAAGGGGCATTTACCTCTGTCACTACACCAGATGGCTTTTGCAGGTTTAATTCCACGGGAAATCCGGGAATGGCAACAGCTGGAAGTGGAGACGTTTTAACAGGAATTATATTATCTTTGCTGGCACAGGGTTACCAACCTGAAGATGCTGCTGTTATGGGTGTATATATCCATGGTCTGGCCGGGGATATTGCAGCTGAAAATACTGGTGAAGAGGCTTTGATAGCTTCAGACATAATAAATAACCTTGGCGGCGCGTTTAAAAAATTAAAAACATATGTATAAATATATAATCTGTTTTATAAGTCTATTAATTTTAATGACTTCGTGTGTGGAAACAAAAGATATTGAAGTTTCTGCAGGTATAAAAAATTCAGACAAAAGTATTGTTTATGCCTTACCGCTGACAACTTTCAAGGTCACAATTGAAGTAACCAAAACTACAATCAAAAAAGGACCATATGCAGAATATTCGGAAAAATTCTTACACATAAAAAATGCCCCAATCCGGGATTCACAAAAATGGTCCATAACAGGCGCAAAAATGGAATTGATAACCGAGCCTGATCCATCTGCTTATTTTACAATAACATATAAAATATATCCTGATAATATTGACAAACTCCTGTCAGTGTCAGATAAAGGAGTTATTCTTGATTTTTCGAAGTCATATTTAAATATTATAAATCAGAATTATCCTGTAAAAACAGATTCAGTATTTGATCCTCTTATATACAAACCAACAATTTTTGAAAAAACTGATACATTTTACAAAACTGTTTTATCTGACAGTACATTCAGAAGAATACCAGTTATTAAAAAGCAGCTGGAAGCAAAAAATCAGGAGGAAGAAGCCGAAGAAACAGCAAACCTTATACTTAAAATCAGGAAAAGCAGGATTAAGTTATTAAGGGGCAAATTAACTTATCCTCCTGATGGAGAATCTCTTAAATTAGATCTCCAAGAGCTGGATAAACTTGAAAATACATATTTGGCTTTATTTACGGGAATTGAAACATTTGAAAAGAAAACGGGTATATATTACATTACACCAAAAAAAGAACAGACGTCTGCAGATATATGTTATTTTAGTTCAGATAAAGGAATTGAAGATCAACCTTTGCCGGGTAACTGGTTAATATCCTTGCAATTAAATAGAATAACCGATAATTTATCTCTGGCAGGTGTAGTTCCAGATAAAACCTTAAATATTCTATATTTCAGAGTACCAATGATGGTAAGTACATTACTTAAACTTGGCGATCAAATCTTAACTTTACAGCGTTTCCCGGTTTATCAATTTGGGAATATTCAGGCTATACCGCTAAAAATAAGTAAATAGTAAATTCTACCATGCATACAAAGGGTATGAGCTCATTAAGCTGTTTACCTTACTTTTTATTAAATCAATTTTTTGATCATTTTCAATATTGGAGAGTACTTCATCTATTAATTCTACAATAAGTTCAATTTCATTTTCTTTAATACCCCTGGTCGTTATAGCAGGAGTGCCTATACGGATTCCTGAAGTCTGGAAAGGACTACGGGTGTCAAAAGGTACCATATTTTTGTTTATTGTAATATCTGCTTTCATTAGCTTGTTTTCAGCCATTTTTCCGTTAATATCGGGGAATTTGGTTCTTAGGTCCAAAAGCATTAAATGGTTATCCGTTCCACCAGATACAACTTTATAACCTTTTTGCACAAAGGTTTTAGCCATAAGGTTTGCATTTTTTCTAACCTGTTCAACATAAATTTTATAGCTATTACTTAAGTCCTCATTAAAAGCTACTGCCTTTGCAGCAATAACATGTTCAAGCGGACCTCCCTGAATACCTGGAAAAACAGCTGAGTCAAGCAGCTGAGACATTGTTTTGGTTTCACCTTTGTTAGTGGTAAGTCCCCAGGTGTTTTCAAAATCCTGACCTATTAGAATCATACCACCTCTGGGACCACGTAATGTTTTGTGTGTAGTAGTTGTTACAATATGACAGTGTGGAAATGGGTTATTCAGTAGGCCTTTTGCAATTAAACCTGCCGGATGAGAAATATCTGCCATAAGTATAGCTCCTGTATTGTCGGCAATTTTACGCATTGTGGCATAGTCCCAGTCACGCGAATAAGCTGAAGCTCCGGCAATTATTAATTTCGGTTTTTCCTTTTCCGCAATCCGCCCCATTTCATCGTAATCAATTAATCCGCTGTCGGGTTTTACCTTATAAGCCACAGGACGGTATAGGATACCTGAATAATTTACAGGGGAGCCATGAGTCAGATGACCACCGTGGGAAAGGTCAAAACCCAGAAAGGTATCTCCAGGCTTTAGTATAGCCAACATTACAGCTGCATTTGCCTGTGCCCCTGAATGGGGCTGAACATTGGCCCATTCAGCTCCGAATAAGGTTTTAGCACGCTCAATTGCTAAACCTTCAACTTCATCAATAAACTGACATCCCCCATAATACCTTTTACCAATATAACCTTCAGCATATTTGTTTGTAAGGCATGAACCCATGGCTTCAAGTACCTGTTCACTTACGAAATTCTCAGATGCAATGAGTTCAATTCCGTTAGATTGACGTTGTTTTTCTTTTTCAATTAATTTAAATATTAATTCGTCCTTTACCATTTTTAATTTTATATTTTATATTTTCGATTAATGCTCAGAGTTTACAAATAAATACGTATTCACACGTAAATAAATTTTTATTTAATACAATTTTAAGAAGTCAAAGGTAAGGGAATAAAATTTATTTATTCAGGATGTTGATAAATTTGTATGTTTGTAAATACTTAGAGATTTTATGGTAAAATATAACAGGTTTGTACTCGATAACGGATTAATTTTGATTATAAATGAGGATAATTCAACACCATTGGTTGCGGTTAATATTCTTTACAAGGTTGGTTCGCGGGATGAACAGCCAAATAAGACCGGCTTTGCTCATTTGTTCGAACATTTAATGTTCGGGGGTTCTAAAAACATAAGTTCATTTGATGAAACCTTGCAGATGGTTGGTGGTGAAAATAATGCCTTTACTACAAGTGACATTACAAATTACTACATTACTTTACCATCTGATAATATTGAAACTGCCTTGTGGATAGAATCAGACCGCATGCTTGAACTTGATTTTTCTGAAGAAAAATTAAATATTCAGCAAAATGTGGTTATAGAAGAATACAGACAGAGGTACCTAAATCAGCCATATGGAGATATATGGCTTCTTATCAGGCCATTGGCATTTAAAAGGCATCCTTACAAATGGCCAACAATAGGTGAAAATATTGAACATATACAGAAAGCAAATTCTGAGGATGTCAGAAATTTCTTTTATTCCCATTATGCACCAAATAATGCTGTACTTACTCTTTCAGGCAATATATCCTCCGGGAAGGGTTATGATATTGTAAACAAATGGTTTGGTGATATTGAAAAGAGATTAGTAATTCCGGGAAATTATAAAAGGGAACCTGAACAGACTGAAGGAAGAAAAATAACCGTATATCGCAAAGTACCCTATGATGCCATTTATAAAGCATGGCATATACGGGACAGGTTAAGCAAGGATTATTATGTCAGTGACCTTATTACAGACCTTTTATCCGGTGGGAAGTCTTCAAGGTTATATCAGAGTCTGGTTAAGGAAAAGAAAATATTCAGTGAAATAAATGCATTTGTAACAGGAGATATTGATCCCGGGCTGCTTATTATAGGAGGTAAAATTATGGACGGTATAAACATAGAAGAAGCCGACGGGGAAATAATTGAAATAATAAATTCTGTTAAAGCGAATAAAGTAGGTGAAAGAGAACTTCGAAAAGTTCAAAACAGGTTTGAAACTACTATATTGCAGGGAAATGCCAATATATTAAATAAGGCAATGGGACTTTCCTATTTTGAAATGTTGGGTGATGCAGAATTATTAAATGATGAAACATCAAAATACTGTATTATTAATCAGGATGATATATGCAATAATGCTAAAACAGTTTTTAAGGAATCAAATTGTTCTACTATTTTTTATCTTTCAGACAAATAATTTATTATGATAATTGACAGGACTATTGCACCTCCAATAAGTGATATAAAATCCTTTAATATAATTAAAGCACAGAAAACATCACTAAGTAATGGAGTTCCATTATATCAGATTCATTCTGAAAATACTGAACTTGTTAAAATTGAGTTTATGTTTGAGGCAGGTAACTGGTTTCAAAGTTCCCCTCTCACTGCATTTGCAGTAAATCATTTACTTATAGAAGGGTCACAGAAATATACCTCTGCCGAAATTGCAGATATGGTTGAATATTATGGTGCATTTCTGGGGTATAATCTGGACAAAGACTTTGCATATATTTCAGTTTTCACAATGAGTAAATATTTACCCGAGGTATTGATATTGCTTGAAAACATAATTAAAGGCCCTGTATTTCCGGAGCATGAGGTTGCCCAGTTTAAAACAAAACATAAACAACAGTTTCTTATAGAACAAACCAAGTTGCGAAATATTGCAAGGTCAGAAAGCGCAAGGATGATATACGGTAATGCCCATCCGTATGGATATATGATTGTTGAAGACGATTTTGACAATATTTCCAGAGAAGGTATAACTGAATTTTACAGGCAGTTTTACAGTTCTGCAAGATGTACTATAATTGCCTCGGGAGCTATTACAGATGAGGATATTATTCTTATTGACAAATATTTTGGCAAGGAAAGCTGGAACAATACAATTGCGGTTAAAGATATTAATTATAGGGTTTTACCTGAAACAGAAAGGAAAATATATATTGAAAGGCCTGATGCAGTGCAAAATGCAATCAGAATCAGTAAGGAAATGTTCAGTAAAAAACACACTGATTATATCCCATTGTCTATTGTAAATTGCATTCTGGGTGGTTATTTCGGTTCGCGTCTTATGAAATCAATAAGGGAAGACAAGGGGTACACCTATGGAATAAATTCCTTATTTATTACGTTATTACATTCAGGTTATATTTCAATTGCATCAGAACTTAATACTAATGTTACAGCCCAGGCTGTAAAGGAAATCTATAATGAAATTGAAATTTTACGTACAGTATTGATAACGGAGTCTGAACTGGCAAGAGTAAAAAACTACATGCTTGGTGAATTGGTACGTATGTTTGACGGACCTTTTACCCAGGCCGAAAGCCTCATTTCATTGCTGGAATATAATTTCGGATACGATTATTACTATAAATATATTGAAACTATTAAAAGTATCACCCCTGAACAGGTTTTATCGCTTTCTGAGAAATACCTGGATCCGTCTTCCTTTTACGAGGTAGTAGTTGGAAGGATAGACGGGTAATGTACAAATTTGAAAAATTACAGATGTGATTTGTAAAGATGTTAAGTTTTGCAGCTTAATGCTTACAAATGACCTTTATTTACAAATATACTTATAAACAACTATTGAGAGCTACTGCAATAATACTAGTTTTTATTTTCAATATAATGTATTTATTTGGGCAGAAGATTCCTGACCCGCCTCAGATACAATTTGTCAGTGTGAATCCAATAACTGGTATTGTGCATATAAACTGGATAAACAGTTCCTCACCTCATTTGAAAATGTATTATATTGTACAGAGAAGAGATGATTATGCCAATGCCGGCTGGGGAGGTAACGGATTGCCATATGCAGATTCCGTAATTTACGATCCATCTGTAACTTCAGCCTCATTTTCCTATGATTCCGTTAAGATCAAACCGGTATGGTTTTTTATGTTTGCTGTAGATTCTTTTGGTGAACAAAGTAATTTTCCCGCATCGCACCGTACTGTTTATTTATCCTGTACTTATGATTCATGCAATTCTGTAATACATTTAAACTGGAATCCATATGTAGGATGGGGAAATAATTTATCCAATTATGCAATTTTTGAAAATCTGAATGGAAACTGGCAAAAATTAATAGACAGTATACCCGTAAATGAAAATGAATTTAACGTTTATGGAATCAGTAACCAGGTTCATTCTTATTATATATTGGCGGCTAACAGCGATGGAATAACAACTTCTACTTCCTATAAAGACAGTATTTATATTAAACCAAACGGCTTACCGTCTTCTATTCAGGGAATTTCTTCAGATTACAATAATGGAAATGTGGTAGATTTAAAGTTTTTAATTGAGTCAAATACACAGGCTGCAAAATATATTCTATTTAAAAGTTCAAAAATTAACGGATCATTTCAGCCTGAGGTTAATCTTACTCTTACATCTTCAGGTAATGGAACAGTTGATATTGTTGATACTGCCAACAATACTGCGTATTATAAACTTTATCCGTTAACCCGTTGCGATTCAATTGCAGTTATTCCCAACCTGATAACAGCAATCGTGCCAAAAGTCTCAATAAATGCAAATGTTGCTGACATTAGCTGGCCGTCCTATGAAGGCTGGTATATGGGTGTGAAGCAATATGATATATACAGGGCCATAGGAGATGGTCCTCCTGAAAATATTCAATCGGTTTCATTTAACCAGGCAACTCAATATAATGACAACCTTACTACTCTTATAGGTCAAAACAACAAAGGTAACCTTTGCTACTATATTGTTGCTGTTTCAAATCCTGACAGCACAGGAAATATATATAGCAGCAAATCTTCTACAGTTTGTGCGGATATGGCTTCGGATATATTTATTCCGAATGCCTTTACTCCAAACGGAGATGGTATAAATGATGAGTTTATTGTATCGTTTGCTTTTGAACCACTTGAATTTAAAATGACAATATATAACCGGTCCGGAGGTGAACTTTTTGAGACGGATAATCCTCACCAGGGATGGAATGGAAAATTAAAAGGAGGTGAAAATGCCCCGGAAGGAATATATGTCTATTTTATATCATATACCTCCGATAATGGAGAAAAAATTTATAAAAAGGGTAGCTTTTCCCTTATATATCCGTAAATAATTAAGTTTAAATTATAAAATTTAATTTATGCAGAATAATTGAGGGCATTAATGGTTAAATTTGTATTATAAAGTAATGTGTCTATGATTGGAGTTCTGACTGAAAAGGATGAAAAATTAATTGTTGACCGGTTTGACGATTTACTGGCCCAATGTAACCGAAGGATAAAAGGTGATGAGGACCGTACTTTGATTATTGAGGCATTTGAACTTGCAAATGAAGCTCATAAAGAAATGAAACGCAAATCTGGTGAACCTTATATTCTGCATCCTATAGCCGTTGCCAAAATAGTTGCTACGGAAATAGGTTTGGGGACTACGTCAGTTGTGGCTGCTCTGTTACATGATATAGTGGAGGACACAGATTATACCCTTGAATTTATTGCAACAAATTTTGGCAGAACGGTAGCATCCATAGTAGACGGGTTAACTAAAATTTCTGAAGTATTTGACAATAATTCTTCCCTGCAGGCTGAGAATTTCAGAAAGATGTTATTGACCTTATCTGATGACATCAGGGTTATTTTTATTAAGCTGGCAGACAGGTTACATAATATGCGAACCCTTGATTCATTGCCACCATATAAACAAATCAAAATATCAGGTGAAACCATTTTCCTGTATGCTCCGCTGGCCCACAGGTTAGGTCTGTATCCTATAAAAACCGAACTGGAGGATCTTAGTCTTAAATACAGACATCCTAAAATATATGATGAAATAGTTAACAGACTTCATGATACTGAAGAAAACAGAAGGAAGCAAATTGAAGAATTTACCTACCCAATTCGTCAGGCACTTGATAAAAATAATATATCCTATGAAATATCAGGAAGGCCAAAATCGATATACTCCATATATTATAAAATGCAGCATAAAGGTGTACCATTTGAAGAGGTATACGATTTGCTTGCAATAAGAGTAATTTTTGATCCTTCGGATGATTTACCTGAAAAAACCCAATGCTGGAACATATATTCAATCCTGACGGATATTTATATGCCAAAACCTGAACGTATAAGGGATTGGGTGAGTACACCAAAAGCCAACGGGTACGAAGCATTACATGTCACTGTAATGGGACCGCGTGGTAAATGGATAGAAGTTCAGATTCGTACCAAAAGAATGGATGAAATTGCAGAACGGGGCTTTGCAGCACACTGGAAATATAAAGGATCAGGTACTCAGGAATCGGAGCTGGACAAATGGTTGAAGAGTATACGCGAAATGCTCGCCAATCCTCAGTCAGATGCCTTAGAGTTTCTTGATGAGTTCAAAATGAGTTTGTTTTCATCTGAAATTCAGGTTTTCACGCCCAAAGGTCATATTAAAACCTTACCCAAAAATGCCACGGCACTGGATTTCGCCTATGAAATTCATTCTGAGATAGGTAATTCAGCTATTGCAGCAAAAGTTAACCATAAGCTTGTCCCATTAAACCATGTACTTAACAGTGGAGATCAGGTTGAAGTTGTAACTTCGGATAAAAGGAAATCACAGAGAGAGTGGTTTGAATATGTTGTTACAGCCAAGGCTAAAACGGCCATAAAAGCATCTATTAAAGCTGAAATTAAGAACAGGATAGAAATAGGGAAGCATATTCTCGAGAATAAATTAAGTGAAATGAACCTGTTGCCAAGTTCACGTATTTTTAAAAAATTATTGCCCGCCTATGAAGTTGTATCTAAAGATGAGCTTTACAGTAAGATTGGAAGTGGAATAATAAATCTTGACGACGTAGTTAAAATATTAAAAAAGAATACAAAGAATAAGTGGATACGATATTGGGAACTTCAACTGACAAAGGTAATTCCCAGGAAAGAAGAAAATATTGAAATAGAATCATCCAATACTAGTGATGATATTGATATCGATCCTAAATCAACTTTTTTAATTCGTGAAAATCCTGATGGTACCGAGGCCAATTACCATCTGGCCAAATGTTGCAACCCTATACCGGGAGATGACATTGTTGGTCACCGAAATGCTCATGACAACAAAGTAATAATACATAAATCCAGATGCCCGCATGCTGTTAAAGTGGTATCAGCACATGCTAATTTAATCATACAGGCCAAATGGACTACTTACAAGATATTATCATTTTTGGCCAGAATATCAATAAGGGGAATAGACAGGTTTGGTATTTACAACCAGATTACAAATATAATCAGTAAGGAGTTTAATGTAAATATCAGAGCTATCGATCTGGCCAGTCATGATGGAATATTTGAAGGTACTATAGATTTGTATGTACATAATGCGAAGGATCTTAATAATCTTATAGCCAATCTTTTAAATACAAAAGGTGTTGAACATGTAAGCAGGGTTGAAAACCTGCCTGAGTAAGTATCTATCAGTATATAGTTGTTAATTGTTTTTGTAAAAATTATAGTATTTTTGAATATTATTTTTAATTAGACTAAATATATGGTAGATGACAGTACAAAGGAAACTGTAAAAAAGATTTTTACAGAATATCTTGAAAAAAAAGGTCATAGAAAAACTCCCGAGAGATATGCTATACTTGATGAAATCTATTCAAGAGATAATCATTTCGATATTGAATCTCTTTACATATATATGAAAAATAAAAATTACAGGGTAAGCAGAGCTACTTTATACAATACTATGGATCTCTTACTTAGTTGTAACCTTGTAGTTAAACATCAGTTCGGCAAAAATATTTCCCAGTTTGAAAAAGCTTACAGATGCACTCAGCATGATCATTTAATTTGTTCACGCACAGGGCAGGTGATTGAATTTTGTGATCCGCGGATTCAGGAAATTATTCAAACTGCTTGTGAATTGAATAATTTTGAGCCATCGCACCATTCATTGTATATTTATGGGGAAGTAAGGGAGGGTGTTCCTGAAAAACCAAAACGAAAAACAAAAAAAGCTGTAGAATAAAAATTTTGATTTTGTTATTTGTTATTTGTTGTGCGGATTTTTTTATTGATTATATTTTTGACATTACACCTGAAAGTTTTTTCTCAGGTAGAGGACTCATCGGCAAAAAAATTACCAAATATTGTTTTAATAGTTGCAAATGGTCATGGAGTAACTGATTTAGGTTGTTATGGTAATTTAAGTGTTTCTACCTCCAGCATTGATAAACTGGCTTCAGAAGGTATCAGGTTCTATAACTTTTTTGATGTATCGGCGTGCAGGAGTTCTAATTTTGCAGTCATACTTACGGGCATGTATGGCCATGCCTCAGGACAGTATGGACAGGCTTTCGGAGCAAACCATTTTTCTGTCTTCGGGGATATAAAAAATTTAACCTGGTATTTAAAAAAAGCAGGCTACAGAACTGCAAGAACCGGAATATTTCCCTTGCAGGATGACAGTTGTTTTGAATTTGATAATATCATTGGTCAGAATTCAGATTACAGGAATACTTTTACTATGGCAGAAAACTGCACGGGTTTTATTGCTGAAAAAAGGCAATCTCCATTTTTTCTGTTGTTTTGTCCTGCCGACCCTGATAGAAGTTATGAAGATATTGACATTTCAGGGGTAAAATCAGACAGGTTCGGGAACCGTGAAGAAGGTTATGATGGAGTAATTCCCAAATTCTATAATCCTGATAAGATGAATTTTCCAGGCTATATACCTGATTTTAAAGGATCGCACCAGGAATATTCACAATATGCACAGTCAGTAACAAGGTTAGATTTGGGTATAGGTCGATTGATGTTTATTTTACATAAAAATGAAAGGTGGGATAATACGCTGGTTATATATTTATCTTCTACCGGACCATCATTTCCCGGAGTACAGAATAACTTATACCTAAACGATTTAAAACTTCCATTAATAGTTAAACTGCCTTATATTCATAAAAAAAATGAAGCCTCACGAATGATGGTTTCATGTATAAATATTATGCCAACAATTCTGGATTTTTCAGGAGCTTTACCCAGTGATAACTCTATTCAGGGCAGATCTTTAAAACAAATGCTGGTTCAGGGAGACTCTTCTGGTTGGGATGAAATATATGCATCACACACATTTGATGATATAACATCTTATTATCCAATGAGATCGATAATTAACAGAAACTATCAGCTGATATGGAATATTGCCTGGAAGTTACCATATAATATGGGGGATAAATATAAAACTTCAGCAACCTGGTCAGATATTATTAGTAACAGTGATTCTTTAATATTGGGAAGGCATTTAAATGAATTTGTCAACAGGCCTGAATTTGAATTGTATGACATTAAAAATGATCCGGCAGAAATTGTAAATTTATCATCAAACCCCTTATATATTGGTATTCTGGAAGAACTAAAACTTAAAATCAAAGACTTCCAGGTCCGAACAAATGATCCATGGATAATATGTAAATAGGTTAAAATTTTTATTTAGAATTTTGTTTTACAATTAATAATTATTATTTTTAACCATTCAGTTAAACCAATTAATTTAACTGAATGGTTTAAGTAACAGTTTAAAAATGACAGAACACGAAAAATCAACTGAAGAAATAATTTTTGATGCAGCTCGAAAAGTATTTATAGAAAAAGGTTTTGATGGGGCCAGGATGCAGGAAATTGCATTAGTTGCAGGGATTAACAAAGCATTGCTCCATTATTATTACCGTACAAAGGAAAAATTGTTCAATGCTATTTTTGAAAGGGTATTTAGCCAATTTATTCCTAAAGTACTTGTATTCATAGAGTCTGATAAATCTATAACCGAAAAAATTGAGTTTTTTATCTATACATATATTGATGTACTGTTAAAAAATCCTTTTATTCCTCAATTTGTTATTAATGAATTAAACAGAAACCCGGCTCATATAACTGAAATGTTAAGTAAACATATTATAGGTACTGACGCATTTAATAAATTTTCAATATTATTGACGAATGAAATCCGAAAAGGATCTGTCCGTATTGTGGAACCTGCTCAGTTAATGGTCAATATACTGGCTTTATGCATATTTCCTTTTGTGGCGCGACCTATTATTCAGGGAGTTTTTTTTGATAACGATAAAATAAAGTTTCAGGCGTTTCTTGACTTGAGAAAAAAAGAAGTCACAGATTTTATATTTCATTCTATTTTAATAAAATAAAATCAATATGAAGAACATTAAATTTAAAGCAATCTTATTTCGGGTTATTATAATAGCTTATTTATTAGGTAGTTTTTATATTGAAATTTATAGTCAAAACGATACTATTCTTTACCTGTCGTACTGTCAGGATGAGGCCGTAAGGAATTATCCTTCCGCAAAAGATAAGGATCTGTTGAAGAAGATAACAGAACTAAAACTTCAGAGTATACAAACCAATTTGCTGCCTCAGATGAATATTGGCGGGCAGGCTACCTACCAGTCGGATGTTGTCAGCATTAACTTACCCCTGCCGGGACATCCTGTATCATTTTCACAGGATAAAGATCAGTATAAAGCAACGATAGATATTAACCAGGTTATTTATGATGGTGGTTCAACCCATTTTCAGAAATTACTTGAAAATGCATCACTTCAAACTAACCTGCAGCAGGTTGATGTTGACCTTTTCAAAATAAGGGATCAGGTGAACAATGTATTTTTTCTGCTATTAAGTCTTCAGGAAGATGAAAAATTGATAAGGAATTCTTTACATGAAATAAATGAAAAGCAAAAAGTGGTTAAGTCGTCAGTTGAAAATGGGGCATTGACACCTTCAGACTGGGATATACTCGAGGCGGAGCGCCTCAAAACAGAACAGCAACTTGCTGAAATTGAAATTAACCGTAACTCTTCACTGGCAATTTTATCTATATTGATGAGTAAACCAATACAAAAAGCTACATTTAGTCTTCCGGACGCCAGGGTCAGCGATACGATCAAAAATGCCAGACCAGAATATCATTTATTTGAGTTACAGTCACAACAGCTTGAAAATAGTAAGCTATTGTCTCATACATTAATAATGCCAAAAATTTCTGTATTTGGTGAAGGAGGTTATGGCAGGCCCGGACTAAATTTTCTTAATAATAATTTCGAACCATACTATATAATAGGAGTAACATTTAAATGGAATTTCTTCGACTGGGATAAAAACAAACACGACAGGCAGGTTCTGGATGTACAAAAAGATATGATTAATACCCAGAAGGAGAATTTTGATAAAAATTTAAGTATTGATATTCAAAACAGACTTGCCAACATAAAAAAACTTGAAGAAGCGCTCAAGCGCGATTCAATGATAGTTGAACTTAGATCCAGGATTACAAGATCATCTGCTTCGCAACTGGACAATGGTGTTATAACAGCGACAGATTATCTTGTTGACCTTAACAACGAAACTTCAGCTAAAATTAATTATGTATCCCATAAAATTCAGTTTGTACAAGCAAAAACAAGTTATATGCTTGCAGTGGGGAGGTATTGAATTTTGATTTTATAAACAGATAAACGCATAAACAGATAAACGCATAAACAGATAAACGCATAAAAACAATATATAATGAGAACTACATCAATATTAATACTAGCCACTTGTTTGACAATTAGTTGTTCTGACCGTAAAGGTAAATCAGATGCCTATGGTAATTTCGAAACCATTGAAGTCAATGTAGCTTCTGAAGTTCAGGGAAAATTAGTTCAATTTGACGTGGATGAAGGTAAAACCTTTAAAGCCGGGGATATAACAGGTTTAATTGACACAGTGCAGTTATCACTAAGGAAAGAGCAATTAATCGCCCAGGGTAAAGCAACAGCAGATCAGCTGACAAATATACTTTCTCAAATAAGTGTACAGGAAGAACAGAAAAAGACCTTGCTCATTGATAAGCACAGAACTGAAAATCTATTAAAGGATAAGGCTGTACCTGAAAAACAGCTGGATGATGTAAATGGGAAAATAAATGTCATAGATAGCGAAATAGCTTCTATAAAAACACAAACCAGTGCTATAAACAGTCAAATAATTGCTATAAACAGGCAAATAGACCAGGTTACGGATCAAATAAACAGAAGCAAAATAACAAATCCTATAAATGGGACTGTACTGGAAAAGTATGTTGAACTTTCAGAGATAATAACACCAGGAAGGGTATTGTATAAAATAGCTGATATTGATCAGATGATTCTGAGGGTATATATAAGTGAAACTCAACTTTCATCTGTTAAAACAGGTCAAAAAGTGACAGTATTAATAGATAATAATAATAATGGACTGGATAGTATGGAAGGAATTATAAGCTGGATTTCTCCCCAGGCAGAATTTACCCCTAAAATAATTCAAACCAGAGATGAAAGGGTAAACCTTGTATATGCCATGAAAATAAATGTAAAAAATGACGGCAGGTTAAAAATTGGAATGCCCGGTGAGGTGAAGTTTTAGTTTGCGAACCCAGATTTTAGAATCAGGATTCGCACTTTAAGAAATACTAATTTAAAACCTCTTAAACACTATAAACTTTATAAACAAATAAACCGGGAAACTAACACGAACACAAATAGTCCTCAACCATGTTCATAACAGCCAGAAATATATCAAAAACCTACGGTAATACCCAAGCTCTGAATGATATTTCTTTCGATATAAGGAAAAATGAGTTATTTGGTTTTATCGGTCCTGACGGAGCAGGTAAAACCTCACTTTTCAGGATATTAACGACTTTGTTGCTTGCTGATACAGGGACAGTGACGATTAATGGATGGGATGTTGTAAAGGATTATAAGTCAATACGAAATAATATTGGATATATGCCTGGCCGGTTTTCTCTTTATCAGGATTTATCAGTTGAAGAAAACCTTTCATTTTTTGCTACAATTTTTGGAACCACAATCCAGGAAAATTATGATCTTATCAAAGATATATATGTTCAGATTGAGCCATTTAAAAAGCGTCCGGCGGGGAAATTATCCGGTGGAATGAAACAAAAACTGGCTTTATCCTGTGCCTTGATACATAAACCTGAATTATTGGTACTTGACGAACCAACTACTGGCGTGGATGCCGTTTCAAGAAAAGAATTCTGGGAAATGTTAAAAAACCTCCGAAATAAAGGGATTACAATTGTAGTTTCAACCCCATATATGGATGAAGCCGGGTTGTGTGACAGAATTGCCCTTATTCAATCGGGTAATATAATGCAGATTGATAATCCGCAAGGCATTACCTCCGGATTCAAAGGTCAGCTGTTAGCTATCCGTTCTGACAATATGTATCAACTCAAACATGACTTATCAGAACACCAGGACTGTAAGAGTGTATATATTTTTGGCCAATACCTTCATTACCTGAGTAAAAAAGATAGTCCGGTCAGGGAAGAACTTAAGAATTACCTTAACGGAAAAGGACATTCTGAAATACATATAGAGCCCATTAATGCGGGGATAGAGGATTGTTTTATTGCGTTAATGACCATAAACAAATAGTAAAATGGGTAATAAAGAAATTATAATTACAGTCCGTAACCTTGTTAAAAAATTCGGGAATTTTGTTGCCAATGATAATCTTAATTTCGATGTATACCGCGGGGAAGTATTTGGATTCCTTGGTGCAAACGGAGCTGGTAAAACAACTGCGATAAAAATGTTGTGCGGACTGCTGGAACCAACTTCAGGCGAAATGAAGGTTGCAGGATTTGATGGTTACACTGAACGGGACAAAATCAAGAAAAACATCGGTTATATGAGTCAAAAATTTTCTATTTACGAAGATATGACTGTTAAGGAAAATATAAGGTTTTATGGAGGTATATATCATGTTCCGGCAAAAGAAATTAAAATAAGGACAAAAGAATTGCTGATAGAGCTGGGTTTTGAAAGTACCGAAAATAAATTAATAAGGGACTTACCTTTAGGATGGAAACAAAAACTTGCTTTCTCCATTGCAATTTTCCATAAACCAGGTATAGTTTTTCTTGATGAACCCACAGGTGGAGTTGACCCTATTACCAGGCGTCAGTTCTGGGATATGATATACGACACTGCCCACAGGGGAATAACAATTTTTGTAACTACCCATTATATGGATGAAGCTGAATACTGTGACAGGGTATCCATAATGGTAGACGGAAAAATTGCTGATTTGGACACACCTTTAAAACTAAAGGAAAAATATAATTCGGCTAATATGGATGAAGTGTTTCAGAAGATAGCCAGGAAGTAACCAAGAATTTAATTTTTTTTTGAAATGAAACGATTTTGGGGATTTGTTGTAAAAGAATTTTACCATATATTTCGTGATAAGAGAACCTTACTGGTTTTATTTGGTATGCCAATAGCTCAGATGCTCTTATTTGGGTTTGTGGTTACCAACGAAATAAAAAATGCTAATGTTGCATTTTTGGATTATTCAAAAGATAATGTAACCCGTGAAGTAATTCTTAAAATATTATCTTCCGGATATTTTAAAATAGATGGTTACCTGCAGAGCACCTCACAAATTGAAAAGGTTTTTAAAAAAGGAGATACAAAGGAAGTTGTTGTTTTTGAAAGCGGGTTCGCTGATAAATTGAAAAAAAATGGAATAGCCCATCTGCAGATTCTAACTGATGCAAGCGACGCAAATACAGCAAACCTTCTTACCAATTATACTTCAGCCATTGTAAGGGATTATGTATCTAAATCAAACCCGGGAGTTCAGGTTCCTATGCAGATAGTTACCGAAGTAAGGATGAAATATAACGAAGAGTTAAAGGGAGTATATATGTTCATTCCCGGGATTATGGCTATGATATTGATGTTAATTTCAGCACTTCTGACATCTATTTCAATAGTAAGGGAAAAGGAACTGGGAACAATGGAGATTTTACTTGTATCACCGTTAAAACCTATTCAGATACTATTGGGTAAGGTAATGCCTTATGTATTATTATCATTCTTAAATGCAATCGTAATAATTCTCCTTGGAAATTTTGTATTTGGAATGCCGGTGCAGGGCAGTATTATACTTCTTTTAGCCGAAACCATTCTTTACATTATAATGGCCTTATCTTTAGGTATTTTTATTTCTTCTTCCACAAACAGCCAGCAGACTGCCATGGTAATATCCATGCTGGCACTTATGTTGCCAACCATATTATTGTCAGGTTTTATTTTTCCCATATCCAATATGCCGTGGATTTTGCAGGTACTTTGCCAGGTAATTCCACCGCGATGGTTCATTGTTATAATTAAAGATATTATGCTTAAAGGCACCGGGTTTTATTACATTTGGTTTCAAACACTTGTGCTGGCCGCAATGACCTGTTTATTTATTTTTCTCAGCTACAGAAGATTTAAGATAAGATTGGAATAAAAAGTATGAGTAAGAACCGGGAACAGAAAATATAAATTAAATGAGAACCATTCTATATATCGTCAGGAAAGAATTTATTCAGTTGAGAAGAAACCGTGCACTTTTACCAATGGTATTTTTGATGCCTGTTATTCAACTTATTATCCTTGTAAACGCAGCTACGATGGAAATGAAGAGAATAAATATGTATGTAATTGATAAAGATTTATCCTCTACGTCGCGTCAATTGATAAATAAATTTAAAGGCTCACCATTTTTTGTAATTAAGAATACATCTTTTTCTATGGATCAGGGAGAAGAAGAATTGAAAAATGATAAAACTGATGTCGTTTTGCAGATTCCTTCCAAATTCGAAAGGGACTTAGTGAAAGATAACAGTGCCAAAGTACAGGTAATTATTAATGCAATTAATGGTACTGCCGGTGAACTTACATATAATTATGTTTTAAACATTATAAATGATTATAATAATTCTGTCATCGTAAAATGGGGAGGAGTACCTGCAAAGGGAGTTCTTCCCGCTTCATCTGTTGATATTACAAATTCGTACTGGTACAATCCTCAGCTTGATTATAAAACCTTTATGGTACCGGGGGTTTTGGTATTACTTGTAACTCTTATAGCCTTACTGTTATCATCATTAAACCTTGTTCGTGAAAAGGAATTAGGTACTATTGAACAGATTAATGTCACTCCAATTCATAAATACCAGTTTATTGCAGGTAAATTACTGCCATTTTGGATTATTGCCCTTATTGAACTGGCTTTTGGAATGACGGTAGGGAAATTATTATTTAATATACCTATTGTTGGAAGCATAGGTCTTGTATTTTTTGTTGCTTCAATTTACCTGGTTGTAGTATTGGGAATTGGACTTTTTATTTCCACACTTGCTGATACACAGCAGCAGGCTATGTTTGTGGCTTTTTTCTTTATGATTGTGTTCCTTATGATGAGCGGACTTTTTACACCTATTGAAAGCATGCCGGAATGGGCACAAAAGGTTAATATAATTAATCCAATTGCTTATTTTATCAGGGTAATTAGAATGATTTTGCTTAAAGGCTCAGGTATATCTGATATTATTAAAGAAATTGGTGCCCTCGTGTTATATGGAATAATTATGCTCTCTCTGGCTGTTTGGAGATACAGGAAAGTTGCCTGATTAATTTAAGATTTAAGATTTAAGAATCAATATTGAAAATTGAAGATTTAAGATTGAAGAATCAATATTGAAAATTGAAAATATAAAATTATAAATGCTTGTTTTTTAGAAAAAAAAGAATTAAATTAAATATAGGCATAAACGAATTCAAAAAATCAGAATGTTAATTGAAAATCTATTGATTTCATAAACAGTTGAATTACATTAAATTACCTATAAGGTTAGTTTAATTTTGTGAATTAAACCTACAAACATATAAAAAAAAAAATTAAAATGCAATAGGTAATGGTTGAGATAAATCAATTTCACTTGTAAGGTATATCATACGTCAGGACGATTGTAAGGATTTAAATTGTTATAATTTAGATGCATAATTTTATACTGTACTACTATGAAAACAAATCAAATCAGAGCGGAAGTTTTTAACCTCGAAGGTTCAAAGGTTCATATTTGTAAAGATTTTAACAATATGGACCTTTCAAAATTAATTGATGATGTTTATTTTATATCATATAAAGACAGTAGTTCAAATGTTCTTTGGACAGAACGTTTTGTTAAAATGAAAGAAGTTGAATATGTTTATAATGTTACCAGGTAAATTTTAATTTTCAGTCTGTTTATAAGATTAAGAATTAATCCTTGTTAATTTCAATAGATGATTATATTGTTCAGCTTTTAATACAAAGTTAAATATTCCAAGCTGAGTGCATAGTTCAAAATCTGTGGATGGTGAAAAAGATTGATTGTTAGGTAAAAATAATCTTCTGCCACTTGTGCTTCTTATTATTTCCTTCATACTTTCAAAGTCAACAGCTTTATTTTGGAGAGCATCCCTTATATATTCAGCACAGAATGTATCTTCTTCAGTTGGATGTTGCATGGCATAACCCATACAAACAAGTGATACTATATCAGGATTTTGATTTTTAATAAATCGTACTATTGCCGGAGCATTTACAAAACTTCCTGTAATCCTGACACTTGAATTTGATGCATTTACAAGTCCCTGGGTACCAGAACTGGTCGTATGTACTATAGTTTTTCCTGTAAAATCATTTTTTATTATGTGAGTAGGGCTATTTCCAAAATCAAAGCCAGGAGGAATCATTTCCTGTCGTTCACCAACAAGCACATATTCAGGATGTTCCCTTTTCAGTTCATATGCCAGATTAATATCCCCAACAGATATTATTTCTTTTGCACCCTTATCATAAAGATAACAGGATACTGAAAAAGCCCTGAAAACATCAATTACCACTGTTAATCCCTTAGCGTTTTTGGCGCCTTCCAGTAAATGAAGAATATTAATTTCCATAATTTTTTAAGCAATGTAAAAAATAAAATTAATCCCTTTGTCTGAAAAAGTATATTTGTATTGAAAAATTAATGTGCCCATGGTAAATAATATTTTTCGGATTCGGAGTTTCCTGACCAAAGGAATATGGAGTATGAACCTTAATGAATTTTCAGCTGGGAAAGCATTTTTTATCAAATTGATTAGAGTATTAATTATTTCATTAAGAGGTTTTTATGAGGATAAAATTCAGCAAAGGGCTGCAGCTATAACTTTATATTGTTTATTATCAATTGTTCCGGTTCTTGCTTTAGGTTTTGGTATAGCTAAAGGTTTTGGCTACGATAAATTTTTAGAGGACAAGGTTAAAGAATATTTAAATATTTGGATTCAACAACTGGTAGATAATTCCGTAAGTAATTCCGCTACTTTTTATAAAGGCTACTCTGAAGTGGTAGATCAGGTAATTACCTTTTCAAATGCAACCTTAGCCAGGACTAAAGGCGGATTAATAGCAGGTATTGGTATAATACTTTTAATATGGGCTGTTACAAATGTTCTAAGCAATATAGAAAGTGCCTTTAATGATATATGGAAAGTTAAAAAAGGAAGGACCTATCTTCGCAAGTACAGCGATTATCTGTCCATCATGTTGGTTTCACCTGTTTTATTAATTACCGCAATTGCAGTAAATGACAAATTGGTCGATATGGGTAAACATATTGAACTACTTCAGGTAATCAGTCCTGTTTTATTTTTTATACTTAAAACCATTCCTTATTTACTAATCATTATTTTATTCACGTTAGTTTATCTGATTATGCCTAATACAAAAGTTCAGTTCAAATCCGCACTTATAGGTGGAATAGTTGCCGGAACAGCGTTTTTACTGGTTCAAATGGCATATATTCATTTTCAGATAGGAGTTTCAAAGAACAATGCAATATATGGCAGCTTTGCTGCTATTCCACTATTTCTTATCTGGATACAGATTAGTTGGTTAATTGTTTTGTTAGGAGCAAAAATTACATTTGCTACTCAAAATACAAATATATATGAATTTGAAAACGAGGCTGTTAATATGAGTTTTTACTCGCAAAGGATAATAGCCTTAGTTGTAACGCATCATGTAATTATAAATTTCAATCAGGGAGGTAAACCATTAACACAATTGCAAATATCCAAGAATCTTCATTTGCCTGTTAGGATTTTATCGTCCATACTTTTAAATCTGGTAAACGGAAGAATATTATCTGAAGTTATTACAGAAAAACCTGGTTTAATTGCCTATCAGCCTGCCCAAAGTGTAGATATTTTTTCAATAGCGTATATAAATGAATGTTTAGATAAAACGGGACATCATTATCCAATAGAGAAAACTTCAAAAACAGCATTAAAACTAGAGTCCATAGACAAGGACTTAGTAAGGTTGATAGAAAAATCTCATCAAAACATTTTAGTTAAGGATTTATAAGTTAATTTTTGGAGTGTTTAAAAAATATACGTAACATTGTATTTTAAACACTTATTTATATGATTCAAGTTGTTAGTCCTGCAAATAATAAAATTCATCATCATATGGTGAAATAGGTATTGGTTTGCAGATTATTGATCATATATGGATGTTAGGTTTGCAGATTTGCAAGCCTTTTTTTATTTAATGTCACAATGGGAAATATAATTTATTTATGAATGAATTAAAAATTGCAATTCAAAAATCAGGACGATTGAGTGAAAAGTCACTTGAATTGATATCAGAAGCAGGGATATCACTCAATACAGCCGACAGAAAACTAATAACAAAATCCTCAAATTTTCCTGTAGAAATATTGTTTTTAAGGGATGATGACATACCTCAATATGTAGCTGATGGAGTTGCTGATTTGGGAATTGTAGGTGAAAATGTAATTTATGAAAAAAAATCTCCCATCAGGGTAGTTGAAAAACTGAATTTTGCCAGGTGCAGGTTATCACTTGCAATACCAAGAGCTATAGAATACAATGGGTTAAGTTATTTTAACGGCAAAAGAATAGCAACATCATATCCCAGGATTCTTCAAAATTATCTTAATGAAAATAATATAAATTCGGAAATTCATGAAATAAGTGGTTCTGTTGAGATTGCACCGGGAATTGGCCTGGCCGATGCTATTTTTGATATTGTAAGTTCCGGAAGCACATTAATAAGTAATGGTTTGCGTGAGGTGGAAACAGTAATGTTATCCGAAGCAGTCATAATTGGAAATTTGAATCTTTCTGCTGAGAAAAATATTATACTTGAAAAACTTTTATTCAGAATCAGGTCAGTTCAAAAAGCTAACATACACAAATATGTTGTACTGAATGCTCCTGTAGAAAAAATTGAACTTATAACTTCTGTTATACCTGGCATTAAAAGCCCTACTGTTGTGCCCCTTGCAAGAGATGGATGGGTATCTATTCATTCAGTAATTATGGAGTCCGATTTCTGGAATGTTATTGATCAGCTTCATGAATGCGGAGCTCAGGGTATTTTGGTAATACCTATAGAAAAGATGATAGTGTAGCAGAATCAGGAGTAAAAATTTAAGATAACATTAAATAAAATATATGAACATTATAAAATATCCGGACAGGGATACCTGGACTGAAATTCTTAAAAGGCCGGCATTAAGTGATGATGTTGTAAATAAGGTTGTTCTGGAAATATTAAATGATATTAAAGCGAGAGGAGACAGAGCCGTAAGAGACTATACACTAAAATTTGACAACGTAGAAGTTGAACAATTTGCAGTAACTGAAGAAGAGTTTAATGAGGCTGAAAAGTTTGTTGAAAGTGACTTGATAAAGGCTATTCTTGTAGCTAAAGATAACATTGAAAAGTTTCATTCGGCACAAACAGTAGTTCGTAAGGTAATAGAAACCACGCCGGGAGTTTTGTGCTGGCAAAAATCTGTTCCTATTGAAAAAGTTGGTTTGTATATTCCTGGTGGAACAGCTCCATTGTTTTCAACAGTTTTAATGCTCGGCATCCCAGCCAGGTTAGCGGGCTGCAGTGACATTATTCTTTGCACACCTCCCAACCATCAGGGTAAGGTTCATCCTGCCATTTTATATACTGCTAAACTGACCGGGGTAAACAGGATTTTTAAGATCGGAGGTATTCAATCTGTCGGGGCCATGACTTTTGGTACGGAAACTGTGCCAAAGGTTAATAAAATTTTTGGTCCGGGTAATCTCTATGTAACTGCCGCCAAACAGTTCGCAGCCATGCACGGTGTAGCTATAGATATGCCGGCCGGACCCTCGGAGGTAGCTATTATGGCTGATGCCACCTGTGTTCCGTCATTTGTTGCTGCGGATTTACTTTCACAGGCTGAACATGGTGCAGATAGTCAGGTTATATTATTTACCTGTTGTGAAGAAATTATTGAACCTATCAACAAAGAATTAAATATTCAGCTGGAAGCATTGCCCAGGAAAGAAATTGCCAGGAAGGCACTATTGAACAGTAAGGCCATTATTCTTGGTACAGAAGAGGAACTGTTAGATATTACCAACGATTATGCTCCTGAACATTTAATTATAGCAATGGGTAATGCAACATTAATAGCTGAAAAGGTAATTAATGCAGGTTCAGTGTTTATTGGAAATTATTCACCGGAAAGTGCAGGTGATTATGCATCAGGAACTAATCATGCTCTACCTACTGCCGGTTATGCAAAAGGATATAACGGAGTTAATCTGGATAGTTTTACCCGTAAGGTAACTTTTCAGCAACTAAGCCCTTACGGGTTGTTTAATATTGGTCCGACTATAGAGATTATGGCCGAAGCAGAAGAACTGAGAGCACACAGGAACGCTGTCTCAATTCGACTTAAGGCAATAGTTAATGAACATAAGAATAATAATCATGTTTAATCTTGATGACATCATTCGCGAAAATATAAAGAACCTTTTGCCATATTCATCGGCACGTGATGAATTTAGAGGCGAAACAGGAGTTTTTCTTGATGCCAATGAAAATCCTTTTAATGATCCTTATAACCGTTATCCTGATCCTTCCCAGTTAAAAGTAAAAGAAAGGCTTGCTGTAGTTAAAGGTGTAAAACCCGAAGAAATATTTATAGGAAATGGTTCTGATGAAGCAATCGATTTGCTTATACGGGCATTTTGCGAACCCCATTCAGATAATATTGTGTCTATACATCCATCCTATGGTATGTATAAGGTAGCTGCGGATATTAATGCTGTAGAATTCAGATCTGTTTTACTTAACGAGGATTTTTCCATTAATATTTCATCTATACTAAAGTCAGTGGACAAACGCACAAAAATTATTATGTTATGTTCGCCAAATAACCCCACGGGTAATATTTTGGATAATAATTTGATTATTAAATTAATTGAGAGTTTCAACGGATTGATAATGGTTGATGAGGCATACATTGATTTTACAGGACAGCCTGGATTGTTACATTACTTGCCAAATTTTCCGAATCTTGTAATTCTTCAAACCTTTTCCAAAGCCTGGGGTATGGCTGCATTACGCATTGGTACAGCATTTGCCTCAGCAGATATAATTAAAGTACTTAATAAAATTAAATATCCTTACAATGTCAACAAGTTATCACAACAAATTGCATTGGAATCATTAATGAATATTAATGAGAAGGATAAAAGGGTAAAAGAAATTATTTTGCAACGGGAAATTCTTAAAAATAAATTGTATGAATTTAAAATTATTAAGAAGATTTACCCTTCTGATGCTAATTTTTTACTTGTCAAAGTTGAAGAAGCCAGAAAATTGTATATTTATTTAACAGATTATCAGATCATTGTACGCGACAGATCAAAGGTGGAACTATGTGAAGGTTGTTTAAGGATTACAGTTGGAAGTAATGCCGAAAATATAAGTTTACTAAATGCTTTGGCAAAATTCGAAAAGGAAAATTACTTATGACAAAACGAGTACTTTTTATAGACAGGGATGGTACCTTGATAAAAGAACCACCAATGGATTATCAGGTTGATTCACTTGATAAACTTGAGTTTTACCCGGGAGTTTTCCGAAATTTGTACTTTATCAGGAAAAACCTTGATTTTAAATTAGTTATTGTTTCCAATCAGGACGGATTAGGTTCAATTTTTTATCCTGAAGAGGTATTTAGGCTTGTGCAGGCTAAAATTTTAAAAGCCTTTGAAAATGAAGGAGTTTATTTTGATGCCATACATATTGACAAATCTTTTCCACAGGATAATTTACCTACACGCAAACCTGGCACCGGCATGCTGAAGGAGTATTTTTCGGATGAATATGACCTTGAGAACTCATTTGTTATTGGAGACAGGATAACAGATATAATATTGGCTAAAAATTTAGGTGCCAAGGGAATACTGATTAGTAATGAACTTACTATGGCTGATATAGATGAAAATATCAAAACCTCATGTGTATTAATTACAGATGATTGGGATAAAATTTACAGTTATCTTGCTGCAGCGGATAGGAAAGTAACAGTTGAAAGAGTAACTGGGGAAACAAAAATATTCGTTGAAATGAATTTAGATGGTAATGGAAATTCAAATATCTCAACAGGTCTGGGTTTTTTCGATCATATGCTGGATCAGATAGCTAAACATTCAGGAATTAATCTTACAGTAAATGTAAAAGGTGATTTACATGTTGATGAACATCATACAATTGAAGATACCGGCATAGCTATTGGAGAAGCTATTTTCAAGGCTCTTGGTACCAAAAGAGGTATGGAAAGATATGGATTTGTATTACCTATGGACGACTGCCTGGCTACTGTCGCCCTTGATTTTGGAGGCAGATCCTGGTTAGTTTGGGAAGCTGAATTTAAGAGGGAGAAGATAGGGGATGTCCCAACAGAGATGTTCTATCATTTTTTTAAATCCCTGAGTGATGCTGCACACATGAATCTGAATGTAAAAGCTGATGGTACAAATGAACATCATAAAATTGAAAGTATATTCAAGGCTTTTGCAAGATCAGTTAAAAATGCTATCCGAAGAAACGTGTTTGACGATGGCTTGCCTTCAACAAAAGGAATGTTGTAAATAATCACTGCAATGACCAATAACAATGAAGTAAAAAGTACTGTAATAATTCTAATGCATTGTCCTGATCAACAGGGTATTGTTGCAAAGGTTACTGAATTTATAAGTGAGAACAAAGGTAATATTGTTTCATTGGAACAGCATGTAGATCATAAAAACCGGCAGTTCTTTATGAGAATAGAATGGGATCTTGCAAACTTTGTTATTCCAGAAGAAAAAATACACGAATATTTTAATACATTAATAGCCAACAGGTACGGTATGAGATTTAATGTATATTTTTCAGGCCAGGTTCCCAGGATGGCAATATTTGTATCGAAATTGTCCCATTGCCTTTATGATATTTTATCACGTTATCAATCAGGTGATTGGAAAGTAGAAATTCCGCTTATTATCAGCAATCATAAAGATTTGGCTTTAGTTGCCCAACGATTTGAAATAGATTTTCATTATTTTGAAATAAGTCAGGAGAATAAGTCCAAACAGGAAGAGATTGAAATTAACCTTTTAAAAGAAAAAAAAATAGATTTTATAGTATTGGCGAGATATATGCAAATATTATCAGAGGATTTTATTTCAAAGTTTCCAAATAATATAATTAACATACACCATTCATTTCTTCCTGCATTTCCAGGGGCAAACCCTTATAATTCAGCGTATGAAAGAGGAGTAAAAATAATTGGTGCTACAAGCCATTATGTTACAAAAAATCTTGATGCCGGTCCAATTATTGAACAGGATGTCACCCGTATCAGCCATACAGATTCAATTGAGGATCTCAAGCGATTTAGTAAGGATCTTGAAAAAATAGTTCTTTCAAGATCAATTTATGCACATCTGCAAAGAAAGATTTTAGTTTATAATAACAGAACAGTGATATTCAGTTGAAAAAATTATGAGAGTAGTAATAATTAAATATAATTCAGGGAATATCCAGTCCGTATTTTTTGCTTTGCAACGACTTGGAATAGAACCTGTAATCACATCTGATCATGAAAGCATTAAATCGGCTGACAAGATTATATTTCCTGGTGTGGGAGAGGCGTATAGTACTATGAAGTACTTGCAGTATCATCAGCTTGATAAACTTATAATTTCTCTTAAACAACCAGTTTTGGGCATATGTCTGGGATTACAGTTAATGTGCGGGCATTCTGAAGAAGGAGACACCACATGTTTAGGGATATTTAACCTGAAAGTAAAGAAATTCAGTATTGACAAAGAAATGGAACACATATATAAGGTTCCCCAGATGGGCTGGAATAATATCACCAGATTAAAATCTGACTTGTTCGACACGACACTTGAAAACAGTTATGTTTATTTTGTACATAGTTATTATGCAGAATTAGGTGAATATACTGCCGCCGTCACGCATTTTGCCCAACCGTTCAGTTCGGCTCTGCACAAGGATAATTTTTACGCAACACAGTTTCATCCCGAAAAAAGTGGTAAAACAGGTTCAAGAATTCTTGCTAACTTTTTAAAGTTATGATAAGAATAGTACCTGCAATAGATTTAATTGATGGTAAGTGTGTACGACTTACCCAGGGTGATTATTCAAAGAAAAAAATTTATAATGATAATCCTTTGGATGTTGCAATGATGTTTGAAGATAACGGAATAAAATATTTGCATTTGGTTGATCTGGATGGAGCCAGGCAGAAGCATGTAGTAAATTATCATATATTGGAAAGCATTAAGAATAATACTAATTTATTTATAGATTACGGCGGAGGTATTAAATCCGGAGACGATTTAAACATTATTTTTGAATGTGGAGCTGACCAGGCAACGATTGGAAGTGTTGCAGTCACAAATCCCCGGTTAATGTTAAATTGGATAAATAAATATGGACCGGAAAAAATTATACTTGGTGCCGATACTAAAGAAGGGAAGATTGCAGTGTCAGGGTGGCAGGACATTTCTGAAAGGGATATTTTTGATTTTTTTGAAGAATACAGAGCTAATAACATAAAATATGTTTTGTGTACGGATATAACCAAAGATGGAATGTTGCAGGGAACCTCAATGGATCTTTATAAAGATTTGGCAGGAAAATTTACTACTTTAAATATAATTGCAAGCGGAGGTATAACAAAAACAGAAGAAATAGAGGAACTAAACGATTTAGGACTTTTCTCGGTAGTAATTGGGAAAGCCTTATATGAAGGACAAATAACACTTAAAGATCTGGAAAGGTTTTTGATTTGAGATCACTGTTGACTCTTAGGAAACAAATTTGTTCCATTTCATTTTATTCCGGCGTGCCGGATCAAAGAGCTTAGGACTGGTAACAGATTATAATTTTTAATTAATATAAAATCCACAGCTTAATTCCATGTTGGCAAAACGAATTATACCCTGTCTGGACATAAGAGATGGCCAAACAGTAAAAGGGATAAACTTTGAAAATATTAAAAATGTTGGTGATCCTGTTGAGCTTGGTGCTTTTTATGCCGAACAGGGAGCTGACGAATTAGTGTTTTTGGATATAACAGCCTCCCATGAAAAACGCAAAACTATGGCTGATCTGGTCAAACGAATTGCCAGGCATATTAACATTCCCTTTACTGTCGGAGGCGGAGTGAATGAACTAACTGATGCTGAAGTGCTGTTATCGGCCGGATGCGATAAATTATCAGTTAATTCAGCAGCAATATTAAATCCGGAATTAATTGATAAAATGGCAGAAGGATTTGGTAGTCAATTTGTTGTTGTTGCTATAGATGCAAAATTTGAAAATAACTATTGGAATGTATACAGAAATGGCGGCAGGATAGCTACCGGAAAAGAATTGTTCAGCTGGGCCAAAGAAGCTGAAAACAGAGGTGCAGGTGAAATTCTGTTTACGTCTATGAACCATGACGGAGTTAAAAAGGGATTTGCCAATGAGGCATTAGCTAATTTATGTGACAATCTTGCTATTCCTGTTATTGCTTCAGGTGGAGCAGGTAGTATGGAACATTTCAGGGAAGTATTTACAATTGGTAAGGCAGATGCCGGGTTGGCTGCCAGTATTTTTCACTATAAGGAAATTGCAATTCCTGACCTTAAAGAATATCTTGCAAGTAATGGCATTACAGTAAGAATATAATTTATAAATTTATATTAAAAATAATGAGTTTGGATTATAATAAATTAAACGGATTAATACCGGCTATCGTTCAGGACTGTACTACTGATAAAGTGCTTATGCTGGGTTTTATGAACCAGGAAGCCCTGGATAAAACCGAAAAGGAAAAACTTGTTACATTTTTCAGCCGTACCAAAAACAGGTTATGGACCAAGGGTGAAGAAAGCGGAAACTTTCTGGATGTTGTTGAAATTATCCCAGATTGTGATAACGATACCTTATTGATTAAGGTTAAGCCCCGTGGTCCGGTTTGTCATACAGGCAACGATACATGTTTTAACGAAAGAAATGCAAATGACCTTGTTTTTCTAAAATTGCTTCAGAATATAATTGACAAACGAAAGATTGAATTACCGGAAGGATCATATACTACAAAACTTTTTAAAAAAGGTATTAATAAAATAGCACAGAAGGTTGGGGAAGAGGCAGTAGAACTGATAATTGAATCTAAAGATGATAATGATGAACTGTTTTTGAACGAAGCTGCCGACCTGATGTATCATTTTTTGGTATTGCTGACAGCTAAAAATTATCGAATTGAAGATGTCGTAAATATACTTAAGGGAAGACATTGAAAATGAAACTGGAAGGATTACAACCTGTATATTATTCTCTTATGCTTATCGCTATTACAGTCATTATAGGCATAACAGGGTTTTGTTTAATTGAAGGTTATTCTTTCCTGGATGGGTTTTTCATGACTATTATTACAGTTACCACTGTAGGTTATGGCGAGATTCATCCTTTATCCCCGAATGGTAAGATTTTTACTTCATTATATATTATTTTCAGTTTTGGTATTTTTGCATATTCAGCAACAACCTTAGCAAGGTATATTGTAAGCGGAGTATTTCGTAATTATTATAAACTTTCAAAAGTGAAAAAAGAAATTGATAAACTTGAAAACCATGTTATTGTCGTTGGTTACGGCAGAAATGGAACCCAGGCAGTAGAAGAACTTTTTAACCATAAAATTCCGGTTGTAGTTATTGAAAGCAGGGAAAACAAGGTTAAGGAAATTCTTTTAAAGAGTTCACTTCTTTATATTGAGGACGACCCGTCAAGTGATGAGGTGCTTATCCGTGCCGGTATAATGCGGGCAAAAGCCTTGATAAGTGTATTACCCACGGATGAAGAGAACCTTTTTGTTGTACTTACATCTCACGAGATTAATCCAGACATAACTATTATTTCCAGGGCTATTAATTTTAATACTATAAAGAAATTAAAAACCGCCGGCGCTTCACATGTAATTATGCCTGATAAAATTAGCGGACAACAAATGGCGCGTATGATTGCGCAGCCTGATATAGTTGAATTTCTTGATTATCTGATGGTTGAAAAACATGAGGATATTCAGCTTGAAGAAATTGAATGTAAATACTTAATTAATAATGAGAAAATTACAATAGGGCAATTGCAGTTAAGAAGTGAGGGTAATCTTAATTTCATAGGCTTAAAAAGATATGATGGCAGTTATGTGGTGAACCCGGTAAAAGAAACTATCCTTAATAAATATGATTTACTGTTTGTACTGGGAAAGTTTTCAGCTATAAATGCATTCAGAAAAATACATGTTGCAGAGTAAATATTTATATTAAAATGTGATTAAACTGTAGTAAAAGTGCTGATATTTTAGAAATGAATCATAAATTGATTTGATTTTTTAATTATATTGTGTCGGTTTTGTTAGATATCTCCTAATTTTCTAATTCCTAACCATTAATCCAGGGTAAAAGAAGAAAGAGTTTTAATTGTTAAAAGAATCATTATGGAAAAGAAAGAAAAGGAAAATAGCAGGCCGTCTCGAAGAAAATTCTTACAAAGTTTAGGATTGATCGGTTCCGGTGTAATAGCAGGAAGTACGGCATTATATACAGGGTTTCGTTTTGAGAAATCCAAAAACAGAGCAGGCAGCAGAATAAAAGTTCTTACTGAAAAAGGGCAACTTGCTGAGGTTGATAAAAGTTCCCTGAGAAATACTCCTTCCAGGTTGCTGAGAGCCAACCAGAAGCGTGGACGTGAAGGTATTCCTGGCAAGAGATTTGTTATGGTGATTGATCTGGCCAAATGCCGTAATGCCAGGAAATGCATACAGTCGTGCCAGAGTGCTCATCATCTTAAACCAGACCAGTATCATATAAATACATTACAAATTCAGGATGCTGAGAATACTGCACCATATTATATGCCTAAACCATGTCAGCATTGTGATAATCCGCCATGCGTATCTGTATGTCCCGTAGATGCTACATTTAAGAGACCTGACGGACCAGTGCTTATTGATAATGAACGTTGTATAGGATGCAGGTTTTGCATAGCTGCCTGCCCTTATTCGGCAAGAATTTTTAACTGGCTTGACCCATTAGATGCCAGTGACAAAATGGTAGTTGATAAAACTGATCATCAAACTAAAAAACAACGGGATGTAATATACGATGTGGAATTAAACGTTCCACAAAAGAAAGGAACAGTAAGTAAGTGTTTATTCAGCTCGGACCTTATAAGAGAAGGTAAGCTTCCTTATTGTGTTTCAGCTTGTCCCAATGGGGTTTATTATTTTGGGGATGAAAATGAAGATGCAGTTACCAATGGCACTACAAAGGAAACTGTGAGATTAAGTAAACTTTTACGGGATAATGCCGGTTATCAGCTAATGGAAGAATTAGGAACCAAACCGCGGGTGTATTATTTACCACCTAAAAACAGGTTATTCCCTTTTCCTGAAGAACATGCTAATAGTTAATAAATAAATATGGAACAAAGTAATTTAGCCGAGAAGATTAAATATGATTTGCTTCGTCCTGTCGGATTTGGCAAAGGATTTTATATCTGGATGACTTTTCTTACCTTAGCCTTACTGGCCTGCTTATATGCTTACATCATTCAGCTAAGGCTTGGACTTGGTGTTACAGGAATGCGTGATTATGTTTCCTGGGGTATTTATATTTCCAACTTTGTGTTTTTCGTTGCTTCGAGCCTTATAGGTATGCTTATAAGTGCCGTTCTGGGATTGGCAGGTGTTAAATGGATAACGCCACTGACGAGGATTGCAGAAATAATAGCACTTGCCTTTGCTTCTGTAGCCGGATTGGTAATTATTTCCGATATGGGTCGTCCGGAAAGGTTATTAAATGTTATCATTCATGGCAGGGTTCAATCACCTATATTATGGGACATTACTGTTGTTACCACGTATGTTGTCATTAGTGCCTTACTATTGTATTTGCCTTTAATTCCGGATTTGGTTATCTGCCACGAAAAACTTGAAAAAGCACCTGTGTGGCAACGTTGGATATACAAAACCCTGGCTCTTAACTGGCAGAACCATCCAACTCAAATGGGCATTATTCAGAAGTCTATGGGAATCCTGCTTATACTGATTATTCCGGTAGCTTTATCTATACACACTGTAACTTCATGGCTATTTGCATCTACCCTGCGTGCAGGATGGAACAGTACCATTGTTGGTCCTTATTTTGTTACCGGAGCCTTTGTTACAGGTTGCGCTTCAATTATAATAGCAATGTTTTTTTATCGTAATAATTTTAAATTGCGAAGTTATATTACTGATGATCATTTTGATAATATGGGTAAATTATTGGTATTGGTCTCTCTGGTTTACCTTTATTTTAATATAAATGAATTCCTTGTTCCGGGATATAAACTTGAAAAAGCTGATTCGGCTCACCTCCTGGATCTGTTTGTCGGAAGATATGGCATAATGTTCTGGAGCGCCCAGATATTTGGTCTCATATTACCTATAGTTTTATTACTCTTTAAGCAGATGAGAAAACCTCGTCCCATGCTGGTGATAGCTCTTTGTGTTTTTATTGGTTCGTGGTTTAAAAGATATATAATAGTGGTTCCTACAATGGAACGTCCATTTTTACCTATACAATATGTACCGGATTACTTTAAATTTTACACTCCTACATTTATAGAAATTGCAGTAACACTGGCATCGTTTATTTTGGTTTTGATGATTATTACAATACTGTCAAAAATATTTCCTATAATTCCAGTACTTGAAACCATACATGAAAGTGAATATCAAAAGTCTGAAAGTTTATGAAAAAACTGAATCTGTTGCTTTTAATTTGTGCCGGTATTTTTTTAATGATTAAGGTTTCCGCTCAGGAGTGGGTTGTGCCAGAGGATAAAAAAGACAAGAAAAGTCCTTTTATTTTTACCTCTGAGACTGCAAGTAAAGGAGAATCAGTATTTAAGCAAAACTGTGTTATTTGTCATGGCGAACCTTCAAAAGGTACATATAATAAAGGTCTTGTGCCTTCTCCCGGAGACCCTGCTTCTGATAAATTTCAAAAAGAAACTGATGGAGCTTTATTTTATAAGTTAACAATCGGAAGAGGCGCCATGCCTCAGTTTAAGGATGTATTAACTGAAGAACAGAGGTGGGAAGTTATATCTTATTTCAGGAGTTTTAATAAAGGCTATGTTCAACCTTCTGCTGAAAACAAAGCTGTAGCTTCTTCAGCTGTCAGGGATATTAACCTGACTCTTTCCTTTCTTGCAGTTTCCGGCCAGATAAAAGCCTTGCTAACCGATAAAACTAATAATCCGGTTGCGGGAGCAGAGATAGGATTGTTTGTGAAACGTTATTTTGGTAATCTTAAGTTAGGAGAGTCGTCCACCACAAATGACCAGGGTATTGCTTTTTTTGATTTTCCAAAGGATTTGCCTGGAGATAAAAAAGGAAATGTAGTAATTATTTCGAAAGTAAATGCAGGTGGTAACGAAACAGAGAAAAAGGATACCATGGCAATAGGAATACCCACAGATAAACCACCTTTGACAGCTAACCGTGCAATGTGGAATGTTATGGCAAAAGCACCTTTGTGGCTATTGCTAAGTTATTCATTCGTAGTGATTGGCATCTGGGGATTCCTTATTTATATTATAATACTGTTGGTGAAGCTAAAAAAAGTAAATAAATAACTCATTACCATGAAATTATTTAAATTAATATTATTGTTTTTATTAACAGCAAATGTTGCCCGTTCGCAATCATTGATTTCAGCTCCATCCATTGAGAGTGAAGTTGGAATATTTGAGCATCTTGACAGTATAATACCTCTTGATCTGCATTTCAGGAATGAAAACAATGAAGATGTTACATTAAGGAGTCTGATTCATAAGCCTACACTTCTGGTTTTTGTGTACTTTAATTGTCCTAATTTGTGTAACAGGGTACTTGAAGGAGTGTCGGATGTTGTAGGAAAGTCTGATCTTGTTTTAGGAAAAGATTACCAGATTATTACAGTAAGTTTTGATCATTTTGACACACCTGCATTGGCTAAACACAAAAAACAAATATTTTTATCAAGTAATAGCAAGGTACATGAAGATAACTGGATATACCTTACAGGAGACAGTGTAAGTATTTATAAACTAACTAATGCAGCCGGTTTCAGGTTTAAACGTGCGGGTTTAAACTTCATTCATCCTGCTTCCATTATTATGTTAAGTCCAAATGGTAAAATAACAAGATATCTTTATGGAGTTACATACCTGCCCTTTGATTTGAAAATGGCTGTTGTAGAAGCTCAAAAAGGTCTGGCCAGGCCTACAATTAACCGAGTTTTGGAATTTTGTTTTTCCTATGATCCCCAGGGGAAGAGATATGCTCTGGATGTGACAAAAATTTCAGGTGTGTTGATAATCTTTTTTATTTTAGTATTTATTATAATTTTTTTAGTAAGAAAAAGTGTAAAAGTTAAATAACATTTAAATAAGAAATATAATAACAATGTCAGATACTATACATCAAAATACCGGAGAACCCAGCTATCTTGAATACCAGGGAAAATACAAGGGATTGGCGGCATGGATATTTTCTACGGATCATAAAAGAATAGCTTTGCTTTATCTTTATGCCATTATGCTATTTTTCGCAGTGGGAGCAATTTTGGGGGTATTGATGAGGACAGAACTTATCGCACCGGGGGAAACCATTATGAAGCCTCAAACTTATAACGGAATGTTTACCTTACATGGTATTATAATGATATTCCTTGTAGTTATACCCGGATTATCTGTAACGTTCGGCAATTTTTTCCTGCCAATTTTAATCGGAGCCAAAGATGTAGCTTTTCCGAAACTTAATCTTTTTTCCTGGTGGGTGTACATACTGGGAGCTGTAATTGCAGTAACATCTCAATTTATTGGAAATGGTCCGCCGGATACAGGCTGGACATTCTATGCACCTTATAGCACACATACACATACAAATGTGGTAGCCGCTGTTTTGGGAGCATTTGTACTTGGATTTTCCTCGATACTTACAGGGTTAAATTTCATTGTTACAATTCACCGGATGCGTGCACCAGGAATGACCTGGTTTAAAATGCCATTGTTTCCATGGGCCTTATATGCAACGGCTTGGATACAGGTATTAGCTACACCGATTGTTGGAGTTACACTTTTAATGGTGGTGGCTGAACGGTTGTTTAAAGTTGGGTTTTTTGATCCTGCTCTGGGAGGCGACCCGGTGCTGTACCAGCATTTATTCTGGATATATTCTCACCCTGCAGTATATATTATGATATTACCTGCCATGGGAGTAGTAACTGAAATAATACCAACATTTACAAAAAGAAGAATTTTCGGATATAAGGCTATAGTTTATTCAAGTATAGCTATTGCCGGAGTAGGTTATTTGGTTTGGGGTCACCATATGTTTACCTCGGGGATAAGTGTAACTGCCAGATGGATATTTTCCTTGCTTACATTTATAGTTGCAGTACCCAGCGCCATAAAGGTTTTTAACTGGGTAACAACTATGTATAAAGGATCTATAGATTTACAACCTCCTATATTATATGTGTTTACCTTTATTTTCCTTTTTCTTGTAGGAGGTTTGTCTGGTTTGGTGCAGGGAGCTTTGGCGACAAATATACAGGTACATGATACTTCTTTTGTAGTTGCACATTTTCATTATATAATTTTCGGGGGCATGGGTTTTGCTTTTTTTGCAGGTCTTCATTATTGGTTTCCAAAAATATACGGAAGGATGTATAATATTAAGCTTGCAAATGTTGCATGGGTGATATTATTCATAGGTTTCAACATAACGTATTTCCCATTATTTATAATTGGATTACAGGGAATGCCAAGGAGGTATTATGACTATCTTCCACAGTTTCATACAGGACATTTTATTTCAACAATTGGGTCTTATATATTAGTTGTTGGCTTGATATTAATGTTTTATAACTTTATCAGAGCTTCAAGGAAAGGAATAGCTGCCACTGCCAATCCATGGGGCAGCAATTCATTAGAGTGGACAATACCTTCACCTCCTCCATTGGAGAATTTTGAGACAATTCCGGTAATAACGGAAGAACCATATAACTATAAATGATATACAAAAAAAATAATGGAAAATGTTGTAACACATAGCGTACACCGGGATGATTATGGTGCAAAACTAGGGATGTGGATATTTATATTTACCGAGCTTCTCCTTTTTGGAGGGTTGTTCCTTGTATATGCAGTATTCAGGAGGATGTACCCCGGTGATTTTCATGATGCCGCCTTGCAGCTGAACGGGTTTATAGGTACTATAAATACCGTGGTTTTACTTGTAAGCAGTATGACAGTGGCCATGTCACTTACAGCTATACAAAAAGGTAATCCCAGGCTCGCAGTAAATCTTATCCTGATAACTTTATTATTGGCAATTGTTTTCCTGTTCGACAAATATCATGAATGGAGTACTGAAATTGAAGAAGGGTTATACCCGGGATCAGATACCCTGCTTCAGCAAACGCATGGAGTGATTTTATTTTTTGGACTTTATTTCTTTATGACGGGCTTACATGTTTTTCACATGCTGGTGGGTATAGTTTTACTGTCAATTGTGATTGTAAGAATAAAAAGAGGTAAAATTAACTCTGACCGGTATGTTTTACATGAAAACGGATCTTTATACTGGTGTCTCGTAGATTTAATATGGATGTTCCTGTTTCCCTTATTGTACCTGGTAACCTAAGGAATTTTAGATTTTTTATTTTAAATTTTATAATGGATATTTTAATATTAGAGATAAAAAAATAAAACCAAAAACATAATCAATGGAACCTGAAAAACATATTACCAGTTATAAAACATATGCTGTGGTACTTGTGGTGTTGTTGATTCTCACAGCCATATCCTTGTTGGTTACTCATTTGGGTTTACATCCCTGGACAGTGGGCATAGCTTTAACAGTAACATGCGTAATGGCGGGTTTGATACTTATTTATTTTATGCACCTTAAATTTGATAATTTCCTTATCAAATTGCTTGTAGGGCTTGTTTTTCTGCTGTTTGTTATTTTTCTGGTGTTAGTTTTGCTGGATTATGCCTATACCTGAGAATAATGTGGAAATGTGCAAATTACGAATAAACTAAAAAACGAATAAACGCATAAACAAAAATAATAACAATGTACACTGAGGCATCAAATTTTGTTGAGGGGGTTGATTTTGCGTATAAATTGATATTTGGCATATGCTTTTTCTTTTTGATTGGTATAACAGGAATAATGATTTATATTATTATACGTTACAGGAAATCGAAACATCCGAAAGCAGAACAGATTAAGATGAATAATGCTCTGGAGATTACATGGACTATAATTCCATTAATAATTGTTTTAGTAATGTTTTATTATGGTTATATGGCCTTCCTTCCAATGAGGCATGCTCCTAAAGATGCCATGATAGTGAAAACAACGGGACAAATGTGGTCGTGGGATTTTGAATATTCCAACGGCAAACACTCACCTGTACTGTATGTACCATTAGGCAAGGCAGTTAAGCTCGATATGAACTCAAAAGATGTTATCCATGGCATGGAGATTCCAGAATTCAGGTTAAAAGAAGATGTTATTCCTGGCAGGAATACTTTCATTTGGTTTATTGCAAATCATGTAGGAGAGTACCGTATTTTCTGTTCTTATTATTGCGGAGTGGCACATTCGAATATGTTATCGATGGTAAAAGTTATGCCATTGGATAGTTTTAACCTATGGTTCAATAAGGAAGAAGGAAAAGGAGTAAGTGCAGGTGAAGGACTGAAAATAATTACCCAGAACGCTTGTACAGCCTGCCATTCACTTGATGGTTCCCCTCTTATAGGACCATCGTTTAAGGGATTGTACAATTCAAAAATTACAGTAATTACAGATGGAAAAGAAAGGCAAACAATAGCTGATACAGCGTATCTGAGAACGTCAATAACTGATCCGGACAAAGATATAGTAAAAGGATTTAATAAAGGCTTGATGCAAAGTTACAAGGCTGTGCTTAAGCCTGAGGATATAAACGCTGTTATTGAATACTTTAAGAAAAACTAACAAATGGATATTTAATAAGTTAAAATTTTATTTTTCCAATTGAACTATCATATTGGATATACTTCTAAGTAATAATTCCATTTCTTCTGAATTTTCTACTTCATTTTTTATTTTATTAGTCTTTTCAAGCAAATCTTTAATAGAAGTTACATAATCAGCTTTTGATTTTTTATCCATTTTATTGAAATATTCTATAGAATTTGTACTCATATCCCTTGACCCCAGTAAAATTACCTTATCATATTGGTTGCAAGTATTTAGAGTGGGAATGTAATGAAAAAATAAACTTTCTGCCTGTTCATAAATATCTGTTAGTTGACTTAATACCCTATCATTTGCAGGTATATAAATATCTTTAATTACTTTGCGTAATTCTTTTTCTATATCCATGGAAGGATCAGATAATAAAGCGGTTACTACTTCAATGGTAACTTTGTCACCTGAATTCCCTCTTGTACGTGCATATGCTTCACACGCCCGGCCGCCTTCTTTATAAATCTCCTTTAGTTGACTACAGGTTGCAAAAGTGGTTGGAATAAAATAGGAATCACGGTGCAGGGCCTGTATTGGTTCTATGTTTGGAATGGCTGTGTTCCCATATTCACATGGGATTATAGCACGTATCAATTTCTGACGGTATTCAATGCCGGTAAAGCCAGCTGTTTCTCCAACATCTATAAGATAATCAACGTTTCGCGTCATCTCATGTATGGCATCCAGGTCCTTTGGGTCGCGCAAATCAATACCCCAGCTACATATACCTATAATATAAGCAGGCTTTTTAGAACGGATATACTGCACAGCCTTTTGGTTTAAGAGGGCATGGTATTTAACAGCAGAGATATTTTCAAATTCAGGGCACTTGCACCACCCTTTATCTCCACTTTGCATGCTAATTCCATCAAAATCAAATTCATTAATAATATAATCAAATACTTTTCTTTGCCATTCCCAAGCCTGTGGTTTTGAAAAATCCATAACTTTAGGATTATTACTGCAAGTTACTTCCGGATACAGACTAATAATTTTACCAAAGCCCCAGCTGTAAACCCCCAGTCCACAAAGAATCTTTATATTCCTTTCATGTGCTGCCTTTATTACTTTATCAATTAATGCCTTTCGTTCCGGGGTAACGGTTTTGGATATTTCAGGTTCCCAATTCTCATCTGTAAATAATCCCCAAGGAGTGATTTCATTCATCCCCTGGCGTTTTAAAAAATCCAGGGTTTCAATATAATCATTTAAAACTGTTGAGTCCATTTTAATTGACGGCCATTTATCAATAACAGGACTCCTTCGGAAATCAACCATCCATCCAAGGTAACCACGATGATCAAAACAATTTTGTGCATTAAGATAAAATGTAATAAAGTTAAATCCGGTAAATAATAGAATAAACAGTATTATTCGTTTCATCCTAAAATATTTAAAAAGACTGGTTACCTTGTAGTTCCAACATAAGTAGTAATACTGTACCCTTCAAGATTAACGATAAATTCTTTACCCGATTCAGAAGGGTTTATTTTATTTTGTTTCTCCAGGTTATATTTTTCTGATGTAACCCAAGGTGTTAATGACTTTACTTTGACATTAGAAAATTTAACGGGCAGGCTTACAGATTCTTTATTTTTGTTTATCATAATTATTGCGAATTCTCCATTAACCGGATTTTTGAATGCTGTACAGTAAACGCCATTTATGGGGGTATTAGATATTCCTATCATTACATATCCCGGACGAACAAATTTACTCCAGTTGCCAAAGGCGAACAAACGTTTGCTTAAAGTATAAGTATTACCCGTTAAATCAGCCAGACCTTCATTGTCTCCCCAGGAATTCAGGATAGCCCACCACATATAAGCATTTACCCGTGCTTTCACCATTGAATTGTGTATCAGCAAGCCGGTTCCTAAACCTAACTGAATGCCATAATCTGGTTTGCCATCAATAAAAGAAACTTCAGATTGCCAAAGCTCTTTTCCGTATTTTTTTGCAGGAGTGTAAGTTTCTTCTAATGTATCTTTTGGGAATAAACCATTTTGCGGTCTTATCGGCTGGTCGTACTGATGTGTTGCGATAATGCCAACATATTTCCTTGTTTCGGGGTCATTCATGGTTGAGTCGGCAAATCTGGAAATCAGCGGAAAACTGCTTGTTTCGGGGAAAATAATTTTTGCCGTAATATTATTTTTTACAAAAGCAGGCCCGAGGTAGTTTTTGATAAATATGAGAAACTGTGAACCATTCCATACACAGGATTGATAATCTATTGATATGTCCGGCTCATTTTGAATCGAAATCCCTTTCAGTTCAATGTTGAACCTTGCTTTGTATTCTTTTACATAGGTTGACAAAAAGTTGATATAGAAAGGCTTATTAAAAACCATCCAGTAAAAAAAGCTGATTTTTTGTACACGATTAATTACTATAATTTACTATGCTGTTTTTGTCGGGAGAGAAAGTTTTATAATTAACTATTGCTTTATTTACCAATTCTTTAAGATACTCATCAGTTAGAAAAACAAGAAAACTTATAGCTACAGTGAATTCCTTGTTTTTATTTTTTACAAAGCAGTTAGGACTTATGGATGTCACCTTTTTAAACTCATTAATCAGGTGAGCCTGGTCGTAATATCCATTATCAATAACAAGTTGCTGCCAGTCGACATTAGTTGATAAATTTAATGCCCTGATGACATTTTGCACCCTGAATGTCTGACACAGTTCTTTAGGAGTGATGCCCACAACTAATTTAATGTCTCTTTCAAAACTGCGCTCACTTTTACACGACTGTTTCAGTAAAGCAGGCAACTTAATGTTGCCATTATTAACTTTGATAGTATTTATACTGTTGACAATGTTATCAATTGTAATACTCTTGCGGGAGTATTTATTTATTCTGTAAATAAAATATTCGTCTAAATAGAATTTTCTTTCTTCATGGTTTTTGGCAATTTCCATTTTGTCGTGAAGGGATCTTATTTCACTTCCAATGACATCTTCAGCAAAATAAACATTATTATATAGTTCATTAGTTGGTATCAGAAATAATTTATAAAAACCGTGTATTGTAAACCTTATGCGCATTCCCTTGAAAGGTGTTTTAAACATGCTGCTTCTTAATACTTTATCCATATTTCTTATACCAACTAATATTGAATTATTACAACCTACCCTGAAATATTGATTTTCGAACCAATAATCACATGTGGAGTCGTTATAGTTAAAATACCAGTCGACACAACTTGTAGGGAGATGAATTTGCGAATTTGATGTTTTTAGCTGACTGTTACCTTCATTAACCTCAACAAACCAATAATGATCTATTATATCTTTAAGTTGTACCGCGGGTTTAAGATATAGTTGAGTTGTAGAAGACATACGTTATAAATTAATATTTATATAATAAATAATAACAAATGTAAAGCAATAGCAGGATAGTTAATTAACAGTCAGATTAGCCGGTAATTTTAATTCAAAGATATCAGATTTATGAAACCTGCAAAAATAATTTTAAAATTATTGACAGAAGTGTAATAATTTTACATAAAAGAATAGATTTTATTAACAATGAATATTATACATCCAACGATACCACCCCCATAAAATGAAGATGGTACCTATAATACATATAACTCTAAGATCAACGTTAATCTATTTAAAAATAACGATCTGACTTATTTCACTCAACTATTTTCTAACCTTTCGCATAACTGATGTAAAAATAGACATAGATGAATAAACATGATTGGAAAAATCCGACAAAATAGAATTTTCTTAAATATATTTGTCAACTTTATTTAATAATATGAAGAGAAGGAAGGTACTTATTATTTTATCCGTTGTAGTTCTTATATTTCTTGCCTGGGTAACTTTTAGAAACAATTTATTAAATCAGCTGCTTTACCGTCAATGCGGGTATTTAGAAAAAAGGTACGATATGCAGATAAGCTATCACAAAGCAGCCTTTACCGGATTCAAATCATTTTATATAAGTAATTTATGTGTGGTACTAAATGACAGGGACACATTTATTAATTCTGATTCAATAGTTGTATCCCCTAAATTGATACCCGTAATTTCAGGACATATACGTTTGGACGAATTACAATTATATAAAACTAAGATAAGTTTAACCGGCAGGAATTTATATCAAATTAAGACCAAAATAAATGGTAACAATAAAAGTAAAAGTTATGATAACTCACAAACTGCAAATTTTGCAGGATTGATAAATGCATTTCAGAATAATATTATAAAACATATACCTAAAATCATCACAATCAGGAACACCCTGTTTACATATACCAATGATACTAATAGCTCATCGTTTTTTTGTGAAAATTTCAGTTATCACCATTCAAATTATGTGGGGGATGTATTTCTTTCAGATAAATCGGATAAGGACCGTTGTTTGATTAATGGAATACTTGATGTGAAAAAATACTATTTTACCTTATCGGTATCGCGTCCCGATTCATCATTAATTTTCATTCCTTACACTAATGCATGGTTAAAATTTGTCTTTGGTTTCGGTTCTTTCAGATTAACCATTAATATGATGAAAGGAGACAATGAACATCAGATTTTCTCGGGACAGGTAAAAATCAGGGATATGGCTGTTAAAAATGCAAAATTAAGTGATGATACAGTTTTCACTAAGTCGGCTAATTTAAATCTAAACGTGAAAACTGGCAAAGGATTTATAGAAATTGACAGTACATCGTCCATTACTGTAAACAAGTTTTCTTTTTCGCCGTACTTCCTTTACGAGCACTCTGAAAAACACTCTTTTACCTTTAAATTTTTAAGAAAGGAATTTGATGCACCCATCTTGTTCTGTTCTTTTCCCGAGGGGTTGTTTACAAATTTTAAAGGATTGGTAACTAAGGGCAGGTTGGCTTATAGCTTAAGAACATACATAGATTTAGATAACCCTGACAGTTTGATTTTTGATTCAAGATTAGAAAATAAAGGTTTTGAAATAGAAAAATTTGGAGTCACGGATTTCAGGATTCTAAATCAGAAGTACCATCAGGATTTATATGATAAGGATAAATATGTAAAAACAATAATTGTTGGCTCAGATAATCCTGATTTTGTATCACTTGAAGATATTTCACCCTACTTAAAATATTCCGTGCTGACTTCTGAAGACGGGGATTTTTTCTTTCATCATGGTTTTAACCAAAAAGCTTTCAGGGAATCGGTTGTAGCAAATATTAAAGCTAAACGTTTTGTAAGGGGAGGTAGTACTATTACTATGCAGCTTGTTAAAAACGCTTTTTTACGCAGCAATAAATATATTTCACGCAAACTGGAAGAAGCCTTGATAGTGTGGATGATAGAAAATTTGCATCTTGTCAGCAAGGAAAGGATGTTTGAGGTTTATTTAAACATTATTGAATGGGGTCCGGGGGTATATGGGATAAAACCTGCCTCGGTGTTTTATTTTAACAAGTTACCATCGAAGCTTAGCTTATCGGAAAGTATATTTCTTACAAGCATTATTCCAAGGCCAAAAGGCTTCAGGTATTCATTCGTCAGTAATGGTGAAATGGCAGGGTTTTATGGTGACTACAGCAAATTGCTGTGTAAGTTTATGCTTAAACATAACCAGATAACTGCTGAGGATTCGGCAAAATTACAACCTTTTGTAAAGCTCACAGGTGAGGCAAAAAAATTTTTAGCTGTGCCGGATACAATTGAACCTGAAGATTCAGTGTTTTACAGGGAGCCTGAGATTATAATAAATTGATGCCGGATTAAGTATAATATGTGCCAATTACAGATGTGCAAATGAGTATAACTGATACAATAAACTAGCCAAATTATTTATATTTGTTTTATGAACTATTGAATATTAATTTGGTTGTTATTATTAAAGAAAAAGTAGAGTATGGACCAGTATGAATCGAACAGAAGAAAATTTCTTCGTAATCTGGGATTATCAGTTGGGGCGGTGATGACAGTATCGACAGCCATCAAAGCAGGAGTAAATGATAATAAGGAAAGCATTTCAATAACTTCTGAACAGAGGGAATTTATGGCCGGCTATGAAAAATGGATGGATGAATTTATAGGTGTTATTGGGATTCAGAAGATATCGCCAACTGATATTGATAATAATAAAAATCTGATACGGCTTACCCAAATAGCCAAAGAATGGCAGCCAAAGTTAACGGAATATATGAAAGACGAGAACTTCGCAAGATACTATATGATAGCTACTGAGCGAATGACACATGAAATAGAATAATACAAAATTATTTAATACGATCTCCTTTAAATGATAATTATTATAATTAGTAGCATATTTGCGTAATTGTAATTTTACTTTTTATGAGACCCGCTTTTTTAAGGCTATTTATAATTTTATTTTTTACCAGTCTGGTATTTTATTCTTCGATGGCGATAAATAAAAAGCCATCGAAGAAAAATATAAACCAACCTTCCTGCGGGGTAACATATAATCTTAATTCACATTGGGTTGATTCGGTCTTCAAAACTCTTACAGAAGATGAAAAAATTGCTCAATTGTTTATGATTGCTGCATATTCTGATTCAGATAAGAAACACCAGGACAGGATTGAAAGAGAAATCAAAACGATTAAGCCGGGAGGGTTGGTATTTTTTCAGGGGGGACCGTTTAGGCAGGCTCAGCAGACCAACTACTACCAGGCTATATCCCGTACACCCTTGCTGATTGGAATAGACGGGGAATGGGGATTAGGAATGAGACTTGACAGTACAATGAGTTTTCCCCGTCAGATGATGTTAGGGGCAGTAAATAACGACAGCCTTATTTTTAAAATGGGATATGAAATTGCCAGGCAATTAAAATCATTGGGAATACATGTTAATTTTGCACCTGTAGTAGATATAAATAATAATCCTGATAATCCTGTAATTAGCAACCGGTCGTTTGGAGACAATAAATATGAGGTGGCAAGGAAAAGCATATCCTATATGAATGGCTTGCAGGCCAACGGTATTATAGCCATTGCCAAACACTTTCCCGGACACGGTGATACCAATGCTGATTCACATACAACATTGCCTGTATTGGATTTTGATTATAACCGCCTGGACAGTTTTGAATTGTACCCGTTCCGTGAGATGATAAAACAAAATGTGGGGGGAATAATGGTTGCACATCTTTTCGTTACTAATTTAGACTCTGCAAAAAATACAGCTTCTTCACTGTCTAAAAAAGTAGTTACAGGCTTACTTAAAGATTCTTTACATTTTAAAGGTTTGATATTTACAGATGCCCTAAATATGGAAGGAGTAGCAGGATTCTATCGTCCCGGGGAAATTGAAGTTAAGGCACTAATGGCAGGGAATGATATATTATTGATGCCTAAAGATCCGGAGCTATCGCTAAGCTGTATACAGGAAGCCATATCCTCAGGTCTTCTCCGTCAGTCGCAAATTGACAGTTCCTGCAGGAAAATATTGGCTGCCAAGGAGTGGGCAGGATTGACAAGGGTTAAACCTATTGATGTACCGACTTTAAATCAAAAGTTAAATACCTCTGAGGCCAGTTTATTACAAAGAAAAATTATTGAATCGGCACTTACCATAATAAAAAATGAAAATAACCTTATTCCTCTCAAACGCCTGGACACTTTAAAAATAGCTTTGGTACTTCTGGGAGAAGACAAGACAAACCAGTTTAAGGAAACATTATCGTTATATGATGATATAGATTGTTATTTTCTTAATAAAATGGCAGACTCTGCCAGGATAGACAGCCTGATCAAAATACTTCACAGCTATAACCTTATAATAGCAGGCGTTCATCATACCAGCTGGCGCCCGGCTAGAAATTTTGGTATTACTTCCAATGAAATTGCCTTTCTGGAAACACTGGCGTCGCAAAAGTCAGTTATACTGGATTTATTTGCAACACCTTATGCCATTAATTATTTTAAACGTTCAGGATTGTTTAAATCTGTAATAGTGTCATATGAAGATAAGCCATTGGTGGAGGATTATTCGGCCCAGCTCATATTTGGCGGAGTAGGGGCAAAAGGTACATTACCTGTATGTACTGAACAATTTAACCGAACCACGGGCCTCGAAACGGAAAATGGCCTCAGGTTAAAATATTCCATTCCGGAAGAGTTGAATATAGATGGTAATAAACTGGCACAAATAGATACTATTGTTGACGATGCTATAAGAAAGAGGGCCATGCCGGGTTGTGTAGTTCTGGTAGCCAAGGATGGCATAGTATTTTACCATAAAGCATTCGGATATCATACCTATGACAAAGAATATCCGGTATTGAAGCAGGATATCTATGATCTGGCATCAGTGACAAAGATTACAGCTACCTTGCCTGTTGTAATGAAGTTATATGAAGAAAAAAAAATCTCCCTGACCGGGAAAATATCTTCTTTTTTGCCTTATCTGAAAAGTACTAATAAAAAAGATATAACTCTGATTGACATGTTAACCCACCAGGCACGGCTTCAGCCATTTATACCCTTTTACTGGCGATTACTTGAGCCTGCCATACCTGGAGAAAAATTGACATCGAACGAATATTCAGCTAAATATCCAATAAAACTTGCCAGTCATTTGTTTGTAAATATTAATACTGATTACAAAAAAGGGCTTGTTAAATCATTTTATGAGAAAGGTCATCAGTTGGAAGTTGCTGATAATATTTTTTTGCTCACATCGTACAGGGATACTATATTAAATTTGAGCAATAACTCCCCATTGCTTCCCAAGAAGGAATATAAATACAGTGATATGGATTTTTATTATATGTACTGGATGGCAGAAAGATTAACAGGTAAACCTCTCAATGAATATGTAAAGGAAAATTTTTATGATAAACTTGGAGCTGAAACAACAGATTTTTTACCTCTGAAACGTTTCGACATTGACAGGATTGCACCTACTGAAAATGATCAGGTATTTAGAAAACAGTTGGTACATGGTTATGTGCATGATCCGGGTGCTGCCATGATGGGAGGTGTATGCGGGCATGCCGGTTTATTTTCCAATGCCAACGACCTTGCCAAAATTATGCAGATGTACCTTAACAAAGGTGTCTATGGTGGGGAGCAGTATTTTAAAGCATCCACCTTAGATTATTTCAGCTCCTCCCCATTCATTAAAACCAACCATCGCGGAATAGGCTTTGATAAACCAATAATGAATTCACATATTGGACCTACGTGTATGTGTGTGTCTGATAAAAGTTATGGCCATACCGGTTTTACAGGTATAATGACCTGGGTCGATCCTCAGTCAGGGTTATTATATATATTCCTTTCCAACCGTGTATACCCCAATGCCGATAATATAAAACTGACTCAACTTAATGTCAGGACCAGGATACAGGAGGTGGTTGCGGAAAGTATGAATACTTATAAATGATTTCCATCTTATTATCTACCTTATTCTTCCTGACAATACCCAGGGACTAACAGTATGAACGGAGGTGATATTGTATTCCATATCCTCTTCTTCTGCCATGGCAGCTATTGCGCCGGAAATAACTGCAACAACCTCTTCTTCATTATCTAAACCTGACTTACTTTTAAGGTCACTTTCCCTGACAGGTTCCTTTACCTGAAACCCTTCTTTTCGCAGTTTAAAAAAGTTTTCAGCTACCTGCGGAAGCAGTGCATATGAAAGGACATCCTCATCCTGAACGGTAAGGTCTTTAATTTTAGCTTTGATAGATTCAAGTTCAGGTGGTATCAGATCGGCAGGACGGCAGGTAATAGGTTTTTCATCTCCTAGTATCTTTTTATAAATTTCTTCAGAAATGGGAGCAGGGGTTTTGCCATATTCACCTTTTACAAGGGCTTTGGATTCTTTTGAAACCATCTTATACCGTTCACCCATCAGGACATTGAACACAGCCTGAGTGCCAACTATCTGACTGGTGGGAGTCACCAGTGGAGGATAACCAAAATCTTTACGTACACGTGGAACTTCTTTCAGGCATTCTTCAAATTTATCAGAAGCGTTTTGCTGTTTAAGTTGTGAAACCAAATTTGACAGCATACCACCAGGAACCTGGTAAATAAGAGCATTAGCATCCACACCAAGAACTTTTTGCTCGAGCAGGCCACTTTTAATATACTGTTCACGCAAAGGTCTGAAATATTCAGCTATCTCGCTTAATAAAGGTAAGCTAAGGCCTGTATCATAAGGTGTTCCCTGTAGTGAAGCTACCAAAGATTCGGTAGGTGGCTGAGAGGTGCCCATGGACATTGGTGATATTGCACAGTCAACAATATCAATGCCAGCCTCAACAGCTTTTATATATGTCATGGAAGCTACCCCACTTGTGTAGTGTGAATGAAGTGCAAGTGGTATTTTAACCGCTTCACGTATTGCCTTAATAAGATTATATGCATCATAGGGAAGTAAAAGTCCTGCCATATCTTTAATACATATGGAATCGGCTCCCATGGATTCAAGTTGTTTGGCATCTTTCACAAATTGTTCGGGAGTATGCACTGGACTGGTGGTGTAACATACAGTACCCTGTGCATGTCCCCCTTCCTTTTTGCAAGCTTTTATTGAAGTTTCAAGATTGCGCGGATCATTTAAGGCATCAAAAATCCTTATTATATCCATACCGTTTGCAACTGCTTTTTGTATGAAATATTCAACTACATCATCGGCATAATGTTTGTAGCCAAGGAGATTTTGTCCACGCAGAAGCATCTGTAAAGGAGTTTTTTTTGCTTTGCTTTTGATGATTCTTAGTCTTTGCCATGGATCTTCATTCAAATAACGCAGACAGGAGTCAAAAGTGGCTCCGCCCCATGCTTCAAGTGAATGATATCCTACACTGTCAAGTTTTTCTATTATCGGTAACATCTCTTCAATCTTCATCCTTGTGGCGATTAAAGACTGATGGGCATCGCGCAGCACCGTTTCGGTAATTTGTATTTTTGACATATATTTTAACTGATTAAGCTATTTCAAGAAGAGTTTGACCCAGGTTAACACTCTCACCTTTAGAAACCTTTATAAAGGATATCTTACCGTCAACAGGTGATTTTATTTCATTTTCCATCTTCATAGCTTCAAGTATAAGGAGAGGCTGGCCTTTGGTAACGGAGTCACCTTTGTTGACATTGACTCTCAGAATGCTGCCTGGCATAGGAGCATTAATTCTGGCCAGGGTATTTTGCTTATTTTCAGTTGCTGTAGGTAAAATAACCTTATTATTTACTGTATTTTCTTTTGGATAGCCGGATGTGGTGTTAAGAGATGATTTTGTTTTTTTAATTTCCTCAACTTCAACTTCATACTGCTTATTGTTAACTGTAACTACAAATTTTTTCATGATAATACTTTATTATTTTTTGGTTAGGAATAACTAATGAATTTTGTTACATCCATCTCAATTTTAGTGCCAATCAGGGCAATATTATAATGTTCGATAACATGTTTATAATAATTTAATTAAAGTAAATTTAATTACAAGTGTGATTTATTTTTTTTAACATTGCCAACTTATTGAAATTCCAAATAAATTAAGTATTAATCTCTGGTTTTTAAAAACATATAAAATAATATAAACATATAATAATTAAAATGGAAGAAAAATACGATCAATTAATTAAAAAATTAAAAGAAGCTGAATTAGGTGGTGGCAGTGATAAAATTGACAAACAGCATAATGAAGGGAAAAAAACTGCCCGTGAAAGGATTTATGATTTGTTTGACCCGGATTCATTTGTTGAAATAGATAAGCTTGTTGTGCACAGGTGCAACGATTTTGGCATGGCATCAAAAAAAATTTCAGGAGATGGAATGGTTACCGGATACGGTAGGATAGACGGTCGACAGGTTTTTGTTTATGCGCAGGATTTCACCGTTTTTGGAGGGTCAATGAGCAGGGCTAATGCTGATAAAGTAGTGAAAATAATGCAAATGGCATTAAAATTTGGAGCTCCGGTAATAGGGTTAAACGATTCAGGAGGAGCCAGGATACAGGAAGGAGTGCAAAGCCTGGCGGGGTATGCAGATATATTTCATTTGAACGTTCAGTCTTCAGGAGTTATACCTCAGATTTCCGCTATCCTCGGCCCTTGTGCAGGAGGGGCAGTATATTCACCGGCCTTGACGGATTTTATTCTCATGGTGAAAGATAACAGTTACATGTTTGTCACAGGTCCTGAGGTAGTTAAAACTGTTACACATGAAGATATTACCAAGGAAGAACTGGGTGGGGCATTTACTCATAATTCCAAAAGCGGAGTGGCGCAGTTCATGTCAGATGATGATGAAAGTTCAATGTTATTGATTCGTGAATTGTTGGGTTACCTTCCTTCAAACAATATGGAAGATCCGCCATTTGTTCCGTCAGATGATGACCCGCGACGCGAAGAAAGTAAGCTGGAACAAATAATTCCTGCAGAACCAAATAAACCTTACGACATGAAAGAAATTATTTATTCAGTTGTTGACAATTCAAGGTTTTTTGAGGTACAACCACATTTTGCTGCCAATATAATTATCGGTTTCGCCAGGATTGGCGGAATCTGTACAGGCATAGTTGCCAATCAGCCTGCCATTCTTGCAGGTGTGCTTGACATAAATTCATCTATGAAAGCTGCACGTTTTGTAAGGTTTTGCGATGCATTTAATATTCCGATAATTACTTTTGTGGATGTGCCCGGATTTTTACCTGGAACCACCCAGGAAATAGGAGGAATAATTAAACATGGTGCAAAATTATTATATGCTTTTAGTGAAGCTACAGTACCAAAGATTACAGTTATTACACGAAAAGCTTATGGAGGAGCTTATGATGTTATGTCAAGCAAACATATAGGTGCTGACATAAACTATGCCTTTCCGTCAGCTGAAATTGCTGTTATGGGACCGGACGGTGCAGCCAGGATACTTTACAAGAATATGAAAACAGAGGAGGACAAAAAACAGAAGACAGAGGAATACAGGCATACCTTTGCAAATCCATACAAAGCTGCCGAACTGGGGTTTATTGATGAAATTATATTTCCTAAAGAAACCAGATTTAAATTATTTCAGGCACTGGAGCTGACAAAGAACAAAAAAGTAGAAGCTCCGCACCGAAAACACGGGAATATACCTTTGTAATAATTTGAAAATTTGAAAATTTGAAAATTTGAAGAAATGAAGATAGCAGATTGAATGACTGACAAATTAGGAATGACAGATGAAAGTTATAGAATTAACAAGTGTAAAATTTAAATCAAAAAAAGAAAACCATACCATTACCTACTTTCATACATTCCTGCTTAACTACAATAAAATAAACAAATAAATAAAATAAATATGAAACCAAATTACATTGAACATATTGGAATAGCAGTTGCTGATATTGAAGAAGCCAGGAATTATTACGAAAAAGTGCTGGGCCTGGAATGTTATGCCATGGAAGAAGTAGCTGATCAGAAAGTAAAAACAGCCTTTTTCATGGTTGGACAGACTAAAATTGAATTACTTGAATCTACTGATCCGGAAGGTCCCATCGGAAAGTTTATAGAAAAGAAAGGTCCTGGTATACATCATATTGCCTTTGCTTATGAAAATGTCAATGAGGCTTTACAGGAAGCGGAAAAGAAAGGAGTGACCCTGATAGATAAATCTTCACGTAAAGGTGCCGAAGGACTTAATATAGGCTTTCTTCATCCCAGGTCAACCTTTGGAGTGTTGACTGAATTTTGCGGGAAATAGATTTAAGTTTGTTGTGTCATAAAGTTGAAAAGTTGTAAAGGTTTAATAACTTGCAAATAGTTTACATATGTACTGTTGTAAAATACGGCTTTAATTGTGTAACTTTTACAACATATAAAAATAACAATTAATGACATGAAGAAATACAGATGCACAGTGTGCGGTTACATATATGATCCTCTGGAAGGAGATCCTGACGGGGGAATTGCCCCCGGTACTTTATTCGAAGATATACCTGATGACTGGATTTGTCCTGTTTGCGGGATAGGTAAGAAAGATTTTGAACCAGTAGAGTAAAATAGAATGAAAGCAGGAAAGTAGGATAGGTTTATCATAATTAATAATTTTCAATCAAAGGCATTATTATTCAATAAAAAATTTGTTTTTTTGCAAGCTGTTATTAAAACCCGGGAATAATTAATGTTGACAGTTGAAAAAATTGGCGGTACATCAATGTCTGCTTTTCATGATGTTTTAAACAATATCATTTTAGGAAAGAGAAAACCATCTGAATTATATAACAGGATCTTTGTAGTATCGGCATACAGGGATGTTACCAACTGGCTCCTGGAACACAAAAAAAATGGAGTGCCGGGTGTATATGTGAGGTTTTTCAGCAGGTCGGATTATGAACTTGCGCTGGATGAATTACAAAACAAGCTGATAGTCATAAACCGGTCTTTTGCGGATATAAATCTTGACCAGGCAATTGCAGATGCATTTATTGCTGATCGTATTTTAAAGGCTAAGAAGTACCTGAAGGTAATGTCACAAGTATTAAATTCCGGATATGTAGATAAACAAAATATTTATCTTGCAGCCCGTGAAATTCTCTCATCAATAGGTGAAGCACATTCAGCTTTTAATACTGTAAATATTTTAAATAATAATAATATAAACAGCACCCTGGTTGATTTGTGTGGTTTTAACGATTCAGATTCTTTAACTATTGATGAACGTATACATAAGGAATTTGAGGGTATAGATTTTTCTAAGACACTGGCCATAGCCACCGGGTATACAAAGGGCACTGAAGGTATAATGAAAGCTTTTGACAGGGGATATACAGAAGTTACTTTTTGTAAAATTGCTGTCGAGGTTAAAGCCAGTGAAGCGATAATACATAAGGAATTTCATTTATCTTCAGCAGACCCTAAAATTGTAGGGTTGGATAAATCAGTACCGGTAGGTTTTACTAATTTCTTAGTGGCCGATCAGCTTGCAGATATTGGAATGGAAGCTATACATCCCAAAGCATCAAAGCCCCTTGAACTTGCCAATATAAATATAAGGATTAAAAACACTTTTGAGCCTGATCACCCCGGAACACTTATTTCCAAGGGCTATATGAGCAAGGAATCAAGGATTGAGATTGTCTCCGGTACAAATAAGGTAATAGCTATTGAGGTGCATGATCCCATGATGGTAGGGGAATATGGATTCGATTTAAGTATAATGATGGTTTTTAAGAAACATAAGGTCAGCTACATAGTTAAAGGAACGAATGCTAATTGCATAACTTCCGTAATTTATGACAATGAAAAGGTGCAGCCACTCCTTGAAGAACTTAGGGAGGTATTTTATGAGGTAATTGCAAAACCTGTAGCATTGGTATGTGCAATGGGAACCAATATTGCACAGCCAGGTTTTCTGGCCAGGGCTGCCAATGCACTGGCAGCAAATAATATAAATATTGAATGTTTTTCTCAGTCTCTCAGACAGGTGAACATGCAATTTGTTATTAAACGCGAAGATTACGAAAAGGCAATTATTGCACTGAATGACGCATTGTGTTATAAAGGAGTATGAAAGTAGGAAAGTAGGAGAGTAGGAGAGAAGGAGAGAAAGGGAGAAAACGAAAAAATGTTGGCAAATATTGGATAAGGAGAGATATAAGGACAATAAACAATAAATAAACGCCCGGATGGCGGAATTGGTAGACGCGCTAGTTTCAGGGACTAGTGTTCGTAAGGATGTGCAGGTTCGAGTCCTGTTCCGGGTACTGAATAAGACTCTTTGGCATTTTTGTCAAAGAGTTTTTTATTTTCTACCTCTGAATCCCTTGTAAAAGCTGCTATTGCAACAAATAAACCATTAACTTTTGAAGTTAGATATTGCCGATTTTTTATATCAATAACTAAACCATCAGGAAACATTAAATTTTGTATTCCTCTTTTAACTGAAAGATTGCTACAAGTCCAATATTTACTGATATTTTGAGAAAAATCAATTGCGGTTTCTTTCTTATTAATCAGGTTAGATATGTCAAAATCGTCATAATTGTAAAGGCATTACTTACAATTATGACCCACCAACCCTTTCAATAGTATAAAGCCTTTTACTATTAGGTAATAAAGCCATTTCACCTTTACTTCGTTTCACAACACTGCAGTAGCACCTCGCTCGCAAACTCACCAGGCACTAACCTTGCTATGTTCCACTACATAAACCTGAAAGCGCTTTTTTATTGTTTGGGAAAGAATGCCGGAATTGGAATACAATTCCAGTACATTTTCGGCTTTATGGGAATGAATGACCTGCAGGAAGTTATTTTATACCTAATCGGTATAAGCTTTTTTATAAAATATTTTTTATTTAAAAAATTTCTCTACATTTGCGTCCTGAAAATACGTCCGAAGTTTAAACCATTTAATCAGGAGGACTACCAATGCTGAAGTATAAACTACATATCAAAAACGCCGGACTTGATACACTCCGGTAGCCGTTTGCCGAATCCTGGCAACGGATAAACATCATTTTATTTAATTTTTATTACGTCTGAATTTGCTTTTGCGGCTTACAATCTTTGTATTGTTTGGTTACAAGAATGTTATGTTCATGCAAATTCAGCATTACAAGTTGCATCCTTTTGGGAATGGCAACAATAACAATTTTAACATGGGAAATGGTAAAATTAAGGCGAAAGACCTTAAATCATTAAACTATATAAACGACCAATCGCGCAGCTTGGCTATTAACATTATGATCAGAGAGTTTAAACATGTTTCAAAGGTAGAAAAGCTCCGGTTACTTGAGGACGTAAAAAGTAATCCAGAACAATACCTTGGGCATGAAACACTAGCTCCACTGGCTGCAAGCTTTTGCGAAAAGGTTGAATTACGCGATTTCGAAGCGTTCGATCTGATAAAAGAATCAGGCATGTTCAATATATTTGGACAAAAACAAATAGAGGTTAGTGCCATCAAACAAATGGAGCTTGCCATGCAGTTGCCCATTAGTGTGCAAGGTGCATTGATGCCCGACGCTCACAACGGATATGGATTGCCCATCGGTGGGGTGTTGGCCACCAAAAATGCCGTCATTCCTTATGGAGTCGGGCTCGATATTGGTTGTCGCATGTCGTTGGCCATCTGTAACCTAAAACCTGATTATTTAAAAAGATACGAATACCAGGTAAAAAAGGGGCTGAAGGATTATACCCACTTTGGGATCACCGGTTGCCTTGAATTTGACCAGGAACATGAGGTTCTGGACAGACCAGAGTTTCAGGAAACGGATCTTTTACGAAAGCTTCAGCCAAAAGCTGTAAGGCAATTGGGGAGTTCCGGAACAGGCAATCATTTTGTAGAATTCGGGATCGTAGAGATGCAGGCAGCGAATGCTTTCGATCTTGAAGCCGGAGAATATGTAGGGATACTATCCCACTCCGGTTCCAGAGGCATGGGCACAGCAATTGCACAGCATTATACGCAATTGGCAATGAATACCTGCCAATTGCCAAAGTTTGCCCAGCAATTAGCCTGGTTGGACTTAACATCAGAATCTGGCCAGGAATACTGGCGAGCTATGAACCTGGCTGGTGATTATGCCAAAGCTTGTCATGAAAGAATTCGGATTAATCTTTCGAAAGCCTTGGGAATAGAGTTGTTGATGACCATCGAAAACCATCACAATTTTGCATGGAACGAAACATTGCCGAAAGGCGATCAGGTGATCATTCACCGGAAAGGCGCCACTCCGGCAGGAAAAGGTGAACCTGGTATCATCCCCGGTAACATGATTGATGCCGGTTATATTGTGACAGGGAAAGGAGAAGAAGCTTCCTTAAATTCTGCCTCTCATGGGGCTGGTCGGAAAATGTCGAGGCGCAAAGCGAATGAAAGCATCACCATCAGCAGCCTCAAGAAGATGTTGCAGGGCAAAGGAGTCTCGCTTATTGGCGGAAGTCCTGAAGAATCGCCGCTGGCATACAAGGACATCGACGAGGTAATGAACCACCAGAAAATGCTGGTGAACATTGAAGGTAAGTTTTATCCCAAAATAGTACGAATGCATAAAGAGTAACAGTATGGAAAACGAAATCATAATTCAGATAACATCAGGTCGAGGACCTGCAGAATGTTGCTGGGCAGTATCACAAGTAGTAAAGAAAATGCTGGAGGAAGCTTTCATCGCTAACATAGCGTCATGTATTGTTCGGCGGATTAAAGGAACAGAAGCAAGCACACTGGATTCAGCCCTGATCAGATTCAATGGCAATGACCTGGAAACCTTTGCTCGTTCCTGGACAGGAAATGTTCTTTGGGTTGGTCAAAGCCCATACCGGAAGTTTCATAAGCGAAAGAACTGGTATATCGGTGTAAACTGTATTGTTCCGGAAGAATTGTTTCATTGGAATGATAACGATATCCATTTCCAAACCTTGCGATCTTCTGGTCCGGGTGGCCAGCATGTGAATAAAACCGAATCGGCAGTGCGAGCCATCCATCATCCTACGGGATTATCGGTTACTTCAAGTGATAGCCGATCGCAGCTACAGAATAAAAAGCTGGCCATTGAACGGCTTAAGACAAAACTAGTACAATGGCAAATGAATGAACTATTAAAAACCGAGCAAACGAATTGGCATCAGCACAATACACTCGAACGTGGAAATCCTGTAAGAGTTTTCAAAGGAAGGGAGTTTGTGGCTGTTGCCCTTCAAACGTCTTGCTTATTGTTTCTATTGATTTAAAAGAAAATTTATGATTCAGATTGAAAAATATACAGCGATTATCCAAAAAAAGGAATTCATAAACACTCTGGCCGTGAAACTCAAAGCTGAGTTCATTGGGCTGGATGGTATCATCGATGAAGTGCTGTCGTTGATTTCGCCCTGGTACTTTTTTCCTGAAGCTCAGGTAAGGCCCACCATTGTAAATCTTTGGGGACTTACCGGGACTGGGAAAACTGCCTTGGTTAAACGTATTGTTGAATTACTCGACATGAAGGACCATTTCATTCATTTGGACATGGGTGAATATGCCGGAGAGAGTGGTTCCTGGATTAAGACTATGCTGACAGATGACCTGGAGCATTTCCATGAAAAGCCATCCGTGCTGTGTCTTGATGAGTTTCAATTTGCCAGGACGCTGGACAATGGCGAAAACGAATTGACCCGCGACAAAATGAGGGTACTTTGGGAGTTGTTCGATTCCGGTAAGATTTACTATGAGCCACATGGATCCGGATATTATATCAAACGCGCAGATGCTGCTATCCAGCTTATTGTAAAATGCATTAAAAAGGAAGTTTCCATTTGCAATGGCGAGATAACAGGCGATGCCCAGGAATTCCTGTCTACGTTTAGCGGATACTATTTTGATAATACCGAAAGGTATGGACAGGAAATAACCACTTCTTATTTTCTTTCGAAGGATTTTATCGAGGGAATTAAAGAGTTGTACGATAAAAGCAATTACTCGGACATGGATGTGCAAAACATCATCAAAGCTGCCACATTGCCTGAAATTGGAGATTTTCTGATCAAAGGAATTCAGAAGGAACTGGCGGTAAAACAACTCGATTTGTCTGGGTCGTTGATCTTTATTCTTGGGAACCTCGATGAAGCTTTCTATATGAGCAGTGATTTGAACCCAGACCTCAGTGCAGATGAATTCTATGCGGAAACGCTTAAAATCAACATCGCCGATATCAAGAGTGCGCTTAAAAAAAGGTTTCGAAACGAGCAGATTGCCAGGCTGGGGAATAACCATATCATTTATCCTTGCTTTAACAATCATGGATATCGTGTATTAATTGAGAGAAACCTCGAGCGGATTGGTGACTATGTGAAAACACAATTTGGTGTCACTATCCAATTCGATGCTTCTGTGGTAAAGGCTATATATGACGAAGGTGTGTTTCCGGCGCAAGGCGTAAGGCCTGTTTTAACCACCATTAAGCAAATGGTGGAATCGTATATCGGGCAGGTGTTCTGTACAATTATAGAGCAGCATTTGCCTGTTTGTGAGATACTGTGGATATTCAATGAAAACAGATACGCTCTAGCTTTTTTGGATGAAAACGAAGAACAAGTAGGCCACTTGGAATTTTTTCCCAAGTTGAAGCTGAAAGAACTTCGCAAACCTGACAACGATGATGTACAGATGCATACTGCGGTACACGAATCGGGACATGCAATTGTAGCTTCACTTGCACTCAGGATATTGCCATCCATTGTGGTTACCAAAACGGTTTCGAGCACCTGCGATGGCTTCTGCCGGGTCAATATGCCCGAAAAGATGACCACGAAGGGTGTCATCCGCAAACGCATTATGGTTGCACTGGCCGGGTTTCTGGCCGAGAAAATGATATTTGGGGACGAGAATACTTCCATGGGTGTTGATAACGACATTGAAAGGGCTACAGAGCTGGCCAACCAGGCCATTAAAGAATATGGCATGGGCAGCGATCCGATCAGGATTCACGTTCAAACGGCTGACTCCAATGATTATTTCTTTAATAAGGAGAAATACGAGGAACAAGCCATGAACCTGATCAAGGGATGCATTGCTGAAACCGAAAGGCTTATAGCCAGCAACAAGCTTTTATTGCTGAAGATGTCGCAATACCTCACGGAGCATTCTGTGATACGGGAACAAGCCATTGGCGAAATGGTAAAGTACTATGGTGTTGAACCCTGGCTGAAAACAGAAGGGTTTATGACCAAGGATAACTATTATAACTTTAAAAAAATGGTGCAGCAACAGATTGAAGAATTGGAAGTAAAAGAGCTTCATTCAAAACGAGTTATAACTGCGAAAGTTGCCATTCCTGATTATGAAATGGAGAAAGCGTAACTGCAGTTATAAAGCTGCAGTTAGCTTTCAGCTCAGAAGCAAAACCCTAAGATTATTAACGAACCTTTAATGGACTCTAATTCAGTTTAAACCTTTTAATATCTTTCGTGATGTAATACTATTTGATTAAGCAGAATATTTTCTGCCACTAATTGAGTTTAACTTTTTAGGCAACTCAGAAAGGAATTTTTATAAAAGAGCGTTTATGCTCAGTGTTATTATTAAATTTAAAAAATTATGGAAATAATAGGACGCTATAATACAGCGAAAATATATACCGAGAGCGTTGACAGCGATACGCTTTCACAAATTTACCAGCTTGTTAATTTACCTGCCTTTGCAAATTCGGACATTCGTATTATGCCCGATGTACATTATGGCAGTGGGGCAGTGGTAGGGTTTACAATGACCATGAACGAGTTCATTTGTCCCAAAATTGTTGGGGTCGATATTGGTTGTGGAATAAGTGCTTACAATTTAGGGCAGCTTACTTTTTCCCTACCGGAATTCGACGTGTTTCTAAAGGAAAACATCCCATCAGGACGCGAAGTGAACCCGAAACGACGCAACAAATACTTTGAATTGACACCCGAACTCTCCAAATTGATTGAAAAAGTCGGGTTAAAGGACTACGACCGAATTATCAAGGGAGTTGGCACATTGGGTGGGGGAAACCACTTTATTGAATTAGCTATGGACGAGGATAAAAACACCTGGTTAATCATTCATAGTGGCAGCCGCTACCTGGGTTTGCTGGTATGCGAATTTCATCAGAAAAGAGCCAAAGCTTATGTGAAGGATAAATTCCAAGGTGCAGGCGCTTTTCACGATATAGAGTATATGCCCATCAACAACAAAGGTCTCGAATATATCGAAGATATGAAAATTACCCAGCAATATGCATCCACGAATCGAAAGATAATGGCCCAGGTACTTATCGAAGGTTTCTTTTCGAGAAAATTCAAGGCTTGTGAATCTATAGAGAGTGTCCATAATTACATCGATTTCTCTGATAGCGTAATCCGAAAAGGAGCCATTGCCGCTCCCAAAGACCGATTAGTCGTCATTCCCATGAATATGCGGGATGGAAGTATCCTGGCCAGAGGCAAGGGAAATGCGGAATGGAATTACTCGGCACCGCATGGAGCAGGTCGATTACTTAGAAGGGGTGAAGCAAAAGAAGTAATTACGTTGGCGGAGTACAAAAAATCGATGCAAGGTATATTTACTACCAGTATTCACGAATCCACCATTGATGAATCGCCCATGGTTTATAAGCCGATGGGCGAGATCATCCCAAAGATTCAGGATACTGTTGAAGTAATTTCGATGCTGAAGCCGGTGTATAATTATAAGGCAGGGAGTTAGTTCCCTGCTTTATTTTTTAAAACAAATATTTCCAGCATCAATCCCGATGCTATGCCAACTGTATAGCAAGCCAGATCGCTCCACAAAAAGCCATACCCTAAAACAAGACCTCCAATCCTGGTATTTCGGATAACATCAATCCATGGAGCATGTTATAGCTGACTAAATTCAATGGAAAATGAAAAGGCTAATGCAGCAAACATTACCCATTGTAAGCTTTTCTTTTTGAAGACAAAGCCAATCATAAAAAACACCATCAGCGCCCATAATGCATCGCCGAGGTATAGTTTGTTCCAGTTGGGCAGGTAAGTCGCAAAGTAACTAGAAGCAAGGCCTGTGGCAATTGTGGAAACAATGAAGAGGAAATAGTAAAATCGATTGCGGTTCATTCGCTTAAAAAAAAGGGGTTTCTGCAAAAATAGGAATCTCTTTTAAATTTACCCTTTAATCACTGCCAAAGGGCTTAATTCAACCAAAATATCCACAAGGTCTTTTTGGTTTTCCATCACGATGTCGATGTTTTTGTAAGCTCCAGGAGCTTCGTCCAGATCGCTTTTGCTTCTGATAGAATGAATAATACCTTGTTCATCCAGCCTGGCAATTTCTGCTTCCAAATTCAGCGTTCGTTCTGCCTGTTTACGACCCAGTACTCGACCTGCACCATGGGAGCAGCTTTCAAAACTCTCTGTATTACCCTTTCCTTTCACAATATAGCTTTTTGTACCCTGTGAACCGGGGATAATACCTGTTTCACCTTCTTTAGCGCTGGTAGCTCCTTTTCGGTGTACAATCACATTGGTATTGTAATGTTGTTCCCAGCGAGCGTAGTTATGTGCAATGTTTACAAACTCCAGCTCAGAAAAATTTCCGTTAAAGCAATCCGTAAAAACAGAAACGATGTTGTTCATCATCAACTTTCTGTTTGCAAAGGCGAAGTCAACACAATATTGCATTTCGTTGAAATAATCCCTGGCTTCCTGGGTTTCAATGGGTAGAAAAGCCAGATTTTTTGATTTATCCACTGCAGAATACCAGCGCTCATTGAGGTTTTGTGCCATCTTGTTGTAATGCTCCGCCACTTTTAAGCCGATATTTCTGCTTCCTGAGTGAATCATAATCCAGATATGAACATCAGAACCTTTCTGAATTTCAATGAAGTGGTTTCCGCCACCCAAAGTTCCTATTTGTTTTCTTGCACTTTCAATCTGACGTTCTACTATTCCATTTTTAACGATGGTTTCAGTAGACGGCATTAGAGCAATGTCTTGTTTTTCCTTGTGGTGGTCAAAACCAAGTGGTACAAGTTCACGAATTCCACTCATAATTTCCTTGAGTGTTTCAGTAGAAATGCTATCCAGGTTTGTTTTAAGTGCACACATTCCGCACCCAATGTCCACGCCAACCGCATTAGGAACAATCACGCCCTTGGTAGTCAAAACACCTCCAATGGGCATTCCATATCCCTGGTGACTGTCGGGCATGATGGCAATATGTTTGAATACAAAGGGCAGATTGGCCATGTTTCTGGCCTGATCCAAGGCTCCTTCTTCAATATCGTCCAACTATAGTTTGATTGGGATTCTTTCAGTACTAATAACTTGTTTCATATTGGTTGTTAATATTACAATTAAAATCAAACCAGGCAAAAAGCGGAAAAGGACTTTTTGATGTTTTACTTTAAACTATCTCTTTTTATCGAGAGTGGGGCTTGAACCCACATCGTCAGCGTGACAGGCGAAGTAACCCTTACCTACGGCACTGGTTCATAAAAGTATTTAAAAGAAAGGGCAAAAGGCGATAAAAGCACATGGTGCTCTAACCAACTGAGCTATTCCGGAATTACCCGAAAGCAGGACTTGAACCTGCGACCACCCGAACCCGAATCGAAGTATCTCTTATCTACGGCACCTTTCTATGTTGAAAAGAAAGAGTAACAGGCAAAACGAGCTTTTTGAACTGAGCTATGCCAGAATTCGGCAACTGGACTTGAACCAACGACTTCCTTGCTTACACAAGGTGCTCTACTCGAAGTATCTCATCTTTACGACATCTTTCTTTATTTCTTTAATGAAAGAGCAATTGGCGACAAATGCTCTTTCTGTTTCATTTGAAACAGGCAGGACTCGAACCTGCTCATCCATAAGGAATAACCGCGAAGTATTATTCTACGGCATCTTTCAAAAATCAAGGAGTAACAGGCGAAACAGGAACGGGGCAGCGCATTGCCGGGAGTCGAACCCGGTCCCGGATTTCTCCGAGATCCTCCCCAATTTGGAGCGAAGTATCCCATTTCTACGACATCCTTAATTATTTTCAATATTATCTATTTAATTTCAAATGTATATGAACGATATTGAGGTTTATCGCTTGGGTTAACCCCAATATCGTTTTATCAAAGCACTACCTTTTCTATTTCAGCAACAGCATTGCTTCCGTTTTCAATAGCTGCAAGTATATCGAATATTTTATCCGACCAGCCTGCAATCAGGGAAACGTCACCATTCATGGTGTTCAATGGTGTATTGCCATATCCGGCAAGGTCAAACAGATACAGCTTAGCGTTTGGAGCTATTTGTTTGTATTGCTTCCACAAACCGCTGATGGTTTCAGATGATCCATTGCTGTTCCAAAGTTGACAGTCGGTAAATAACATTACTTTATCTACCAGAATTTTTGAGCGCAACAAATCTTTGATCACCAGGTATCCATTGGTTGAATATCCGACCTCACCTTCTCTTCGGTAGAATTCATCTACGTTGGCAAGAATGTTTTTACCTGGCATGTTTATCACCTTCCAGGTATCGCCAAACATACCGGTTACAACATTTTTACAGCGGGCTTTCAGCAACATGGCAAGCATCAAGCCTATGTCATAATTCATGATGCTGCTTTTGACTGATATTGCTTTCTGCATAGAGCCGGAAACGTCACAGGCTATCCAAACTTTCGTGTTTTCATTGAAGCCACTTATGTTTGATGCAGTTTCCATAACTGCTGTTTCAAGCGCCGTCATCACCATGGATGTAAATCCTGATTTAACGTTTTTCAACTCTCGGTAAGCAGCCAGGAACCGGAATGGCAATTGTTTTGATTTGGCTATGGCCTTGGCGTCTGTTAACTGGGCGCACACCTGTTGTATTGAGGCATAGTCTACATCAGCGTCCAGGATGTTACGCAAGTTACGCATGAGTGCCATATAACCTACCTTGCCACTAGCTATCAGTTCTTCCCATTTGGCTTTCACTGCAGCCTTTCGGGCAACATCATTTTCAAATTTTTGTTGTCCCAATGCAGAAAGCTCCGTTTCCCATGTATAAGGTATGCTTAATGAACCTGCTGCTATTTTATTGAACAGGGCTTGCTGTGATTCGTCTTTTGCTTTTGGGTGCACCAGAAACAATGCATCCTTTAGCTTCACTTCAGTTTGACGATCGTACTTTGCGAATTGGTATTCATCAAACTTATTAAAAGCATTCGACAATCCTTTCTCCAACTGTTTCGACAGCCTGTTCAGTTTTTTGGTTTCATTTCGTTCATTAGCCAACTGGTAGTAGGCAAGCAACTCCATTATTTCATCAGCACGAAGCACTACTCTTGTAACAGCTTTCCCGACTACAGCGCTGCCTGATTGCGCTTTAGCCAGTTCAACCGCCATTACCAAAGGTACGGAGCGCAAATGCATCTTTTCGCGTGCGTAAACAGCCAGTTTGGCTACAAACTCCGGATCGTTTTTACCGATCAGTTCACGAAGTCTGTTTATCCGATCTGTCAACTTCTCGTAAAACTTATCATTCAACGATGAAGTTACTACAGTTGTGTAAAGCTCTGCCTGAGATGTTAACGCATAAGCTTTTGCACCTTCGTAATTCGATGTCTCGGTTTTCCGTTTTGTTGTAAAATTAAATCTCATGGCGTTCATAGTTTAAATTTGATGGTACAAACCTACAACCTCACTACGCAGTCTTTTTGCGTAGTAAATTATTTTTATGTTATTTTGAAAAAAAAAAGTTCAATGCCTGTAAATAGAAATGCCCTAATTCGCTATAAAACAATCGATAATTGTCTTAGGAACAGATATAGACAATGGACGCTGGAAGATTTGGTGGAAGCATGTTCCGACGCATTATATGAGTTTGAAGGAATAGAAAAGGGTGTTAGTACGCGAACCGTGCAAATGGATATCCAGTTAATGCGCAGTGAAAAACTGGGTTATAATGCGCCTATCGTAGTAGTGGATAAGAAGTATTATACCTACGACGATCCGGAATATAGCATCACCAATATTCCTTTAAATGAAAACGATCTGGGAATGCTTACCGAGGTAGTTCATATCCTGAAGCAATTCAAAGGCTTTTCACATTTTGAAGAAATGGGTAGTGTAATAAATCGCTTGGAAGACAAATTATATACGGCAAAAACACATTCCAAATCGGTTATCGACTTTGAGAAAAATGAGAATCTTCGTGGGTTGGAAAATATCAATACCATCTATCAGGCAATTCTAAAAAAGAAAGTTTTAGAGATTCAATACCAATCTTTTAAGGCTAAGCAAGCAGGCAAAATTATTATCAACCCTTATCTCTTAAAAGAATTTAGGAATCGATGGTTTGTAATTGGTAATAAAAAAGGGCAAACAGCAATACTCACTTTAGCGATCGATCGTATTCAACAAATCACTGAATTATCTGCTATACCTTATTTGGAAAATACTGAGATAGATTTTAGCAAATACTTTAGCGACATTATTGGTGTAACCAAGATGGGTTATCGTCCACAAACAATCAAGCTTTTTGTAAATAAGGATAATGCACCCTATGTAATTACAAAGCCTTTGCATTCAACCCAGAGTGTGCTAGAAGAACATGATGATGGAATAGTGATTTCGATACATGTCATCCCAAATTTTGAGTAAGAAAAGGAGATTTTGGGGTTTGGCGAATCGGTTAAAGTGCTGGCGCCGGAAAGCTTAAGTCGTAGAATTCAGGAGCGGCTTGGGAAGGCCGCGAAGAATTACGAAGTTAATATCCCAGATTCAACGCATGATGCAACCGGAAGGCCGTAACCAGCAGGTGTCCATCTTTGATCATTTCCGGATGACGGTACAGTTCTTCGAGTTTTACTCATTGAAATTCTGAAGTAGAGGTTGCAAGCGAAACTACATACTGATAAACCTGTTCCGGCGTAACTCCAACACTCGGAAAGAATTTTTCGCCAAGTTTTGTGAATGTTTTTATGGGTGTATCAAATATCCGAAGATTGGTAAAGTAATTTTCCAGGTCATTATACATCAAATGTTTTTAGGAAGCCGAAAGGCCGGAGCTGCTAACAAACAACTGCTTTTGCTGTGAATTTGCGGAACAGGTAAGTGCCGTACTTCAAGCCCAACATAGATTTCGTTAAGGCATTTGGCCACCGGTAAAGCTACCAATGTATTTGAGCTAAATAATTGGGGAGTAACATATTCCAATATATTGGAGCTTTGAGTAATACCCTCTTCAGCAAATTTGGCTCGGTGTTTTTGAAGGTAACCTGCCGTTCCCTTATAGGGAATAAAGCGAGCTTCTTTCATCGACAGGTATTTCAGTACCGCTTATAATGGAATGTTAAGTTTAACAACAATATATAATACATTAACATCAAATTACTCAATTTTTTCATTTGGAGTAGTTGTTAGTCCCGGGTTTCAATGGTTTATAAACAATAATATTGCTCTGATAAGCACAATCGGATCATTAAGTTATACTCATTCCAAAACAAATGCTGTAGGAAATGAATGGAATCCTTCAACTGTCACTATGTTACCAGAAAGGAGTGTATCGTGATCCAGAATCTGGTACTTGAACTGATTTTCAATTAACATTCCACGACTCGAAAGGTACTCCAACACTTTTTCCAGTTCGATATGTTTGTTCATGTTGCTGATAAAATTATTTTTATTTTTCTTCAATAAACTAATTTTCAAATTAATTCCTAAAAGTTAGGTTAGTTATTTTAGAGCTTATATCGTTTTAATCTTCCAACCAGATACACCCGAAATCTGGCTCTTTTAATAATTGGTTGATTTTAATAATGTCGAAGTATTCAGGATCAAATTTACCTCCCAACCATGTAATAGTTTCCTTATATTCATTATGTTTGGGATTTGATATTATTTGCAATAAATCTCTGTAACCTGACATTGAGCCACAATCTTCGGGAGGACAATTTCGGGCCCCTCCAATGCAGCGAGGTATTTGATTATTTTCATTTTCGCTAACAAAATCCTCCAAAATTATCGAATGATTCCAACTGTCTCCGAAATCGTATTCATACAACATTTGATCATATTGTTCTTTTAACACCTTGCTAAGCTTAACAGTCCTGGAATTTTTGGCATTTTCGACTTCAAATTCAATGGGAGCATAACTTGAGTTTTTGACCTTAAACTCATGAAGATGGGAATTTGTCCATCCCATAGTAGTTTGAATTATTCTATGTAAATCAACCAACAAAGTGTTGGGATCAACTAATATTTTTCTCCATATTAACGGGTTGGATTGAAGCAATGTTATTTGTAACTGATAAACCGTTGTATACATTAATTTGTTATTTTAAGTGAAGGTATTCTTCCAGTTAGTTTTATTGATCTGTATCCCAGTATTATATATTAGGTAAAGGGTACACTTTTTCTAATTTCCATGTTAATCCGTTAATCTTGGCTAAGAGTTTTGTTAATTCAGAAATGATAATATCAAATGATGGAGGATTTTCTTCATATATCATTCGTTCAATCATAATATTGTAGTCATCTTTCCATTTTTCACGAATTTCTAACGGTGGAATAGGGTTTAGGGTTTGTGGTTGATGCAGGTTATAATTCACTCCTCCAACTCTATTATATTTATATCGATGTTCTACAATGTTTTTATAAAGGGTTTGGTCATTAATAGCTTTTTCAGCAAATTCCGTTTTGGAGATATTAACAATATCATAAAGGTGCCGGCTCAAACGTTCAAACCTACTGTTATCCTTTGTCCTGTGAAATTCTTCATGTAACAGGAAAAGCTTTTCCAGGAAAGTACGTTCAGGGTTTACTGAGGGTACTATTATAGGAGGCTGTGCGAAATCTTGATCAGGATAATATTCATCTATCAATGAATTAAAAGTTTGTAAAGAAAACGGTTCCCTTAAAGAACGACAACTAATTTCTATTTGAATACTTGGCTCTAAGTAACCTGGTGTTTCGATTACATTTGGATAATAAATGTTGATTTTTCTATCCTTATCACTTTCTTTTTCAGGTACTAATTCAATATTTACACTTTCAAATTCTTTTTCTTCGAATTTTGCAATTAAATCTGAAATAAAAACTTCTTCTATGTATTTCCCTGATTTTTTACGAAGTTTATCACGTTGATTTTTAGACAATTCTCCTTTAAAACCTAAAAATTCTCTATCTATTGCCAAATCAATATCTTCAGAAAATCGTTTGATGAGATTCCATGCTTTGCTTAATGATGTACCTCCTTTAAAAACAAGATATTTTGAAACTTCCATTCCAAAGACGATGTCTAGTGTTTGTACTACCCACCAATCTTTTTCCACCGCGAACGGAGACATACCTGTTTGGTCTGCAATTTGGATATATGCATTTCTCTTGGTTTCATTAGGTATTGCAAGCCATTTAATCATTTACATGGGGTTTTAAAGCTTTACGCAAAATAATTCGTATCCATTCCGGAGCCAGTTTTATATCATGCTCCAGCCGTTTGGGATCTTCCATTGCTAATTGTCTCAATATTATTTCAATTTGATTTTCTGTTATGTGATCTTTGCCAATTTCTTTCATAGCCTGAATAGCCAGACTGCTTATTTTTCCTATTGCTGCCAGGTTCTTTGTGGAAGTTTTCTTAAACACAATCTTACGCTTGCCAACTGATATTTTTCGGGCTGCTCCGTCAGTTAAGTAAACGACATTCATTGTTACCTGGGTAGATAATCCCAATGCATTTAGGGCCTGCGTTCCTGTTGGCATTATTCGGGATTTATCCCTACGCCTAATGGCTTCTGCGATTGCTTCAGCCCCAGGTTTTATAGTTCCTAATATTGGATCATTTTTCTGGCGGGTATATATCCCTCTAGCCACACGCGATATTTCACCTTTGCCAACTAGCCTTTCCAATGCTTTAGATACAGCTTTTGCTGAACCAAAACGAGTAAAGTCTTCTGTAAAAAATAGCGAACCCCTTCCGGCTTTTTTAAATTTTGTAATTACTAAATCATCAATGCTTAACATGTATAAATAAAGTTTTATTTGTCGCAAAGATAGTAAATAAATGCGACATAATATATAAATACCAGCTGTTTCATCAAACGATTTTTAATCTCGAATTTTTAAAAAATGGATGTTCCACTAATTTTAGCGCATTGTCTTCCTGGCTGATGCGAATATACTTTAAGAAAGCTTTTTCAGTATGATGGCCGGTTATTTTCATAATTGATAATGTAGGGATGCCTGCTAAATACATGTTTGTGGCTGCACTTCTTCGTGCTGTATGAGTAGTTATTAATTGCCATTTTTCGAAGGATTCATCATATCGAAATCCCCCTTTGGTGGTACTAATCTTAATGGTTTCCGTTAAACCGGCTAGTTTTCCGATTTCTTTTAGGTATTCATTCATTTTCTGATTTGTAACACACCTGGGGAGTTTTCCTTCATGTTTGTTATATATGGCAAGTACGATATCCTTTAAAGGGATAATGACATTGGTATCCATTTTTTGTGTAGTAATTTTCAAATAGTTAATTCTGTCCGTAAACACAAAATTTTCTCCGGAAAGTTTTTCCATGTCTCCAAACCTGAGTGCGGTAAACGAACCAATAATAAACAAATCACGAACATTTTCGAGTCGCTTGTTATTACTTAAATCGAGTTCATAGATATCCAACAGCTCCTTTTCTGAAAGATAAATTTTATCCGTTTCCTCTGTAATCACCCGAAATTTTTTTCTTTGAAATTCTACATTGGTGTTATAACCATCTTCAGTGGCAGCATTCATGATCGTTTTCAGGTTCTTTACATTTTTCCCGATTGTATTCACCTTCCGGTTATTATCGTTAAAATATTTTAAGAAATCGTCATAGAAATCGATGGTTATATCTTTAAAATCAAGCTTTTTCTTAACCTGATTCTGATATTCAACCAGGTGTGTTTTTGTAGTTATAAAGCCTTTAATTGTTATGTCTCGGTAACGTTTACCATTTGCGGTAAGTCTCAGGCCGGATTTGCATTCTTCTATAAACTGGTCCACAAACTCCATTAAATGAACAATTGGCTTGTCAAGTACAGTGATCTCTTTTTTATGAGCTTTAAACTCATCATCAAGGGCTTTTTTTATATAATCTTTGGTGAGAGGGATTTTATTATGTTTTGCCAGTTCAATGAGACCGTCCATGAAACTAACGTATCGGTTTAAATTCCTGTTAACCTTCTTGTTTCCGGAGAATTCTTTTGATTCATAGGCCCTCTGAGTTATTCTGTCCCAGGATGAGGGCAGCACTTTTTCATTGGTATGGTATTTTATTCTCTCATTATTAAGCCAGTATATCATCACGATGCTGGTTGCATTCTTACTATTTGGCTCTTTTAAATGAAAGTGTGCGTCACTCATTGAAATATTTTTTACAAATATAGGAAATTGATCCGGGGGATGGAATAGGGGATGGAAATTTTTTATATAACTTTATAAAAGTTTATTTACAGGATAAAATTGTAAAATTAAAACCTTAATTTTGTGGCGTTTTAAAAGGTGTTGAGAAAAAATAAGTAAAAATGAGTAAAAAGAGTTCGAGTCCTATTCCGGGTACAAAGTAGTGACCTAGCTACAATATATGATTTATCAAATACAAATTTTACTCTATACAAATTTCCATTTCTAAAAATTGTTGGAATGCAAGATTTGAAAAATCTGTTTTAACTATTACAGTTACTTTTTTCAGAATTTGGTGTTGGAACTTTGTTGCAACTGACTAACGATAATAGTATTAAATACAAACAAATCAAACTTTTAATAATTATTAAAATTAATTTAATAATAATATGATGTAAATCTGTTAAAATAGTTGAGTTGGTATAACTATATACTTATGATCATATAGGAATATTTTGGTTAAGTTTAAGTTAAGGTTAAATTAAATATCATTGCCTGATTATTTTCTTTATCACTGTTCCTTTATCCTGAGTAAGTATTTTAACAATATATATCCCTGATGAATATTGGCTCATATCTATTTGTGCCGGGGAACAAGTAATATGTGAAGAATATAATTCAATTCCATCAAGGTTGTATACAAATATATCAGCGGGAGCTGAAGGATTTGGGACAGATATTGTCAGAAAATCGGTTGTCGGGTTAGGATAAATTGAAACATCTTTGCCTGTAAAGACCATTATACCTGCTTGATTACCAGGATTCTGGATTACAAAAATTGTATCTGTTATATTTGTTCCGGAAGCATTAATATAAACAGTATCAATTCGTTGTTTATCAATTGTATTAGCAGTTGCTATAAATTCCAAATATGATGTATCTGCATTTTGATCATTGGGGAGGATAATGGTTAACCAGGTTTGTGAATTACTTTCAATTACTATCCATTTGGTATTTGAAATAACTTTAAGGTAAGCAGTACTGTTATATTTGTCAGAAAGATATACAGTATCGGCAGACACAGATAATTTCGCCGGTAATACGGTTACAACAATTGAATTGCTCGTCCTCGTAGTATCGTCAATAGTCGATAAGCAAATAATCGTATCGCCATTTGAAGGATTATAACTGAATGTACCTGTAACATTGCCAAAGAACTTTCCATTTTTCTCCCAATGTAATGAAACAGGTTTGCTTAAACAGTCAGTATCTGCAGTGAATGTGACTAAGGCTCCCATAATTACTGTGTCAGCACTCACCGTTATCGGAACAAACCTTTCAATTGCTGCTATATTATAGTTGTTCCATGGGGTGACATCTTTGTATAAATCAATTGAACCACATGGTACATATAATTTGCTTATTTTCGCACTTGAACTGAAAATACCTGTTGTTATAGCAGAACCTGACAAGGGAATTATTCTGTCAGTTAAAATTGAAGTTAACCCGGTACAATCAAAAAATGCCAAATCCTGGATAGTTTGAACCGACGATGGAATGGTCAATGTATCTGAGAACCCTGTACACTCTCCGAAAGCATCATTCCCGATAAACTTGACCGAAGACGGTATATTAAGGGATCCCGAAAAACCGGAACAGTCATAAAAAGCTTCATTTAATATGGAATCTACCGAAGACGGAATATTTAAGATTCCGGATATTAAATAACAATTTTGAAATGCACCATACCCAATTGTGGTTACAGAAGATGGAATATTAAGAGTTCCTGATTTTTGTCCCGGACACTGAACAAGCAATGTGGCCTTCTTATTATATAATATCCCGTCAATACTGGAATATACTTGATTAGCTGTATCAGCATTAATACTTGCAATCGGAGTATTCGTAAATGCTTTGACCCCTATATAAGAAACAGAGGAAGGAATGTTCAGACTTCCAGTAAAATCACAATTATAAAATGCTTCAGTTCCGATTGAAGTTACTAATGAAGGAATAATTAAGGTCCCGGATAAATTATAGCAATAAAAAAAAGCTTCATCACCAATACTTGTAATTACAGGTGACAGAGTCAAGGATGTAAGGGAATAACAATTTGCAAATGCCTTATCTCCAATTGAAGTGACTCCGGAAGGTATAGTCAGAGCTCCTCCTAAATTACTGACACCATAAAATGCATTATATCCAATATTTGTGATATTATCTGGTAATTCGATGGATTTTAAAATTTTCCCTTTCCCAGTCTGTGAATTATAAAAAGCACATTGAGGAATTGCATTTGAAGCATAAGTGTCACTGTTTGAATCCTGTGTACCGTTTGTACCAGTATAACCCTTGATGGTAACATTAGCCAAATTAAGTACTACCAGCGATGTCATGCTGTCTCTCATGGTTTTAAAGTCGCGGGCATCAATATTACCTGTAACAGTCAGAAAAGCTACGGTGGTCAAATAAGCCTTTGCCAGGGTATTCAATGTCCCGGGAGAAGGTACGTTAACGGAATCTGTAACCTGTCCGTATGTATTACTTATAAAGCCCGCTATAATAGCTGATAGTAAAATATTTCTCATAATGTATAATGCTGAATTGATTTATCAAACCTAATTAAAATTTCTAAAAAATAAAATTTATTTAAATTCACTATTGTCCGATAAAAATTTAATAGAAAGGCGAGTATAGCACCACCCTTCTCTTTTTTTAGTAAATTTTGTTTACCACAACTAAATTTACCATGGACAAAAGTAGTTATTTTTTTGGGCAATCCGTATTCGGACAGCTGATTTGCTTGATAAACGAAGGAATTATATCACAATGTGTTAAAGAATCAAACAGCGATTATTATATTAAAAAATTTAAGACAAAAGATCATATAATTAGTATGGTTTTTTGTGTATTTGCCAAATGCAGTTCCCTTAAGGAAGTATCAGGAGCAATGTTTGGATTGTCTGGTAAAACAAAACATTTTAAATTGGATCATATTCCCTATAGAAATACATTGGCAGATGCAAATAAAAGACGTGATGCCAGCGTATTCGGATTAATTTACAATAAATTATTACGACAATATGGGCATCTTATATCGGATAGCCGAATTAAAGATGTAGTATACAAGCAAATAAAATTTTTTGATAGTACCACTATTAGTTTATTTCAAGATATAATGAAATGTGTTGGTCGAAAACCGAAGTCCGGTAAACGTAAAGGAGGAACAAAAGTGCATACCGTTATAAATGTTGATGAAACTGTTCCGAAAATGGTATGGTTTACCCATTCAGCAACAAACGATCATGTTTTATTGAATAAATTAAAGCTGGATACCAATACCATTTATGTATTTGACAAGGGATACAATGATTATAAGGCATTTAAAAAATTTAAAGACTCAGGGACAGGCTTTGTAACAAGAATAAGAGAAAATGCTGCATACACAGATGTTAAAAAACTTGAAATTGACGAACATATACACAGTGGAGTAAAGGACGATAGTATTATCGAGGTTACCGTAAAGGATGCATAGGATATCTCAAAATTAGAATTAAGGTATCAATTAATGGCTGATAATTTTCTACTAAGGCATCTGGAAATGCAAGATTCATTTTTTGGGCACGTTTTAATGCCTCATTTTCCGCGATTCCTTTTTTAACATTACAGAAATCCACTCATCAAATATTTTGATACTCCATTTTGGAGTATAGAGTTCGTAATAAGCAAACCACATTAATAAATCACGTATCCAAAGGGGATAAATAACATTTGTATCTAATACGCATTTAAATTTTACACTATGAATCATACAATCCTGCTTCTTCGTCCGTTTTTATTATTTCATTAATTAAAATTTCCTGTCGTTCTTTCATTTCTCTTTTGTAATTTACAACATCTTCATATCTAATTCTTCGATGTTTACCAACTTTTGTGAATTTTATTTCCCCTGATTCAAGTAGCTTTACTATATGTGGTCTTGAACAACCAAGTAATTCAGCAGTTGCCTGTGTTGTCAATTCGGTAGCGATTGGTACAATTGATACAGGACGTCCATGGCTTGTTTCCTTTAAAATTTTTGCCAGTAATTTTAACGCATTTATTGGAACTCTGATTTTTTCATTTGTTTCCTCAATTTCAATTTCCGGATTGTTATCTTTTAATTCATTGAGAACATTGGCCAGAGCATCATAAGATTTCATTGCAGCAATCTGCTCTTCTTTAGTGGGATGTGTAATATTTTCTATAATTTGCATATTTCAGTATTTTTTATTCTTTATGCAAAAATAAACGAAATATTCGAAACAATCGAATTAATCGAAATGCTTTTATTCTAAATATAAATCTCGACAATATTGAATTATCATACAATATGTTGTTCAATCAATTTAGAAATATTTGGAAGATACGTTTTTAAACCCGGGGGTGGAAAATTATTATCATAAGAAGTAATTTGACCATTATTTACCTCTAATTTTATATTTACTTCGTTGGTAATACCATGATAATTATCAGAACTATTATCAATTATTATCACCTTTTTATAATCTCGAAAATGGTTATCTAAATTTTTTAGCCCTTGAATAAAATTATGCTTTATGCTTTTTGATTCTATTAACATACCATTTTGGTAAAGATATCTGTATTCAGCTCTTTGCATGGATTGTTCTATACTATTTAAGCATAAATAAATAATATTAATATTGTAACCAGCTTTAATAAAAGGATTAAGTAATTCTAATTGATTATCACGTAGGTTACATTCAAATGCAAAATCTGTATTTTGTTGAATTGCTCTAAAACACAGTTTATTAAATAATTCAAATAGTGCTTTATCTATTTTTAAAGGTTTATTTACTGAACTTGTTAAATTTTCTTCCAATAAATCTAAATTAACTGGCATTACTGGCAATAACCCCAAAGAAAACAGACTTTCATAACTGGTAGTTTTACCTGCACAATTTGGGCCTGACAATACAGTTAGAGATGGCATTACAATTTGCCTTCTTTTTTTAGTTCTTCAATTAATTCATTTATCTTGAAATATTCTGAATGTTCTTTTGCTCTGTCAAAATAATTAGGATATTTTTTAATATTATCCAGCATTGCTTGGGCTAAGCCTGTTATTTCAAGACCATTAGGAGTTCGTTTGAATTTTTTTTCCAATTCAGTCATAACATGTAGAATTTCAAAATTAAAACAAAGTTAAAAATTAATTTTTAATGTTTTTATAAGAATAAATTTTTCATATTTAGTAGCACTAAATACTTCATTTATAATATTATATTAAATTATTTTAAGATTGGAATTCTTGAAAAATGGATGTTCCATTAATTTCAGGGCATTGTCTTCCTGGCTGATTCGGATATACTTTAAGAAGGCTTTTTCTGTATGATGCCCGGTTATTTTCATTATGGAAATTGTAGGGATGCCTGCCAAATACATATTTGTGGCTGCACTTCTTCGGGCAGTATGTGTTGTTATCAATTGCCATTTTTCTAAGGATTCATCATATCGAAATCCTCCTTTGGTGGTACTAATTTTAATGTTTTCCGTCAAGCCGGCAAGTTTCCCTATTTCTTTAAGGTATTCGTTCATTTTCTGGTTGGTAACACACCTGGGAAGTTTTCCTTCATATTTGTTATAAATGGAAAGTACGATATCCTTTAATGGGATAATGACATTGGTATCTGTTTTTTGTGTAGTAATTTTCAAATAGTTAATTCTGTCCGTAAACACAAAATTTTCTCCGGAAAGTTTTTCCATGTCTCCAAACCTGAGTGCGGTAAACGAACCAATAATAAACAAATCACGAACATTTTCGAGTCGCTTGTTTTTACTTAAATCGAGTTCATAGATATCCAAAAGCTCCTTTTCTGAAAGGTAAATTTTATCGGTTTCCTCTGTAATCACCCGAAATTTTTTTCTCTGGAATTCCACATTGGTATTATAACCATCTTCGGTTGCAGCATTCATAATAGTTTTCAGGTTCTTTACATTTTTACCGATCGTATTAACCCTCCGGTTATTATCGTTAAAATATTTTAAGAAATCGTCATAGAAATCGATGGTTATATCTTTAAAGTCAAGCTTTTTCTTAACCTGATTCTGATATTCAATCAGGTGCGTCTTGGTGGTTATAAATCCTTTTATGGTAATATCTCGGTAACGTTTGCCTTTTGAAGTAAGTCTGAGGCCGGATTTGCATTCTTCTATAAACTGGTCAACAAACTCCATTAAATGAACGATTGGTTTTTCAGGTACAGCGATCTCTTTTTTATGAGACTTAAACTCATCATCAAGTGCCTTTTTAATATAATCTTTGGTAAGAGGTATTTTGTTATGTTTTGCCAGTTCAATAAGGTCATCCATGAAACTAATGTATCGGTTTAAATTTCTGTTAACCTTCTTGTTTCCGGAGAATTCTTTGAATTCATAGGCCCTCTGAGTTGTTCTGTCCCAGGATGAGGGCAGCACTTTCTCATTGGTATGGTATTTTATTCTCTCATTATTAAGCCAGTATATCATAACTATGCTGGTTGCATTTGTACTATTTGGCTCCTTTAAATGAAAGTGCGCATCACTCATTGAAATATTTTTTACAAATATATGAAATTGATTCGGGGGATGGAATAGGGGATGGAAATATTTTATTTAACTTTATAAAAGTTTATTTACAGAATAAAATTGTCAAAATAAAACCTTATATTTGTGGCGTTTAAAAAGGTGTTGAGAAAAAATAAATAAAAATGAGTAAAATGAGTTCGAGTCCTGTTCCGGGTACTGTATAGTTTAATATCCATTAGATATTCAGACTTTAAATATTTAGTCAGATATAGTTTCAGGGTTAAAAATCAAATTTTTTTTATTCGGGTCATTGCTGTGTCAGCTACTGGCAAGTAAGACCCGGCTGTGCACGTGTTCGGATCTTACTTGTAATAAGTCTTTCGAAAACCTTGATTATTTTGAAGGGTTTTCAAGTATTCCGGCAAATAAAATCGTATTTGTTGTATTTTCTTTAATGAAGTAAATAAAAGGTTTGTTTGCAACCAACATTGGTAAATATACTGGTGAAACAGATGTAGTTATTGTAGTTACGGTAATAGCAGCAGCCTCAGTTCCTGATTCATCAACGTCAATATAAGTATAGTGCGTGACTCCTGAAATATACAGGTCATGTCCTCCATCTATGCCTGAAAAGTTTGCTGAACCTTGGATAAAAGCATCCGTCATCCCTAAATTCTCCAGGGGTTGTACTAAAGACATGTTATCTGATAAAGTGAATTTAGGAAATGTAATCTTAACATTCTGTATTAATGTGAGCGAATCGTTCCAGTTAATCCAGTTTGCAGGAGAGAGATTGTTAATTATAGTTTGAGGATCATTGGTGCCATTGGGAACTAAAACGAGCATACTGAAATTTCCATTTCCATAAGGCAGTTCGGCTGCAGTAAATAATGAATTTTTAAGATATTTAAAATTACCTGTCAGGTTCATAAATGGAGTACTTATGGTATTCCCACCGGTAAGGTAGAAGGTTTGATTCTGTGTATTTGCTGTTGGGAATGAATATTCCCATGAACCTTTAAAATATATTGCGTTTATAAGAAACATCATATTTAAAGGGCTAATAGAATTAATAATCTGGGTGATTTTATTGTCAGTATTATTTGCTGCCCAATTATTAATTAACCCGACTGTAGAAGGATTGTTGAAATCGGCAGGTATAACCTGGGCATTGAAATATTTTTTATTAAGATTAATAAATGAATCCTTAACAGTCATATTATTGCGGTACCAGATTGAATTTGCGATATTAAGGGTCACTTTAGGATCCGCATTTTCCAGCAACTGAATCAATGATTCACAGTTTTGATTAATTGAAATAAGGGGTAACTGACTATATCCCAGCACCTGCTTCATTTGAGCCGCCGTGTTTGCTTCAGAACCGTTATAGGCCATGGTAAGATCCAGGGCTACACTTAATGGTGATATGAACAAATTAGTTGTAGCGGTATCACCAAGTTGTTTGAATAGGTTAATCCCAAAAAAGTTGTCAGATTGCAGTATGGATTTTTCAGAATCAGAAAAGCTCAATTGATAACCTTTGGATGGTAATACATCTTTCTTACAAGCATTTGCAAAAATCAGTAAAAATATTAAAAAGCAATAAATAGATTGTGGTTTCATTGTGTGGTTTTTTAAGTTATTACAATTAAAAGACAGGAACAATGTATAAAGGTTGCGTAATATAATACTATAAATTAAAGTTAAGGCCTGTATAAATACCAAATGAATAAGGATGTACACTATTATTATTAGTAGTAACAGAGTTGATAAAATATTTATAGGATGGTTCAATCACCAAAACTGACTGGTTTGGCAACCTGAAATTTATACCAATTCCCAGTGAACTGCTTAAATTAATATTATGGAAGGAATTGGGTTCACTGATATTTGTTACAGAATTTCCATCATTGACATATCCATTTGTTGATATAAGTAATTGAGAAGCCAATCCACCCGTGAACTGAAAAGTGATTCTCCTTAAAGGAAACCCGTAACGAAATAGAATTGGAATCTCTATATATTTGAGTTCCTGAACAAAGTTACCATTAATTTTTGTTATGCCCTGTGGATCATATACATTAACCATTGCAGTAGAATATTTTATACCATAACCAGAGCTATTGATTAAATAAATTTTACCAGGTGCATTTTTGACATTGCCTGGATTTTCAGATGAAATAGCTGTCATTAACTCAACATCGTTGTTGGTGTAACCCAACATTGAATAACCAATTCCTGTCTGGAAACTGATGTTATTGTTCAATTTATATCCTACTTTTACCATAGCAGAATAAGCGACTATTCCATCCTCATTATCATTATATTCACTAATACTTGTGTTTGATCCCGCATGGGACAGATACCTGTAAGCATAGAGGGGAGCCAGCTGTCCTTGTATACTCCATCTTCTGATTCCGGTATTTTCTTCAGTTTCATTGTGTGTTTCAATAGTAGTATTAGCCAGTAATTTTTCTGTAATCTGTTCTACAGGCAAATTAATTTGATCAATTCGTTGCCCCGGAATGCAACTTTTCGGACTTATTAATATAAGATTATCATCATCCCTTGTTACAACCTCCTTAAGCTTATGTATTTGAATTACTGAAGTAACAACATTAATTTTATTTGCCTGTATATAATTATTTTTATTACCGGAATAAGGATTAATGGAATTTTGTACGCGGGTTGGTATATTTCTATTCTTGTTGAGTTGAACTGAAGATGTTATTATTTTCGTCTTTAGCAGGTCTCTGTTATTAATATTTTTAGTGAATAATCCGGATTTTGTATTTTTTTTGGTTTCTGATTGAAGCGTCACCATTATAGCTGTTTTATTTTTATTATCTAAACGTATAAACCAGCTTAAACCGATTATAACAGATATACCTGCAGCAATGGAGCCATAAATTAATAAGGAATTTATTCTTCGTTTTTTATCAATTTTGTTAATAACACTATTCCAAACCTCTTCCGGAGGCTCTTTGTCAAACTTTGACAGATGAGACTTAAAATAATCGTCAATATGGTTTTTATTTTCCTCCATTTATCCGGTTCTTAATATTTTATTAGATGGGTTATTTAGTTTTTGCCTAAGGATACCTCTGGCCCTAGATAAGTTTGATTTTGATGCTCCCTCTGAAATTGATAGTAGATTTGAAATTTCTTTGTGCGACATATCTTCAAATACATAAAGGTTGAAAACCATCCTGTATTGAGGAGGTAATTCCTGAACCAGGTTTAATATATAGTCGATATTAAGTTCCGGTTCCGGTTCAAGTTCTTCCTCAGCAGGGATATCAGGGAAATTTTCAACCAGCGTAACCGGATTTGACTTTCTGAATTTTTCGATAGCAGTGTTAACAATGATCCTTCTAATCCAACCTTCAAAACTTCCCCTTCTTTCAAATTTATGAATGTTGTTAAATATTTTGACGAATCCATCCTGCAATACATCTTTAGCGTCATTATAATTTTTGCAATATCTTAAACATACACCGAACATTTTTGAGGAAAACATCCTGTAAAGTTTTTCCTGGGATTTTCGTTGTCCCAATACACAGCCTTCCAATATATCATTAAGGTCGTCCGTCAATTTTATTAAATTAAGTGTGCTGTTTATAAGCATATAAAATTATAATAAATATTAACGGGCCATATTATTAAGTTGGTAACTTATATTATTTTTAAGATGGGTAAATTGAAGAAGGTTGCGTGATAATTTATTTATTTTTACGCAACCTCATTGCAGTATTTTTCATCATACAACGAATATGATTTTTATATGCACCAGGGATCTGAAAAAATATTCTCTGTAGTTTCCGGAATATTATTCTCCACGCTACTTTTAAATGCCCAGTATTTCGGGAAAAATAAACCTTCATATAAGTCATTTGAATATAAAGTATTTGAAACCCCTCATTTTGACATTTATTATTATTTAAAAAACGATACCTTGCTTTATAAGCTTGGGCGGTTAAGCGAAAAATGGTATTCAATACAACAGGCTTTATTTAATGACACATTCAAAATCCGCAATCCGGTTATTATTTATAACAACCATGACGATTTTCAACAAACCAATGCCATAAACGGGTTAATAGATATTTCAACAGGAGGTGTTACCGAGGCATTAAAAAACAGGGTTGTTTTCCCTTTGATGCCAACCTTTGGTGAAACAGAACATATTCTTGGTCACGAACTTGTTCATGCATTTCAGTACCATATTCTTATACATAAAGACACAGGTAGTTTGAACAGGTTAAGACTGCTGCCTCTGTGGATGATAGAAGGAATGGCCGAATATATTTCAATTGGAAATATTGATTCACATACTGCCATGTGGATGCGGGATGCAATAAGAAATGATAAATTCCCTTCAATAGCAGACATGTCAAATACTAACAAATATTTTCCTTACCGTTATGGACAATGTTTCTGGGCAATGGTAGGAAAAACATGGGGGGACGCAGGTATTGTGCCAGTTCTGAAGGAAACTTCAAGGGTTGGCTACCGTAAAGCCCTCCAGCATAAACTTGGAATGAATGAAAAAACTTTATCAGCAATATGGAAAGGTACACTTGTAAACTATTACCATAAGTATGATGACCTTGCCCTTAACAAACCAACCGGGAAAATGCTATTGTATAAAGAAAATATCCGGGATATTTGCGTTTCACCATCCATTAGTCCCAATGGTGAATTTTTGACATTTTTCTCAGAGAAGGATATATACACTTTCGACCTGTACCTGGCCAATGTTGCTACAGGTACTATTATCAGGAAACTATTAAGTGCTGTCAAATTTAATGATATAGACGATTTTAATTTTATTGAATCTTCAGGCACATGGTCACCAGATAATAAATACTTTGCTGTCACTGTTTCATCCAACGGCAGAAACGAACTTGCAATAGTTGATATTCACAATGGCCATATAATTTCAAAATACCCGATTCCAGGAATACCATCTTTTAACAATCCGGCATGGAGTCCGGATGGTGAAAATATAATATTGTCCGGAATGGTTGAAGGGCAAACCAGCCTTTTTATCTTCAATTTAAGAAGCAGGCAGGCAACCAGACTTACAGATGACTCATATTCTTATATTCAGCCAGCCTGGTCTGGTGACAGTAAATATGTGGTATTTTCAACAGATAAGCCATTTAATGATAGTGATACAGTACCAAAACGAGGTATGAATATAGGGTTGATTGATGTTAGTACCAGACAGGTTAATCTGATCAGGGTTTTTAACGGGGCAAAGAACCTTAACCCATGTTTCTCCGCAGATAATAAATCAATCTATTTCCTTTCCGACAGGGATGGTTTCCGAAACTTATATTTATATTCACTTTCGCAACAAAAAACATATCAGTTAACTCAACTTCTGACAGGTATTTCAGGTATAACTGAATATTCTCCGGCTATAAGCATATCAAGAGGAAAAGAAATATTGACATATTCATATTATAACAATGCCGGATATTCTTTATATTCTGCCAATAAAGGAGAATTTAAATTAATTGAAGTACCTGCTGACAGTACAAACTATGATGCTGCCACATTTCCACCTTTGGATATTGGTATTCCTTTTGTTAAATCTAAAAATCCGGATCATGTTTTTAACCGGAAAACTGAGATATCAGATAGTTTTAAAATAAAGCCCTATCATCCTAAATTTCAGCTTGATTATATATCTAATTTAAATGCAGGACTCAGCGTTGGGCAGTTTGGGACAGGACCGGCAGGAAGTATTTTTGCCTTATTTTCAGATATTACAGGACAAAACCAGATATATTCGGGTATATCAGTGAATGGGGATATTTATGACTTTTCCGGAATTGTTTCATATATGAATTTAAAACATCCTTTAGCATGGGGTGTATCGCTTTCACATACTCCAAATCTATATGGTTACCAGGGATATATACAAGATACAATTATATCGGGAAATAATAAAATACAGGTTAATAATTATCCTGTTTATATTGAAAGAGTATTTGAGGATAAGTTATCCCTTTTTGCTTTTAAAGCCTTTTCAAAAACCAGAAGGCTTGAAGCTGGCATATCAAGTAGTTGGAATTATTTCAGGCTGGAGGTATACAATAATTATTATAATGAAAATGGCAACTTTGCTGAAAGTAATATGACTTTAGGTACTGTTCCTTCAGCTTATATTTTACATTCATTGGAAATGGCATATGTCACTGATAATTCCTATTTCGGGATGACTGGTCCTGTTAATGGCCACAGATCCAGGTTTGAAATTGATACTCATTTTGGCGGCATTTTTTATAACTCGTTTTTAATAGATCTAAGAAAGTATTTTTACATAAAACCATTTACAATTGCAATGCGAGGATTAATATCAGGCAGGTCCGGATCCGGGGCGAATGATTACCGTCTTCCCGGCTTATATATTGGATATCCATGGTATATCCATGGTTATGATATTAATACCTTTAAAAATATTTCATCTGCTGATACCGGGAAATTGTCGGTAAATAATCTTTCAGGTACTAATTTAGCTGTGTCAAATGTTGAAATCAGATTCCCGTTTACAGGTCCCGGAAGAGTTACTTTAATAAAATCGCGGTTCCTGCTTTCTGACCTGAGTCTGTTTTTTGATGCCGGGATTGCCTGGCAAAATGGATCTGATGTAAGTCTGAAATGGAAACCGGAAACACCCTTAGAACGTACACCACTTTACAGTACAGGAGGTTCGGTACGGATAAATTTATTTGGATTTATGGTAATAGAACCATATATAGCATTTCCATTACAGGTTGGGGGTTTAAATAATCCTGTTTATGGGATTAATTTTATACCTGGATGGTGATTTTTGTAATTTATATTAATTTTAACTTTTTTGATATCAGCTTTTAATAATAGCTAAGAAGAATTCTAAAGTTTTGGTATTTTCGTTATTATAAATTAGTTCCTTTAGAGCTTACCTATAATTATTAAAATTTTACTTATGAAAAACTTATTAATTCTGGTAATTATTTTAACTTCAATAAATTGTTACAGTCAAAAACATTTATCAGAGAAAGATGCGCTGACTAAATCCCATATTGATTTTACCAAAGAAATAATATACTTTGCTTTATCAGGATTAATTGAGATAGATGGTCAGGTATTTCTTAATGATACTTCCAGACATAAAATAGTTTATATTGCTGATCTGGATAAAATAACTCTGAGAGATGTAGCCAGACACATCAACTATATACATGTAAATTGCAATAAGGAAGGATGTAATATAATACACCTGATACGCGATACTACAGATAATAAAGTAGTTGTTAAACATAATATTAATCATTGGAAATCAAACGATCAAAGTATACTGATTATACACTAAATCAAGATTAAAATATGGTTAATCGGGAATGTTTCAAAATTATACAAAGCCGGAAGAAACTATCATTTAAATCAAAAAACACAAAAAATAATGCAAATAATTAAATGCGAGGTACATACAATGATAATTAGAAAAATTATTTACATATGAAACAATTTGCTATAGGCAGTGATATTGGGGGAAGCCATATTAGCTGTGCAGTCATTGATTTAGAAAAAAATTCAATAATAACAGATAGCTTGAAAATATTGGAACTGGATAACCATGGCAGGGCTGATGAGATATTAAATATATGGAAGACCGCCATTGAAAATACAATGGAATATGTGGATTTGAAATTTTTGGCAGGAATAGGATTCGCCATGCCAGGTCCTTTTGATTACCCTAATGGAATAGCTCTTTTTAAAGGTAATCAAAAATACGAGAATTTATATGGAGTAAATGTCAAGCTGGGCTTAGGAGAATTATTGAAGTTAAAGGGTAATACTGAAATACGGTTTATAAATGACGCAACTGCTTTTGGAGTTGGAGAGTCATGGGCAGGAAGTACAGCAGGGTTTCAAAGATCAATTGCAATTACTCTTGGAACAGGCTTTGGATCAGCCTTTATAGAAAACGGAATTCCTGTTCTTGAAAGAAATGATGTTCCGCAGCTGGGTTGTTTATGGCATTTACCATGTAAGGATGGGATAGCCGATGAATACTTCTCTACACGTTGGTATATAAATTCTTATAATGCAATTAACGGCAAGGTAGTGAGTGGGGTAAAGGAATTAGTGCAAATAGCACAAAATGATTTATCCGCCTTAAAACTTTTTCATGAATTTGGCACAAATTTGGGCATTTTTCTTGCCCCCTGGGTTAAAAAATTTGCTGCAGAATGCATAGTTATTGGTGGTAACATTGGGGGAGCCTGGTCTTTATTTAGTCCTGCATTTGTTGGCACCCTGCAGCAAAATGGAGCAGATGTTAAAGTTAAAACTACCATATTGGGAGAGTCTTCTGCCATTTTAGGAAGTGCACGATTAATGGATAATGATTTCTGGGGAAAAATCGAGCCACTATTGAGTAAAATGTAAAAATTGATAATCCGGAATATGATCCAAAAAGCTCCTTTAATAAAAATTCTTCCAGTTTTATTTGCCTTTTTCATAATGGGCTTTGTTGATGTGGTAGGCATTTCAACAAATTATTTTAAACAGGATTTTGCTCTGAGTGATACTGTTGCAAACATGTTACCTATGATGGTGTTCATTTGGTTTGCGGTATGTTCGGTACCGGCCGGGTTATTAATGGATAAGATTGGCCGGAAAATGACAGTTTTACTAAGTTTGGCCATAACTTTCATAGCCATGTTTATTCCATTATTATCCTATAATTTTATTTTATTTCTTCTTGCATTTGCTCTCCTGGGTATAGGGAAACGCTGTTCTGCAGGTTTCCTTAAACCCACTTCTATCAAATATTGTACCCGGTGAGCGCTTAACCAGCAATTTAACATTGGGTCAGTTTATTAAAGCCATAGCATCATTTCTTGGTCCAATAATTGCCAGTTATTCAGCCTTGACTTTTGGTAACTGGAAATTAATTTTTCCTGTATATGCCTTATTTTCATTACTTTCATTGTTATGGTTGTATTTAACTTCCATAGAAGAAGTAAATTTAAATAATGCATCCTCCTTTTCAAGTTGTCTGGGTTTATTAAAGGATAAAACAATACTGGTATTATTTCTGGGCATTATTTTTGTTGTTGGCTTGGATGTAGGGTTAAATACCACAATTCCAAGGTATATAATGGAAAAATGTCACATACCTCTTTCGCAGGCCGGCCTCGGAACAAGCCTTTATTTTGTGGCACGTACACTTGGAGCGTTTATGGGCGCTATACTTCTGGTGAAAATTTCCGCACGTTTGTTTTTCAGAATAAGTATGATAACAGCTTTGTTGGCCATTGCTGTTATGATTGCTTTAAACGGTTTATGGGGCATCCTTATTATGATATTTATATTGGGTTTTGCTATATCCAATGTCTTTTCTATCTTGTATTCCGAAGCTGTTCAAAAGAAACCTGAACGTACCAATGAAATATCCGGCTTAATGATTATGGGGATAACAGGTGGGGCAGTATTCCCTGTGCTAATGGGACTGGCTTCTGATGCAACATCCTCACAGGCCGGAGGGCTTTTAATATTATCCTTAGCTATTTTATTTTTATTATTTATAGCTTTTAAAAAAGTTTAAATTAAGGATTAGTCTTTACATAAGCTTTTATTGTAGCACATTTTTTACCGGTACTTTTTCCTGATGGACGTATGGTAAATTCTCCTATGGCTGCAGGAATAATAAAAACTTCGGCATAATGAACAACGAAAGGTTCAAAGGATTTCAAAGGGCTCTCAACCATCACTTCTTCACCTTCAACCAGGCATAGCACATTTACTCCTCCATCTGTATTATGTTTCACCAAATCTGTAAACCAATGGCGACGCGTTTCAATAAATTCACTATGGTGTAAACCGGTATGTTCTTCTATCCATAGAGGCCCTTCATCAACTTTATATATTTGATTCACCAGATTGTCCTGTGTCCATGTGGTTGTTCTGTTCCATTGTATATTTTTTTTACCGTGTTCAATATTTATTGGTCTGGGTTTACCATCCATGCCCAAACGTCCCCAATCCCATAACTTGAAAGTAAAAATGAATGGTGTAGCGCTAATTTCCAGCACCATACAATCCTTTCCTGAACAATGGACGGTTCCACCAGGTATGAGGAAATGGTCATGTTTTTTTACAGGCCATGTCTGTACATATCTCCCTGCCTCGAAAATTAATTCTTCTCTCTGTGCCATCTCCAGATCTCTTATCATACCGTCAGAATCTATCCCTTCCCTCAATCCAAGGTATACTATCGCTCCCGGCTTGGCATCCATCATATAATAACTCTCATCCTGTGTGTAATGTATACCGAATTTTTCCTGAATATAATCTGTAAGGGGATGTACCTGCAGACTCAGGTTACCTCCATCAATTGTATCGAGAAAGTCGAACCTTATGGGGAATTCATCTCCAAACCGGGCATGCACTGCTGATCCCAGCAAATGTTCGGGATGGGCAAATACGAGGTTTATAGATGGGATTTCAACCATAGTGTTTCCGAACTTAAACAAAAGACTGTTTTCTTCAGGCACACAGTTAAAGCACCAGGCATAATTGGCTTCGGCCTGATCGAGTCCGCAATATTTCTTCATCCATTGTCCACCCCATGGACCTGGATCAAAAAAGGGTACCACGCTGAAAGGACGTCTCAGACATTCACTTAAACCCTTATTTATAGCTTCGCCGGATATCATTTTGGGATTATCCCTTTGATTTGTATCCAATACATAATCCCAGCGGTGCATAAGTTTCTTTTTCCAACGGTCACATACACGCCAGTCTACAAAGAACCCCTGTTTATATAGCAACATCCAGTCGGAAGTATAACGGTTATGTACTCCGAGATTATCCACCAGATGATGTCGCATCCTCAGTTGAATTTCCCAGCGGGCCATATCCGCATATACAAGTAAATCATAGTTGTTTAGTACAAAGGCGGCTCCCGCACCAACAACAAGAATTGTCCCTTCATCAACAGATGACAACTCCTGTCTGGCTTTTGCTATTTTATCAGGATCGAAATAAGCATCTATGTTTAGGCGTGTCATGTATCCGAATACCCTGTCGTCAGTAACATCCGGGTATACCATCTCCCTGATTCTTGCCTCCGGCCACATCAGATCATTTGTATGGATGAAATGATCGGGCCATATCCTGGTTTTCAGGTTAAATGTAACTTCTTCGTCAATTACACCCTGGTAATATTCTATTGCAATAATTTTACTTCTGCCAATGATGTTGGAGATGTCTTTTATTATTGTTTGTGTAATATCATCCCATCCTTCCCACACCTGGTAATGATCGCCTATCTCAATATAAGGATTCCTGTTAAAAATTTGATTTACCATTTTTGAATTGCAGTTAACCTGAAATTAATTTCTTAATTTAAAATTTTTATTTTTCATAATCAATTAATTTTCAATTTATTTATTTCGGTAAATAATGCCCTGAAACAATTTGCTTCTGTGTTTTTCCCATTATTTGAATTACTATAAAAGTCTTTCAGAAAACTTCCTGTCGGTGACCAAACCGTTTGCATAAGTCCCTGATAACGGTCTTTCATTTCATGTGGTGCAGTTTCCCGAAAGTGAACCATATCATGGGCCTGAATAACCGCAACCTCAGGGATACGCCATGGACAGGTTATTACATTGAGGCCTTTCATTGCGAAATATACAGGTGTTTGATCAGGACGTTCGTAATGCCAGTCACAAATTGTCACATCTCTGGCAATCAAATCAATGGCACGGGAAGTATTATTCATGCTTGCTTCCCATGCCCCCATTCCTGTAGTTTTGCCATCAATCAAACGGTCACCCCATATCCACATATGACGGTTTTTAATAGTCAGATGATTTCTGATTAAATTTACCTCCCCTGCAAATAGTTCAGCTTTGTCGCGTCCGGCACAAAGCGTGCAACTATCGTGACCAATATAAAATACCTCATCCATTCCTGCATGAAAAATATCTGATTCAAAAGCATCACATATTTCATCTATCAGGTCAAATAAAACCTTATGCAATCCCGGATGCAGGGGACAATAGCTTTTGCAATACAAACCATCTGCATTGGGCCAAACATATGTATCAGGCATTTTTACTTTCGGAGTCTCATCGAATTCCGGATATACATTGAGAAGCTTACCTGTCACATTTGCCCAGGATTGATGGCCCAGGAGATCAATGAGAGGGATGAGTCTGATATTATTTTTCCGGCATACCTTAAGCAGTTTCTTCACGCCGGCTTTATTTATTTTATCCTTTTCACTCATTTCAGGATGACTCTCAAACTGATAATTATAGTCAACCATGAGCACCAGAGTGTTTACACCCCTGGGAGCCAGTTCCTTCTCAATAAACAGAATAAATGAATCTATTTCCCCCGGCTGAGGCACTTCAATGCAAAATCCCCTGATGGGAATAGAGTCTTCTGCCTTAGCCACGTTGGCAAATCCGGCAAATATAGTTAATAGTAAAATAGTTAACCTTACCTGTTTGTGTTTTACAGCCATAATTAAATTAATTTGGATATACATTAATATCATAAAAGTAAATCTAATAATTAATTTAAATTGGTTCAAATAAATTACCACCTTATTTTTTAACTGTTTGTTTGCAAGTTTATTTGGAAAGAGTAAATTTGGAATACTTAAAATAAATCAGCGGATAAAATAAATTATTTAATTTCTGAATAAATGAAAATAATATACCTGCTTCCGTTTTCACTGTTAGTTGTATTTTCTTGCGCATCAAAAAAACAGGCCAATCTTGTTTTTATTACAGTCACCGATTCAGTAATCAACACTATGCAGGGCGGATTCGGTGCTTCTATGCATGCTATTGAAGATTCCCTGCCTGTGTCAACCGACAATGGAAAATATCGAAGCTGGGGAGGTAGTGCCTGGGGTGGCAATCCCGTGGCTGAAGACACGGCTGCATGGAGACAGATATTCAGACATGCTGACTGGCTGGGTTTGGACTGGTGCAGGGTGGAAATGGAGCACAGGATGTATGAACCGGATAAAGGTAAATTCACCTTCGACAATAAAGAGATGAGAATAATGTACCGCTGGCTCGATTATTGCCAGAGCCATAACGTAGATGTATATTTCTCTGAAATGTGGCCGAATACAAAATGGCTGGCTTATAAAAACAGTATTGGGGACCGTGTTGCAGAATTAACAAGTGCACCAAGAGACATTGATGCATGGGCCAGTGGTTACGTAACCCTGCTCTCATATCTGATTAAAGAACGAAAATATACCTGTATAAAATGGATTGCCATAGTTAACGAACCCATGGCATCCTGGGGCTGGTGGAGACAGGCAAATGGAGAGCCGCAGGACATTTATGGGGGGTTGATGGCCATGAAAGAAAAAATTGATGCAGCTAAACTGCCCGTAAAACTTGTAGCTACAGATGGAGAGTTTAAATATAAAACTGAAGCAGTAGAAAAATACCTGCCACTAATTGGAGCCATTTCACTGCATGACTATAATGCAACTTTCGACTGGTGGAAAAGTAACCCACATATAGATGAGGATGTGAATGCCATCAGGAGATTTAAAAAACTTGGACGTAATAATGGTAACCTCCCTGTATTTGCAGCAGAATTCGGTACCACAATATATGGTTTTTCGAAGGACACTGCTGCTCCTTCCTTGTGGAATTCAATGCTGCACGATGTACAGCTTATGATACGCATGTGCAATGCCGGCATCGACGGTATGAACAGATGGAGTTTCACCAACCGCGGGGACCTGGATGGACAGTGGCAGCTTATTGATACCTGGGACACTGCCACGCACAGCATAAGAAAAGAAATAACACCTCATAATAACTCATATTACGGAATAGGATTTTTATCAAGATTTACTACCAAATATTCTGAAGTTCTGCAAACAATAGTGAATGGAGGTAAGGACACTATTGTATTTGAGAGGGCCGATCATTCAAAAGATACAGTACACCGGGTTTTTGCCACAACTTTTAAGAAAGGGGATAACTATTCTGTGTATATCACAAACGATTCAGATAATAAATACCCTTTGAAACTTTCGTTTTCGGGTGCTGAAAAAAATCTGACACTTTATTTATATGAGATTAATGAGAGAGATCATAAAGGAAAAACAAATCTTAAGATTGAACCTTTAGCTGAATATCATATCAATAAAGGAAATGGAATTGACGGTACTATAGAACCTAAAAGTCTGATGGTTTATACAACATATAAACTGGGAGCCAATGATAAAGGAATTGTAAAAGAATAATTTAAACAGCAGAGGTATTAATAATAAAGAAATATAAATAAATTAATAAAATGGTGTCAGGGAGAGTATTTCCAGTTTACTTCAGTGATTTAATGTAGTCAGCAATTTGTTGCACCTGATCTTTACTAAGCACATCCTTGAAGGATTGCATAAGGTTTGGCTGGAACCCTTTGACTATTTTTGCATTTGGAATGTAAATAGATTCCAGTATATAATCGAAATCCACCGTGACAACTTTTTCCTTTCCATCTACCAGGACAGTAGTTTTTGAGCCATAAATACCTTTAAAGGATGGTCCCACAATTATAGAACCATCGAAGGAATGACAGGCAATACAACCATTTTTCCTCATCAGGGTCAGTCCTGGAAGAGGTGCAGCTTTTCCGGCTTCGACGGTTGCAACCGGGTTGGCTGATTCTTTATACCATTTGTCAAATGCTTTCTGTGGTTTTACAACAACTGCACTGGTCATATATGCATGGCGTAAACCACAATATTCAGCACAGAAGATATCATATGTCCCTTCTTTCTGGGCAATAAACCATAAGAAATTTTTGTTTCCCGGAACGACATCCTGTTTGACCCTGAACGCTGGGATAAACAAACTATGGATAACATCTGAGGATACTACGTTCACTATCACCGGCTTGTTTAGTGGCACTACCATGGTATCTGTGACTATACCATTTGGATATTTAAACGACCAGCTCCACATACGTGCGGTTGAGATGATGGTAAATGCATTTTTGGGTGGATTCTTCAACATCTTCCAATTGGTCCATCCATAATAAAACATTATCAGAACCAGGATGGCAGGGATAACAATCCATGTAATTTCCAGGGTTGTATTACCTGGAATAAAAGCTGATTTTGGATTACGTTTCTTATTGTAACGGATTACAAAATAGATCATTACTACTGAAATACCCACTAAAAAGAAAATGGCTACCAGGAAGATGAACAACGTGGTACTGTCGACAGAATTTACAAAATTAGAGACTCCTGAAAACATAAATTAAGTATTAGCGGTTATCAAAATCCAACATTGTAATGATAATCAGTAATAGAATAAGAGCAAATACAACCCCGACAAATAAAACTAATATTTTTTCGTGAAATTTTAAATGCATATTATAAAAAAGAACGATAATAGCCTGAACAGAGGCTATCAGCAGAATGAGTCCAATCGCAACCAGGGAAGTAACCCGGATTTGTGAAACACCAACAGCAAGAAGCGTCAGTACAGACAATCCAATAAATGTGAATACATACAACCTGAAGCCATCTGACTTTTTCAATTCTTGTTCCATGATCATTAATTTATAAGATAGAATAAAGGGAAAAGGAATATCCATACCAAGTCGACCAAGTGCCAGTATAAACTTGTATTTTCCAGCAAAGCATATTTTGTTTGATGAACCTTTTTTCGGACCACCGCTCCAAAGGCAATAGAAATGAGAACAAGTCCCGCAATAAGGTGTAATGCATGCAATCCTGTCATAAAAAAATACAACCCGAAAAACATTACGTCGCCACGGCTTAAACCTATCAATTCAGGAGATCCGGGATAAAAACCATGCTCGAATTTTACGGCCCATTCAAAATATTTATTCACAAGGAAAATAACTCCGAGGACAAAGGTCAGGACCAGCATCCACAGGGTGAATTTTACCGCTCCCTTTTTAATTGCCACACAGGAAAAACCCATTGTCATCCCGCTGAACAAAAGGATAATGGAATTAATAGTTCCAATAGTTACATTTAATTCCCGGGCTGCGAGATGAAACCCTTCATGGTATTTAGTTCTGTAAACGGTAAACACAAGGAAAAGTCCTGCGAACAGGAATAATTCAGTGAAAATAAACAACCACATCCCTATTCTGGATGCAGCGTCATCACGGTGAACTATTGTCAGTGAATGTTCCATATCTTTTTCTGCTTTTAAGGTTTGTATTTAGTTCAAGTGTTTGGATATGGCCAGACACTATTTATAATCGTAAGGTCCATGTGAAATAACAGGTTCTTCTTCGAAATTTTCAAGAGGAGGAGGAGAAGGAATAGTCCATTCCAATGTTTTACCTCCCCAGGGATCTGCAGGAGCTTTTTCACCATGCCGGGCCGAACGGACCAAATTTATTATGATGATGGCTAAACCGAATATCATTATTATTGCCCCCATGGACGAAATAATATTACCTCCGTGATATTGAGGGAAATAATCATAAGTCCTGCGAGGTTGTCCCATCATTCCCAAATAAAACATTGTAAAATAAAGAGCCATAAACCCTATAAAAAAGATAAACCAACCAATATTTGCCCAACTTTTATCATACATACGGCCAAACATCTTTGGAAACCAATAATGAATAGCGGCCATAAAAGCGTAACCCATACCTCCAAAAACTATAAAGTGGAAGTGACCTACAACAAAAGCTGTATCTGTAAGATAAACATCCGTAGAAAGGCTTCCAAGGAAGAGTCCGGACAGTCCGCCAATGAGAAATACAAAAATAAATGAAAGGGCCCAGTATAATGGGGTTTGAAGATTTATGGACCCCTTATAAAGTGTAGCAATCCAGTTAAATACCTTTATGGCACTGGGGATAGCAACAATAAAGGTTAACAGGGAAAAAAACCAAAGTGACCTGGCGCTCAATCCCGCAGCAAACATGTGATGACCCCACACAAAAAATCCAACAAAAGCTATACCAAATGAGGAAATGACTATGGCAGAATAGCCAAAAATAGTTTTTCGTGCAAAGGTAGGGATAACTTCTGAAATGACTCCCATAGCTGGTAAAATCATAATATAAACTGCTGGATGGGAGTATATCCAAAACAAATGCTGGTATAAGAGAGGGTCTCCGCCCAGGGTGGGGTCGAAAAATCCAATTTTAAAAAGTCTTTCGGCAACTATCATTAACAAAGTAATGCCGATAATAGGTGTAGCCAGAATCTGTATCCATCCGGTAGCATAGAGTGACCATGGAAAGAGAGGCATTTTCATCCATTTCATGCCGGGAGCTTTCATTCTGTGAATGGTTGTGATGAAATTAATGCCGGTAAGGATAGAGGAAAATCCAAGAACGAAGGCACCAAGTACAGCAGACATTACATTGGTAGGTATTCTCAGGCTATACGGAGCATAAAATGTCCAGCCTGTATCGGGTGGTCCCGAACCCAAAAACTGGGAGCTGATTGCTATGGCCGCCCCGGTTACATAAAGCCACCACGAAAGTAAATTCAAACGTGGAAATGCAACATCTTTTGCTCCTATCAGTATTGGCAGGAAAAAATTTCCGAAAATAGCCGGTATGCCTGGTATAACAACCAGGAATATCATGGTGATTCCATGTAATGTAAAAAAGGCATTGTAGGTTTGAGCATCCATAATGGTTCTTCCAGGTGCTATCAGTTCTATTTTCATCAATAGTCCCAGGATTGCACCCACACAGAAAAATGATACAATGGTATACATGTATAAAAGTCCTATTCTTTTGTGATCCGTCGAAAAAATCCATCCCAGAAAGCCTTTGTATTTACCCTGATATTCAAGGTAACTGACTGAATTCATACTCATTATTTATTAATTTGTTTATCTTTTTACTTTTTTGTTTACAATAGGTTTAAAAATTAAGAAAAAAACTACAGACAACAGCAGAAACAGTATAAGAGCACCGCCAACCTTAGTTACATCCATAGCATAACTTTTAGATTGAATATCATACCCATAACAATATTGCAATAATTTATTAATGGTGGGCCCGCTGACACCTTTGGAAGATTCGATGAGTGCCATCTTAAATTCAAATGGAAGAAAGTAAGTGCCATTAAGGTACCTTGTTATTTTTCCGTCTCCACTTATAAAAATAAGGGTGGCGGAATGAAGAAACACAGTTCCGGACTTTTTATATTTAAATCCCAGTCCATTGGTAGCCCTTGCAATATTTGTGCTGTCAGAAACAAAAAACTTCCATCCATTTTCTGCTTCTTTTGTCTTCATATGCGTCAGGTAATTCTTTTTTTTATTTACTGCAAGGGATAAAGGTTCCTCAGGGTCAAAACCTATGGTAAGTACCTGGTAGTCTTTACCAATTTTCATATCGGACCTGTCAATTACTTCAGCCAGCCCATTCATCAAAGGAGTGCATAACATCGGGCATTCAAAGTAAACAAAGCACAGAACAGTGGGTTTATTAATAATACTTTTAAGATTTACTGTATCTCCTTTTTCATTTATCAATTTCACGTTATCAGGAACGTACTGGTTTAAATGTTCAACTATTCCAATCTCAACATTATCCGGACGGATACCGGCCGTACCAGCTGCTGAAGTAATGGTTGTGATAATTACCATTATAAGTACAGAAATAGTTTTTATCATTATTTAAATTTTATGTTACGTTACGTCAGTAATAGTATAAATGGCAAAAAGTTTATTGATTCGCTTATTGTCCGGTATTTATTGTTTATAAAAACCCTTTTGCGGAATAATAAAACTGTGAATAATATTAAATCCATAACAAGTATAAGCAAATAACTAAGCTGATGGATCAAAATGAATAAGTATGTTGATAAAAACAAAGAAAGTAATAATATAACCGTAGTTGAAAAGACTACAATTTTTATCCCAAACACAGTTGAAAACGAGTTAAACCCATTTATCAAATCCGACTTGTATTCGAATATTGAGTACAGGACAGGAATGGAAAGAATTATCAGGAAATAGCTGATTAAAAAAAGATATTGAGTCCTGGTTATAAAAGGGTATATGTATAAATAAGGTACTCCCCATGTTCCCGTTATATATCCAACTGCCACCAGGCATTCCCTGGGGAAAAACCGGAAGACTTTGCTTTGATAATGGTTCAGCAGCAGGTACGATATAACGGATAAGGCTAAAACCAGACCGAATAATACAGTCTTTTTATCCAGATACATAAAAATAAGTATAACTGACAGTATTACAGAAAATACCAGATAAACACCTATAGTTTTTTTATGGATAAAATGAAAATAATGCCTATCCATTTCAGTCTGATTTTTTACTTTAAGAGCGTCAAGTAAATGATCAGAGGTGTATATAATCCAAACGCAAACGGGAAGAATAAGCCAGTAAAAAACAGGCATCCTGGTGTTAAAGACATGTACAGCCAGTAAAGAACTACCAATGCTTCCTATGGCAACATCTATGCTCAGGTATTGTAATATTTTATATATATGATTCAAAATGGTGATAATAACTTTCGTTTATTAAAGGATGATTTTTTGGTATAAGGGCAGCCTTTGACAAGCAATATCCGACAAAAATTATGAAAAGTCCTGCAAAGCCTATGTATGTACCTATTTCTATAAATCCTAATTTAGGGTGTACAACCGAACCCGGGAAAATTTCAACGAACAAATCAACCCATTGGCCTATAGCCAGTAATACTGCTACAGTAAAAACAATCCATTTATTACGGCTAGTATTAACCGGAAGCAAAACAAAAAAAGGGACTGCCCAATTTAGTATTATGTCAGCGGCCCAAAATGGCTGCCACTCCGTTGTCCATCTTTTTGCATAATAAATTGTTTCATCAGGGATGTTTCCGTACCATATTATCATGAACTGGGAAAACCAGAAATAACCATAAAAAATAGAAACAATGAAGAGGTAACGCGCAAAATCATGGATGTGGCATACATTCAGAAATTCAAAGTAACCCCGCCGGTTCAGCAGGAAAACTATTATAAAAATGGTGGCTGAAGCATGAAGAAAGGCGGCAATAAAGTTTTTCAAAGCATAAATTGTACTGAACCATTTTACATCTATGGACATGAGTAAATCGAATCCCAGGAGGGAAAAGGAAATTGCAAGCACAAAGATGAATATTTTTGAATACCATTCTATCTTTAGAAAATTCTCCATGCCGCCTCTTACATCTTCCTTTATTGATGCTTTCCGGATCTGACTTAAGAGGATAATCCAAATTGAAAAAAATATTATCAGTCGTGCAAAGAAGAAAGGAATATTCAGGTACGTTGTTTTGGATTTGATTATTCCGCTTGCTGAAACTACATCCGGTTGAGTCCAGGAATAAAGATAATGCATTCCGAAGATCAGGAAAAGGATCATGATTCCTGCAACAGGGATATACAACATCATTGCCTCGGTAATACGGCGGAAACCTGCTGACCAACCTGATTGAGTGATAGACTGTATACCCAAAAAGAAAGCTCCGCCAATAGCCAGAGAAAGGAAGTAGAAGTTATTTAAAAGGTAGTTGGCCCAGGTACGCTGAGTGTCGAATATAAAGCCATAACCAAGTGCAACAATTCCAATGCCTATTAAAATGAAGCAAGTGATTTTAAATGGTTTTGAAAGAATAATCCGGTCGTTCATATTCTAAAATTCTTATTAAACAATAAATGTTCAATTTTATCTATGTAGTTTCGAAGTATATAAATTTTTTTGCCCTTTCTCTTGCAGAGTTCTTATATACATGATCACTTTCCAGCGGTCATCAGGCCTTAAAATAATTCCATGAGCGGGCATTAATCCCAGCCCAACGGTTATGATATGAAATAATTCCCCATCAGTACGGTTTAGAGTTTTAGCAGCGGTAAGATTTGCCGGGGGGTAGGTAAATTTCCCGGATACAAATAAAAATCCTTTTCCATCGGCTTTGTCTCCATGGCATTGAAGACAGTTGATCTGATATACTTTTTCACCCCTTGCAATAGTCAGGCTATCCGGACGAAGAGGATTTTTAATTTTAGCAGCTTTAATTAGGTCAGCATCTGTTTTTTTATACGGATAATATTCGGCATCGCGGGAAATGGTTCCTTCAACAGGAGCCTGTAAAGTCTTCCCATCATTAAAATTTGGGTTGGGGGCATAGGTCTTGTATCCTTTGGAATATGCCATGTCAGGAAAATAATCATACCCGGGGTTGTTTTTATCGCGATCGCAGGAGAGGATGATCAAACAATAAAATGGTATCACAAAAACTCCATACCATCCTGCAAAAGGCAAAGGTGGGAGCCAGGGAATAACAAATTGCTTTACATATTTTAATTGTTTTTTCATTAATTTAAATTAGTGTTTTTATTTAAGTATTACTTCGTTAGCACCATTTTCCAACAATCTTGTTTTGGCATCAGGAACTTTATCGGATTTCAGAATAATTATAAACTTATCATCCAAGGCTCTATCGTTGTAAACAACAGCCTTTTTCCCGGGATAAAGATTTGCACTTAGCGAAAATGCAAAAAGGGTAAAAAAGGTCACAGAAAAAATGGTTAGCACCAGTGTTACTATCATAAATGAAGGAAACGCACTGGATGGTTTACCTCCAATGTTCAATGGCCAGCTGATGACTGCAGCATAATATAAAAAGGCGATAACTGTAACAATTGCAAACAACCCGAAGAAGTATGCCAAACCAGGCAGTCTGGAACTGCCGGATACGTTTTTAACCGCATCGTGAACAGGTAGCGGCATATAAAGTTCTTCAATGGCAATATTCAATTTTTTCAAATTACCAACAGCAGTATCAAACTCCTCTTCTTTATTATAAACTCCAATATAAACAGCTTCGTTCATTGGTTGTATTTATTATCTTTTTTATAATCATGTTTTTTCTCTTCCAAATTCAGAACACCTTTTAATTCATGGATAGACATCATTGGAACGTAACGGAAGAAAAGCAGGACACCAGTGGAAAAAATACCCAGTGTGCCCACAAATATTCCGACTTCCACTATTGAAGGACTATATGTTGCCCAGCTGGAAGGCAGGTAGTCCTTAGCCAGACTTGTTACTATAATATTATACCGTTCAAACCACATACCTATATTTATTATAATAGAAATGATAAAAAGCATGGCAAGGCTGCTTCTTACTTTTTTAAACCAGAACAGTTGAGGTATGATAGCGTTACAAGAGAACATTATCCAGAATTGCGGAGCATAATCCCCGGTAATACGGTTATGAAAAAAGGTAAAAAGTTCGAATTTATTACCCGAGTACCAGGCTATGAAAATTTCTGTCATGTAGGAAGTACCCATGATAAGACTGATGAAGGTAAGAATTTTAGCAGTTGCATTAAGGTGTGCGTCAGTGATATATTCATGCAGTTTGTACAGCTTCCGGATCATTATCATAAGGGTCATCACCATGGCAAAGCCTGAAAATATTGCACCTACTACAAAGTAAGGAGGGAAAATGGTGGTGTGCCAGCCAGGTTCAATCGATGAGGCGAAGTCCGTAGAAACTATGGAATGAACTGACACCACCAATACGGCAGCCATTCCTCCAAGTACAAAGGCTATGGCCTCGTAGCGCTGCCAATGACGTGAGGAGCCTGTCCACCCCATTGCAAAGAATCCATAGATTGCTTTTCTTATTTTTGAAGTAGAACGATCTCTGATAGATCCAAAATCAGGCAGCATACCCAGGTACCAAAAAGAAGCTGAAATGGTCAGATATGTTGAGATAGCAGTAAAATCCCAGAAAAGAGGGGAGTTAAAATTTACCCAGAGTGGTCCTCGTGTGTTGGGATACGGAAAAACAAAGAATGCGTCCCAGATACGTCCCATATGAATTAAGGGGAATAATCCGGCACATATAACTGCAAATACTGTCATAGCCTCCGCAGCACGATTGATGGAAGTACGCCATTTTTGCCTCAGGATAAGCAGAAAAATGGAAAAAGCAGTACCAGCATGTCCTATTCCTATCCACCATACAAAATTAATAATGCCCCATCCCCAGCCAACACTGTTGTTGAGGTTCCACGTTCCGATGCCATAAGTAACTGTAAGGTACATAGAATAAAGCCCCCATAAAACAGCCAGTGAGCTTAAGGTGATAGCTATAAACCACCATGTTGGAGCTGGAGATTCAATAGGACGTAATATATCGTTGGTAATATCACCCAACGTTTTGTTTCCTTCAATTAATTCACCTCTTACTTTGCGGTCGTACATATTATCAGAACTTGATTACATTTAATAAATAGTATCCTCAGGATTCTGTATTTCTCACTTTAGTTAAATACCCAACTTTAGGTAATGTATGAAGTTCCTCAAGCAGGTGGTAATTTCGTTCATTGGCATATATCTTAAAAATGTTACTGTGCTGATCGTTGAGATCTCCAAAGGTCATAGCTTCGGCAGGGCAGGCCTGTACACAGGCAGGTTGCACTTCTCCGTCGTTCAGTAACCGTCCTTCGAGTTTTGCATTTAATTTCTTTTCCTGGATCCGCTGAACACAAAAGGTACACTTTTCAACCACTCCTCTTTCACGTACGACAACATCAGGGTTTAGCACCAACTTGCCCAATTTTGAATTCTGGTTGTAATCGAATTTTACATTATCTGTAAATTTAAACCAGTTAAACCTTCTTACTTTGTATGGACAATTATTTACACAATAGCGGGTACCTATGCATCTGTTATATGCCATCTGGTTTAACCCTTCATTACTATGTGTTGTGGCTGCAACAGGACAAACATTTTCACACGGGGCATTGTCGCAATGCTGACACATCACAGGTTGGAACAATACTGAAGGTCTTTCGGGATCACCTTTGTAGTAACGGTCGACCCTAATCCAGTGCATGATACGGCGTTTTATAACCTGTTCCCTGCCAACAACTGCTATGTTATTTTCGGCCTGGCAGGCGATGGTGCAGGCTCCGCAACCTATGCAGGCATTCAGATCAATGCCCAGCCCCCAGTGGAAGCTGTTATATTTACGTTCGGGATAAAGAGACTGGTTAGTTTTTTCTATCTCTTCGTGGGCTTCATTTCCTGCATTGGGTTTGAGTGCATATTCATTCAGAGAGGTCTCCCTGACAATATCCCTGCCTTCCATTGTATGATGGGTTTGTGTTTGGGCAAGTTTTACCGTTTTTCCCGTTTTGCCGAATGTTACATTTGTCTGGAAATACCTGAGGTTATTATTCAGTTTATTTATGAAAGGATAAACGTTAACACCAACATCTTCAGCGACCTTACCGGCATGTGTACGTCCGTAATTAAGTCCGATTGTTACCACACCATAGGCCTGGCCAGGTTGCACCACTACCGGTAATTCTATTTTTCCGCTGATATTAATTATTTCTCCGTTTTTAAGATTCTTATCTTCAGCAAATTTTGGTGACACGGAGGCGTAATTATCCCAGGTAACCCTGGATATTGGATCAGGTAACTCCTGCAGCCATGGGTTATTGGAATGATATCCGGAGGCAAGGGCTATAGGGACGGCAAATTGCAATTCTATACCGGAAGAATCATTTTTAATATATTTGAATTCTTCCAGATCCGGAATATTAGCAATATTCAAGTTATCTATTTCGGAAGTTTCCAAACATCCGTTTCGTAATGAATTGATCCAGAATGAACCCGAATCACCAATTTCATTTTGTTTTGGAAATATTGTTTTATCCCAATTGTCCCTTAAATACTTATCCCATTTTAAAGGCTTACCTGCCCAGATCATGAGACTTTCCTGGATAGGACGGGTGTCGAATATTTGTCGTATGGCAGGTTGTGAAATACTGTATATTCCTTTGCGAGGCTCAAAATCGTTCCAGGATTCCAGGAAGTGGGGTTCGGGACAAACGAAATCGCAATGTGGTAAAGTTTCATTCGGGAAGCCTGAAAACGAAACCTTTAGACTTACTTTATCCAATGCCTGTGTAAATTTTGGAGCGTCATAATAATCATAACAGGGATTTGTGTTATTAAAAAATACTGCACCAACTTTTCCGGCATTCATACGGTCAACAAGATCAAACATTTCCTTATCCGAACCCTGCCTGATAAGGATTGGTTTGTTCATCTCAAAAGTTTTCCCATAATTATTTAAAAGATAATTAATTGCAATAACAATTTTTTGAACCTCCTTATCATTGGATCCTGATATAACAATAGATTTGCCTTTATTGCCAAGCAATTCGGTTGCAATTTTTTCAAGCCTGAAGTTAGCATCTGACTCAGGTATATTTAAAAGTTCGGCTCCCCGCTTGGAAGCTATTAAATTGTATAAATTGGCAATTGCAAGGGGTTCTTCAGATGGTTTCAGGGATATCCTTTCATCTGCATTACTGCCTGTTAATGACATATTCGATTCATACTGGATATGCCTGCTCATTTTGTATATTCCTTTTTCCACTTTCCTCTTGGACACATAAGCAAGGGTGAATTCAGTGGAAAGTAACCAGGTTCCAAGAAAATCGGCGCCAAAACTAACAATGACATCAGCTTTGTCAAATTGCGGATATGGAATTCCGGGCTTACCGGTTATATCTTTATAAGCGTCCACCATTCCTGAATAAGATATGCCGTCGCAGGTAACAAAACTTGTTTTTGGGAAGCTTGTTTTAAAATCTTCAGTTATTTTTAAGGTGGATGGGCTGAAAATGGTCGAAGTCAGGAAGACTATTTCTTTATCTGTATCTTTTATTTTTGCCAGCGCTGACTTAATTAATTTATCAGCATCGGCCCAGCGAACTGCCTGATTTTTATGTAGCGGGGATTTTATGCGGGCATTATCATAAAGGCTTAAAATGGAGGCCTGTACACGGGCAGAAGTACCACCCCTGGTATATTTATATAAATTATTACCTTCCAACTTAATGGGTCGCCCGTCACGTACTTTTACAACTACAGGACAGTATTCCGAGCCATCAAAAAAAGTAGATGCATAATACGATGCTTTTCCGGGAACAATATCAGAAGGCTGATTCAAAAAAGGAATGGCATATTGAACCGGTTTCTTACAGGCTGCCAGAAGAGCAGCCGATCCCACGCTATAACTCATTATTTTAAGAAAGTCGCGGCGTGAGGCCGATGCTTTTAAAGGTATACCTTCCAGAGCAGAGTATATATCGTCGTTGTGAGTTGCCTCAGCTTTATCTGAATCTTTTTCGAGTGTTCCTGTTTTACTCTCATCGATGCTTCGCCAATATTTTTTCATAATTGGGGTTTTTTAATAGTGGCATTTCATACAGTCGGTACTACCAATCATTTCGGCAGTAACTTTTTTAATTTTACCTTCTCTTAAATCTTTATGCAATTGTGCGTATTTACCATAAAACTTATTGTCGAATTGAACTGCAGTTTCACGATGACAATTAACGCACCATCCCATGGATAAATCACTCATTTGTTTAACCTGATCCATATTTGCGACATCCCCGTGGCATTTAATACAGTCAATTTTCCCAACCATAACATGCTGCGCATGGCTGAAAAATACATAATCGGGCAGATTATGAACCTTCACCCACTGGATAGGCTTATTTTTTTCTATAGCAGTATATATTTTATTTATTTCGAATTTTCCGGAATTAGAGCCTTCACGAATTATTATATGACAATTCATGCAGACGCTAGCAGGTGGAATTCCGGCGAATTTACTTTGTTCAGCAGTAAAATGACAATATAAACACTGTATTTTATTTTGACCGGCATGGATTTTGTGTGAAAATTTAATAGGCTGGTCTGGCTGATAATGTTCTGACCGGCCTATTGAAATTGCAGATGTTACCAAATAATTTGTGATAAGAACGGCCGTGATAAGCATAATTCCCAAATGGATAATGCGCGCCTTTATTTTGTGTGTAATGGCAATATCAACAAATGCCAGCAGAAAAAGAAGTATTAATAATATAAATATAATACGGTTAGTCAGAAGTGGTTTTTCAGGTTCTTCACCTTTCTTTGCCATTTCGGTGAGGTAACTTTTTATCTGGTGTAACTGCTCATCGGAAAAGGTAAGATCTTCATGAATCATCGACATAATTTTACCTGTAGGTTGTGTTATGGCAGTTTTAAAAGATGCGAAATCCTTATTTGCATATTTTGTTGCCAGATCCATGGCTGAAGGACTCCAGTTCAATGTGTCTATATGTCCGGTATTGTGACAGGCAGCGCAATTAACATTTTTTGTGGCAGAAGGAATTAATCCGTGAAATATACGTTCACCTACCCTGACATCGTAGGCTGAATATTTTGAATCAGTGTCTGAGGATTTTTTTGGGGTAGATTCAGATTCTGCTGAAACAAGGCTGTATAAAAAAAATAAAAAAGGTAAAATAAGGCATATACCTCTCATTCTCATAATATTACTTTTGTTTAGTAGTTTTAATCCCTTTCATTTTATACCTTTTTTATAGAATAACAAATAATATTAAAAGATGTTTATTTTTAAATAAAGTAATATTAACACTACCAATTATGAAGTCTTATTATAATTTTTCATCAATTTAATATTTATCAGGATCAAAATCAGTGTTTCAGTACACCTGAAACACTACCTTGTAAGGTGTACGGATATATTTAAAAATAATCTATTTTTTATCACTGTATAATTCCAATGGAGAGTCGAGATCTATGGCAATTACACTCACGTTATCGTCTAATTTTGCAGTTGGTAAGGTTATCTGAAGCACTCCAGGTATTCCAACCCATGAAGCCCCTCCGTTACGCTTAAAAGCCAAAGTGTCGGAGGTGCCCAGAAGCCTCACCCGGGTAACATTATTTTTTATTCCTTTTACCACTATATCATCCCTGGGAATATCCATAACAAAACAATATATGGTTTTAGCATCTTTCGACAAGGTTGTAGGCCCATAATAGTAACCGAAAGGTAAGCCCCTTGTAGTTCCGTAAATAGCTTCGGCATGTTTGTGTGTCCACCTTCCCAAACCTTTCAGACGTTCCGTTTGTTCAGGAGTAAAAGTCCCGTCTTCCATGGGACCCACATCGAGCAGCAAATTTCCACCCATGCTGATGCAATCGGAAAATATTCTGATTATGTAATTAACTGATTTTTGGTTATGGTCCTGTTTCTGAAAACCCCAGGAATCGTTAACTGTCATGCACAGTTCCCATGGACCTTCCGGTCCAAAAATGGGAATGCCCTGTTCAGGTGTAGAGTAGTCGCCATAACCCATCATCCTGGAATTTAATATAGTTGATGGATTCCATGAAAGTATGGAATCACGCAGTTCCTTCATTTTCCATTGTCCGGCCGAACGCGTCCAGTCACCATCAAACCACCACAAATCGGGGTTTACCAGATTATATATCTCTTTAATCTGTCCATTGCGAAAGGCAACAAAATTTTCCCATCTTTTTGTGTCTTCCACGCCTGATTTAGGAAAGTCTAAAGCATTCCAGGTGTCAGGTCTCTTAACATTTGCATTAAAAACAGTGGCATAGTCGGGATGTGACCAGTCGAGATGTGAAAAATAAATGCCTACTTTTAAACCTTCTTTTCTGAGAGCCTGAGCATAGGGAGAAATTATGTCGCGGGATGCCGGTGATTTCTTTACCACACTGAGGTCACTCAGTTTTGTATCCCAAAGGGCCACTCCATCGTGATGCTTTGAAGTTAAAACTGCATATTTTGCTCCGGCTTCTTTAAAAAGTCCGGCCCACTGCTGTGGGTTATAATTTTTAGCTGTAAATCCTTTAAGTTGTTTCATATAATCGTCATAGGAAAGCAGATTGTTGTAGATAGACCACGATTCAGGTATGCCATTGACTGCATATATGCCGTAATGAATAAAAATCCCCAGTTTGGCATCTGCAAACCATTGCAGTTTTGCAGGCAGTTCTTTTTTCTCAGCTTTTTGTTGTCCAAAGGATGTTGTTACAAAGAATAGAAAAATAATATAGAAGCAGGTTTTCATTATTTGAGTTTTAGATAGGTAGTTTGATTATATTAATCGGCAACAAAGTATTCTAAATACATTTATGAAAGTATGAAGATATTTTAAATTGATTGTTAAATTAATTCAAGTTTTTTAATATAAATTTAGCAAACAATAGAATTTTTAAATATCTAAAAGGTAATGTTATGGCAAAAAATGTAAACCGCAGAAGGCTTGTTACCCTTATAGTTGCAGCTTTAGTTCTGTTTATTGTTGTTTATTTAGATAAACGTCTGCCAATTATCACCGGGTACGCAGCAAAAGGGATGTGTTCAGGAGTATTTGTAGCAGATCGCAATCCATTATCGGTTCAGGAGAATGACCTTCATTTTTTCCCTGTCTCCCTGGCAAAAACTAAAATCAACTATTCTGAAAAATACGTTACCTCTACAGTTTTTGGATTGTCAGAACAAAAAGCAGTTTATAATAAAGGATGCGGATGTATTCTGGTTCCGGATAAAAAAAATATAAGTTTACCATCCGGTGATCAAACACCGGGTAGAGGATATAGTTATGACACTATCAGCTGGCCGGCGGGGGATAAGTTATCCGATTCTATTCCTTCGGGCCTAATGGCAGAAAGTTTAAAACAAATAGTTGACAGCGCTTTTGACTATACCGGTCAAAAAAAGAGTAAACAGACTGCTGCTGTGGTTGTTATTTACAAAGGTCAGTTAATTACCGAAAAATATGCAGATGGATTTACGAGAAAATCACTCCTGATGGGTTGGTCTATGACTAAAAGTATTACAAATGCACTTGTGGGTATACTTGTGAAGGAAAAGAAGATAAATATTAACAATTCAGTAGATGTTAAGGAGTGGTTTAATGACAAGCGGGGTAAAATTACCATGAATAACTTATTGCATATGAACAGTGGTCTTAATTGGACCGAGAATTATTTCAATCTTTCGGATGTTACAAAAATGCTTTACAAAAGTGATGATATTTATAGTTATGCAATAAAAGCCCGTTATCATTGCCCGCCAGACAGTGTTTGGTTTTATTCTTCCGGCACTGCAAATATTGTTTCAGGCCTGATCAGAAATATTTTTCCGGATGAAGCAGCATACCTGAAATTTCCTTATGAAGCCTTATGCGATCAGGTAAATATCAGAAGTTTGATAATTGAGACGGATGCTGCAGGTATCTTTGTAGCATCATCAAACAGTTATGCTACAGCAAGGGACTGGGCACGATTTGGAATGCTTTACCTTAATAACGGGGTATGGCAGGGTAAACAGGTATTACCGGAAGGTTGGGTAAATTATACGACAAGTCCTGCAAAAGGATCCGGAGATCGCTACGGTGCCTTTTTCTGGTTGAACAAAAGTAAAACACTGCGGGATGTACCTGAGGATGCTTATTACTGTGACGGTTTCAAAGGACAGCGTATTTTTATTATACCATCAAAGCAACTTGTAATTGTCCGGCTGGGTTTTTCATCTAAAGAATTTAATTTTAACAGGTTTGTTGCATCAGTGATTGGGACACTGCCTGTTAATAATAATTAGTTTACCAATGAATTAATCAGGTAAGCATAACTTTGTACATTATATTTGTAATGGAGTCCATGTTTTCATGATGATATATATATGTAGGGAGGGTGGTCTCCTGCATTACTACTCCGGACCTTTTTATCCTGTCAAACAAGTCCGCATCAGTTCCCAAAGTTATTTTCCTTAATCCGTTTAAGGAATATAAAGTAGTTTTATCTATAAAAAATGATCCTCCAATAGCGCAATCGTTCAAATTGATTTTTTTTGTATTGTCGAACCTGTCAACCACATACTGGTTACCTAAAATTTTAACCCCACCATATAAAAATTTAACTGAAGGATTTTGTAAAAGAATAGCTTTTCTTGTTTTAAGATGCTCAGGATGATACTCATCATCAGAATCGAGAAAGGAAATAAACTGTCCACCTGATAAACATATTCCTGTATTTTTTGTACCAGCTTCCCCACTATGAACTTTTTTTATATATTTTAATTTCGGGTTTGATTCCAGAAATGGTAAGATTTGTTCATATGTATCATCGTTACTTTCATCATCTACTATTATGCCTTCCCAATCTTCTTCTGTCTGAGATATTAGTGAAATTACAGCCCTTTGTAAAAGTTGTGCCCTGTTGTAGGTTGCAATTATTACAGAGAAAAACGGCCTGGGTACTTTGTAAAGATTTTCATTCATTTGTTTAAACTTAATAAGTGCATATTAAACACACTTATTTCAATTTTGTTCATTACTAACCATAAAATGAAATTTTAATTATGGTTTAATTTCATTACAGGTTAATGTTTATGAAACAAAAAACCATAAGGGATATGAGTATGAATTATATTTCCATGACGGTGAAGTTGTTCGTGCATCAGATTTGTTCTGATGAGAAGACCGGTGTCAGTGAGAATTTCCTCTGCAGATCCAATTTTTTCTATTTTATGTTGTTCAGAAAGGACTGCCACCCGGGATTGAAAATGATCTGCCAGCTCAAGGTGATGAGTTGCGATTATGATTGTTTTACCAGCTTCGTTTAACCTGAAAATAAGTTCAATCAGAAAGGATCTGTTTTTAGGATCAAGGCCACTTACCGGTTCATCAAATAAAAGTACTTCAGGATTAATGGTAAGTATTGAGGCTATAGCCACCCTTTTTTTTTCTCCGCCGGAAAGCATGTAGGTTGGCCTGTTGCGGAGATTTTCAATATTTAACATGTTCATCACTTCTTCAGCACGATCAAAGGCTGATTCTTTGGTTTTACCCATTTGCAAGGGGCCAAAAATCAACTCATCCAGAACAGTGGGACAGAACAGCTGATTATCGGAGTTCTGAAAAACATAACCAATGCTTTCCCTGAAATAAGTGTTAAAGGATTGTTTTTTTAAATTAGCTTCGGTTATTGCATCACCTTTATAGAATACCTGACCACTGTCGGGAAACAAAAGTCCGCTGATAAGATGTAAAAGGGTTGATTTACCCGAACCATTAGCCCCTATGACTGAAAATATTTCTCCCTTATTTACAGAAAAACTGACATCAGAAAGAGCACAATGCACATTAATATAATTGTAGCGTATATGTTCGACCTTAATAATATCTTCCATTCTAAATGTGTCGTAATTAAATTATTTGGTGAAAACTGATAAAGCAGCAAATAAGACCGATACTTACAAATATTACAATAAATAACAGGTCGTGAACTTTTATTTTCCGGGTATAAATGATTTTAACCCTGCCAGTAAATCCGCGTGCCTCCATGGCAAGGTATATTTCCTCATACCTGATCCACGACTTACGAAATATATGAGAAATCCTACCGGCTATAATTTTGTCGGCCCTGGTATCCGTAGTTTTTTTTACCCACCTCGATTTCATAGCAAAATAAATCTCTTCTGTGATCTGGGAAAGTATAAATATATATTTATAGGTAAGTGTAAGTACAAGTAAAAACATAGAGTGGACCCTGAATATTCTGAGTGATTTTATTAAATCGTAAAACGAAGTTGTATAAATAATCAGAAGGGTTAAAGTTAATGAGTTTGCCACCTTTACATAAAATCTTGCAACTACCAGGCACCCTTCTTTCGTTATGCCTATTACAGGTGGTACATGATAAATCCAAAACGAGTGAGCAGATTTAAATTGCAGCAAAGTAACAATTAATTCTCCTTTTGTAACTATGTTTAAAGCTGCCGGGGCAATTACTAAAAAACCAAAAAAGAAACTTAGCATAAACACTTTTCTGTATACATAAGAAAGCGGTATCCTGGATAAGAATATCAGAATCAATAAGAAAAACGTAATGAAAAGCTGTGAAACAATCTGCCTGTCAAGGTTTATAACAAAAATAAAGAAAAATAGAAATAAAGCCTTAATGCGGGTATCAGTTTGTTGAAGTAATCCTTTCCGGGAGGCTGTGTCAGCTTGAGTATAAACTGTTTTAATAATAATGGCCACTGATTTAATAGTAAGGTCTATAAAAGGCAAATAATGCCTTTTCTTATCCGGGAGCCTGTAGGATCGGATTTCGTTGCTCATTAAAAAAGAAGGCAAACTGTCATTCATTTTTTTTATAAATTTTTACAAGGCTCCACGTTGCTATTGTGATAATGCCAATACCGGCAAATGCGGACATAATATAATACACAGAGCCAGAAAGCACTGAATTATTATCTTTTCCTGTTGAATAACCTGGTAAGGGAGCTTTCCAGATTCCGGATGTTTTTTGCATTCCTTCAGGTACATATCCCAGTTCCTTTTTTACCTTTGCCGCTGGCCATTCTCCCCAGGCATCTCCGGCATGCAACCACTTAGGGAGTATGATACCCACAGGAGTTAACAGTAATAATATTATTAAAGCCAACCCTATTTTCTTAATAAGTGGATTCATATGCTATTTTAAAATTTCAATGATTTCTTTACCTGAATTATAAAAATACCTGAAAACTAATGCAGTTATCAATCCTTCTACTATACCGAAAAGTAACATATGTTCCAGGACCATTGCCGGGATAGCTATTTTCAGAGGGTAGGGGGCATATAATGGTATACCTTTGGATGAGGAAGCAATGACAGGCTGGATGCCAATTTCACAAGCAGCAATAAAAGAAGCAAAGCAAATACTTACATATCCTGCAAAGAAAGCCGCTATGGTTATTCGTTTAAGATTACCGGAATTATTATTTAACAATTTAAATACCCCATAAGAAACAAATGACATCACTATAGCCATATTAAAGCAGTTGGCCCCAATAGTAGTAATACCGCCATCGCCAAAAACAAATGCCTGTATAATTAATGCTACTGACACAGAAACTATAGCCACCCAGGGGCCAAAAAGTAAAGAAATGAGTGCAGTGCCTACGGCATGGCCTGTTGTACCTCCGGGGATTGGTATATTAACCATCATAATGAGAAAGGAAAAAGCGGCAGACATACCCAGGAAAGGAATTGTCTTTTTGGTAAGTTTTTTCCTGACCATTTTTACAGCTTTACCAACAAAAGCTATGAAAACAACATAAAAAGGTATATAGGTCTGTGGACTTAAATATCCGTCGGGGATGTGCATGGCAAGGTTTTCTCCTTATTTATAATTTATTTTAAATATAAATAATATTTCTTATTATCAGTAAATTATTGTAATAACATATAAACATAATACATATGTTTAATATTTTGTTAAATTGATAAAACGTTTTATTGTACATATTATTAATACTTTTTTTGAGAAGCATTAATTAATGTTTAAATTTAAACCTTATAGAACTTATTTAAGTATACACAAGTATAAAATTATATTTAAAAAATTCACTAAACATTTCCAAAATCATGTTTAACAAAGAACTTCCTTATTTTTTAAAACACCTTTTAGATTTTTTCAAACGAGTTATTATTTCAGCCGCCAAATTCATAAAAAAAGCCTATATTCCTGTACTAGGTTGTGTAGCTTTGATATGGTTTTTGGTACGTGTAATACCCAAACCATCAAGAGCCTATTATCCTTGCCAGAGAGCAGCTTTTCCCCTGGCCACTGCCTTCATAATATGGATTTTGACTTTTGCAGCTACCTATTTGTCTTTTAAAAAAGCACGCAGACTTTTTACACAAAATAAATTTTTTGCTGCAGGAGCCTTTGCTGGTATTGCCCTTGTGACATTTCTAATCATGCAGGTAACCAGCGGGTATAAGATAGCTTTTGCAGGTTCCTCTTCCACAGCTCTTGGATTTGCAACTCTGCCGGTATTAAATGATCCTGATTCTGCAAAAGCAGTTGTAGCTCCAAAAGGAGTAGTTGGTATAGTACAATCGTCAGTGTCAAATGCAAGTAATTTGACTGCTGCCGAAATTGACACCATGGTTCGTCAGGCTATTGCCTTGGCAGGCGGTGGTTTTGATACACTTATCAAGGATAACCAGACCGTGGTACTTTTCCCAAATTGCGTGGGACCCACAACTCCTGCCCAGGTAAATGGTCAGGTTACAGATTGGAGGGTTATCCAGGCTGTTGCCAGGCTGGTACGTTTACAGGATCCTCATGGAAAAATTTATATCATGACACAAACTGCCGGTTATCCTCTTAACGGAAATTCTGGTGAAAGTTCATTAAAAAGTATGACAGAAATGTTATGGACACAAATTCCCTATGTTGATAAATGTATTGGTCTTGAAGATTCATCGGGTGACTGGCACGATACTTTATCTTCAAAACTAAGTTATACCAGTCTTCCAAATGGAAAATGCTACTATCCTTATGCGCATAATAAATATTATTTCAATAAAATATACTATACCGCCGATGTTATAATTTCCATACCTATAGACAAAACTCATAATTATGCAGCTGCTACCGGAGCAGTTAAATGTGAAGCTATAGGGGCTATGCCATGGAATATTTATGGGCAGGATTCTGACAAAACCATTGAAGGATATTCACTTAGAATGCCTTACCTTAATCATGACAGTTCAGATACATATCATGACTGGCTTCACGATTATTATTTGGCCCGTCCTGTAGATTATTGCGTCATGGATTGCCTCCGTGCCCTTGAATTTGGTCCAAGTGTGGAAGGTTCTCAATATGTGCATGATAATCGAGTAATTATGGCCTCCAAAAATGCCATCTCCATGGATGCCATAGAAGCTCTGTCACTTGGCAAGGACCCCTTCTTAATCAGATATCTTTTATTATTAAATAATGACAGTGCAGGGTGTGTAATACCAAAATACATAAGGGTAAACGGCACCAGGGTGGACAAGTTTAAAAAAATATTGATGAGCCCTACAAGTGCAGGAAATAACTATGGAAATTATGCCAATTATTCTGATGTTACTCCGCCTGCCGCTTCAGTAAATTCATTCAGCATAAACGGCCAGCAAATGAGTTTAAGCCTCACTACCGCTGCGGCTGCCGAAAAAGTAGAATTTGCAGTTAACGGCGTACTTACAGACAGCATATATACCAGAAACTTCAGTAACATGACAGTTAATTTTGGAACCACGGTAAAAGCAAGTGATGTAACGGTATATGTTTATGACCATTACCTTAACTGTACAGTTTTAACTCTGTCTTTAGCCGGTATTTCAACATTTACCTTAGAAGATACCAAATTAACTGCTTTTCCAAATCCATTTACAAATGTTGTCACTGTAGCAGCTAATACTATAACCAGCAATACCAGAATACTTGTATTTAATATTGGCGGTAATTTAATTGCCTCATTCGCTCCAAATTCGATAGACGGGATAAACAATACCCTAGATTTGAGTTACCTGCCCAAAGGAGTATATTTAGTAAAACTATCGGACAGAGCTGAGGAAGTTAAGATTATAAAGCAATAAATTTGTTGTGAGACATTATTTAAGAAGGTATGATAATTAAAATCATACCTTCTTAAATTTTATTTATCATGCTGGCGAGGTAGCCGGCGCCAAAACCGTTGTCAATGTTTACAACGCTGACACCTGAGGCACATGAGTTCAACATTGTCAATAATGCAGCAAGACCGTTAAAATTTGCACCATAACCAACACTAGTCGGTACAGCTATGATTGGTTTGTCAACCAATCCTCCCAATACACCCGGCAAGGCTCCTTCCATGCCTGCTACCGCAACAATTACTTTAGCACCGGCTATTATATCCAGGTTATGATAGAGACGGTGGATACCGGCAATGCCGACATCATAAATTCTTTCAACCCTGTTTCCGAATATTTCTGCGGTTATGCATGCCTCTTCTGCTACAGGTATGTCAGCAGTACCGGCTGTAATAACACTTATATAAGTCATAGGGGAGGGCAGTTCTTTCTGTTTTATGACAATTGCACGGGCCACATCGTGGTATACAGCAGAGGGAAATAAATCTGACACCTTATTATAAATTTCATTTGAAGCCCTTGTTGCCAGGATATTACTACCTTTTTTCAGCATCATATCCATTATCCGTATTATTTGATCAGTTGTTTTTCCAGGACAATAAATTACTTCAGGATACCCTGTACGCAGCTGCCTGTGATGGTCTATTTTTGCAAAACCTGCATCTTCAAAAGGCAGGTCGCGCAAAAGGTCTAAAGCTTTTTCGACGGAGGATTTTCCTTCCCTTACATTTTCAAGAATTTGTCTGATATTTTCGGGCAACATTTTATTTAAATATTATAAAATAAACAGATTAACTATTATTAATTTTTAACACTTCATTTATAACCACATTTAAAGGGATATTGTTTTCAATGGATATTTTTAAGCAATCCTCATATTCAGGTTTAGATTTAATAACTTTACCATTTAAAATGCCCTGCTTAACTCTTACTTCACCCCAGGGTGTTTGAATAAGTTTCCAGTTACGCTGCAGTACTGTTTTATTAACAGTGTATTCTCTGACACCCAGAGTAGAAGTTTCGGTTAACAAAATGTTTTTTATTTCTTGACTAGCAGGTATTTTACAGAGAACGCTTATTTTTGTTGCAGGACGGGTTTTTTTCATTACCACCGGTTGAAAGAATACATCATCGGCCCCTGCAAGGAAGATCTTTTCCATAACATATTCATATAGCTCAGGGTTCATGTCATCTAGGTTACATTCAATCATTAAAGCCTGTTCTGTGCTTTGGCTGTCAATCGATTCAGCTAAACATACCCTCAATACATTAGGTATTTCATTATCACGGTGACCTATCCCATAGCCGATTTTATTTATTTTAAAATGCGGCTTGTCAGTAAATTCAGCCGCGAACGTTGAAATGATTGCAGCACCTGTAGGGGTGGTAGTTTCCACATTAACAGCTCCCAGACGCACAGGTTTGTCTATTAATATTTCAGTGGTGGCGGGGGCGGGAACCGGAAAGATGCCATGTGCGCAGTGCACTGTTCCGCCACCCAGCTGGACTGGTGAAGAAATGACCTTATCAGGTTTCAGGTAATTAAAACAAATGGCAGCGCCTACAATATCTATTATTGAGTCCAGAGCCCCGACTTCATGGAAATGAATTTCCTCAACAGTCTTTCCATGAACATGAGCTTCAGCGACAGCTATTTTTTTAAAAATTTCAATGCTAAGCTGTTTAACCTCATCCTTTAATGCACTATTTTCAATTAAATCTTTAATAGATAAAAAATTGCGTTCAGGTTGATGTACAGGATTATATGAATGTGAATGTGTGTGATCGTGCGGATGACCATGGTCATGTGAATGAGTGTGATCATGGCTGTGACTGTCATCATGTATCTGGTTGTGAGGATGATCGTGGTTGTGAGTATGGTTCTGAGTCTGATCATGGTTGTGCGGATGAGCATGCTGATGTGAATGAAATGTTGTTTCATCATTACCATAATTTGACGAAGGATTTTCTGACTCCTCAATGATAACCTCGGCCCGGGTACCAGTGATCCCCTTTCTCTGGTCAGGTTTAAAGGTAACTGAATAACCCTGCATATTTAACTTTTTTAATTCAGAGGTCAAATATTCCGGGTCGACCCCCAAATCGATCATTGCCCCCAGGTTCATATCCCCGCTTATCCCTGAGAAGCAATCGTAATAAAGAATTTTCATACGCTTAAAATATTAACAATATCCTCTTTTTTAAATTTTTTCAATCAAAAATGAACGTAGTATTTTAATTGGATTATATAATGATCAATAGAATTGTTAAAAATAAACTAATTAATCTGGAAGTCTTATAAATTTGCAAAATTTTAATGAATCAGAAACTAAACATACCATTTTATATTGGAAGATAATAAACCAGATAAGGGACGATTTCGTTTTCTGGCACCACTGGTTTTGGGAAATATGCTCAATCCCCTTAATTCAACCATGCTGGCAACGGCCATACTTGCCATCGTTCTGGCTTTTCACAGGAACGCGGGTGATGGGGCATTGCTTATAGTGCCACTTTATTTTACTTCCGCCATTGGTCAGCCATTGATGGGCAGGCTGAGTGATATATTCAATCCGGCCAGGATTAATATTATGGGTTTTGTTATCGTTTTGATTTCCGGTATTGTCGGAGTTACAGCAGTTAGTTTTTCATGGCTGGTTGTTTCAAGGATACTTTTAGGATTAGGATCATCAGCAGCCTATCCTTCATCTATAACATTAATAAGAAGAAGATATGATGCTTTGAAGATACCTGTACCCAGTATGACACTGGCAATTGTAGCCACAGCAGTCCAGGTTTCAATAGCTTTCGGGCCGTTTATAGGAGGCTTGCTTTTGGAAGGTTTTGGATGGAAAGGAATATTTTTTATAAATATCCCCTTGACAATTATAGGATTATTACTTTCAATTAAGAAAAAGAGAAATGCAAACAGTCAGAAAACAGCTAATAATAAAAGTATAAACCAGGTGCTCAAAGAATTGGACATAACAGGCGTTTTCCTGTTTTCCTGTTTTTTAATTCTTTTACTAATCATTTTATTATACTCCTCATACCAGTATATTAAAATACCGGCTATGATTATTTTTTTAATATTATTTATCGCAGTGGAACTTAAACAACAGAATCCATTTATTAACCTCAGGATATTAAGTGTAAATGTTTTCTTGAATACGACATTTCTAAGGCAGATTGGAATAACATTCATACTGTATATGATTATGTACGGATTACCTCAGTGGATGGAACAATCAAAAGGGATAAGACCTTCCCGTGTAGGGCTATTAATGTTACCACTTCCGGTTATGGCTACTATAATGAGCTTAATGTTTTCCAAATCAAAGAATTATATAATGCTTTTAACTATAGGTATTTTGGGCATTATTTGTACCTCGGCAGCAATATTTTTTGTTGGTAAGGATTCACCTATATTTATGATAACAGTTATTATGGTATTGATTGGAGCTTCAAACGGTATTCTTGGTATAGCGAACCAGGCGACCTTATATGCAGAATCTCCCTCCAGTCAGACAGGTGTAAGCTTTGGGTTATTCAGGACAGTGGGTTACATAGGGGCTATACTCGCAGGGTCGAGCCTAAAATATCAGTTTCAGCATGGGGCCAATGATGCGGGTTTTCACCTTGTTGGGTTGTATGCTTTAATAGGGTCTGTGATGATAGTGGTATTTATGCTTCCATTGTATTTTATGAAAAAGCTAAAATAAGTTTATAAGGTATATGGGGTTTATAAGGTTTATATGGTTATAAGGTTTATCCGTTTATTAGTAAACTAAACTGATAATTTATTTTTTTCCCAATATACCCAATTTAATAAGGCTATCTGCCGTAGCAAAAATAGCCTCTTCGTTTGATAAGGGAGACCATCCAAGCACACTTTTGGCTTTATTGCTGGAAGCATTTTTAACATTACCTAATTCCTGAACAACCTGGGCAATAGACTTGTCGAAAACTGCCACTAGCCGTAACAGCCAGTCGGGTAATATTTTAGTTGGTATTTTTTTCCAGTCTTCTCCCAGTTGTGCTCTTAACAATAAAGCTATTTCAACCATCGACATACTCTTACCTGCAACAGCCAGAAACCTCTCACCTTTAGCAGAGGGATGCAACATCGCACGAATGTGTAAATCTGCTACATCACGGACATCGACAATGCCAAATGAAAGACGCGGACATCCGTTTATTGAGCCATCCATTAATCGTTTAACAAGTTGGATGGAGGTCGAATAATCATTTCCAAGGACCGGTCCTAAAACTCCAACAGGGTTAATCACAGATAATTCCAAATTACCTCCTTCACTGGTTATAAAATTCCATGCAGCCCTCTCAGCAATTGTTTTCGACTTAACATAGGCACTTAAATCAGGCGCATCAAGGTTAGTCCAATCCTTTTCGGTAAAAATTTCATCTGTAGGGTTATGACCATATCCAATTGCTGCAAAGGAAGATGTCATCACTACTCTGCTGACACCAGCATCACGTGCTGCCTTCAGAACACGCAAGGCACCTTCCCGTGCCGGTATGATAAGGTCATCCTCGTGTTTAGGAGTTTTTACCGGGAAGGGAGAAGCAACATGCAGTACATACGTACAATCCTCTGCAGCCTCTGACCAGCCTTCGTCGGACATAAGATCGGCCACAAAAAATGACAGTGCGTCCTCAGGATCGACCCCTGCTGATTTTAGCATAGCAAGGACGTCGGCTTCACGTTGTCTGGAGCGTATTGTTGTTTTAACTTTATGTCCTGCTTCCAGCAGCTGAATAATGCATTGAGAGGCTATAAAACCTGATCCGCCGGTGACAAGTACAATAGATGATTGTTTAGGTATCATTGGTTTAGTATTAAAAGGGTCAATTCTGTAAAGTTAAAAATTATTATTTTAATTCCTTAATCTTCAATCATTTTAGATACAGTTCTCATAGGAAATATATCATACCTGTTTAATCCATTGGCAGGATCATTTTTTATAATGGTATTCAATTGATTATCATCTTCTACACCAATCACAGCAATTCCATATCCACCGGCAGGGTCAAATACTGGCCCGAGTACAAGGACTGTTCCATCATTTACATAAGGTTTCCAATACTCGACATGCTTAAGCATTATGGATCTTTCTTCAGGTGACATATCATTCATAAAGGTTGATCTGGGAGGGTTAAGCTTCAGAAAATAATAAGATTTAGCCATATTTAATTTATTAAAAAGATTTTCTAAAATAAACATATTTTCAGTTTTAATTTGTAAATTTTTAGGCCAAGAACTTTTTTCAAATTTTAGTTGTTATCATCATGGATTTAATTTTTTGTTTATGCCGGGAATTAACGACATTTTACCTGAAACGATAAATACAGATTTTAATAGTACAGAATATAAGTATTTATTGATTATCTGGTTAAGACATTTCGGATGCAGGTTTTTCCAGGAGGCAAAAGTAATGTTACCGGCATTACAAGAAAAACTAAAACCGGAAGGGGTTGATATATTATGTGTTGTTCAGGGAAGCGGTGAGGATGTGAAGGTTTTCTGGCCATTTGAAAATATTAGAGTACTTCCCGATCCTTATAAAAAAACATATAAAATAATTGGACTGGGCAGAACAAGTTTTTTTAAAATATTTTTTCCAGGTGAAACACTTAAAAAAAGAAGGGAGGAGGCAACAGCCCTGGGTTGTGGAATGAACAAGGCCGGTACAAACAATAAACACAGCGATGTGCTTCAGTTACCCGGAATGGTGCTTATTGATAAAAACAGGAAGATATTGTGGATACACAGGGGCAAGGAAACAGGGGATCTGGATTTGGGTGTGACGACATTCAATTTAATCAGAGATAAAATTCATCCTTAAATATTTAAACAAGAATAATATTTAATAATAACCAATTAAAAAATAATGAACTGAAAGTTTAACGCGTCTGTTTTAGTTTATTTGTAATTCAATTAGAATATAAATTAAAATTTGTTAAGTTTAGGGCCATGTTTTTAATATTATTTCAAAAAATAGGTTAGTTGACCACTAAAATAGGGCCCCTTATCAAAATTAAATGTATTTTTAACAATGGCATAGTATAATCCTCAATATTTTGTTAGATATTTGAAAAATATTAAAATTAGAAGTTATAATGGAAATATTATTTCTTATGAAAAAAGACACAAGCAGTAACAAATCAGTATATTTTATAAATTTATCAAACAAAATATAAGTATTGTTTAATAAAAAGAAACTTAACCTTGTAACCTCTTTCATTATTGCTGGATATTTATTATTAACATCCTGTGTAGGACATAAAGAACTTGAATATATTCAAGATCCTAATAAAAGTATTAAATCTTTTAATGAATCTAATTTCCAGGACTATAAATTAAAACCAAATGATGAACTTTATATTCATATAACCAGTTTGGATGAAGCTTCTAATTTATTCAATAGTAATCCTTCTGGCTCCATGGCTTACATTGGAATGGAGCCATATAGTGCATCTTTACTTTCGTATACAGTAAATACTGATGGATATATACAAATACCAATATTAAGGAATCTATATGTTAAGGATAAAACTATTTCTGACTTAACCCGTATTTTGAAAGATTCACTTAGCCGAATTCTAAATCAACCATCTATAACTATTAAACTTGTTAACCGTTATGTTTCAGTACTTGGTGCAGTAAAATCACCTGGGCATTATACTGTTGCCCAGGAGAAAATTTCAATTTTTGATGCTTTAAGTTTTGCAGGTGATATTACAGATTTTGGTAATAGAAAAGAAGTAATATTGGTTAGAGAAGAGAATGGTAAAAATTTAAGAATAACATTAGATCTTACTCAATCATCATTCCTTTCTTCTGATTATTACTATTTACGGCCCAATGATATAATTTATGTTAGCCCTTTAAGAAAGTATTATTGGGGTTTTAATCAGTTCCCTTTTGCAATTATATTATCAGCAATTACAACAGGAATTTTAGTGGTGAGTTATGTAAAATAGCTAAAAAATAACAAAATTTTCATGCATACAGATCAAAATATTAGTACTATAGAAGAAAATGATCTTCAAAAGATTATAGATCTTATAACAAGAAATTATATATGGTATATAATATGTTTTGTATTAGCTATGTTTGTAGCATTTTTGCTTAACAGGTATTCTATTCCAATTTATAAAGTATCTTCATCAATTTTAATTCAGGAAGATAATACAAAAATAGAGAGCAGGCAACCAAATGATTATTTAAATAGCAGTCTATTTGATAAATATATTAATTTTCAAAATGAGTTATGGACAATTAAATCAACAAGCATTTTTCAACAAACTGTTGAAAACCTTGATTTGACGGTAACCTACTATACTAAAAAAAGATGGAGATATTTAGAACTTTACAAAACTTCACCTTTTAAAGTTTTGATATTGAAAGATCATATGCAACCTATTAATATTAAATTTGAAATTAAATTTTTAGGAGAAGATAATTATATACTAAATGCTAAAAGTAAAGATGCTTATTTTTACAATTTTGATAAAAATGTATATGTTGTAAATAAAACAAACTGGATGTTTACTGCGAGGGGTACTATTGATAAATTGTTAGAAAATAAAGATATGTCATTTATAATAAAGTATGATTCTATAAATAAAATAAAATATGATAAAAATTCACAATACTTTTTTGAGTTTTCAAATACACCTGATCTTGCCGAATCATTAAAAAATCAACTTGATGTATCATCATCTGATAAGAAATCTACTGTAATGGAGTTATCATTTAAATCAACTTCACCAGAAAAAGGAATTGATATAGTTAATGAGGTAATGCATATGTACTCAAAACAAAATCTAGACAGAAAAAATCATATAGCAAATACAACTATAGAATACATTGATAAACAACTTAGTGAGATTAGTGATTCCTTAACCCGGACAGAACAAAATTTACAAAAATTCCGTTCTAATAAACAATTGTTGAATATTAATGAGCAAGCAACTGGTATTGAAAATGAATACAGAACTCTGCAAACCCAAAAATCAGAGCTTGTTATGAAAAAGAGATATTATGATTATCTAGCTGAAAATATTTCAAAAAATAATGATATTTCCAATGTAACTATACCTTCTTCACTTGGAATTCAGGATCTTTTATTAAACAGTTTGCTTTCTGAATTGATAAATGCAAGTGCACAAAAATCTAATCTAATTCAAAATCATCAAGATAAAAGTCCTTTGATAAAAAAATTAGATATTCAAATCGCAAGTTTAGAAAAAAATATTGCTGATAAATTAGATATTGAAAGAAAAACAACTGACATTTCAATAGATGAAATGAATAAACGTATAGGGAGGATAGAAGGCGAAATTAGTCGAATGCCTGAAACTCAAAGGGAACTCGGAGGCATTGAAAGGAAATATAAATTAAATGATGACATATATAATTATTTATTAGAAAAAAGAGCAGAAGCAAAGATTACTCAAGCTTCTAATATGCCTAATAATATTATAATGGAACCTGCAAATATGGTTGGATTCGGACCAATATTTCCAAGGAAAACATTAAATTATGCTTTAGCTTTTATCTTAAGTATTTTATTACCATTGGTTTTTTTCTTTATAAAAAGTAATCTCAACAATAAGATTGAATCACAAGAAAATATTGAAAAAATTACTAATGTACCAGTGCTTGGGAAGATTTTGCATAATCGTAAAAAAACAAATAATGTAGTTTTTGATAATCCCAATTCTAATATATCAGAATCATACAGAGCCTTGAGGACCAATCTAGAATATTATATAAGAGGTGGATATAAAAAAGTAATTATGATTACTTCTAGTATATCCGGTGAAGGTAAATCATTTAATGCTCTTAATATAGCTATGTGTTATGCGCAATTGGGGCGTAAAACTATTTTAATAGATTTTGATTTGAGGAAATCGACTTCATATTTTAAAGAAAATGATACTTTCATTAATTGGGTTAAGTAATTACCTAATAAATAAAGCTACTTTAGATGATATTATAATCAATACACAAAACAGGAATTTAGATTACATAGCATCTGGACCTATCCCTCCAATCCGGTTGAATTAATTGCATTAGATAAAACTGTTAAATTAATAAAGCATCTTAAAGAAATATATGACTATATTATTATAGATACTCCTCCATTAGCACAAGTAACAGATGGTTATTTGTTGCTTGAGCATGCAGATATTAAAGTAATTATTGCGAGATGTAATTATACATATAAAAAAAGTTGTTTGCTTTCGTTTTAAAAGATTTACAACATAAAAACATAGACAATATTTGTATAGTCCTTAATGATAATAGGATTTATGGAGATCAGTATGGATATGGGTATGGTTATAATAAAGATAAAAAGTAACAAAATAAATATTAAAAATTGTATTAGATAGGTTATTTAGTAACCTTTTATTTGGTTAGAAATGAATTTTAAAAATAAATTTTTCAAAAACTATAGGTGAAAAAGAATATTTATGGAAATTTATTTTCTAGTACAATACTTAAAGTAAATTATATGAAATGTTATTGGAATAATAAAATTTATCAATTACTACTACATTATTAAATATAAAAGAGTACTAACTAAGTAGATAATTAGATTAACACTATAAAAAATTATAGTGTTGAAATACAGAATAAAAGTTAATAATTATTCTGTATATTAGAAAAGGTATATATTACAAATCATAAAAGAATTTATGGTTTGTAATATAATTCAAAAATTAAAAAAATATAGCCTAACTCTAGCAAGGTCTTTTTATGGGACTGATAGGGCGGAGCTATAGCGAATAATATAAATATAAAAATAATAAATGCAACCAGCAGCCAATAGGGTAAAAAAACACAGTTATATTATATGCAAAAATGGCTATAACTGTTTCTATATCTTTATATGTTACAAGGTTAATTCTGGCTGCTTTAGGATCAAAAGATTTTGGAATATTTAGTGTTGTTGGAGGTGCCATTGCAATGCTTGGTTTCTTAAATGGATCAATGACAGCAGCTACTCAACGTTTTATGTCCTATGCTCAAGGTGAAGGAGATATCCATAAAATCAACAAAATATTCAATATGAGTATATTGTTGCATTTGATTATTGTATGCATAATATTCTTTTTTTTAGAAATTGCGGGATATTTTATTTTTAATGGTGTTTTAAAAATAGATTCTGGAAGATTGGATACTGCTAAAATGATTTACCAATTCATGATTATTAGCACTTTGTTTACTGTCATTTCAGTCCCATATGATGCTTTGTTAAATGCTCATGAAAATATGCTTTTTTATGCAATTCTTGGCATTATTGAATCCTTGTTAAAATTAGCGATAGCAGTATATATTACTTATACCACTTCGGATAAATTACTATATTATGGTGCTTTAATGGCTTTATTATCAATTATTTTATTGATAATAAACAGGGATTTATTGCCATTTTAAATATCCTGAAAGTAAAATCAATATTAAAGCAAATTTTGATTTAAAATTATTGAAAGAAATGTCCGGATTTGCTGGATGGTCATTTTTATGGATGTCTTCCAGTATGATTGCCTCATATGGCCAAGGTATAGTTTTAAATATTTTTTTTGGTACAGTAGTTAATGCTGCACAAGGTATTGCGAATCAAGTTAGTGGACAATTAGGTGCATTTGCAACTACAATGATTAAAGCCTTAAATCCTGTAATTGCAAAAAGCGAAGGCGCTGGTAACCGAGATTTAATGATTAAAGCAACTATAACTGGAAGTAAAGTTTCATTTTTCTTGTTAATGTTTTTATATGTTCCTGTATTAATTGAAATGCCATACATATTTAAATATTGGTTAAAAAATGTACCTGATTACGCAGTGCTTTTTTGTCAGTTGCTATTAATTAGGAATATGATTGAACAAATTGTTAATCCACTTAACTCTGCCATTGCGGCTGTTGGAAATATTCGCAGGTTTCAAATATTTTCATCTGTATTATGGTCGCTTCCATTGTTGGTTTCCTATATTCTATTTAGATTTTCCTTTGCTCCTTATTATCTGTATATTACTTTTATAATTTACTCAGTATTAGCAGCTGTTTTGAGTTTATATTTTTCTCATGAGAACTTCAATTTAAAAATATCAAATTTTTTAATTAATGTAGTTGTAAAATGTTTTTTATCTTTCGTAGTTACTTTTTTACTTGCAATAATTCCAGTTTTATTAATGAATGAAAGCGTATTTCGGTTAATATTAGTTATAATTATTAGTACTGTGTCATTTATTTTAACACTATCTTATATTGGGTTATCTCGTAAAGAAAGAGGTTTATTTACTTCAATTATAATACTAATTTTTAAGAAATTTAAAGTCAAAAGTTAATTCAAAAAAGGATTAATTTGGTTACAATTGATGTTGTAATTTAAAAATTAAATATTTTAAAACTGATTGCCTAATTTATTATTTAAAGTTTGAATTAATTAAGTTAATATAATAACATTAAAACTCTTAGATATAAAACAAAACTATATAGGTTAATTAAAATTAAAATAAATGGATTCAATATTGATATTGTTTTTAAAAATTGCTCGTAAGATTTATTTGATTTTTAACCCTGAAAGTACTCAATTTGGTCGAAACATGAGTATGTTTTCAAATAAGGAATATTCAAATAATTTAATATATAGACAATTAACATCAAATGCACCATGTATGATTGCACGTTTTGGGGCCTTTGAATTAAATTGTCTGGTAAATTTTCTTGGTGTGAAAAATGTAAAAAAAAGTAAATCTTATAAAGGATTTATTACAAGTCAAAAACCTCAATGGTGGTGGGAAAAGTCATTATTAAAACATATGTTTTTAAATACTGGGTTTTTCCCTATAAGTATTGGATATATAGAAAAATTTTGCGAATTAATGATAAAAGATATGGGTGAAGTTGATATACTGGGTTCATGGCGTAAAGAGGAAAGTTTTTTTCTTAACGAGCTAATTAATACTAAGAGAGTCGCATTGGAAGATTTGGATCCTTTTTTTGCAACTAAACCTTGGACTTTAGCTTTATCTGGTAAAAAAGTTCTAGTAATTCATCCTTTTACAGAGACAATTGAACAACAGTATAAGAAACGGGAATTGCTTTTTGAGAATAATTTACTTCCAGATTTCGAATTAAAAACTATTAAGGCAGTTCAGAGTATTGCAGGAGAGGAAACAGAATTTAAGGATTGGTTTGAAGCTTTAGAATTTATGAAAAATCAAATCGAACATACTGATTTTGATATTTGCATTATCGGAGCTGGTGCTTATGGTTTCCCTTTAGCTGCATATGTTAAACGCTTAGGTAAAAAAGCTATACATTTAGGTGGAGTAACTCAGCTTTTATTTGGAATAAAAGGCAGACGTTGGGTTGATTATCCTATGTTATATTATCCGTATGCAAATTTATTTAATGAATACTGGACTTATCCTTTGTCTATAAATAAGCCTAGAGGTGCAGATAAAGTCGAAGAAGCATGCTATTGGTGACTATAATGAGCAGGTAATAATTTGAAAAATATCTAAGTTGATTTTTTGTTTAATTAATTATTTTATATGAAACAATCGATAGATTTACCATTAGTAACTGTATGTTGTTTAGCTTATAATTTAAAAGAATACGTTACTAAAGCTTTAGAAGGTATTTTAATGCAACGAACTAATTTTGTATTTGAAATAATTGTTCATGATGATGCTTCAACTGACGGAACTACTGAAATTATTAAAAATTATGTTGAAAAATATCCAAAAATAATAAGACCAATATTGCAGACATCCAATAAGTTTAGTATAGGACACTTAAACTACATTTATTGCAATTATATTTACCCTATTGTAAAAAGTAAATACATAGCTTATTGCGACGCTGATGATTATTGGATTGATCCTTTGAAATTACAAAAACAAATTGATTTTTTAGAGCATAACATCGAATATGGCTTAGTACATACTAAAACTATAGAATTTGCTCCTAAAACTAGAACCTTACGCACAATTGGAATAGAAAATTCTGATTTCGCAAGCCTAATTCAAGAAAATACTTTAGTTTTTTCTACGGTATGTCTTAGAAATGATTTGTTACAAAAATATCTACTTGAAATAGAACCACTTTCACATACAAATTGGACTACACATGATTACGAATTGTGGCTTTGGATTATATTACATTCAAAGTTTAAATATATAAATGAATATACTTGTATTTACAATAAACTTGAAACTTCAGTTTCGCATAATACAAATGAAGTAAAATTATTGAGTTATTTTGAAGGTTTAAACGACATGTTAGATTATTATTTACATAAATACAATATTTCAGATAAACTTAAAAATAAAGTCAGAGCCAATTACACATCAAAAATGATTAGATGGGTATTTTTGAATAAAAAATGGGATGGTATTTTACGAGGTATTAAGGTATTTTATTTTGGGAAAGCATGGTTAGACCTTTTTTGGATATTAATGACAATACCTTTTTATTATTTTCCTTTTCTAGTTAAAGGGAGTTATTTCTTAAAGAAAAAACTTTTTAAGACTTTATAAATTATTTATGAAAGTACTTCATGTTCTTATTAGTTTAAAATTTTCTGGTGCAGAAATTATGTATGTTGATGCTGCTCCAGAATTTCAAAAAAATGGTTGTGAATTGATAGTAATGGTAACTTCAAATGAATTAGGTGAATATGCTGAATTTTTTAAAAAGGCAGGTTATCGAATCATTCATAGGCCTTTACCTCCATTAATTAATTTTTTAAACCGTATTAAATTTTATATTTTATTTATTAAACTTATAAAGCAAGAAAAGTTTGATGTAATTCATATTCATATAATTACGGCTGTATGTGGTCTTGCATTATGTGCATGGCTGACAAGAATTAGATCTGTTTTTACATTCCACAATGTTTATCCAACTCACTTTTATACTTATCCATATCATTTTTTAATACGTTGGAGTGCAAAGAAAATATTTAAATGTCGTTTTCAAACTATTAGTGATTCTGTATATAACCATGAATTAAGTTTATACCATAACAAAACAACTAAAATTTATAATTGGTATGGGAGTAATCGTTTTTTCCCAGCTTATGTCAATGAAAAATCTAAAGTACGCAAAGAATTGGGTATTGAGGATAATACTTTTGTTATGATATCTGTCGGTGGATGTAGTAATATTAAAAGACATACGGAAATTATTAATGCTTTACCACTAATAAATAATAAAATTAAAAAATGTTTGTATTTACATTTAGGTAAAGGTGAAAGTGAATCTGATGAGATAAAATTGGCTGGTGTATTAGGTATTTCTGATAATATAATATTTAGTGGCAATCAATCTGATGTGCGTAAATTTCTTATTGCATCTGATGTTTACATAATGCCTAGTCGTTTTGAAGGAATACCAATTACTACGATTGAAGCTATGGCTTGCAAAATTCCTTGTATCCTTTATAATGTTCCTGGTCTACGCGATTTTAATTCTACCGGTGAAAATTGTATACTAATTCCTGAAGATTTTAAAATTCTAGTGGAAAAGATAATATACGTTAAAAATAATCCTACCATTGCTTTAGCAATGGCCGCTCAGGCCTGTGAATTTGTAAATAAATATTTTGACATGAAAAATAATGTTAATAAAATTTTAGAATTGTATAAATAAATTAGTGTATAAAACTATTTAAAAATAACATGGAATAATATTAATTGAATTGTTATTAAAATGGTAAAAGCCAAAAAATATAAAAATTTTATTTATTTCATTCTAGCTTCATTATTTATATATAATGTTTATGGAGTACTTAAAGACTTTGATACTTTAAATGTAGAAGCTTTGACGTATTTAAGTTCATTACTTGTTTATATTTCATTAATTTTAATAATTTTAATTGCAATAAAGAATAAAAAAAAAGAAAATATACCTAAAATTATAAATTATTTAGTTTTACTATGGTTATTTTATTTAATATTTAATCTTATAAGAGGTGCATTTTTAGCTGAAAATTATTGGGAATGGAAAGAATTATTTTTGTCAATTTTGCCATTTTCTTTATTACCATTAGTATACTACTTAAGTCAAAATCTTGAAATTGCTAATACTATTTTTGGATTTGTAACTAAATATTTATTTCAATGGGGGTTTATTTTAATTCCTCTTACTTTATTTAGTGATAGAGAATTATATTCACGACTTATGGCTTCAATTAGTCTTTTTATCCTTTTTTTGCCATATTGTAAACCTAATAAGAAAATATTAATAATTATTGTTGCATTAACTTCAGTCTTTATTATATTAGCTTTTAGATCAAATTTACTCAGGATCTCTTTTTCATTTATTTTATTATTAGTATATTATTTTCGTAAGTACATTAGTGTAAATTGGTTTCGTATACTGCATTTCATTTTTTTCGCTTTACCTGTAATATTTGCAACTCTTGCAATAAGTGGAGAATTTAATATTCTTGCGGAAATTGGCAATAATCAAGGAGTTGAATTTGTTGATAATACAGGGGTTTCAAATGATATTTTTCATGATGATAGAACTTTTTTATATTCGGAAGTCTTTGGATCATTTATTAGTCCTATAGATATTATAATTGGAAAAAGTGCAATAGGTTATTATATAAGTGATTGGTTCTATGATGATGGTGGTGCCATAAATGGAAAACGTTTTGGCACTGAAGTTGGTATTCTTAATATTTTTTTAAAAGGTGGCATAACTGGAGTAATCATATATTTATTTTTAATGTATATAGTAACATGGTATGCGATAAACAGATCATCTAATAATTTATCAAAATTACTTGGAATTTTTATAGCTTTCCGATTTACTTACTCTTTTATAGAAGAATTTACAAATTATGATATGAATTGCTTCTTTGTTTGGATTGCTGTCGGTTTGATTAGTTCGCCAAGGTTCAGGAACATGTCTGATAAAGAAATTAGTAGTTATTTTAAATTAATTTAAAATTATTATATTCCCATTTTAAAAATATGAAAGTCATTCATATTTTTCATAGTTTAAAATTTTCTGGGGCTGAAATTATGTATGTTAATGCTGCTCAGTATTTTCAGGAACAGGGGTGTGAATTAACTGCAATGGCAACAGGTAAAGAATTAGGTGAATTTGTTCCATATTTTGAACAAGCAGGTTATAAAATTATACATTTTCCAATGCCTGACTTGCAATATGTATTCAAACGTATTATTTTTTATTTACATTTTATAAATCTAATTAAAAAAGGAAAATATGATGTTATCCATATTCAAAAAAATAAAGCTATGTGGGGAATATCATTATGTGCAAGGATTGCTCATATAAAATCTGTTTATACTTTTCACAATGTTTATCCAACCAGAATTTTAACATTTCCTTATCATTTTTTTATTCGTTGGAGTGCAAAATATTTGTTTAATTGCCGTTTTCATACTATAAGTGATTCCGTCTATGATAATGAATTATATAAATACTACAATAAAACAACTAAAATTTATAATTGGTTTGATAATAATAAATACTATCCAGCAACTAGCAAAGAAAATATGCCCGATTAAAATTAGGTATAAATACTAATGCATTTGTTATAATATCTATTGGAGGCTGCTCAAACATTAAAAGACATACAGATATTATTAAAACCCTTTCTATTTTAACAAATAAAATATCTAACTGCATTTATATTCATTTAGGGGAAGGAAATTCAAGAATTTGAGGAAAAACAGCTTGCAATTGAGTTAAAAGTAAAATCTAATATTATGTTTATGGGAAATCAACCAGATGTCAGATTGTATCTTATTGCTTCAGATGTTTACGTTATGACTAGCCGTTTTGAGAGGGATATCTCTTACAACAATTGAAGCTATGGCTTGTCAAATTCATGCTGATTCTTTATAATGTTCCGGGTTTAAAGGATTTCAACAAAACATTTGAAAATTGCTCTTTGATTCCAGAAGATTATAAAATTCTTGCTGAAAAAATATTAGATATATATAATAATCCAAATATTACTTTAGAAATGATTATAAGAGCTAAAGATTTTGTTAATGATTTTTTTAATATGGAAATAAATGCCAATAAAATATTTGAATTGTATAAATAATATTATATAATTGGTTTATGATTTAAATTGTAATTGATATTTATTCTTCATAATCATTAACTTAAAGCAATAATAACAATTTTTTTATAAATAGATTTTAATAAAAAATGCACATTTTATACAATATGGCTGTGTTACTTACATGTCATAACAGGTATAAAAACAATCAATTGTTTAAATGCATTGTATAAATGTATTATTCCGAATCAATATTTTTTTGATGTGTTTCTTGTTGATGATGGTTCAACTGATGGGACTGCTGAAAGAGTTAAAAAAGTCTTTCCAGCCGTGAATATTATTATGGCTAATGGAGAACTATATTGGAATAGAGGTATGTATCTAGCATGGAATGCAGCAAAAAACAAAATGAATTACAATTATTACTTTTGGTTAAATGATGACACAATTTTATTTGAAAATTCTCTTAAAATTATGTTGGATTATTCTAGTGTTGTTAATAATAATAAAATCATAGTTGGAGCAACATGTTCTTCAATTAATGAAGAAATAACCTACTCCGGTTACATATTTCCAGGGAAAAAACTTGTTCCTAATGGCACATGGCAAGATTGTAATTATTTCAATGGAAATATAGTGTTAATTCCAAATGATATTTTTGTTAAAGTTGGATTGATTGATAAGCGATTCAGACATAGTTTGGGGGATTTTGATTATGGCATGAGAGCATTTAAATTGGGATTTGTTCACGCACTTTCACCTATATATTTAGGGGTTTGTGAAAGCCACGAAATTGAACCTATTTGGCGAAATACGTCTGTTCCTGTTATAAAGCGTTTACAATATCTTTATACTCCGCTGGGAAATAATCCATTTGAGTTTTTTATTTTTGATAAAAGACATTATGGATTTCTTACCGCATTAATTCATTTTATAACTATACATTTAAGGACATTTTTTCCATTTATATGGAAAACCAAACTTATAAAACATAAATATCATTAAGCAATTTAATAAGGCAATACTTTTTTTAATTTTTAACAGACCAGATGTAACACAGCAAGTATTTAATAAAATTAAAGAAATAAAGCCTCAATTTTTATTTGTTGCAGCTGATAGTCCAGAGGCCAGAGCAGAGATGATGATAAAATAAACTGTAATTTAACCAGGGCAATTATTGATCAGGTTGATTGGGATTGTAAAGTTCATAAGTTATTCAGGGAAAATAATATTAGGTATGGTTATGGTGTATGTTCGGCAATTAGTTGGTTCTTTGAACAAGTAGAAGAAGGGATAATTTTAAAGATGATTGTTTACCTGAAATAAGTTTTTTCCAATTTTGTGATGAATTACTAATAAAATACAAGGAAGACAATGATATTTATATAATAGCTGGTACAAATTTTCAAAATGGTAAAATTAGAGGAGATGGCAGTTATTATTTTTCAAATTATCCCACAACTTGGGGTTGGGCAACATGGCGAAGAGCATGGTCTAATTTTAATTATGAGGTTCCAGATTATGAACAATCATTTATATCAGGGGATTTAAATAATACCTTTCAAAGTAAACAAGAATTGCTTTATTGGCAAAAGAAAGTTAAACAAAGTGTAATTGAAAAAAAATATATCTGGGATTATCAATGGTGGTATGCTATATGGAAAAACAAAGGGAAAGCAATTGTTCCAAATGTAAATTTAATATTAAATTTAGGATTTAATAATTCAGGATCACATAAATTCTTATATGATTCAATTAGAGGGCCTAAATTATCTAATCCTATAAATTTTCCATTAATACACCCATATAAGAAATCCATTGACCTTGAAGCAGATAAGTTTACTTTTACTAATGCTTATAGTCATTCAATATCTCGAATATATAGGTTAATATGGGAAAATGGCGTTTTTAACATTTTAAAATATGGTTTAGAGTCTATTTTTGGAAATAAAAAATAAATTTTAATGCTATGACAGCACCTATCTGCTTATTTACCTACAATCGGATAAACGAAACTAAACAAACTCTTGAAGCCCTTCAAAAAAATAACCTGGCTCATGAAAGTGAGTTATTTATTTTTTCTGATGGACATGTAAATGAATACGACAAATTAAAAATTGCAAAAGTTAGAGAATATATTAATGACATCAAAGGATTTAAAAAGTTGGAAATTGTAGCATCTGAAAAACATTACGGACTTGCTGTATCAGTAATTAATGGAGTTTCATTTATGCTTGAAAAATATGAAAATGTTATAGTTATGGAAGATGATCTAATAGCCTCACCCAATTTTCTGGATTTTATGAATCAGGCATTGACTTTCTACGAAAATGATAAAAATATACAGTCAATTAATGGTTATTCTTTGGAATTAACAAATAAAAATAGAGATATTTATTTTCAAATTCGCACTGGTTCATGGGGTTGGGCAACTTGGAGAGATCGATGGAATCCGATAATCTTCAATAAAGAATATTTAAAAGAACTTATTAATTCAACGCCAGGCATTTTAAAAAAATTTAATAAAAAGTGTGGAGCTGATATGTCTAAAATGCTAATGGAATCAATTGCAAATAAAATTGATTCATGGTATGTAAGATGGACATTTGACCATTTTACAAAAAATCATTACGCAGTTTTCCCTGTATTTTCATTTATAATAAATATTGGTCATAATATCAATGCAACTCACAGTAAAGGAATAGATTCATATGTATCTGTTCCAGTTAATCCCCAAAAAATTAATTTTGATTTAGTTGAATTCAAACTTTCTGATCAAAAATCTAATAAAGAATTTTTGTATTATTTTACTCGTTTTTATAAAGTAATCTTTAGAATAAAATTAATAAGAACTAAATCAGGAAGAGCACAATTATTAAATGAAATTAAATTGAGATATGGAATGAAATAATAAATTATTTTTATTAATTAAATTATTCAATATAAGTTTATTAAGATTAAAAATCTTACAATATTTTTAAAATAAATCGATAAATAATAAGTAATATAAATGAATAGGTTTAGGAGAAAACTTTCTTTCAATTTGTTTTTGTCATCATTAGCCGCAATATATAGAAATTATTTCCAGGCCAAAAGGTATAAATTTGGTTATATTGACCCAACAGCTAGGGTTAGATTCCCTATTTTGATTAAGGGATTTGAAAATGTTTTTCTTTATGAAAATACTTGTATTCTTGGGAATGCAACTATTCTAGCAACCAAAGCCAGATTTGTAATGAAAATGAATTCAGGAGCTGCAGAAGGTTTAACTGTTGTTACAGGAAATCATCCTTATTACAAAGGAGAATTTTTTCGAGTTAAAGCTTCAAATGATATTCAATTTGCAAAAGAAGTTATTGTTGAAGAAGATGTTGTTCTTTATTCAAACGTAACATTATTAGCTGGTGTAATAATTGGACGTGGTGCTGTTATTGGAAGTGGTAGTGTTTGCCGTACCTCAATTCCTCCATATGCAATAGTAATAGGTAACCCGGCTAAAATAATTGGATTTACACTATTCCCTAAGCAAATAATTGAACATGAGTTGAAATTGTATCATGAAAATGAAAGATTAAGTATTGAACTTTTAGAAAAAAACTACTTTAAATATTTTATTAACAGGCGTAAAGAAATTAAGGATTACCTTAATTTATAAATTATCGTACAAGTTGATAATTATAATCTTAAACTATTTAATTGTAGCATTTTAATATGAAAACTATTGAAACTTTAGGATTTAATATTTTTTCAGATAATTTATCTGTCATACCAATTAAATCAGAAATTTGCAGAGTAATCAATACTATTAGTCCAAATTCATATGGAATTACGACTAAAGATATTGAATTTAGGCAAGCATTGAAAAATACTGATTTTTTGGTTTTGGATGGGGTTTATTTCGCTTTTGCTTCTATTTTATTGCAAGGTAAAAACATTAAACGTAATCAGGGACCTGATGTATTTTATCATTTTATGGATAGATTGGATAATCAAAAAGGCAAAGCTTTTTTTTTAGGTTCATCTGAAAATACATTAAATAGAATTAAAAGTCGTGCTAAAATTGATTATCCTAATATTAATATTGAATCATACTCCCCTCCATTCAAAGTTGAATTTACTGAAGATGAAAATCAATTAATGGTGAATAAAGTAAATTTATTTAAACCTGATATTCTGTTTATTGGTATGACATGCCCAAAACAGGAAAAATGGTCTATTAAACATAGTAGCCAGTTAAACACAGGATTGGTAATTAGTGTTGGTAATGTATTTGATTGGTTTGCAGGAACACAAAAACCTATACATCCAATATGGTTTAAGTTAAGGCTAGCATGGTTTGTTCGCATTTTCTTAAGGCCAGAAGTTTTTAGACGAAATATTGGCAATCAGATGTTGTTTTTCTGGCATGTAATATTAATTTTCTTAAAATTTAAAAAAAATGATTAAAGGTGCTATAATTGGATTGGGTAAAATGGGTATATCACATGCTGCTATTGTTGGAGCTCATCCAGATGTTAATATGATTGCGGTTTGTGATACTTCTTCTCTTGTACTAGATGCATTTAAAAAATTCAGCCAAGTAAAAACCTATAGTGATTATATAGAAATGATTGACAAAGAATTATTAGACTTTGTACTTATTTCCACTCCAACAAGATTTCATTATCCAATAGTTAAATATGCTTTGAGAAAAGGTATAAATGTATTTTGTGAAAAGCCATTTTGTCTAAAAACAAATGAAGGGGAAGAACTTGTGGATATGGTAAAATTAAAAAAGTTAGTTAATCAAGTAGGATATCATAACCATTTTATTGGAACATTCATTGAATTGAAGCGCCTTATTCAATCAAATATAATTGGAGAATTATTCCATTTTACTGGCGAAGCTTATGGTCCGGTAGTTACAAAAGAGAAAGGCGGTACCTGGAGATCTAAACCTGAAGAGGGTGGAGGTTGTTTATATGATTATGCATCACATGTACTTAACCTGATTCAGGGAATTATTGGAAGGCCTATTAAAGCAAAAGGGTTCCAATTAAAAAGTATTTATTCTAAAGGAGTGGAAGATGCAGTTTATGGTACTCTTATTCTTGAAAATGGACTTAGCGGAATGTTATCAGTAAACTGGAGCGATGAAACATACCGTAAAATGTCAACAACAATAACTTGTCAAGGTAAAAATGGGAAAATAATTTGTGATGCTACAGAAATTAAGATTTATTTAAAGGAAGAAAATACTTTTGAAAGGCTAGAAAAAGGCTGGACAATTAAATACATAACCGATCTTGCCATTCCAGTGAATTTTTATTTACGTGGAGAAGAATATAGTGCACAGATAGAATATTTTATTGATTGTATAAAAAACAATAAACAATCAGTATATAATACTTTTGAACAAGCATTATATACTGACAAAATAATAGAAATGATTGTTGAAGATTTTAATAAAAAATAAATTATGGACAAAGCAATATTAGGAGATAATCAGTTTTTTGCAGTTAACCATGCCTCTGACGAAAAGGCACGTGCACAGTCCATCCGATTCAAAGATGATTCAGCAATAATAAAAGTATTAGACCAATCTATTGAATTGGGTATAAACACTTTTATGTGTACGACACATGACCGTATTGCAAATATCTGTAACCACATAAGGTTAAATTCAAACATGTATAAAAATTTTAAAATATATCCTTGTATGCCTTACGCACATAAATATGCCAATGCGGTAACGGAATTAGGCATTATGGGCACAATAAAGCAATATGTTCCAGGTAATTTTTTTGCAACAGTTGCAAAAGGAAGTTTTGCTTTTTTAAGTAAGGATTTTATATCATTGATGGAGTTATTGATTGACACTGAAATGAAAATGTTTAAGAATATTAATACACCTGTAGTGTTTATACAGAATGTACTTGTTGATATGATACTTGGTTTAAAAATGTTTGAAGTTTATAAAGAATATGATTTTTATATCCGAAAAAAATATAACGCTGAACCAGGTTATATTACAATGAATATGCCAGCTTTGCTGGATGCCCTGAATTCAATAGGGATTGAGAATCCGATAATATGTTCCTCAATTAATAAAATTGGATTCAGGATGAGCGGTGGTCTGAAGATATACGAAAAGTATCTTACGGAAAATAAATTTAGACCAATTGCAATGCAAGTATTGGCAGCAGGTTCAATTAAACCGAAAGAAGCTATAGAATATCTCAGAAAATTTCCAAGAATTGAATCTGTCTTATTTGGTGCATCTTCCAAAGTGCATATTTTGGAAACTAAAGAATTAATAGAAAGTAATTTACATATGTAGTAATATAATTTTATCAATAAGTAATTAATTGAGATAAATAAATTTTCAATGAAAAATAAAATTAAAAATTTAATTAAAAAACAAGCCTTTTTATTAAAAATATATCGGCAATTTAAACATGATTCATTTTTAAAGCCTTCTGTTCAAAAGAAAATTAAGGGATTTGGTAATAAATTAAATATTTATAATTCAGCATTATTAATTGGATGTCAAATTGATATAGATGGTAATAATAATATAATTAAAATTGAAGGGTCTACTTTTTTTAATAATGTTAAGTTTTACATAAGAGGGAATAATAATTTAATAGATATCTCTAAAAATGTACAATTTTTCCGTGGTGGGTCATTATGGATAGAAGATGAATATTGTAAAATTGAAATAGGAGAACAAACAACATTTGAAGACACTCATATTGCTGTTACTGAACCAGAATCAAAAATAATAATAGGTAATAAATGTATGTTTGCTTACGATATTGATTTAAGAACTGGAGATTCTCATTCAATAATTGATTTAACAACAAATAAACGAATAAATTATGCTAAAAATATATATATAGAAGACCATGTTTGGGTTGCAGCACATGTGTCAATTCTTAAGGGTGTTCATATATTAAAAGATTCAGTGGTTGCAACTAGGTCTGTAGTAACTAATTCGTTTGATAAGGTAGGTATACTTATAGGAGGGGTACCTGCAAAAATCATAAAGGAATCTATAACATGGAAACAGGAACGAATTTATGAATGAAAATGGTATTTAGTTATTAAGATATTGACTTTGATATTAATTTTGTAATATTAACTTATTTATTCGTATCTGTGAATCAACATTAGTTTTTATAATATACAAACCTGGTGCCTGACCTGAGAGGTCTAAATCTAAGGAATTGTCACTTATAGTATGAGAAATAATCTTTTGGCCATTTATATCAAATACTTCAATAAAACTTCCAGTTGAAGGTAAAGAATCTAAATGAATGGTAAATAAACCAGTAGTTGGATTTGGGAAAACAGACACAATTTGTTTGAGCTCAGTATTTTCATATACATTGTTTAAATCTGAAGTCGGTTCAACTATTAAATTTGTTGTTATTATACTGTCACATCCGTTTTTTGATATTAAATGACGCGTATATTCACCAGTAATGCTAAATCCCATATAATTCTGACCATTAAAAATAGTTATATTTTCTATTGTGTCATATATAGGATATACAATTAAATATGTTGTAACAATGCTATCTGCATTGGATTTTGTAATAAAGGTATCAATATAGGTACCTGAATTAGTCCAACCATTATAATTATTTCCATTACACGTAGTAATTTTTTGAACGGAATTATATGGAGGTAATACAGTTAAATTTGTGGATATTATACTATCGCATCCTAATTTAGTAGTTAAATTGTTAATGTAAATACCTGACTTAGTATATCCTAAATAATTCTGACCTGTAATAATTGAAATATTTTGAGTAATATTATAGGTTGGATTTACCGTTAAATAAGTTGTTACAGTACTATCTGCTCCTGATTTAGATGTGAAGTTTTGAGTATAAATTCCTGAATTTGACCAGCCATTATAATTATCTCCATTACAGATAGTTATATTTTGACTAGTGTTTATAGGTTGCAATACTGTTAAATTGGTGGTAATTACACTATCACAACCTAAAACTGTTGTCAAGGTCTGTGTATAGATACCAGTTGTATTCCAACCAAAATAACTCTCACCTTCTTTTATTGTTACCTTATTAACGATATTATAAGACGGATTTACAGTAAGGTAAATAATAATAATACTATCAGCTCCTGACTTAGATGTTAAATTTAAATTATATGTTCCTGTAGTAGTCCATCCATTGTAATTATTTCCATTACAAATATTTATGTATAATTTAGTATATTTAGGAGGATTGTAATCTTTTAATAAAATAGCAGATCCGTATGGAGCTAATAAAATACTATCTTCATATCTTGTACCTGTAATGCTTATCATTGGATATGGCAAATAAGTTAATAGTGGCAAAGAAGTTGGGTTATAAAAAAAATTAATATCATTAATTGAATTTATACTTTCCGATGATACCTGAGTATGTAAATCATTATGAGACCATAATTGCCATTGTGGTAAAGTCATATACTGATTCTTTGGCAAATTAACCATAACTTTATAATCATCGTGTATAGGTCTTGCATAATAGTTACTGTCAAGAATTGTTGAAGCTCTTAAACCTGACGAATCATAACTAATTCCAAGTAAATTATTTGAAAAAATCATTTCTACGCAAAATTGAGGATCACTAGGCCCTGAACCGTTCATAGTATTATATGATTTAGCAATGAAAAGATTATTTTTTACTTTATTGTTAATTGGAACTGTTTCACCGCTGAATCCAGCAGAAGTAATATATAATTGAGAATGTCCCGAATTGTAAACTGTATTGTTATGAATATTTTCATTTCCATATCCCCAATTTAAAAAGATACCTGAAGAATTAACATTACCCACGGTATTATTAAATATTTCACCATTTCCAGAATTATTATCCATATAAATACCATTAGTCATTGCTACAGTGTCAGCTCCTGCAAATGGGGAACCACCATTTAGGACAATATTACCTGTTATTTTAATACATTTTGATAATGTATTACCAAATCCAGTAAAAGTGTAAATACCACCGAGTCGGTCATCAACTCGACGTAGCCGACCGTCAGCCCCGGATAGAAGCCCTGGCTGATCTGCCGCTCGCCGACTACGCAGGCTGCGCTCGGACTGGGCACCCTCCACAACGGCTGCGTCGTCGGGTAGGAGGTCGGAGCCGTCGTCGGCAGCACCTGAGCCTGGTTGACCGCAGCCTGCGTGTCGCCGGCCGAGGTCCCCGAGCAGGCCGCCGGACTGGTGAAGGGGATGGGCGAGGGAAGCCCGCTGTTATTGGTAAAATACATCGCCGCGATGCTGTAGTTCTGGACCGGCGAGACGAGGCTCCCGTAGCGCACCGCGGTTTGACCGCGCTCCTGGGCGACGCCGGCCTGGCTCAAGTAGATGATCGAGAAGAGCAGCAGGAGCATGATCGGCAGAAAGACGACCGTCTCGATGAGCGCCTGCCCGCGCTGCGCGCCCTTCACGAGCAGTTCTCCGGACCGTTGGGATTGGCCAGCCTGTTGGTGTTGGAGCCGAACGGATTGAATTGGAGGTAGGGCTGGGTCGGCACCGGCAGGTAGAAGTTTACGTTGACCGTCAAGCCGCTGAAGTCGACGGTGTAGTACGACTGCTGATTGGGGTCCGTGGTGTACGTCTCCG
>CAVYAE010000025.1:0-105031 GCA_963766305.1 uncultured Bacteroidota bacterium
TCACCATTTAATACATTCCATTAAAAAAGTTACTTCTCCTATAATATGGGCAAACTTTAATTTATTGTTTTGGCTTTCACTTATTCCTATTGCTACTGGTTGGATGGGTAAAACTAATTTTGCACCTAATACTGTTTTTATCTATGGTATACTTTTAATGGTTTGTGGTATAGCATTTACAATTTTGCAGGCACAGGTTCAAAAGACGACTGTTGAATCTTCCGAATTAACTGTTGCATTTTACAGGTTAAAATATAAGGGTATATTATTGGTAATAGTTTATCTTATTGCAATTATATTTGCATATATTAATACAATGGTTTCCGGTTTATTATTTTTTGCAGTAGCTATCCTGTGGATAGTTCCGGACAAAATGGTATACTTTTAATGGTTTGTGGTATAGCATTTACAATTTTGCAGGCACAGGTTCAAAAGACGACTGTTGAATCTTCCGAATTAACTGTTGCATTTTACAGGTTAAAATATAAGGGTATATTATCGGTAATAGTTTATCTTATTGCAATTATATTTGCATATATTAATACAATGGTTTCCGGTTTATTATTTTTTGCAGTAGCTATCCTGTGGATAGTTCCGGACAAACTTATAGAACATGCTTTGAATAATATGGAGAAAAAGTGAATACAATAACAAACGACCAATTACAAATGAAAAAGTTTATGAAATTATCTGTAAAATCAATTATTGCTGTTTTAGTCCTTTCAGTTGAATCTGTTATGTTGAATGCTCAACCGGCAGTACCAAATGATGGAGTATTTAATGTAAAAAATTACGGGGCTGCAGGAGATGGAAAAACTCTTGAAACTGAAGCTATCAATAAAGCCATCAGGGCTTGCAGCCAATCGGGCGGAGGTATAGTATTGTTTCCTGCAGATACATTCCTTACAGGTACATTTGAACTGTTAAGCAATGTTACTCTTCAGTTGCAACCCGGAGCTGTAATAAAAGGAAGCAGTAATTTCAATGATTTTAAACTTAAATCCGGATACAACCTGAGAGGATTCAGAAGCGGAGAATCCGGAGAGGGGTTACGTGCAGGAATTATTGTTGCCAACAAGGCAAAAAATATTGCAATTACAGGTCACGGAGTAATTGATGGTAACGGTACATTCTTTGTAAGTGCTAATAAAACACTCCTTGACAGTCCTAACGATTATGACAGAAAACGTACGAGGCAGGGAGATAATTTTATGGGCAGTTCACAGGGAGAATCTGAAGGTCCGCTCTTGCCCTGGATGGATTGGAAAGATCGTCCGGGAGCACTTATAATACTGGCTGAATGTGATAATGTAATTGTTAATGGCATTACTATAAAAGACTCACATAACTGGACACTGAATATCTCACGTTGCGAAAATGTTAATGTGCATGGGATAAATGTCATTAATAATCCGAGGATACCTAATAACGACGGAATAAATATTACTGCAAAAAATGCACGCATTTCTGATTGCAACATAATCACCGGTGATGATGGAATAGCAGCAAATGAATGTGAAAATTTAACCGTTACAAATTGTATTCTCTCCTCCCGTTCCTCCGGGATCAGGTTTACAGGAGGCAGTAATTGCGTTTTTCAAAACATAGTAATACACGATTCCAACAGGGGAATAGGAATTTTCGGAGGAGCTCAGAATGTAATATTTTCAAATATACTTATACAGAGCAGATTATACACCGGTCAATGGTGGGGTAAGGCCGAACCTATATATATATGTGTTATGCCTGCCAATCCTTCTATCAGCAATGCCTGGATAAAGAATGTCCGTTTTTCTGACATTATTGCTGAAGCAGAAAACAGTATAATGATTTATGGAACTGAAAACAACATAATTAAAGAGATTTCATTCAATAATATTAAACTTAAGATTAAAAAAGGAATTAACAGCCAGTCCATGGGTGGTAATTTTGACCTGAGGGGAGTGGGAGCAGGTCCCGAATTGGCAATTTTTAAGCACGATATACCGGGAATATATGGTCAATACATTGATGGTTTGCAGATTCATGGATTCGAATTGCAGTGGGCCGATTCCATTCCAGATTATTTTTCTGATGGAATAAATCTTGAGCATTTTAAAAACCTTACTATAGACGGGTTCGTCGGTAAACAGGCACAGCAAAACGGCACAGGAGCAGCTATTTCATTGAATAATGGAACAGGTGTTTCAATTACTAACTGCTTTGCTTCTCCCGGAGCCTCTAACTTTTTTTCATTTAAGGATGTTAATGATTTGCATTCATTAACTAATAATGATCTTACAAATGCAAAAAAACAAGTTACCCATCCAAAAACACCGGTTAAGATAATGATAGGAAGCGGCGGGGTTACTAACTAATACATTTAACTGGCAGCATAATTAATACATTCAAAATCCTGCAGTGTATTTGTTTATTATTTTTTCATTTCCAGGAATCCGCTGTCCAGCATCCAGTCAGCCATCCTGTTAGGCCAGGTCTTAACAGTTATAAGGGAAGAACGGTCACCCATATTGAAAGCATGTTTACCTTTGGCTAAAAATATAGCTTCTACCGGTACTTTTACTTCCCGTAGTTTCTTCAAAAAATAAAATGTTACCTGATCACAACCGTATTCATCATCATTGGCACATAAAAGAAAAGCAGGTGGGGTATCTGCAGGAATGACGTCCGGAACCATACCACCGGGATAAATCATCATAATAAAATTAGGCCTTCCATTTGCCCTATCAATTGAATCAGATGCATTTGGATCTCCATCCCCTTTATTGAAAGCAACCATCATTATTACAGCTCCTCCTGCTGAAAACCCTAACATTCCTATCCTTCCCGGGTCAACATTAAAATGCTTTGCCTGGCTTCTGACAAGTCTTACAGCCCTGTAGGCATCTTTCCTGACATCGTCGACACTATAAGGTGAGCCGTCCTCATTTGGCAACCTGTATTTAAGGGCAAATGCTGTAACTCCCACAGAATTGAGAAATTCAGCTGCCTGTTTTCCTTCAGCATTAAATACCAATTCCCTGAACCCTCCTCCCGGAGCAATAACAACAGCACATCCGTTTGCTTTATCTTTTGGAGGATAGAAGACTGTAAGTGAAGGATTGTTTATACTCTTTACCCAATAATCTTTGGCTTGTTCCGGAATATCTTTTCTGTTTTCAAAACCAGGTGCACCGTTTTTCCAAAGGTATACTACCTGCTGATTTTCCTGAGAAAAACCAATAACCGGAATTGTGATAAATATAAATAAACTTAGTGTTTTTAAAAGTTTTATAGTCATAACATTTAGTTTTAATTTAGATTATTTAATAGTCTTTATTTTAATTTATAATCAGATATTGTAAAAAGTCATCACACTATCCACCTGTCCTGTCCGAATCGGTCAGTCAAAATTGTAAGTATTTCATTTGCAGAAGATTCAATAGGTTTATTAGTTATATTAATGACAGTAAATCCCCCCTTGGTAAAAATTCGTTCTGAATATTCAATTTCCATTCCAACTTTCTTACGGTCAATATAATCAACATCATCAGACATCTGAAGGGTTTTGACCCTATTCCCTCTCTGTATTATAAGGTAATTTGGAGAAATTGTCAAACCAAATACCCTCTTGGGGTCAATTTTAAAGAGTTCACCGGGTGGCGTAATACCTGGTACTATTGGTACATTGGCTACCTTCCATCCAAACATAGCCAGGTAAACACTCAGCGGCGTCTTACCTGTCCTGGAAACGCCGGTGAGAACAATATCAGCTTTTGAAATTCTTTCAGCAAACTGACCATCATCGTGTTTCAAGGTAAACTCAATTGCTTCAATTCTCTGGAAATAATCTATGTGTTTAAGCCTGTATAAACCTGGTCGGCTTATAGGTTCGGTCTTTAATAAATTTTCAAGATAATTTGACAGATTTCCTACCAGATCAAAGTGCATAACTTTTTTTTCATCGCAGGCATTGGTAAGAATTTTTCTCATAACCGGATTGACCATGGTGTGTACTATCACCCCATGAGTTTTTATTGCATTATTTACAGTATCTACTGCTTTCTCAGAAGAATTTACATCAGGAACAATAATAACAGGTACCTTGTTATCAGGAAATTGAATTAATATGGACTGTACAACCGAATCACCTGCCAGACCTTTTCCGCCGGATACAACATATATAGGGGGTGGAACATCTTTGGAACTGAGGTTGTTCATAAGTAGTAGTTATGTTTATAAACAATTATACAAACTATTTACTTGACAAAAACTTAATTAGATTATTAAGTTTATCTTTAAGTTCTTGCAACTCCTTAATATTAAAATCTCCGGACAACAGACTAACAGACAGCGCTTCAGGTATAGAAGATGCAACTGCCTGCAATTGTTTCCCCTGGTTTGTTAAATTTACAATAACCTTTCTTTCATCATCATTTGAACGTTGCCTCTTAATAATCCCCATTGTTTCCATTCTCTTCAGCAAAGGGGTAATAGTATTCGTGTTCAGTATTAATTTATAAGAAATATCATTAACTGCTATTCCGTCATTTTCCCATAAAACCATGAGAACCAAATATTGTGGGTATGTAATCCCTAGTTTTTCCAAATACGGTTGATACTCCCTTGTTATAAGCCTTGAAGCTGCGTATACAGGAAAACATATCTGATTATCAAGTTTCAGTTGTTCATATTCCATAAATATAATTAAAATTAATTCAGTTTGTTTGCCAAATATAAATCAATTTTTTCCGGTTTGGTGGCAGGAGAGAACCTTTTAACAGGGTTACCCTCTGAATTAATGAGGAATTTAGTAAAGTTCCATTTGATACTTTTTCCAAAGATACCGGGAAGTTCTTTTTTAAGGTATTTATATATAGGATGTGCATTTTTACCGTTTACCTCAATTTTTGAGAAAACAGGGAAACTTACTCCATAATTTACCAAACAACCTTCAGCAATGGATTTTTCATCTCCGGGTTCCTGGTTGCCAAATTGATTACATGGAAAACCTAATATTACCAGTCCTTTCTCACTATATTTTTCATAAAGCTTTTCAAGGCCTTCATATTGAGGAGTTAATCCACATTTGCTTGCTGTATTGACAACTAAAATGGTTTTGCCTTTATAGGTTTCCATTGTTACCTCTTTGCCCTGCAAGCTTTTTGCTGTAAATTGATAGAACTCATTGTTCATAATTATTTCTTTTGAATAAAATAAATTTAATAAAACATCGCATAAGATTAAATCGTAAGCGATATAAATATATTAAATAATTTTATACCTGAACGAATATTTACATTAATTTTTATAAGATCAATTATCAATGTTACCATATAAATCTATGATAACTAGCCAATTGAACGTCACTGATAAAATCAATTATTTCGGATTAAATATTATAAAAAACGGGTGTATATAAAATCATCCATAACAAATCCATTGCCAATATCAGTTACTTCCGAGCTGGTGCATAAAAATCCGGCTTTTTCGTATGCTTTAATTGCCTTATAATTTTTTTTGTTAACAGTCAGGTAAACTTTAGGGATATTATGTCTGGCTGCATAATCAATAACATGAGTTATTGCAGTTTGTCCAAAACCTTGACCATGATAACCGGGCAGTATATATAATTTATTAAGTTTAAGGTCACTTTCAGAAGGGGAATAAGATATAAATCCGACAGGAATTTCATCAGTTGTTATTAACTTCCAAATAACACCACAGTTTATCTCCTGCTCTATTGTACTTTCAGAATACATAAGGTTTAACATATATTCAATCTGATCAGTCGATAATATAGCTGTATAATGGGCAATCCATATCTCTCTGGCCAGTTTCTGCAGTAATGGCAAATCATCTTTTTGTGCTGTTTTAATTTTAAACATGGTAAATCTGAAAATGCGAAATACGAAGGTATGCAAATATAAAGCAAAATTTTATTCTAACTTGTGAATAACTAATTTCAAAAAATAAAGACACTCTTAACCTTAGTAATTACCTTTGAAGGTTAATAAATTATAAAATAACTTGAACATCGATTATCTTAGCGAACTCAGTAAGATTCAACTGGAAGCAGTTACAGAATATTCAGGTCCGGGCCTTGTAATAGCCGGTGCCGGATCAGGAAAAACACGAGTCCTTACTTACAGGATTGCATATATTCTTTCACAGGGAATTTATGCCAATAATATCCTGGCTCTTACATTTACCAACAAGGCTGCACGGGAAATGAAAGAGAGGATAGGAAAGCTTGTTGGTGAAAACCTTGCGAGAAACCTGTGGATGGGTACATTCCATTCTGTGTTTGCAAGAATCTTAAGAACTGAAGCGCAGTCTCTTGGATATACATCCACATATACTATTTATGATACTCAGGATTCAAAAAATTCCATAAGACAGATTATTAAAGATAAACAACTTGATGACCAGATATATAAACCAGGTGAAATATATTCAAGGATCTCAAGAGCTAAAAATAATTTAATTACAGCACAGTTATACGCTGCAAATCCGCAATATCTGGAAGCAGACCGCCTGCAGAGGAAACCTCAGCTTTTTGAGATATACCGGGAATATTCCATAAGATGTTATAAGGCAGGAGTAATGGATTTTGATGACTTATTACTTAACACTAATATACTGTTTAATAATTTTCCTGATGTTTTAAAGAAATACCAAAGGATGTTTCAATATATCCTGGTGGATGAATATCAGGATACTAATCTTTCCCAATACCTTATAATTAAAAAACTTGCTCAGGAACATCATAATATTTGTGTAGTTGGGGACGATGCACAGAGCATTTATTCATTCCGCGGGGCACAGATAGAAAATATACTTAATTTCAGGAATGACTATCATGATTATAAGCTGTTTAAACTGGAGCAAAATTACAGATCCACGCAAACTATAGTAAATGCCGCAAACAGCCTTATACGGAAAAACAAGAATCAGATTCAAAAAGTCGTTTTTTCTGAAAATCACGAAGGGGATAAAATTAAAGTGATAAAACTCTCTACAGATAACGAAGAAGGTTTTGTAGTAGCAAATTCAATTATAGATACCAGGATGGAACAAAGGCTTCCTTTCAGGGATTTTGCTATTTTATACAGAACTAATGCACAGTCACGTATATTTGAGGAATCATTGCGTAAGCGAAATATACCCTATAAGGTTTATGGAGGATTGTCATTTTATCAGAGGAAAGAAATCAAGGATTTACTGGCTTACCTGAGATTGATCGTTAATAACCGTGATGATGAAGCCTTCAGGAGGATTATAAATTACCCCGCCCGCGGAATTGGGGAAACTTCAGTCGGAAAGATAGGAGAGTATGCTCAGCAGAATGCATTAACACTTTTTCAGGTTGCTTCAGATACCGGTAAAATAAACCTGGGAATAAATAAGGGCACGCAATCAAGAATTAGTGCCTTTGTTAAATTTATATCTGATAACAGTAAAAATATTCATACTTCTGATGCCTATGAAATTGCATATCAGGTAGCCCTTGGGTCAGGTATATTAAATGATTTAAAACAGGATAAAACTCCCGAAAGCATTAGTAAACTGGAAAATATAGAGGAATTACTTAACAGTATAAGACAATTTTCAAATCAGAATGAAATTGATACAGGAGTACTTACCCTGGAACATTTTCTTGAAAATGTTGCTCTTTTAACTGATTCAGATGCAGAAAAACCTGAAGATTTTGACAAGGTAACAATTATGACTATTCACTCCGCTAAAGGATTGGAATTTAATGTTGTATATATTGTCGGACTTGAAGAAAATTTGTTCCCTTCTCAGATGACATTGCTCAAACCTGAAGATATAGAAGAAGAAAGACGGCTTTTATATGTGGCGGTAACAAGAGCTAAATTAAAGGTATTTCTTTCTTATGTTGAAACAAGGTTCAAATGGGGATCTCCGACAAGTTGTGCGCCCAGTCGTTTTATAAATGAAATAGGGGAGCAGTTCCTTGATTTACCAAAAGATAACGATGCTTATATCCCAAAATTTGATACACATCAACAATATCCCTGGAATAATAAAACCAAAGGTTTTAGAGAAAAGGAACAATCCCCGGATCCCAATATTGCAATTGTAAAACAAAAAAATATGGTCAGGTTGGAAAAGTCATATGAAACTCCGGTATCAACAAATGTTTTTCAGGGTGACGACACATCAAATATACAAGTTGGCATGCAGGTTTTACATGAAAGGTTTGGAAACGGGAAAGTAATTCATATTGAAGGTGATCATAACAATATTAAAGCAACTGTATTTTTTAATGAAAGTGGACAGAAACAACTTTTACTAAAATTTGCCAGGTTAAAAATATTGGGATGAAATTTCTTATTCCAAATGACGGAAAATAATATGCAATTGTGCAAATGTCTCTTTACAAATGACTGTTTATTAATCGATAATGTTAAATATTTTTAGAATTCAAAATAAACATCATAAACCCTGTAAACTTTATAAACGAATAATCGAATAAGCAATTAAAAGAATTCGAAGTTTTTGTATATTCACTAATAATAAATCCATTAGATTTGTAACAAATAAATTATACATGGAATACGATTACAATACATCAAGGAAAAACCTTGTTTTACCCGAATATGGAAGACATATTCAAAAAATGGTGGACTATATTTTATCAATTGAAGACAAAAATGAACGAAACCGGCTGGCACAGGCGTTGATTAATGTTATGGGAAATCTTAATCCACATCTGCGTGATATACATGATTTTAAACATAAATTGTGGGATCATCTGGCAATTATGTCGGAATTTAAACTGGATATAGATTATCCCTATGCAATCCCCGTTCCTGAAACCTTTCAGGAAAAACCCAGGATTGTCGAATACCCGCAGTTCCCTATCAAATATAAACATTATGGAAAAGTGTTGCAGCAGATGATAGGATATGCATGTACCCTTCCTGATGATGAAGAACGCCGTGCTTTAGTGCAGGTAATCGCCAACCATATGAAAAAATCGTATCTTACCTGGAACAGGGATGCTGTTGATGATAAAGTGATTATCATGGACATGAATACGCTTTCCCAGGGTCAGATTAAGCTTGATGATACTTATAAGCTTGAAGAAACAAAAGACATCCTAAATAAAGGGAAGAAGAAAAAAGTAATGATTCCGTCTCCTAAAAAATCTAAATATTAAACTGGCTGTTTATTTCCAAGCACTAAGCACTATTTTCCAGGCACTTTTTTTTAATGGATAAATTTGAAATCACAGGAGGCAAAAGACTACATGGGGCTATATATCCCCAGGGAGCAAAAAATGAAGCGTTACAGGTAATCTGTGCCAGTCTGCTCACATCAGAAACCGTCACAATTCACAATATACCCGACATAAAAGATGTAACATCTCTTATTGACCTGTTGATACTTATAGGGGTAAAGGTTAAAAAGCTTGATAATCACACCTATACATTTAAAGCTGACAGTGTCAATGTAGAATTCCTCAATCTACCGGAAGTTAAACAAAAGGAAGGCAACCTGCGTGGATCGATTTTAATTATCGGACCACTTCTTGCACGTTTTGGAATTGGATATATCTCCAGACCCGGAGGAGATAAAATTGGCCGCCGCAGACTTGATACACACTTTATAGGGTTTGAAAAATTGGGGGCCCGTTTTACCTTTGATGCAAATGATAATTGCTATAAGGTTGATGCCCGGAACCTGGTAGGGACTTATATTCTTATGGATGAAGCATCTGTAACTGGTACAGCAAATATTCTTATGGCTGCAGTAAAAGCCAGGGGGTTCACAACCATATATAATGCTGCATGCGAGCCATATATACAACAATTGTGCAGGATGTTAATTTCAATGGGAGCTAAAATTTCAGGTATCGGTTCTAACCTGCTGACAGTTGAAGGAGTGGATGACTTTGGCGGGTGTGAACATATAATATTACCAGACATGCTTGAAGTAGGCAGTTTTATTGGAATGGCAGCTATTACACATTCAGAGATAACTATAAAAAACGTTTCATATTTTAATCTTGGAATTATTCCGAATGCTTATAAGCGTTTGGGTATTAAACTGGAACAACGGGATGACGATATATTTATACCGGCTATGGATTACTATGAAATAGAGACATTTATTGATGGCTCTATTATGACAATTGCTGATGCACCATGGCCTGGTCTTACACCTGACCTGCTCAGTGTTCTTCTTGTCGTAGCTACCCAGGCAAAGGGTAGTGTTTTAATTCATCAAAAGATGTTTGAAAGCAGGCTGTTTTTTGTAGATAAACTGATTGACATGGGTGCAAGAATTATACTTTGTGATCCTCACAGGGCTACAGTAATTGGCCTTGAAAACAAATTCAGGCTCAGAGGAATAACTATGACTTCTCCTGATATTCGTGCAGGCGTTGCTTTACTGATAGCTGCACTTTCAGCTGAAGGACCCAGTGTTATTTATAATATAGACCAAATAGACAGGGGATATGAACATATTGATATCAGGCTAAAATCTTTGGGAGCAGCTATAAAAAGAATTGAATATTAATAATTAGTAACCGGAATAGTTAGCATCTGATAATCAGCAATTAAATTTCTAAATGAGTATAAATGCCAAATTGACGGGTTATTTCTGTGGCAGGCATTTTGATCAATATTAAAATTGTACAAGAAAATTATTTGACAAATGACGAGAGATAAGGGTAATATCTTTGGAAATAAAGATACTAAGATAACTCAGGATCATAATACTGATAATGAAAATAAGATTATTAATGATTCAGGAGAAAGTTCTGAAATAATGTCAGAACCAAATGGAATTCTTACTGACGAAATGTTAGAAGAGAAATCTTCCGGAAATGAACCAAAATCTGGAGAAGCTGTTGAAACAGAAGAAAAGGATATAAATGCAGGAAATCAATTTGATATGAAAAAACAATCAGAACTTCAGCAAAAGGTTGATGAACTGCAGGATAAATATGTAAGATTAATGGCTGAATTTGACAATTTCCGTAGAAGAACAACCAGGGAAAAGATGGAAATAATTAAATCGGCCGGAGAAGACGTTTTGATAAGCCTCTTACCAGTTATTGATGATTTCGACAGAGGTTTACAGGTAATGGAACAATCTCCTGATGTTGACGCAGTTAAAGAAGGCATTCTTCTAATATACAATAAATTTAAAGACTTTCTTGTTCAGAGAGGTGTGAAAGAAATTGATTCGGTTAACCAGGATTTTAATGTTGAACTTCATGAAGCATTGACAAAAACCCCGGCTCCAAAGGAAGAACTTAAGGGAAAAGTATTGGATGTAATTCAAAAAGGTTATTATTTGAATGATAAGGTAATCCGGTATGCAAAGGTAATTGTCGGAGAGTAATGTTAATGCTGTAAAGCTATATTTAGTAATATATACAAGCTTTACAGCATTTTGTTTGACTTTAAAAAAGTAAAAATATGTCAAAAAGGGATTATTACGAAATACTGGAAGTTTCAAAGAATGCTTCAAAGGAAGAGATTAAAAAAGCCTACAGGCAACAGGCAATTAAATTTCACCCTGATAAAAATCCGGGAAACAAGGAATCTGAAGAAAAGTTTAAGGAAGCTGCTGAAGCTTATGAGGTACTAAGTGATGACGATAAGCGTGCCAGGTATGATCAATACGGACATGCAGGTGTTGGTGGCGCCTCAGGAGGAGGTGGTTTTGGTCAGGGAATGAACATTGAAGATATCTTTGAACATTTCGGGGACATATTTGGCGGTTTTGGCGGTTTTGGCGGAGGATCCCGACGTGGAGGAGGGCGCAGGACCAATAAGGGATCTAATATACGAGTTAAGGTTAAGCTGAATCTGCAGGAAGTCGCTCAAGGAGTAGAAAAAAAACTTAAGGTACAGAAATATGTTCCCTGCCAGCATTGTAAAGGAACAGGAGCCGAGAATGGTACTGCATACAGTGATTGCTCCACATGTCACGGAACAGGTCAGGTTACAAGGGTTACCCAAACTTTTATAGGTCAGATGCAAACATCGGGGATATGTCCTGCATGTCAGGGCGAAGGAAAGATAATCCGGAGCAAATGTACACATTGTTATGGAGAAGGAATAGTTTACGATCAGGAGGTAATAACCGTCAAAATACCCGCAGGAGTTGGTAATGGCATGCAAATGACTGTCAGTGGAAAAGGCAGTGCTCCCCGGCGTGGTGGGGTTAATGGAGATCTGTTGGTAGTAATTGAAGAAGAAGAACACGGCGATCTGATCCGGGATGGTAATGATCTTATTTATAATCTTTATTTAAGTTTTCCGGATGCAGCTCTGGGCGCAGCAATAGAAGTCCCTACAATAGAAGGTAAGGTTAAAATTAAAATTGAACCAGGTACCCAACCTGGTAAGATATTGCGACTTCGTGGCAAAGGTTTGCCAGAAGTTAACGGTTATGGACATGGAGACTTATTGGTCAATATTAATGTTTGGGTACCTAAGACACTGAATAAAGAAGAAAAGAAAGTTGTTGAAAAATTTTATGACTCCTCTAACTTTAATCCAAATCCTGACAAAAATGACAAGAGCTTTTTTGAAAGGATGAAAAATTATTTTGATCAGAGCTGATGGATATATTACAGGCCCGACACATAGAAAAAAAATACGGAGATTTCACAGCATTGGATAATGTTGATATTTCTGTTCCCGAAGGATCAATATATGGCTTACTTGGTCCCAATGGTGCCGGTAAAACCACACTTATGAGGATAATTAATAATATTTATGCACCGGATAAGGGTGAAATTTTTTTCAGGGGCAGTAAAATGGTTCCTTCTGATATATCCAAAATAGGTTACCTGCCGGAAGAAAGAGGCTTGTATAAAAAAATGAAGGTTGGGGAACAGGTTTTGTACCTGGCAAGGTTGAAAGGCCTATCCCGGACTGATGCATTTAAACAGGCAAAATATTGGTTTGAAAAACTTGAAATACAAGGTTGGTGGGATAAAAAAATTGAAGACCTGTCAAAAGGTATGGCTCAAAAAGTACAGTTCCTGATCACAGTATTGCACAAACCTGCTTTGCTTATCTTCGATGAGCCTTTCAGCGGTATAGATCCGATTAATGCAGCCATGCTCCGCGATGAAATTCTGGAGTTAAGAAAAAATGGAACGACAATCATATTTTCTACTCATAATATGAGTTCTGTGGAAGAACTGTGTGACAGAATAACCTTAATTAACAAATCAAGGTGTATTTTGGATGGCAATGTCAGGGAAATTAAGAGAAATTATTCAACTGATATTTTTGAAATCTCTTTTATAGGGGATTTTAACCTTATAAAAGAAAATTTAAACTCCCATTATCAAGTACTTGATCATAAAATTACTGCTGATGAGAATTTTGTTAGGCTTAAAATGCTGGCCACACATAAAGATAATATGTTATTATCTCTATTAATTCCTTACGTACATGTTACTTCATTTTCTGAACTTCTGCCCAGTATGAATGATATTTTTATTAAGGTAGTTGAATCGTCTGATAAGAAGGAACAGTAATATTAATATCTGAAATTTCCATGAACAAAATTTGGCTTATTACTAAAAGAGAATTTTTAACACGTGTCAGAAAACGTAGTTTTATAATTATGACAATTCTCGGACCAGTAATTTTTGCAGGGTTTTTTGGGTTTCTTTTCTATTTTGCCTCAGTTGGAGATACTGAAGTTAAAACAGTTGCTGTTGTAGATAGCTCCGGAGTATTTATTAAAAAACTTCCTGATACAAAATTTGTGCATTTTGAATATGTATTTGTAAAATTAGGAGCATTAAAAAAAATACTTGATAAAACCAACTATAATGGAATACTCTATATTTCACCGATAATATCCTACTCACCAAAGGCAATTCAGTATTATTCCTATCAGCATCCTGGTCAAAATATTATTCAGCATATTCAGTATTCCATAGAAAAAGAAATACGTAACCAGAAACTTAAGGCTTATAACATAGATAATATAGATGATATTCTGAAATCAGTCGAGACTAAAGTTGATATAGAAACTATTCAGATATCGGATAAAGGTGAAACAAAACAATCAAACCTGGAAATAAAAAAATGGGTTGGTTATATTAGTTCTCTTGTTATATACATGTTTATTCTAATGTATGGAGTCCAGGTAATGAGGGGAGTAATGGAAGAAAAATCTAACCGTATAGTGGAAATAATAATCTCCTCTGTAAAGCCATTTCAGTTAATGATGGGGAAAGTTTTAGGTGTTGCATTAACCGCATTAACTCAGTTTTTTATATGGGTAGTACTGAGTATAGTTTTGATCTCAATTGTAAGGGCATTGTTTATTCCTGATTTGCAGGCCACTTATCTGACAAGTCAACCACATAACCTTATGGAAGTAACTAAATCTGCCACACAGGTTCAGCCTTCCGTGGTTCAGGTAAATCCCGAGCTGGAAAAAGTTGTGTCAATTTTGGATTCTATTGATTTCTACGTAATAATAGGAGCATTCTTATTTTATTTTGTATGCGGGTATTTACTTTACAGTTCGCTCTTTGCTGCTGTAGGTGCAGCAGTTGATAATGATTCAGACACTCAGCAATTTGTATTCCCAATTACATTGCCGTTAATTATTGGTATTGTTGCCATGGTTAATGCTTTTCAAAATCCTGATAGTAATACTGCTTACTGGTTCTCAATGATACCATTTACCTCACCAATTGTAATGATGGCTCGAATACCCTATCATGTGCCTTATGACCAGATAATTGTATCAATGTTAATTTTAATAGCTTCTTTTATATTATCCATTTGGATAGCCGGGAAAATATACAGGACCGGCATACTTATGTATGGTAAAAAAGTTAATTTCAGGGAAATTATACGATGGCTCAGATATAAGGGGTGAAATAAACACAGTGATTACAATATTTTCCTAAATTTGTATTTCAGAACTACTATTTATATTAAAACACCATGAAACTAAAACTAATAACTTATTTATTATTAATCTTTGTTTTAACTTCAACAAAGAACGGATACGCACAGCTCACACCCTCCCAGGCTGTTTTACTTATGCAACGAGGTATTAACATAGGTAATAGCATGGAAGCAATTCCTACAGAAACTTCCTGGGGCAATCCATTAATTCAACCAACTTATTTTGATGATTACAAAGCTGCCGGATTCACTGCTGTCAGGATTCCCATCACATGGGAATATCATGTTGCACATACTTCTCCCTATAAAATAGATTCAACCTGGCTGGCGAGGGTCGACACAGTCGTATCCTGGGGGTTAAAACGAGGTTTGATTATAGAAATAAATGCACATCATGAAACATGGCTCAAGACACATGCTGATAATCCGGATTCCGTAGCCCGGTTTGACAGCATATGGAGCCAGGTAGCAACCCATTTTCAATCAGCATCTTCAAACCTGATATTTGAAATATTGAATGAACCATATCCTGAAGCTCTGGATTCTGTGAACATAATAAATGCACAGATTCTTTCTGTTATAAGGAAAACAAACCCTACCAGGATAGTTGTTTTTTCCGGTAATAAATATGCTGATGTAGGTCAGCTTCTGGCTGCTAAGATTCCGAGTTTAACAGATAATTACCTTATTGGTTATTATCACTCATATGACCCATATCCCTTTGGACTGATAGGAACGGGCACCTATGTACAAGGTCCTGATGTTACCACTACAGAGGGGCTATTCAATCAGGTTCACAATTGGTCTCAAATTTATAATATTCCGGCTATCCTGGATGAATTTGGAGCTATAGATTCAGCTGCTTACAATTCCAGAATGTTTTACTATGCTACAGTAGTTGAACAGGCTCAAATTCGCAATATCCCATATTTTGTCTGGGATGATAACGGAAGTTTCCAAATCTATAATAGAAGTACCGGAGGTTGGAATGATGCCAAAGATATACTTTGTCATGATTATATAATATCTCCTGATAATCTTGCTGTATCAATTTACAAGATAAATAAGGTAAAACTTACTTGGAACAACCGGACAACCATGAACGATTCTATTTATATTGACAGGCGTACTGATTCGACAAGCTTTGTCCAGGTAGCGGCTGTAAGCCCAACCGCAACACAATTTGTGGATTCTACATTTAATTATAGTAAAACTGTTTATTACAGGTTAAGAACCATGTTGTCCGATACTGCCCTTTATTCTTATTCTATTAAAATTTTAGCTAATAATGGTTCAGGAACAGCAACTGAAGCCGTAAATGAACTGCCATCCAAATTTGAAATCAGTCCCAATCCTGCTGCTTCATTAGTAAATATTGGTAACCCTTCACATAAGAATGCCCGGCTGGATATTTATGATTTATCAGGGAAAAAAATAAATACATTGCTGATAAATGACGATCATACATCAGTTTCATTTGGAAATGATGTACATGGTGTACTATTGTTTATTTTTAATTCTGGCAGTTCGGTACAGACAGAGAAGGTAATTATTCAATAACTAACTTGAATATTAGTTAAATATAAAACAAATTTAAAATTTCATTACTGACTTTAAAGTTTTGTAACCGCTATCGCTAACTTTTAATTTAGCACCATTGGAAAGTATAGCGAGGTATGAATTTTTTTCATATAATTCAAGTTGTTTAATTGTTTCAATATTTACAAGATATGACCTGTGAATACGGGCAAAAATTAATGGATCAAGCATTTGTTCGAATGATTTCATAGTTTGTTGTTTCAGGTATTTACCCTGGTTTGTATAAATCATAACATAATCGTCCTGTGATTCTATATATATAATTGTTTCTACAGGAATTACAGTGATTTTATTTCCGGTTTTAACAACAACTCTGTCTACTGCATCCTTATTTTCATAAATATGGTCCATAAGTTTTTTAACCGGCTCTGATCCCGATCCTTTTGTAATCCGTTCAACAGCCTTTGCAACAGCATTATTAAACCTTTCCTGGGAGTATGGTTTTAAAAGATAATCCACAGCATTCATCTCAAAAGCTTTGATTGCATACTGGTCGTATGCTGTAGTGAAAATAATTTCCGGTATCTGGTCAAGCAGTTCAAGTAATTCAAAACCAGTAAGCTTTGGCATTTGAATGTCCAGAAAAACCATATCAGGTTTAACCTCCTGTATTCCTTTCAAACCACTGAATCCATCAGCAAATTCACCCAAAAGGGTAATTTCTCCAAAGGAATTCAGGTAATGTTTAATCAGGTCGCGGGCCGGACTCTCGTCTTCTATAATAATTGCCTTAATCATAGTACTGTTTCTTTAAAATATAATATTTACTTTTCCTACTTACATACTCCCCTACTCACAATTTCATTATTTTGGTATAACAATTTCCACTTTAAAAACATTTTCAGTTTTGGTTATTGTTAAAAGGTTATCCGACTGATATAATAATTTAAGCCTGTTAGATATATTTTTAATTCCCATTTTATTACCTTTTCTGGGTAGTGCTGCAGGGTCAAAATTATTTGTAATCGTAAGTTTTAATCCAACATGTGTTGCAATACAGACAAATGATATGGTTACTTCTTCTGTAGATTCATATACTCCATGTTTTATAGCATTTTCAAACAAAGGCTGCAGCAGCATTGCAGGTACCATATTGTTTACGCAGGAATCCGCTATATTAAATTCATAATGCAAACGTTCTCCAAACCTAATTTTTTCTATATCAAGGTAAAAACGTATATGAGTAAGTTCATCCCTAAGAGGTACTAAATGATCATTTTTCTGGTTTATTGAATGGCGGAGAAACTCAGAAAGTTTAATAATCATTTCCTGTGCTTTTCCAGGGTTTGAAATTGTCAATGAACTAATGGAATTTAAACTGTTAAAAAGAAAATGAGGATTTATCTGTGATTTCAAAAGGTTCAGTTCTGTCTCTTTTACCAAAGCCTTCAATTCTGCCTCATTACGTGTTTTCTCCTGCAGATCGCGGTATGAAAGCAATAAATAATAAAACATAATTGACAAGGTGTAATATATTATTCCCAAACCAAACTGAATAGGTATTGATTGAAATAGTATAAGCCTATAATTTTGATCATCGTAATAAAGACTTTTTAAAATAAAAAAGCAGATTAAAAGCCAAATTGCAGAAATAATAATTGCCTGAATAATATAGGAAAAAATTCTCTTTGCAGTATCTGAATTGGAAAAATTACTGTAACGCACTGCATACCATAATCCTATAGATAATATTGAATAGGAAATATTATGAATTGAACTGTCAGTTAATGCTATATAGAAATTAAGTTTGTAATTATACAAAATAAATAAAGTTCCGGTTAATATAACCAGTAACCAGAAAATGCAATATATTATTAGGTACCTTAAGTTAGACAGTATAGGATGTACCATGGTATAACAGGCTTAGTTGTTAGAGTATAAAGATGTTAGAGCATATTTAATACTTTAATTCAATTAAAAGCTCTTGATTTCACCTCCTCCAAAAAATACAAATCCGACCAGGTGAAGTTCTTTATTTCCTGCCTCATCAACTATGATATTTGTTCGTTTATCAGCAAACCCGCCGAAGATGGATGCTATTTCAATATGCACTTTCCAATGAGAAGGAATAAGTAATTTAGTACCTCCGAATATATTTACAATATCTAAGGTATTAATTCCGTCTGCAAGAACACAATCTCTCATATCTAAAGACGAACCTCCAAAAATTGCAGTAACCTTACCTCCTTTGAAGTTACGTGAGGTGATTTTTCTTTCACAGCCTCCGAAAATATTTACTTCATCAATTATGTCTGATGAAGTTTCAGTTTTTTCGAACCAATGTTCATGTTGTTTCCAATTTTCGTATTCCTGCCAATTCCTTTGGTGTTTCCAGTAATGATGAGGATGTTGCCTATGGCGGAAAAGTATGGATAATCCTATTGCAATTAAAAATACTGACAAGAATGCCCTGCCATGATCGTACTGAATATTTAATAGCTGCAGAATTAAAGACAACACACCCACTGCAATTAAAACAAATCCAAAAAAAGGATTTCTGCTTCGTGTTATAATTATTATACCAAATAATATTGATAGAAATGGAAGTGAAAAAATGAAATCAATCAGATGAAATGAAAACCATCCAAGATTGTCAATTAATAACAATATTCCGAAAAACAACAGAAAAATTCCTAATATAGCACGGTTGTTAAAGCGATTGGTTGATTTAGAATCCATATATTTATAATTAATTTTTATGTAAAAATATAAACCATTTACATAACTATTTATATTAATTCGGTAAAAGTTACATATTTACCGGCAAAGAAGTTAATTGATTATTGATTATTGATTATTGATTATTGATTATTGATTATTGATTATTGATTATTGATTATTGATTATTGAAAATCGATTATATTTGTTTTAATTCCATGATCAGAAAAAAACTCCAAAAGGCGGGGTAATGCATAAAACAAGGTTTCTGATGCTTTTTCTGTGTCATGAAACAAAATAATAGCTCCCGGATAAATATTGGTTATAAGTTTATGAAGACTTTTTGAAGCAGGGTAATTAAGATCATAATCCCTGCTACTGATACTCCAGATAATTATTTTTGTAAATTGATGTATTTTAGAAATTTGAGAAAGTGTTATTTTACCAAATGGAGGTCTGAACAAATTTGTCTTAGTGAGTCGCATCCCTTCTTTTAGGTTTTCAATGTAAATATTGTCTAAAGTCCTGAATCCATTTATATGATTGTATCCATGGGAACCAATACCATGTCCCTCTAACTTTATCTGTTCAAAAATTGCAGGGAACTTGTCAATATTTGAACCAAGACAGAAAAATGTTGCCACAGCATTGTATTTTTTCAACACTTCCAGTACTTTAATTGTAACAACTGGTGTCGGCCCATCATCAAATGTTAAATACACCGATTTCTCATCAGATGGCATCTCCCAAATTAATTGCGGGAATAGCCATTTTTTCAACTTCACTGATACCTTACTTTTCATTACTTACGATTTACTACTAATTTCTTGTTAATAATTTCTAACCACTAATTTTTTTTAATAATTTCTAACTATTAATTTCTAGCCACTAATGTGTCAAAAGTAGAAGGTCAGCATTTCCTGGCTAATACTATAAAATCATTCACAGGTTATAAATTTTAGATTCGTTGAGCCAAATTGCGTTTCAATCAAAGAATATCCAACACGTATGCAATTCTACAAAGATAATTTTGTCTTTTTTGCCACCCCTTTCCAAAATTTTAAAACTTTATGAATATTCTTTTCGTATTAATCCTAAACAAAAAGTTAGCATAAACAATCCTATTGTCACCTATATATATTAAGTCAAAGTTTAAATTTTTAGTAAATAACCACTTATGAAAAAAATAATCGTATTATTTGCAGTTATTTTAAGTGTTGGCGTTTTAAATATCTATGGACAAAAGAATGAATTTCAATTCGGTAAAATTTCACAGGCTGAAATAACTTCAACCAGCTGTCCAATTGATTCAACTGCTGATGCATATGTCATCTGCAATGTAGGTAGTACCCAATTTGTTTACGATGATACCAAAGGATATTTCTGTATTATTTTTAAACGGTATGTACGTGTTAAAATATTAAAAAAGTCTGCTTTTGAGAACGCAACCGTTTTAATTCCCTTATATAAAAATACCTATGGGGAAGAACGAGTTGACGGGTTAAAAGGAAATACCTATAATTTGGAAAATGGAAAAACAGTTATTTCAAAATTGGAAAAAACCGCTTTCTTTAAGGAAGAAGTTTCGAAAAATTGGGATCAGATGAGATTTACCATGCCAAATGTAAAAGAAGGTTCCGTTATTGAATATAAATTTGAAATCCAATCAGATTTTAATACCATTGAATCATGGAATTTTCAACAATTGATTCCTGTAATATATACACAATATGAAGTTTCAATTCCGGAATATTTTAATTACAAGGTTTTTCAGAATGGATACGAAAAACTTAAATTAGTTAAAGAATCCAAACTGGACTATCTGACCATGACATGGAAAGAAAGAAGCAATGGGCTAGTTAGTACAACAAATTATGGATCCCAGAATATTAATTATCAGAACTATGTAACAACATATACAGGTGAAAATATTAAGGCATTCCATGAGGAACCATTTATGAAATCAATGAAAAATTATATTACTTCTGTAGAATTTGAATTACAATCAACTCATTATCCGAATTCGATGGTTAAATATTACTCTAAAGACTGGAATAGTATTACTGAAGAGTTAAAAAATGATGATGACTTTGGAGGCATTTTGAAAAGAAAGGGTGCTACAGATGAGTTAGTGCAAAAGGCAACGGCCGGAATTACCCAACCCATGGCAAAAGCTGAGGCTATCTATACATTCATTAGGAACCAGTTTAAATGGAATGGTACCAAACAAAAATGGGCTTCGAAGTCCATCCATAAAACGATGGATGAAAAATCGGGCAACGCTGCTGATATTAATCTTTTGCTTGTGGCAGCTTTAAGAAATGCCGGTTTTAAATCTGACCCGGTAGTATTGAGCACACGAGACAACGGAATGATCCTGACGGCTTATCCTATGATAAGAAAATTAAATTATGTAATTGCTTGTGTGGTGGTAGACGGACAAAAGTATCTTCTGGACGCAACAGATAAAAAAGCTCCATTCGGTTTTCTACCCCAGCGTTGCCTCAACGGCCAGGGACGAATCGTTCAGGATGAATCATCCGAAGATATTGACCTTGATTGTAAACAGACGTATTTTAAATATATTAGCGGAACTTTTTCACTTACTGAAACAGGGGATATTAAGGGTACCTGGAATGAATATCTGAAGGGTTATGCGGCACATGATTTCAGAGCTGATATAGCCAATTCAAAGAACCAGGATGAATTTATTAAGGATTACCAAAAACAGGTACCTGAACTAACCATCATTAAATATCAGTTCGACAATCTGGATACGCTGAACAGCGAAGTACGGATCAATTACGATGTGCAGTTAACCGGACAGACAGAAACCACCGGAAATCTATTGATGATTCATCCATTATTAATAGAACAAATGAAAGAAAACCTGTATAAACCAGAAGAACGCAAATTCCCAGTCGATTATAGCTATTGTTATTACGTGATTTTTACGGCTTTTTTTGATATACCTCAGGGATATGCGATTGAAACCCTCCCTAAACCGGTAATATTAGCCCTTCCTAATAAAGATGCTTCGTATACCTTCAATGTAGCCGTTACCAATAATAAAATTCAAATATTGAGGAAGTTTGCCATCAATAAAAGCATGTTCCTTCCGGATGAATATTTGAATTTAAAAGAATTTTACAACCAAATGGTTGCAAAGGAAGCTGAGGTGATTGTGTTAAAAAAAATATAAACCAAAAGAAATGGTCAAACACTTTCGTTCATTATTAGTATTTGTGGTCATATTCTTACAAATGCCACAGAGTTTCTCGCAATATTATAGCATGGCTAACCTGGACAATACTATAAAAGAAAACGCGAATGCAATTATCCGGGAGGATGAAACCAGGTTTACAGTCACAGATACTGCTAAGGCAAACTACTACCACCATTTGGTAGTAACAGTGATGAACAAAAATGGAGAATCGTTTGCCAACCTCTATGATACATATGACAAATATGATAAAATCACGGATATATCTGGAAAAATTTATAATAGTTCTGGTCAAATCATTAGAAAAATAAAACAATCAGAATTTATTGATCAAAGTTTAGTTGATAATTACACTTTATTTAGCGATAGCAGGATGAAGTATTGTATTCCAGTTGTAAATCAATATCCATACACTGTTGAATATGAAATTTATGAATCTTTGACCGGAATGCTGGGTTATCCTTCGTGGTTTCCACAACACTCGTATGATCTGGCTGTGGAACATTCAAAATACACCCTTACCCTTCCCAAAAAATTAAAAGTTACATTTAAAGCTGCAAATTTCAATACGCCACCTAGCCAATCTCAAATCAATGATAATATTAGCTATAGTTTTGAAATAAAACAACTAAAAGCTGTTGAGGAGGAACCTCTGAGCCTTGGAATTCAAGAAATCTCACCCTTTATTCATGCAATCGCTGAATATTTTAAAATGGATGAATTTTCAGGGAGTAACGATACCTGGCAAAGTTTTGGAAATTGGATAGAGAAACTGAACCAAATGGACAATATACTATCGGAAAAAACGAAATCAGAATTGGAAGTTATTAAATCTTCAACTGCTGATCGAAAGGAATTAATCAAAAAGGTTTACGAATATATACAATCAAAAACCCGTTATGTAAATCTGAGATTAGGGATCGGGGGCTGGAAGCCTCTTGATGCCTCTATTGTTGATAAAGTTGGTTATGGTGATTGCAAAGCATTATCCAATTATACCAAAACAATCCTAAATCAGGTAGGTATTGATGCGTATTATACGGTCGTACACGCTGGCCAGCAGGGAAATGATATTTATACTGAACAGACCTATAACCAATTTAATCATGCGATTGTTTGTATCCCGGACCAGCATGATACTATCTGGCTCGAATGCACCAGCCAAACGATTCCCTGTGGTTTTCTTGGTGAATTTACGGATAACCGTCATGTATTAATGATCACACCTGATGGTGGAAAACTGGTGAAAACTCCATATTATACTGGTGAAAATAATTCATTAAACCGAAACGCTAATTTTCAGGTAGACGATCAGGGCAATGCAATTGGGAAAATGATAACAAAATATAAAGGATTACAATTTGATAATAAAGAAGGTATTGTCTATTTACCCCTTGAGAAACAAAAAGAAGCCCTGTATAACGAAATCGGAATTCCTTCAACAATTAAACAGTTTACCTTCAAAGAACAAAAGGACAGGCTCCCTGCACTTGATGAACATATTGATTTAACCCTTACAAAATATGCCGTAGTAATGGGTAACCGGATCATGTTGCCATTAAATGCATTAAACCGGATGTCTTCGTTATCAAAATTGAGTAAAGAACGAAAAACCAGATTCAGGCTAAGAATGGCCTATCTTGACTCAGACACGTTAATCTATTGTATACCTGATGGATATGCAGTGGAATATGCTCCTGAACCGTCCGGACTGAAAACGGAATTTGGTGAGTATACATATACTGTAGTGACAAGTTCTGATAAAGCAGTCATAACCTATATCCGGAGACTTAAAATGAACGATGGGATTTTTCCACCGGAAAAATATGCTGATTTTGTTACCTTCATCAATAGGATCAACAAAATGGACAATTTAAAAATATCCTTACTAAAGAGTTAATAATGTCAATTAAGGGTTGAAAATCAAAAGGCTTTTAATAATATAAATAGCTGATTGTTAGTAATATATAACTAAATTAGTTGTTTAAAACCTTTTACTTATTACTAATTATTAAAGTGTACCTCCAGGGTTTGTCTTTCCACTCTCCTGCATAATTAATTCCTATCCGGGGGTTCTCGGTATACCTGGCATTGAAATTGTCGTTTTCAATCCATATTCTTGGGGATATACTCATGTCTTCCCCATAAAAACTTTTATCTATTTGCAGTTGTCTTGTAACTTTGCCCGGTCCGTTAATTCCTTCCACCCCTCTTAAAAGGGCAGCCTGCGGGTTACCGTTTTCACCGGCAACAAAATTCATCATCCAGTATATTCCATAAATTAAATATACATAGATTAAAGCACCGCTATGATACATTATTTCTGTCCGGCTGGTCCTGCCTTTGCTGGCATGGCATGCAAGATCTTCTGTTCCCCTGTAAGCTTCTGTTTCAGTTATCCTGTACCGGAACTGAATACCATTATCATTTTGCCTGACCAAAATTTTTCCAATAAGGTCAGGGGCAACCAGCAAAACATCTCTCCTGAAAAACGAACTGTCAAGTTTTATCATTTACAGGGTTTTTCCAAAACAAAAAAAGAGAATAAAAAAAAGCAAAAAATGACACTCCTACATGAGTATTTAAAGTGTCTTCATCAAAAAAGGAGAGAAAACCAATGAGCATAATCAATATAAACAAATAATCCCGGAACTTATGTTCAATAAATATGGGCATAAATAATGCCCATATAATTATAATAAAACCGATCAGTCCAAAGGTCATAAAAAAAGTTACCCACTGATCATGAGGAACAATTCGACGTTCTTCTGAAAGCCTTGAATTGTCTTCTTTATATTGTTTTTCAACGGCTTTGAATTCATCACCTGTCCCTACTCCTATCCAGAAATTTTTTTTAATTATATGTACACCATTCCTTAATGCTTCAATTCTCGTTGAAATAGAATATCCTGTTGGGTTTGCCCCGTGATGATAATTATATAATTCCCAGAAAGCTGTATACAACCTTGGATAAATACTGAATTTATTTTCGAATATATAATTTGTCATCCCCAATTCTATGTTTTTAATATCTTTCCCCGTCAGCTGATCAACTCCGTCCTTATCTTTGCGCAATCCTTTTGAAGTGAGATACCTGATTAACGGGTATTTCAGATATTGATTCAGGTAGTTAAAACTGTCGTAGGATAATTTACTTCTTTTATTCCATTCACTTCTTAATTCAGGTTCACAAAAATATAAATTAATATAATGACCATTTTCAATTGATTTATCATTAAAATCATGTTGATACTGATTACCATATTTTGTTATCCTGTCAATGGTTGATGGATTAACTTTTTCTTTTGATATAAACTTTTCATAGGCATTTATAAAGTAAATGCCTGGTATTAAAATTAATAAAACAGCTCCAAGAAAAATGTAAAACTTAAACCATCTGTTTTTTGAGATAAATGCACTTCTTAAAATAAGGATGAAAGATACCAGTATGAAAATAATAATGCCCGTAAAAGACTTAAGTAAGAATAAAAAGAGAATAAGCCAAATGATAAGTGGGATATAAAGCCATTTTATTTTTTCGGCAGTATTGGAATATAGCCATAACAGAGTAAATATTGACATGTTCACCATAAGTGAAAGACGAATACTGTCTATAAAATTTGTAGTTTCTGCCAAAGAATGATCGGATATGTGATTCAATTGCAGAAATAAATAAATACAAAGTATTGAATGAATAAGCAATGAACCGGTAAAACAGTATAGTATCCATTTTAAGTGTTTAATTGAAATATCTTGTGAGGTACCTATAACCAATGGTAACACAAGCATAGGTAAAATTATTCTTAAATCATGTAATCCCCAGTCTTTATCTGATGAATAAATTAATCCGGTTAAATAGACCAGATAAAAAACAGAAATTACCCATACTGACTTACGGGTATTAATTAATTTCCATTTTTCCCTGTAATTTGCCTGAAGTAACCAGTTAACCATAAGAGTTATCAGGGCCACACTTAGTAAAAACGGGGAAATGGGTAAACCGGTTGCCAAAATGCATAATCCGGTAATATATATGTAAGTGTGAATTTTTTTTGGAAACATATAAATACTTAAAAGTTATTTGTTTATGCTATTAATTGTTAATTCAGTTTATAAGGTTTATATTGAATTAATTAAACTTTATACGCCTTATCATTAGTAATTAGTCATTAGTCATTAGTAATTTGCATATATGCAAATCTTCACATAATTTTCCTCCATTCGTGATATGTCATCTTTAATTAGGAATCAAATTTAAACATTATATTATCTGCAATATTGTTAAATTATTAAAATTAATTGTATTTTTGCAATCCATTTTACAATGGGAAAATTGTATATGTGTATTAATTAAAAACATAGATATAAAGTGGACACTTTAAGTTACAGAACAGTTTCTGCTAATAAAGCAACTGTTAATAAAGAGTGGATAGTGGTAGATGCAGCAAATGAGACACTTGGAAGATTCTCTTCAAGAGTTGCACAAATTATCAGAGGTAAGCATAAACCAGGTTATACCCCTCATGTGGATTGCGGTGATAACGTTATTGTTATAAATGCAGAAAAAATTAAACTAAGCGGGAAAAAGTGGGATAATAAAGTTTATATTCGCTATACAGGTTATCCCGGGGGACAACGTTTTATTACTGCCAGAGAACTGATCGCCAAAAAACCTATTTCAGTTATTGAAAAGGCCGTAAGAGGTATGTTACCCAAGAACAGGCTTGGTGACAGCTTATATAAAAATTTGCACGTATATGTTGGAAAAGATCATCCGCATTCGGCTCAGCAACCAAAGGAATATAATATAAATACAATCAAATAATACAAATGGAAGTAGTTAATGCAATAGGAAGAAGAAAAGCTGCCGTTGCCAGGGTATATGTCAGCAATGGTAAAGGTAATATCATTGTTAACGATTTGGATTTTAAAGTTTATTTTCCCAATCTTTTACTGCAGTATATTGTAATGCAACCTTTACAACTTTTAGAAGCAGGTCAGAAATATGATATAAAAGTTAATTTAGACGGAGGTGGTGTAAAAGGTCAGGCAGAAGCCTTACGTTTGGGAATCACCCGAGCCCTTATTAAAATTGACGGAACCTGTAAGCCAAAACTTAAAGAAGCTGGGTTTACAACCCGTGATCCGCGTGAAGTTGAGCGTAAAAAACCAGGCCGGCCAAAAGCCAGAAAGAGGTTCCAGTTCAGTAAACGATAAAAGTTTAGTATCTAAATTGTTGAGACTTTCGTAATTCGAAACTACTCAGCAATTGACTATAAAGAATGTAAACAAATAATAAATTTTAAATGTCAAGAGTAACAGTTCAGGAATTATTAGACGCTGGTGTACATTTTGGACACCTGAAAAGAAAATGGAATCCGGCAATGGCTCCATATATTTTTATGGAAAAAAACGGGATTCATATCATTGATCTTCATAAAACCCAGGCAAAACTTGAAGAAGCAGCCACAGCGCTAAAACAGATTGCAAAATCAGGGCGCAGGGTACTTTTTGTAGCCACCAAAAAACAAGCTAAGGATATAGTATCGGAAAAACTGAAGACAGTTGGTATGCCATATGTTACCGAACGCTGGCCGGGGGGAATGCTTACAAACTTTCCTACTATAAGAAAGGCCGTTAAGAAAATGAGCTCCATTGATAAAATGTCCGTGGACGGAACTTTTGATAATCTTTCAAAACGGGAACGTTTACAGATAAACAGGCAACGTGCCAAACTTGAAAAAAATCTTGGAAGTATCTCTGACCTTTCACGTCTTCCAGCAGCTTTGTTTATTGTGGATGTGAGCAAGGAACATATTGCAGTTAAGGAAGCCCGCAGGCTTAACATTCCAGTTTTTGGAATGGTTGATACAAATTCAGATCCAAATGTGGTTGATTTTCCAATTCCTTCAAATGATGATGCTTCAAATTCAATTTCAATAATTATTGAAGTTGTAACAAAAGCCATAGAAGAAGGATTGAACGAGCGTAAATCAGAACGTGAAAAAGAAGGAGATGAAAGCGAACCTGTTAAATCTGAAAAAACAAAAGCCAGAAAGACCGGAACCCGCACAAAACTCAATGATCTTGATTCTGAAGAAGTTGATTTAACTGTTGTTCCTAAAGCAAAACTCGAAAAAGGTGAACCACGCAAGGTTGCCAAGAAAGTTAAAAAAGACGAATAATACTGAATATTAATATCTTTTAAAATATTTTACCATGGCTATTAGTGCTGCAGATGTTAACAAACTGCGACAGATGACCGGGGCTGGCATGATGGATTGTAAAAAAGCCCTCGAGGAGTCAAATGGAGATTTTGAAAAAGCAATAGAAACAATCAGGAAAAAAGGCCAGTTAGTGGCTGCTAAACGTGCAGACCGTGAAGCTTCAGAAGGAGTTGTTCTTTCAAAGGTTTCTTCTGACGGAACATTTGGTGCATTAACTGTTGTGTGCTGCGAAACCGATTTTGTTGCAAAAAATGACTCCTTTATTGAGTTTGCCACTTCCATCTGTGATTTGGTGATTTCTCAAAGACCTGCAGATCTGGAATCAGTAAAAAAACTCAAACTGGGCAACAAAACCGTCTCTGATGCAATATTGGAAAAGGTAGGTCTCATTGGTGAGAAAATTGACCTGATTAATTATTCAGTTGTGCAGGCCGCACAGGTTATTGCTTATATTCATCCGGGCAATAAATTGGCAACTTTAGTTGGGTTTAATAAAAAATTATCTGACATTCAAACAGGTAAAGATGTGGGCATGCAAATCGCTGCCATGAATCCTGTTGCTATTGACAAAGATGTGGTTCCGGCCGAAATTGTTGCCAAGGAGAAAGAAATAGCACTGGAGCAGACTAAACTGGATAAAAAAAATGAAGGCAAATCCGAAGCCATTATTGCTAAAATTGCCGAGGGCCGTCTTGAAAAGTTTTTTAAGGATAATACCTTATTAAACCAGGAATTCATTAAGGACTCCAAACTCACGGTACGCCAGTATGTAGCTGCTCATGATAAAGACCTTAAAGTTACCGGGTTCGTACGATACTCTCTGAATGCCTGATTTGTTTTAGAAGGAAAGCACCAAATTTGAGATATTCTTATAAAACTCTTTTGGCACTTAAAGCATTAATAATTTAAACAACTTAAAATAATAGTAAAAGAGAACTTATAGGTTCTCTTTTTTTATATATTGACATTTTTTTACATTTCGCACCACCATGCTTAATGTAATTTTATAATTATTTAAACAACAGATATTCAAGAATTCATAGGTTTGCATATGGTAGTTTATAAAAGGATTTTATTAAAATTAAGTGGAGAAGCTTTGATGGCAGATAAGCCATATGGAATTGATACAGCCAGATTAATAGAATATGCCGGGCAGATAAAAGAAGCATTATCTTTAGGTGTCAGCTTAGGCATAGTAATTGGAGGAGGGAATATTTTCCGCGGGTTAAAAGGTGTTGATGCAGGCTTTGACAGAGTTAAAGGTGATTATATGGGTATGCTTGCTACTGTTATAAACGGACTTGCCCTGCAATCTGCTATTGAAAGTTTAGGCGGTAAGGCCCGCTTACTTACGGCTATTCCAATGGAACCTGTGGGAGAAAGGTATAGTAAAACAAGAGTTAAAGAAGCTTTTGCCAATGATGAGGTTGTAATTTTTACTTTTGGAACAGGAAACCCTTATTTTACTACAGATACTGCTTCTGCATTACGTGCAGTAGAGATGGAAGCTGATGTTTTGCTTAAAGGTACACGAGTGGACGGTATATATACCAGTGATCCTGAAAAAGATAAAAGTGCGGTAAAATTTGATGAAATTTCATTTGACGAAGTTTATAACCGAAAACTCAATGTAATGGACCTTACCTCATTTACCATGTGTAAAGAAAATAACCTCCCTATTATAGTATTCGATATGAACAAAAAGGGTAATTTAATACGTTTACTGTCGGGTGAAAAGATAGGAACTCTTGTAAAAAATTAATCAATAATTTAACTAAAATGCTTAATTGTTATTAATACCAAAATAAAAATAACAATTAATAAAATTACGGATTTGTTCCCAAAATTCAATGTCCAGCCTATCCCATAACGTTTAGGTACAATTATTTTTGGATCTTTAGGATTCGCATAAATAATTCCAAAATACCATCCATCTGTATCTAAATTTTTGTCATCAGGACTATTTTCCGGAATTATGGTTGGGTTTGTTATTTTAAGAGTCTTATTGTAAATCAAATATGAATAAATGTTTGGAATAACAGCAATAAATATTATAAAACCGATAAAAATATAAATTTTATAACCGGCTGAAGGTAATATAATCATGATAAGTATCAGTAATAGTCCAGCGTAAAACCAGAGTCTGCTTGTAAATTTATGTGTTTTTTTCCAAATGTATTCATTTTCAAGAGTCCATGGATTCCTAATTCCGATGAAATAGTTAGGTCTGATAGTACTTATATAATTCCCTAAAATTGAAATTAAGGTAGCAATGATAATAAACATTAGAGAAACAGACACTTTTCCTGATTGAGCAGAAGATATGATCATAAAACTGATGGTTGAGAAAAACACAGAAAAAATAACTCTTAACTTATAGAAAGTACTTCTGAAAATATGAAAGTTGTTTTTAGAATCAATATTAGGTATAATAAGTAAAAATAAATAAACACCGACATTAAGAAAAAGTAATGTATAGGCAAGGTAATACCTGCTACCATAATTATTGGGATTTCCCTGTGCATCGAAATGAACCGGAATTCTATCAGGTAATGAGTTCCATATTGAAATATAATAAATTAGCGGGACAATAGAAATGACCAGAATAAGAAGTTCCTTAAAAAATTTATTTGCTTGCATAGTTTCTATTTTGAGTTAAATTTTATGAACCATTTAATTAGGTCGGCCATAACTGTAGTATTAAGAGAATAATATATAAATTGACCTTTCCGTATATCGACAACTAAATTGCATTGCTTTAAGAGTGCGAGATGGTGAGAGATACTGGGTTTTGTCATATTAAATCTGTCTGCTATATCACCGGCTGACATGTCTCCATTCTTAAGCATCTCAAGGATTTCTCGTCTGGTTGGGTCATTTAATGCTTTAAATAATGAGTTCATTTGATTTAAATATTTAGACAAATATCTAAATAAATTCTTATAAATCCAAATTATAATCAACAATTAACCAACTACTAACAACCATCAACTAATTTTTCTATATTTGCAAAACAAACTAAACCATCAATATAAATCTTCAGCAAAATGGAAGAAGAAGTTACACTTTATCTTGAGGATGCAAAGGAAAACATGGAGAAAGCATTGGTTCATCTTCAGAATGAAATGATTAAACTACGGGCAGGTAAGGCCAATCCTAACATGCTTGATCATATTTTTGTGGATTATTATGGAGTAAGTACATTACTTTCTCAGGTTGCAAATATTAATACGCCAGATGCAAAGTCAATAGTTATTCAACCATGGGAAAAAAAAATGATAGATCCAATTGAGAAAGCAATTTTGGCAGCAAATATTGGAATTACTCCGGTGAATAATGGTGAAACAGTAAGACTAAACATCCCTCCGTTAACTGAAGAAAGGAGAAAATCACTTGTAAAATCTTTACGCCACGAAGGAGAAAATGCAAAAGTGAGCATTCGAACGGCCCGCCGCGATGTAATAGAAGAATTTAAAAAGATGCAAAAAGAAGGCCTTCCTGAAGATTCAGTTAAATTAGCTGAGGAAAAAGCAGATAAACTTACTGACCAGTATTATAAAAAAATTGAAGAAATATTAGCCAGAAAAGAGCAGGAAATTATGACTGTATAAACTTTGGCATTGACATATATGAGTACTGTATATTTTTACGTAAAATCAAATGTACATATCTGTCTTTTACTTCTTCCACAATATTTTTCCACGGCCGGCAAAGTGTCTGCGCAGCATTTGCTCCTATTCTTTTAAGTTCGGCAGGTTTACAATAAATTTCACAGATTTTTTCATAAAATGAATTTATATCATTATCCGACAGGTATCCATTAATCCCATCCTTAATTACTTCGGCTGCGGTGGATCCTTTTATTAACAGAGACGGGGTATGCATAATGGCCGCTTCTCTTACTACTAAAGGAGCATTATCATATAATGAAGGGAACAGGAATAAATCTGCTGAAGCATAAATTCTTTTTAGTTTTTCACGATCGGAAATAAGTCCTAAAAATTTAGTTTTATCTTCAAGCCTGTAATTTGCTATTAATTGTTCCATTTCAGGTTTGGCATATCCTTCACCCACAAAAAGGATAGTGAAATTGTGGTTTTTAAATAGATGCATCGATTCAATAAGAAATCTGAGATTTTTTTCCCAAATATGCTGTCCAACAAAAAGAAAAATAAAGTCATTCGGTTTAAATCCCAGTATTTTTCTGCTCTCTTGTCTGAAAAGCTCAATATTTGTAACCGAGTCCAGATCTACTCCATTTTCAACTACTTCTACAGGACCTTTATATCCATATTTCCTTAATGTTTCTTCAACGTGTGCCTGAGGTATCCACACTTCATCCACTGACTGGTAGAAACTGATGATTCTTTTGATCAACTGATCAACAATATACTTGTTTGAAATTATTGTTTCAAAATCATCCCTGTACTTTGAATGAAATGTAGCAACAATAGGTATTTTTCTCTTTCTTGCAAGCTTTAATGCCATGGTGCCGGCGGAAAACGGAGTATGAGTATGAAGAATATCCAATGGGATATCAGAAAGTTCCGAATTAATATTCTGGTCTAACAGAGGCAAGCCTATCCTGTATGGTGACCTCATTGGTACAGGTGCTGAAAAATACCTGTATACCATAAAATCTTCATGATCAGTGTAGCCGGGAAATTTTGGTGTAACAACAATAGTTGGGGCCACATTTTTATTTAGCCAGTATGCATAATTTTTAACAGTAACAGAAACTCCATCCATTATCGGAGGGTAAGCTTCATTAAATATTCCAATACCACTTAATTCCATAGGTTATAATTTTTTTAAAAAACGTAGTAAGCTGTAAGCTGGTTAAGAGTGAATTAGCTAACTCCATAAATACTTGTAAAACTACTTATTTATAATGAACTTAAGTTATTTAAATGTTAATCAAATATTAAGTTTATGTTAATTACTTTTCTGAACAATTACAACATATATCAATTCCCTTTCTGTTATGAAGAACTTTATACCTGTATTTCATAAATGATGATGATTTCCATATATGTATAACACTTTGACTGGCAACATTACCCAAAGTATATGAAGCATTTTTATCGAAGCAGCATGGGGTCATGTTACCGTCTGTTGTTATAACGCCAATTGTCCATATTCTCTTGCAACGATTATGAATTTTATTTTTTAAGGTATACTTATCACCTGATTTTATATACCTTGCATAAGCCACAAGGTCGGTAAGCATTGGATTTCCTTTTTCAAATTCATAATGTTGGGCAGTTTTAATCTGAACCTGATTTATTCCCAAAGATTTTCCCAGGGTTTTAACTTCACCGATCTGATGCTGGTTGTGCTTGAATACAATAAACTGAAGTATTATATGTGGAGTATTTGATTTTAACTTTTTTTTAGCTTCAACCAGATTATTAATTCCTGCTATAACTTCATGAAAATTACCCCTGACCCTGTATTTCCTGTAAACATCCGGGGTTGTTCCGTCAAGCGAAATAATAATCCTGTCGAGGCCTGATTCAACTGTTTTTAAGGCATTTTGGGCATTCATAAAATGACCATTTGTTGAAATACAAATGTATATTTTTTTTCTGTCGGCTATTTTAATAATTTCAAATATTGATTCATTCAAAAATGGTTCACCCTGAAGATAAAGCATTAAATAGGAGAGAGAACCGGCTACCTGGTCAATTACTGTCTTATACAAATCTGTATTGATATAAGTATTTTTCCTGAGAATTTCACCTTTACCCGTAGGGCATTCCGGACAATCCAGGTTACATAAGCTTGTCGGCTCAATGGAAAATGTGTGAGGCATACCCCATACAACTGGATGTTTAATAAGTAAGGATAACCTGAAGGAGCACTCCGACTTTATGATATTTATTATTTTCCTTAAGGTAAGCTTTTGAAAGAAATTTATTATATCAGTAATCAAAATCAAATATGTTCTAAAATAAGTGATAGTTAATCAACATCTAATTGGAATTTAAAATTTTGAAAAGTTCGTCCAGCTTTGGTGTGAGTATTATTTCTATCCTTCTGTTTTTCTGCCTTGCCAGTGGAGTTTTAGCCTCATCAACAGGTACAAATTCTCCCCTTCCTGCAGCTGTAAGCCGCACCGGGTCAATGGTAGTGCCATCAAGAAGAATTCTTATTATTGCAGTAGCCCGTTTTACACTCAGATCCCAGTTATCCTGTATGGCTGCATCAGATTTATACGGCACATCGTCAGTGTGCCCTTCTATCATTATATTTATATCCGGGTTTTGTTCCAGTACTTTGGTCAGTTTTTTCAAAGCATTTACTCCTCCTTTATCAACATAGGTACTGCCGGATTTAAATAAGAGCTTCTCTTCAAGGGAAACATAAACCTTCCCGTTTTTTATTTTAACAGATAAACCGTTATTTTCGAATCCTAATAAAGCTGTTGATACTTTATTTTTTAAAGCATTAACTACTGAATCTTTTCTGCTGAGGATATTTTCAAGTTCTTTCATTCTTGCATTACGTTTATCCAGCTCCAATGAAAGTAAATCAAACTTTTGTTTTTTATCATTGAAATTATCTTCAAGCTTCTTAAGCTGTGCTTCCCTTGTCTGAAGGTCCTGCTGAGTTGCCTGCAATTGTGACAGTAATTTTTTTGTTTCAAATGCATTGCCTTTTGCAAGGTTATCTTCAGCAAGTTGCAGATCATTATAATCACTTGACAATTTATTATAATCGAATTGCATTTGAATGATTTTATGACCTAAGTAAAGTGTATCCTTAACAAGCTGAACATTATCGGAACTGTCTTGCTCTATTCTGGATGCAAGTTCCTTATTGGATACTTCCAGACTTTCAATTTTTGCTTTATCCGATATATTTTCGGCGGCACATTTATCTGATTTTTCCTGTATTTCGTTAAATTTAGAAATTGGAACACAGGAAAATAATAAAAAAGTTATTAGTATTAACCGAGATATATTTTTCATACTGTTCTTCATTTATGCAAATATATTAATAATACTCAAGCATCTTAAGAACTACTTTTGAAATAAATTCATATCTTTGAAGTTCAGCCTTTTTGTATTAAAGAATTAGTAATCTGATGGATAAGAAAGCCCATAATCTATTGGAAAGTGTGAATTTTCCAACAGACTTAAAAAAACTGAAATTAGATGACCTTCACGTTTTAAGTGAAGAACTTAGGCAATTTATTATAGATATTTTAAGTAGTAATTCAGGTCATTTAGGTGCCAGTCTTGGAGTGATTGAATTGTCAGTTGCCTTACATTATGTTTTTAATACCCCATATGACCAGATTATTTGGGATGTAGGACATCAGGCATATAGCCATAAGATACTTACAGGCAGAAAAGATATCTTTCATACAAACAGAAAATACAATGGAATAAGCGGATTTCCAAAAATCAGTGAAAGTATATACGATGCTTTTGGAGTTGGTCATGCATCAACTTCTATTTCTGCTGCCTTGGGAATAGCTGTTGGTTCAAGACTTAATGGAGAAAAAGACAGACAGGTAGTTGCAATAATAGGAGATGGATCACTTACCGGAGGTCTGGCATTTGAAGGTCTTAACAATGCAGGCTTTTCTAAGGCAAATATCATCGTTATCCTCAACGATAACAATATGTCTATAGATAGCAATGTAGGTGCTTTGCAGGCATATCTGCTGGATATAACAACTTCGAGGGTGTATAATAAATTTAAAACAGACGTCTGGAATGCATTTAATACTTTTGGCCGGATAGGAGCCACACCAAAATGGATATTTAAAAAGATTGGAACTGCAGCAAAATCCACCCTGCTTTATCATTCCAATCTTTTTGAATCATTAAATTTCAGGTATTTTGGTCCTGTCGATGGTCATGATGTCGTTCATCTTGCCAAAGTACTTAATGACCTTAAAAATATACCGGGGCCTAAATTGTTGCATATTGTAACAACAAAGGGAAAGGGATATAAATTTGCTGAAGAAGATAAAATTACTTTTCATGCACCGGGAATATTTAATAAATATACAGGAGAGATTATTAAAATAAAATCCGATGTGCCACAACCTCCTAAATACCAGGAAGTATTTGGAAATACACTGGTTGAGCTGGCTGATTTAAACGTAAAAATTGTTGGAATCACCCCTGCCATGATTAGCGGATCATCTATGAAACGTATGTTTGAACGATATCCTGACCGGTCGTATGATGTGGGAATTGCTGAGCAACATGCGGTAACCTTCTCTGCTGGCCTGGCAGTGCAGGGAATGATCCCTTTTTGTACAATATATTCTTCATTTTTGCAGCGTGCATTTGATCAGGTAATTCACGACGTGGCCCTTCAAAACTTGCATGTTGTATTTTGCATAGACAGGTCAGGTTTGGTTGGGGAAGATGGTGCCACGCATCATGGCGTATTTGATATTGCCTATATGCGTCTTATACCCAATATGATTATATCGGCCCCAATGAATGAAGAAGAGCTGCGTAACCTTATGTTTACGGCTCAGGAGAAAAAATCAGGGCCATTTGTTATAAGATATCCAAAAGGTCATGGAGTTATGACTGATTGGAATAAACCTTTCAGATCTCTCCCCGTTGGCAAGGGCCGGTTGCTCAGAGAAGGTTCTGACTTAGCTATTTTATCTATAGGACATGTTGGCAATTATGTGGCAGAAGCCTGTAATATTCTTGCTGATGAAGGTATTAGTGTAGCTCATGCAGATATGAGATATGTTAAACCTCTGGATAAAGAATTACTGAATCATATTTGCAGGAACCATTCCAAAATAGTTACTGTTGAAGATGGAACAATTACCGGAGGTTTTGGCAGTGCGGTACTTGAATTTATTTCGGAAAATGGATTTAATAATGTTCAGGTTGTCCGTTTAGGTGTTCCCGATCATTTCATCGAACATGGTTCTCAGCAGGAATTATATCATGAATGTGGATTCGATATTCGCGGAATTGTTAAAACAGTTAAAGGGTTTGTTACACCTAAAATATTGTCCAAGGCTGTATAGTAATTATTTAGGCATTTGAGGTGATGAAATGTCAGGGCATTCAAAAATAAAAAATAAAAAATTATAGTTAATGCTCCAGGAAACAAGGGGGATTGTCCTTAAGCATATTAAATTTGGAGATAAAAGTATTGTAACTACTATATATACCGAACAGGAAGGCAGAAAGTCATTTCTGGTCAAAAATGTTTATAGCAACAGATCAGGTTTTTATCCTTCTTTTTTCCAACCACTTACTCTTTTAAATATACAAGCTGATTTAAAATCTTCAAGGGAACTCCAACGCATTAGGGAAGTATCTTTAATCCAACCATTTCAATCTATTCCTTTTGATGTTGCAAAACGTTCGGTTACCTTGTTTATTACAGAGATGATTTTAAAGACAATCAAGGAAGAAGAAGCTAACCATGCATTATTTAAATTTCTTTTTACATGTATTCAATTTCTGGATATTATTGCAACGTCTATTTCTAATTTTCACTTAGTTTTTTTAATAAACTTATCACGGTACCTGGGTTTTTATCCTGAGGATAACTATTCTGAATTAAATTTTTTATTTGATTTAAATGGAGGGAAATTCAGCACTGGAATTGCTAATCATTTACAATCTGATCGTAACATAAGCAATATAATTCATAACCTATTGAATATTAACTTCAATAATATGGAAGATATTAAACTTTCACATAATCAAAGAGTTGATGTTTTAAAAATAGTCATAAGTTACTTTAATCTGCATCTTGGAGGCATTGGTGAAATAAAATCCCTGCAGGTATTGGAATCTGTATTCGGGGACTAAATCCTTCAAAATAATATCCATCATAAACGGTTGTACCGCACCTACCTGAAATGATTGTAAAAACTATACCTTTTGGTAATTCATCCTGTTACTTATGATATTGTGTAAGCATTATCCGGGTTATATTTTTGCTGCCGAAATTATAATTTATAAAATACCTTTGAAAAATCCCTAATACGATTGTAGAAGCAGGGTTTTTAGGTTGTGTTTTTAAATACAACATAATTAATTCTTTAAAACAGGACATTGACAAAGTTATTGTTGGCTGTCCTGTTTTGTGCGCCACATGAGCGCTCAAAATATAAATGTCAAGTTATCAGATAATAATAGAAATAAAATGGGTCATTTTGGGTGCTGCAAGCTATATTTGCAGAATGTTTATCAGGAAAAATAGGAATCGTAGTGGCTCAATCAGTATTCAGATTGTAACAAAAATCGGAAGACAGAACCGAGTATTGAAGACTATTGGATGTGCCAAAACCAAGCAGGAAGAATCATTGTTGCTTTTGCAAGCACAAAATGAGATGGAACAAATGCAAGGTTATCAGAGTTTGTTTTATGAGCATGATGATGCTGTAATAGATTCTTTTGTTGATAGTTTGTCAGTTGAAAATTTAAAAATTGTGGGGGCAGATTTGATATTAGGCAAAATATATCAACAAATTGGCTATCCACAGGATGATAATTATAATTTGTTTAGAAATTTAGTGCTTTGTCGATTAGTTTATCCAGGCAGCAAGTTAAAGACAATAGAATATTTTAAAGAACATTTAAACATTGATATCAGTGTTTATACAGTTTATCGATATCTGGATGAACTACACAGGAAATACAAACAGGAAATAGAAAATATTACCTTTTCTCACACCAAGGCTCTATTGCAAGGTAAAATAAGCGTTGTGTTTTATGATATGACCACCTTGTATTTTGAGGCTTCAGAAGAAGATGATTTTCGAGTAATCGGCTATTCAAAAGACGGTAAATTTCAACAACCACAAATAGTAATCGGTTTATTGGTTGGAATAAACGGGTACCCGATAGGATATGAAGTATTTGAAGGAAATACCTCAGAAACAAAAACGCTGATTCCTGTTCTGGAAGCATTCCAGAAGAGATTTTTAATAGATAAGCCCATAATTATTGCTGATGCAGCCTTACTTTCTCAGAAAAACATAGATGCATTGGTTGCAGAAGATTATCAATATATTTTAGGCGGCAGGTTAAAGAATGAAAGTGAGGTGATTAAGAATCGAGTTTTGGAAATGAAACTTATTGAAGGTCAACCACAGGAATTGAGACATTCCAATGGCAGACTGGTTGTCACATATTCTTCATCCCGCTCACATAATGATAAGGCAAACAGGGTGAAAGGGTTAATACGCCTGGAAAAAAAAGTTAAAACCGGAAAACTAACAAAAGAACATATAAATAACAGAGGGTATAATAAATACTTAGCGTTAACTGGCAATGCAACTATAGCCATTGATTACCAAAAATTTAATGAGGATAGTCTCTGGGATGGATTGAAAGGGTATATTACAAATACTACCTTGTCTCCAAAGAATGTAGTAGTTAATTATGGACAGTTATGGCAAATAGAAAAAGCGTTTAGAATTTCTAAAAGTGATCTGAGAATAAGGCCAATATATCATAGAATTAGAGAGAGAATTGAAGCTCATCTGTGCATTTGTTTTTGTGCATATAAAATATACAAAGAGTTGGAGCGGTTACTAAAATTAAATAACATCTCATTATCAGCCGAAAAGGCCTTAAAGGAAATTAACAACATGAGACAAATAAACTATATACTTCCTAAATCAAAGCAGGTCAAGAAAAAATTACTCCGATTAAACTCCATTCAGAACCAACTAATAAAAATGAAATTTTGATTTGGGTCATGCATTGCACAAAACAGGAGGAAGAAGAAGCTAACCATGCATTATTTAAATTTCTTTTTACATGTATTCAATTTCTGGATATTATTGCAACGTCTATTTCTAATTTTCACTTAGTTTTTTTAATAAACTTATCACGGTACCTGGGTTTTTATCCTGAGGATAACTATTCTGAATTAAATTTTTTATTTGATTTAAATGGAGGGAAATTCAGCACTGGAATTGCTAATCATTTACAATCTGATCGTAACATAAGCAATATAATTCATAACCTATTGAATATTAACTTCAATAATATGGAAGATATTAAACTTTCACATAATCAAAGAGTTGATGTTTTAAAAATAGTCATAAGTTACTTTAATCTGCATCTTGGAGGCATTGGTGAAATAAAATCCCTGCAGGTATTGGAATCTGTATTCGGGGACTAAATCCTTCAAAATAATATCCATCATAAACGGTTGTACCGCACCTACCTGAAATGATTGTAAAAACTATACCTTTTGGTAATTCATCCTGTTACTTATGATATTGTGTAAGCATTATCCGGGTTATATTTTTGCTGCCGAAATTATAATTTATAAAATACCTTTGAAAAATCCCTAATACGATTGTAGAAGCAGGGTTTTTAGGTTGTGTTTTTAAATACAACATAATTAATTCTTTAAAACAGGACATTGACAAAGTTATTGTTGGCTGTAGGTATTGCCCTTAAAATATGCTGGTTAGCTATTATAAAAACATTACCTTTTCAGGGATTTTTTTATTTCAGCCATAGCTTCATCTGCACTCATAGACCCAGTTGCGACATCAATAGCATGAAGATTGGTGTGCAAGTGGCTGACACCTAAAATAAGACTGGCATCATCAACCCATGGCATTTTATGAATTCCGTACTTCTGTTGAATTTTAGAAATAAATTCTTCGAAATGATCAGACCCGAAATTTGCTTCAGATAAAGTACCTTTTATACCTGTTGAACACTTAGTGTAGCGCGACCATTTCTCAGCAATATCAGGACGGTTCATGAATAATAGAAATTTTACGGCATCTTCCTTATGTGGAGAATTTTTTGGAATGGCCCAGGTACAAAAATAACCTCCAAAATATACTTTTCCAGGTTTGAAAACAGGTAGTTCGGCAGGTACCATATTGTCAACTTCTTTGTTATCTATGCCCTGCCAGATATTATACATCCACGAAGCGTTTATGTAAAAAAATGCTTTATGTTTTAAAGGATAGTCCTGAGTTTTAGCCCATACTGTACTTTTATAGTCCGTTGACCAGGCATGATATTTAGATAATTCTTCAAATACCCTGAGTGTTTTATACAAGGCTTTTAATTTGTCTTCATTGTATGAATCTTCCAAACATTCATTAATATTGTTTACTTCAGATAAAAACAAACTCTGTGTAAGTACATTAATAGTTGACCAGTCAATACATTCCTGTATAGGTATTATTGAAGTCTTATGAGACTGGTTATATTTATCTATTGCTTTTACATAATCCAGCAGGTCATCATAAGTCATTCCGATTTGTTTAACATTGATGCCTAAAGTTTTTGCCAAAGTCTGATTGTACCATATAGTCCAGTTATATCCTTCCAGAAATGGTCCGGGAATCATTCCTTTCCATCTTTTTTTTGAAGAGTCACTTGTCAGCTCAGGAATAGTATTGTTAACAAATTCAGGATACTGACTTAAATCGACAAGATATTCCTTTGACCACATAGGGTCTTTCATATAATCAGCCTGCTCGGAATATCCATTATTTATTCTAATTATATCCCAATCAGCTTGTTGTGCTGTAATCACTTTTGAATTAAACTCAAGTTCAGAATTCTTTTTACTTCTGTCAAAGTACAACTGTTCCGGAAAAGCCAGGTTAATGGTATAATCCTGATTTAGAAACTCAAATTCATTTACAAGTTCACGCATTAATTTTTCACGCTTGCCTTCATTTAGCCAATGACCTATTATATTAATAGTTTTTTTTGCTTTTTCCTCATGAATATTTGTAAACTGCGATTCAAAAGATTTGTTGTGTGTAGTTTGACCACAGCCTGCCAGTAATATAACAGAAGTTATAAATATCTGTAATGTTTTAGAAGATTTAAAAAAATCTGATTTTCGCAGAGTTATCATAATATTTAATTATTTAAACCTAATTTATATAAAATAATATTATTAACAAATTAAATAACGGATGTTTCGCATTAATTAATATAAAAAATGGTCGTAAGGATACCTTTGTGAATGAATTTTTTTTACTTCCTTATATAAAATCGTTCGCAGTTCATTTATATTTTCTTTTAGTGTAGCAGATATAAATGTTGTTAAATGGTTGTTATTATTTGCCATCCAGCTATTTTTTAATTCGTTGAAATTCAGATTTTCTTTCGAAGAGGGAGTAAGATCATCAGAACTTTTGGAAATATAATCGTAAGCATCTATTTTATTAAAAACCAAAATAACTGGTTTGTCTGTAGAGTTTAAGTCAGCCAATATCCGGTTAACGGTATTGATTTGATCTTCAAAACCGGGATGAGAAATATCTGCAACATGCAATAATATATCTGATTCCCTTAGTTCGTCGAGAGTAGACTTGAACGATTCTACCAAATGGTGTGGCAGTTTTCTTATAAATCCAACGGTGTCGGACAATAAAAATGGAAGATTATCTATCACCACCTTACGAACTGTTGTGTCTAATGTTGCGAACAGTTTATCCTCGGCGAAAACATCAGATTTGCTAAGAAGATTCATAAGTGTGGATTTGCCTACATTAGTATATCCAACAAGTGCCACCCTGACTATATTCCCCCGTCCTTTCCTTTGTGTAGACATTTGTTTGTCTATGCGCTTCAAATCCTCTTTTAACAAGGAAATTTTATCACGTATAATCCGTCGGTCGGTTTCAAGTTCGCTTTCTCCGGGCCCTCTTAGTCCAATACCTCCCCGCTGACGTTCCAGGTGGGACCATAAGCGTGTAAGCCGTGGAAGTAAATACTGGTATTGTGCTAATTCAACCTGGGTTTTTGCGTAGGAAGTTTTTGCCCGTTTTGCAAAAATATCAAGTATCAGGTTTGTCCGGTCAAGAATTTTGCACTTTAATACATTGCTTAAATTCCGTAATTGTGTAGGTGAGAGGTCATCGTCAAAAATAACAAGATCGATTTCGTTTTCATTTACAAATGACTCAATATCTGATAGTTTGCCTGATCCGACAAATGTTCTTGGGTTAGCCGATTCAAGATGCTGCATAAACGTCTTAACTGGTATAGCCCCGGCAGTTTCAGTTAAAAATGAAAGCTCCTTTAAATAATCCCGGACTTCATTTTCATTCTGACCATTATTAATAATTCCTATTAATACTGCTTTTTCCGTAATGGATTCTGTTGAAATTGGACCTGACATACTTATGTATTATGATTTATGTGGAGGCGATTTGACAGTAAAGTGAAAGATACGTGAAAATTAAATTATTTTATTTTATTCCAAAATAAACGGGAAAATAAAATTGTACTTTAACCGGATGCCCTTTTATTTTTCCGGGGATCCATTTGGGAGAAGAAGAAATAACCCTGACAGCTTCCTTATCAAGGCAGGGATCAACAGCTTTTACAACCCTTACATCACATACATCCCCGTTTGAATTCACAGAAAATTGAATTACCACCCTTCCGCTGATGCCATTTTCAGCGGCAATTTCAGGATACTTCACATTAGCTGCAATCCAGGCTCTGAAGTTTTCGTAACTGCCTCCATTAAAGACAGGCATCTCGTCAGCATTATAAAACACTTCAGTTGTTGGTTTACTGACATTACTGTTTACCGTGTCAATTTTATCAACTGAAGGTACTAAAAAAGACTTGGAATATTCAGTTGAAGGATTATCATTTTCTTCAATCTCTACTTCTTCATCGGAACTAACATCAGGCTCTGCAATATTTTCAGGTTTGACTTTCCGTACTTTTTTTAGCGGTGCTTTAGTTATAGCTGAATCCGGAGATTTATTGTCTTCAAATTTAACTGTTTTCTCAACCGGAACAATTACAGACCTGCCCCGTTGACAATTGATATTAATAATTGCTATACAAATAATTACAATTAGGATTATGAAGATTTGGATAAATTTACGACTTATTAAATAAGTAATTATATTGTTGTTAAATTCCATTCTTTTTTAATCATTTTTTGTAATTCTATAGTATTTAATTAAATTTTCAGGTTTTAAAATTTAGTAACAAATAGATTAATAATCAAAATGCTACAAAAATGATGCCCTTTTTGAATTTTCTATTTTCTATTTTTTATTTTTGAATTTTAAATAAAAACATAAAATCAAAAATTACAAATCCGGAAAATATAGTAATTTTGGAATCTTCTTACGGGGGATTAGCTCAGTTGGCTAGAGCGCTTGCATGGCATGCAAGAGGTCATCGGTTCGACCCCGATATTCTCCACACAACAATGATAAAGGTTTCCGTGAGTTGGGAGGCCTTAACTATTTTTAACTGGTTTGAACTTTGTTTAAACAAAGTTTATTTATTTTCATAAAATAAATTATTCGAAGGTGTATTTGTTTCATATTGATTCCATTATTCTATTTTGGATGTCCCTATAATTCTCATAACCCATAAATCAATATAAATGCTCATAATGGCATTTATATTGATGATTTAGGTTAATTAAATAATTAAAATACTGATATATATATTTACCGGATCATTGTTTCTAGAAGGATTGACTATTTTTATTATTTTGATAAGCCCGTTAAATATTAATGCTCAAGAAGACGATAGTGCAGTTCAGCTATATAATGAGGATGGAGGAACCTTTTTTAATAAATCTGATACTATCTTTGGTGATTACAGATTTTTTAAACTGGAGAGAATTTAAGATTGAAAGATTCTACATGAACCCACCCTGCCTCCGTAAGGAGGTTAAGTGCAATTAACATTATAAATAGTAATGGTTTTTTGGGCTGTTTTGGTATTCGAGAAATTATCAAAAATATTACCTGCTATTAACGTGAAACTAATTCTTAGTTTTTATGAAAAAGATTTTAATTTTCTTAATTCTTAATTTACTAACATTAGAACTGTGGTCGCAGTCTAATTCCCCAAATTATCAGCAAGTTTATGATTTTCAGGTAGGAGATATTTTCTTATATAAAGATACTTCATTTTCTCCTGGTGGAGATGGTTCTAATTTTGATATATCAATATCTTACACAAAGTATGAAATATTAACAAAAATCACAAAAAATGATACTGTCATTTATACAAGAAAAATTAATGATCAAACGATTGATACAATTACATATATTGATTCGACAACAAATATTTTAAACGCCAAAAATGATACTATAGTTGAACTTAATCCAAATCTTTTACTCGGTTTAAATGATACTGTTTTTGTTAAGGTAAGGATAATAAGTAAAGATATTGTTCTTCAAAAAATTATAGGAGGTTACCACAATTATATTTATGATTATAATCATGGCCATTTTGATTCAACTTTAACCACTTTTGATCAAGGGCTTGCTTTTATGCAAGTATATGAACAAGGTTTAGGATTAGTTAATCAAAGATATGCTCAGAATGAAATAGGCAATTCAACAACTCTGATAGGTTATAGAAAAGGGAATGACACAATAGGAAGTTTAACAGTAGGTATACAAATAGAAAAAGTAAATAGTAATTTTCAGGTATATCCAAATCCATGTCGTGATAAGATTAGTATTAATTCTGGTAATTATCAGGGCAATAATTTATATGAAATTTATAATTTACAGGGTATATTAGTAAAAAGTTTAAGTGATACTGATAATTCATTAGAAATATCAACATCTGATTTATTACAAGGAATATATATACTTAAAATATTTAATTCTGAAGGTACCCATTACTTTAAAATAATTAAACAATAAACCAAAATAATGATTACTAGCTATTTAACTAATATTTGTCCGATAATAGTTATTAGTTAAGCAGAATTGTCAAGTTTATTCTGCAGAAATTTTATTAACTGCAATTGATACTACTCAGCGCCATGTTATTTACATTGGAAAATATGAGCCAATTAAAGATAAAGCAGGTAATGTATTAGATTACTGCAATATTCGAATTTAACCAGGTAATATGTAATATAATATCCTAGTGCTTTATTATGAATATACAGTGGTTTTGAAGTAAAGGCTGAAAGAATATTGTCTTTTTTGGAATATTTAAAATAAATATCATTTTCATTAATAATATCACATTGCATAGCATTGGGAGTACTTCCTAGAAACTCGGTTTTGAATATTTTAAGTCTTTCCTTTCTGTATTTACTTTTACCTTTTATAGTTACTTCATTTATTTCATTTATTTTTGGAACAAGGTATATTTTATATAATTGGTTGCTGCTGTAATTAGCAATGTCAACTGATTTATACCCAATATAACTGATAGTTACTGGCATTTTTTTATACTTTAAAATAGTCATTTCAAAATGACCATTTTTATCAGCATGTGTTCCAACTTCTGTTCCGTTAATATAAATATCAGCAAAGCCTAATGGATTACCAGTTGATTTGTCGAATACAGTACCTTTAAAACTTTGGGAATAAGATGTTAAATACAGGGTGCAAATAATAGTCAGGAGTGTTAGTTTTTTCATAACATATGTTTGATGTTGGTTAAAACATATAATACAAAGAAAAAATTTCATGAATTTAATTATAATTTTTGATTTATACCGGATAACAGGCTGCATATTGCTGATTTCTGGTTTGGTGCAATTTTACAAGATGATAGCCACACAATTTACGCATGAACCTGAAAAATTAAATGCAAACTTATTATTATTATCATATTTTGAAATAAATAAAGAATTCCATATCTTTAATTATAATAAATAATTTTAAATAATTTGACAATTAATAGTTTAATTAATATTTTAAATACATGAATAATAATCATTTAATTAAGATTGTTTTGTTATATGTTATACTAACGGCTTCATTATTTGCTTGTAAAAAAGATAATTCATCTTCAACAAATACAACCACTGTAAATTCAGGATCAATAGCTTATCAGGATGGTGTTGCACAGGACGCTGAATCAATGGATGTTATATCCTCCAAAGTAGAGCAGACTTCAGACAATACCATAAATTCACTTGTTGCAAGTAATTTTCAGTTATCCTCCGTAAAAGCTTATACAGGTATTCAGATTAACGTATCCACAATTGACACTTCAACATTTCCTAAAACTATAAAATTGTCCTATAACTGGATTGACTCCACTGAGGGTAATAATGGTAAATATGCCCATATTACGCAATCCGGTATTATATCTGTTTCCATTGACACCTATTTAGTTGCCGGAAGAAAATTACCGTGGCGAAGCCATATTGTCAGAACCGACACCTATTCAGGTTTTACAGTTGCAACTGACAGCAGTTCATTTTCTATTAACGGTACAAGGATCGTAAAAATATTAAGTGCTTCCGGAAGTTATTCCAATGACAGCCTTAATTACAGGGCAGTAAGTCTTGATTCCGTTAATTCTGATCTTACTATTTCTGTATCTACAGCTAATAGCAACATAGGACAATTTACAAGAAATGCTGCCAGGACTAAAAATGCATTTGTACATTATAGCCGTTCAGGCAAATCGGTTCCTTTATGGACTTCTGCAAATGGTGACACAATATTTGTTACCGGTGTCATTAAAGGTACAAATTTACTTGACAGTGCCTATTCAAGAACGATAACAACAACATTGACAGACATTTCATGTACCGAAAGCCCCTACATCCTTGAAATCAATTCAGGTGCCATAACGGATAAGGAAGGGTCACAGGTAATTTATATTACCTATTCTTCTTCAGGATGTTCTACAACCTGCACTGCAAAAAATTCAGTTGGTACTTTATTAAATACTTCCCGCAAACTGGACCGTAAATTCCGTAAATGGTGGTAGGCTTATATGGATTCAACATCACGCAAGACTTTAGATTGAAGCCGTCCTGATTCAAAATGGCTGTGAAAGGAAATAGACAACTCCAGCATTCTTTTCATAATTTTTCATTTGATAATTTATCGTTTCTGTTGCTAAACATAAACATTAAATAATATATTTAGATTAAATAAGAAAATAAAAATAATAGCGGCTTATTTTAGTTATCTAATTGCAAACCTTGAATAATGAATAGCAAAATAATTCTTATATTTTTTTTTCAGGTTTGTTTAATTACTAATGTTGAAGCTCAGGATTCAGTTTCAGTTAAACCTGATAATCTCATTGGAATTTATTCCGGATTAACTTATAATATTCTTAAAGATGAAGCATTGTTTGAAGATGTTTATTTCAACGGGTTCTACTTTCCTCTATACATTAATTACAGGTATTTGGGAATAAAATCAAGACAAACAGTTTCAATTTTTTACCAACAGTTAAATCTGAATTCTTCAAATCCTTATCTGACAAACCAGCTGACAGTTAATAATACAGAAGTTGTATTGGAGTATTCATATAGCCATCTTTTATACTCCATTCCACACAAAAGAATTAATTTTTATGCAGGATTAAAATTTCAAAGTCTGCTTGATTTCAGGGTTTACAATGACTACCAGTATTATCAGAATGAAGTGATGAGTGACCAGTTTTCCAGTTTGGGATTAAACCTGTTGGCAGAAAAAAGATTTGAAAAAAACAATGATATTATTGCTGTGAATGTCAGCGTTCCCTTTGTGGCCTTTTCATTAATTAATAATGTTTATAACCAATGGGTAAACTCAGTATCAACAAATATCTCCGTATCTGATAAAACAAGTATTAATTTAAATGATTTATGGGTGCTTATTAAAAATGGAGAGTTAATTTCGTATAATAAATTATTCGAATTGCAGTCAGAATTATCATATACAAAATTTTTGGGCAAACATATTGGTTTGGAATTAAATTATAGTTTTATGTATTATTCTTTGGCACAATATTCCAATATATTATATTCAAAAAATTCTGATTCGCGGTTTATGCTCGGCGTCGTCTGTAAAATATAGTTACCAGACACAGACTGGTAGTTTTTAAAATAAAAGTGTGAAAAATTTATACCTGTTAATAATATTTATAGTAACGTCCCCGGGTTGCACCAAGGAACTTATCGGTAATGAACCTGCCAATACCCCTGTGAATAATTTTGAGATTTTCTGGAACGATTTAAACAATTATTATGCACAGTTCAAGCTACGTCATATAAACTGGGATTCAGTATATGCAGTATATAATCCAATGGTTAATAATAATATGACCGACAAACAATTATTTAATGTATTATCTAAAATGGTATACATTATTAATGATATGCATGTCGATCTGGTCACACCTCTTGGTTATGTGCACTTTAACAGCCCGGCATACGGACAGTACCCCAGTAGTAAAATAATTAACGGGTGCAAATATGTGGAGTGCAATACTGTTGAATATAATCAGATAAATGATGTTTACGGATTTTTAAGTTTCAGGAATTACAATCTTGGTTTTATATTGGTTAAGTCCTTTGAAGGTGAACCGGAATCATTGTTAAGCCTGACTGATACAACCTATTATTTTATAGATAATATCTTAAGCCAGTTTAAAGATAAGGATGGTATAATTATAGATGTCAGGAGTAATCCGGGTGGGGTAATATTTAACGCACAGGCCATAGCCAGCAGGTTTGCCGATAAAATGAGGCTTTATGAAAAATATATTTTAAAATCAGGACCTGGCACTGATGATTTTTCTCAATGGTATAATCTGTACATATCCCCATCAGGGCCTTACCGATTTTACAAACCTGTAGTTGTCTTGACCAGCCGGGCTACAAGCAGTACGGCGGAATGTTTTGTCCTTGCCATGCATACCTTACCACAGGTAACAATCATTGGTGACACAACCGGTGGTGGATTCGGGCTACCTATAATCAGGGTGTTACCTAATGGTTGGACTTACAGGATATCCACCGCAATTGGAGAATCTGTTTCCGGTGTTCCTGTTGATGGACGCGGTATTTTTCCTGATATTACTGTTAGGACATCAATAAATGACTCTGTGCAGGGAACAGACAGAATACTTGAAACAGCTATTTCTGTTATTGAGGACACAATATTAAAAAATAATAATAAATAGTATGGCCGGAGCTGCTCAATTATTTTCCTTCATAATGATTATTTTATTAACAGTTTCATGCAAAAAAGAAAATTCAGGATCAGACTGGAAAACATACATAACCACTGACGGCATATATAATTTTAATGAAATTACTTCTATAGTAGTTGATTCAATGGGAAATAAATGGATGGGGACAGTAGGGGGCGGCGTTTCCAAATTTGACGGTTCGGTGTGGACTACATATAATACTGCTAATAGCGGACTGATTAATAATTGGGTAGATTGCATAACTTTGGATGCAAAACATCATTTCTGGTTTGGAACTATAGGAGGAGGCATCTCAGAATTTGATGGAACTAACTGGAATACTTATTCCATTCAGAATACTGACAGCGGCTTGGCAAGTAACAATATTACTGCCATTAATATTGATGAATTCGGGATAATATGGTTTGCCTGTCCACAGATATTTAAAGACAGTATAATCCATGGGGGAGGTCTTTCATCTTTTAATGGCATTAGCTGGAAACAATATACTCCGGCCAACAGTGGTCTGGCCGATGACAGGATTTTGTCAATTGCTTCTGATGCACAAGGTAACAGATGGTTTGGCACTTTTGCCGGAGTGTCTGAATTTAATAGCAACAGTTGGACTAACTTTTCCTTTTCTTCAAACAATTTTGGGTTAAAGAATCCTATAGTTTACAGCATTACAACAGATAAAACCGGTATTAAATGGTTTGGAGCAACTGGTGTGATTTTTAAATTAAGCGGTAATATCTGGACCAAATATAATTATACCAATTCATCCCAGATAATAAACAAAGTTATTTACAGGTGCATTATGGTGGATAAAAATAACAATAAATGGTTTGGATCCTGGGGCAGCGGACTCCTTAAATTTGATGGAAGCAACTGGACCACCTATAATACAAACAACGGACTGGTAAATAATTATGTATGGTCCATTGCTCAGGACTCACCGGGCAACATTTGGATAGGCACCTACAATGGAGTTTCAGAGTTGTTATTGAGTAACTGAATTTAACACTGAGTATGATTTTAAATTCTTATTAGCGTCGTAGTATTCAGACTTTACAATACCAACTTGTTTGGATATATACTGTACACCACTTGAATGAGTTGTTACCATGCCTTGATTTTCAACATCATAGGTTATTTTTGCACACTGATATGTACCAGCTGGAGTTGTAATATTTTCGATATCAACAACTTTACGGTTAATAATCTTTACAGTCATTTTCATAATTGCCATACCTTCATTAGTGACATTAATTCTGATTTCTCCGTTATTAAGTTGTTGGCCGGGCGAAAGACTGGATGGTAATGTTATCTCGTCATATTGCATATCCACTTTCATATTTTTAAATTTATTTAAGTTCATATTACTTGTAAATGAACTCATATCCATCATAAATTCGCCATTCTTGCATTTTACCTCAAATTGACCTGAATTTAACATTTTACCCTGGTCGTCATATGTTTCACTGGAAAATTTAACCGAGCTTCCTGAAGTTTCTATTATTTTAGTTTTTGTGGTACCAGACAATTTATCGCCTGCTTTATAATGATTTACAACCAGAATAGTTCCTTGTTTCTGAGGAAAATAAAATGTACAATCCTGGGATTTACAGAGGTTCATTCCCAAGATTAAAACGATACAACTTATAAGTAAACTTTTCATAATTTTAGATTTTAAATTAATTTTCAGGGATTTAACTTTAAATATTTTGGGTACTGATTATTCGGTCATTCAGATTAATGAAAGGATAAATTTATTTATAATTCTTCAGGAATAAAAAAGAAAAACAATTTAAGAATCATTTCAAAAATTCCTGAAACCATTTGCCCGAATCCTTAATTATTCTTTGTTGAGTTACAAAATCATTATAGATTAAACCAAATTTTGGCAGGTAACCATATGTCCATTCAAAATTATCAATAAGTGTCCAAATAAAATATCCGGTAACATTCACACCTTCATTCTTTGCTTTTAATACAGACTGCATATAACTTTTAAAGAATTGTATTCTTTTAACATCATGTATAGCTCCTGAACTTAAATTGTCGTTAAATGCCGCACCATTTTCAGTTATTATTATTTCTTTTATAGGGTACCTGCCAAATTGTTTAATTATCTCGTACAATCCTTCAGGGTAAACTTCCCATCCTAATTGTGTATATTCAGTATTTTTATCTTCATGTTTAACCTGGTTCGCCCAAATAAAGGGGACGATTCCTGCCTTACCTATTACCCTGAAGTAATTCTGCAAACCTATAAAATCGAAATCGAATTTAAGCTTTTCAATATCACCAGGATGGATATAATTTTCAATTTTTTTAAGAAATGGGAGGTCATTTACAGGATAGCCCATTCCAAGTGTTGGTTCAATAAATAAACGGTTTAGCAGTACATCTATGCGTCTGGCGGCCTTTTCATGTCTCGGGATCATTTTAAATGGTTCCACATAGGAACAGGATAAAGCATTTCCAATTTTAGCGTTACTTACGTTATTTCGCAAGACTCTCCCTCCTTCTGCCATTGCAAGCATTACGTTATGCACCGATGCAAGGAAATTGTGAACTCCTACGTGTCCCGGTGCGTGTAATCCGGTTAAATAACCTAATATTGTTATTGCGGCAGGTTCATTTATAACTATCCAGTTTTTTACCCTGTCCCCAAACCTTTGTGCACAAAGATAAGTGTATTCAGAAAACCATTCAACCACATCACGGGATTTCCAACCTCCTTTAACCTCAAGTATCTGGGGTAAATCCCAGTGATATAATGTAACCCAGGGTTTGATATTTTTCTCAAGGCAGGTATCAATGACATGATTGTAAAAGTCAATTCCTTTTTGGTTCACCCGGCCCGTTCCCTCAGGCAGAACCCGGGACCAGGCGATAGAAAACCTGAAATTTCTAAAATTAAGATCATTTACCAATGCTAAATCATTTTTATATAAATGATAGAAATCAGTGGTTGTATCTGCATTACTTTTGTCTTTAACGCGGTTTTCCGATTCATGAATAAAATGATCCCATATGGATTCACCTTTTCCATCAATGTTCCACGCTCCTTCTGTTTGAAAGGCGGAGGTTGTAATCCCCCATAGGAAAGAAGAATCCGAACATTTGTCTGTATAATACAGGTTCTGATTGGAATGCCTTCGCCATCCAACTGCTAAGATACATTCCTGATACACCCGCACTAAAAATTTTTAAAAACTCAGACCTGTTCATTTAGATTTAAATTTTTCTTAAAGGTTCAAAAATAGATACTAAAAGTTTAAGTTTTATATAATACCAAAAATATAGTTGATTCGCAGAAAACTTTAACTTTGAAATTAAAAATTACTGATGAAGGAAAATGAAGAAAACCCATTTAAAAGAGTCAGTGGGATAAGGATATTTTATCCTATAATTATTGGGTTGGGAGTAATAATATTTTTTTACATAAAAGATTACAATCCTAAGGCATTTAATATTTTAAAATTTACATCAAAAACTATCCTTTTTATTGCTCTTGCCTATATGTTTATGATGATGCGTGATATAGGTTATATGATAAGGATAAGAATACTTTCAAGCCGTGAGTTGTCATGGATTCAGTCTTTCAGGGTAATAATGCTATGGGAATTTTCTTCAGCAGTATTGCCTTCAGCTGTGGGCGGAACAACCATTGCACCGTTATATATAAATAAGGAAGGACTGTCCCTTGGCAGGAGTACAGCGGTAGTGCTGGCCACTTCATTCCTGGACGAGTTATTTTTTATTACTATGTTTCCAATGTTACTGTTAACTATTACAACACACAGGCTCTTTGCTGTTGGGGTTCATTCAGCCGGAGGGGAAGTATTTTCCCTAACAAACGAGTTTTTGTGGTTTGCCGTTATTGGGTATACTCTTAAGTTCGTTTATTCTGTTTTTTTGTGTTACGGACTTTTTATTAATCCCAGGGGATTAAAATGGTTATTAATGATAATTTTTAAAATCCCTTTTCTCAGGAGATGGAGATACGGTGCTCATGTCACAGGTAATGAAATTATTACCAGCTCTATTGAACTTAAGAACAAACCATTTACCTTTTGGCTAAAGGCTATAGCAGCAACATTTTTCTCCCTGGAGTTCACGATATCTGGTTGTAAATGCCCTCTTTCTTGCATTTTTTAGCATATCTGATCATTTTCTCCTTTTTGCCAGACAACTGGTTATGTCAAATATGCAACTTGTTGCACCTACACCTGGAGGCAGCGGTTTCTCAGAACTTATTTTTAAAAAGTACCTGGCAGATTTTATCCCTGCAGATCCATTATATGTGAGCAGCATAATTATAATAATTGTTCTTCTGTGGCGTATGGTTAGTTATTACCCTTATCTTTTAATAGGTGCAATTATTTTACCTTCCTGGATAAGGAAACATATGGGGAAAAAGTAGTAAAGCCGGTTAATAACTTAATAAGTTTATAAAACTAATTAATATATTCCGGAATTTTATTAATTTAGAATTGAGATATTGTTGATTCGGGAATAAATTATGACTATAACCAGCCTTGAATTAGACCTTTTTTTAAATGCATTGCGTAATTATTCCAGTTATGATTTCAGGGAATATTCTGATAAATCTTTAAAAAGAAGACTTGCAAAGGTACTTACTGACTATAAATTAGATATTCAGGCGCTTATAGGTCAAATGAGGACTGACCCACAATTTATTGAAAAGGTTGTAAAAGATATTACTGTTAATACCACAGAATTATTCAGAGAACCACATATTTGGCAACATGTTAAATATGTTCTTCTTCCCCGGTGGAAGAACCAGCCAACTATTAATATCTGGCATGCAGGGTGTTCCTATGGTCAGGAAGTATATTCCATGTTGATGATCCTCACCGAGCTTGGGATGATAGAAAAGACAAGGGTCTATGGTACAGACCTTAATACCGATGTTATTACTTATGCAAAGAAAGGAACATACCGGTACAGGTTTAATCTTGCTTATCTTGATAATTTTGACAAAGCTCTTAAGGAAAATCCTTTTAATTATGATGAATATTTTGATATTCCGTATTCTAAGTATTTTGAAATAGATTCTGACAAGGATCATATTAAAATGAATCATAATTTAGTTGAAAAACCGGTCTTTAAGAAACATGATCTTGTAAAGGACGGGAACATTTTTTATGTAAAATTTGATCTTATAGTTTGCAGAAATGTAATTATTTATTTTAACTATGAATTACAAAACAAGGTTTTTGAACTTTTTTACAATAATTTATATGATCAGGGATTTCTTTGGCTTGGAATGCATGAATCCATTCTGGGACCATTCGCAACTAAATTTGAGAAAGTTGGTCATTTTTACCAAAAAAAGGACAATACCCTATTTGGCAAATAAGTATCTAAATATCTTATTATTAAAATTAAATTCGGATTCATCAATTAAAATGAATATATTTAATAAATCCAATTTTTAATCATTAGATAAATAAAGTATTTTAAGTAATGTCAGGCTTTTATAAAAATATAAAATCAAAATTAAATCTGATTATTGGAGGTTTAATTATTCTGTTAGTGCTTCTAATAATAATTCAATACAATAATTACTATAACTCAAAAAAAACCTTAGAAACGATCAGACAGGTTAATAATACCTTAATTTTACCTGAACAGCTCACCAATCTGCAAAATCGGTTTATAAACAGTGACATCCTAAATGAGAAGATAGTTTCAGGAAACCAGTCTTTCTCTTTGGACTCGGTAAATATCTTATTATCACAATATTCAGCTGTAATTGACAGTTTGATGAATTCTGATTACGTATCACTTAACAAGAAAACCAGGATTAAACTTATTGAGATAGTTGAAACATGTAATATTTTAAAAGGTAAAAATTTACGTTTAAAAGATGCAATAATTGAGAGGGGTCTTTACATAACAGGAAAATCAGGAGAATGGCACAGATTTGGAAATTATTTACATGAGTTGAGTTTCGAGAGTCACAACCCTGAATTGATACGGGAAATTACAGAACTGACAAGGGAACAACTTGCCTACCAATTGGATAAATCAAGTCAGGATTTTTCTGTAATTCTTGAACATATTAATTCCCTGAAAATTTCTCTTAATTTAAGAAAGCCCTCTGTTATCAAAGGGATAGACGAGCCATATCGCATTAAGTTTTTGAGTGAACTGGAATCTTTTGCGATACTGACCCAGTCTTTACAAAAATTTGACACTAATCTTGGCCTTTGCGGATCTGAGGGAATGCTGGGTGAAGTTAACAGTCTGCTGGCCCGGCTAAGCAACAAATCTAAAGAAGCTTATGTATTGATAAATAAAAATATAAGCCATGCATATTTAATATCCTTCTTATCAGATTTATCTGTAATTATATTATTGCTGGCATTTTACTTTTTATTTTTTTACAGGTTTTCTAGGGTAATAATTATTACTGTTCAACGCTTAAAAGATTTTACATCCGACCTGTTAAAAGGGAAACTGCCTCCTCCTATAAAACTTACCGGAAGTTCAGAACTTGCAGAAATAGGGAGTCTTCTAAATAATTATACCGTAAGTTTAAATGAAAAAATAAAATTTGCATCCAACATAGGTACAGGTAATCAAGAAGTAAATATGGTACCATTAAGTGAAGACGATACATTGGCCAACGCTCTTCTTAATATGGAAAAAAGCCTGAATAAAGCAGCGGAAGAAGATAAAAAATATAAAATAGAAGAGCAGAAAAGAGCCTGGTCCAACGAAGGACTGGCAAAATTCAGTGAAATACTGAGAATGCAAACCAATGATTTGTCAACTCTGTCTGATGAGATTATTTCCAATTTGGTAAGGTATGTGGCAGCTAATCAGGGAGGTATATTTCTTTATAATGACGAAGTGCACAATGATGTACATCTGGAGCTAATGTCTGCATTTGCCTTCGATCGTAAAAAATATTTGAAAAAAAGAATAGAAATCGGCGAAGGACTTACCGGAACATGTGCACTGGAAAAACAAACCATATTCCTGACTGATATACCGGATAATTATATAGAAATTACTTCAGGTTTGGGTGATGCTCCGCCAAGGAGTATATTGATTGTCCCAATGAAAACAGAAGAAGCAATATTTGGTATCATAGAATTAGCATCTTTTAATGTTTTTAAGGCTCATGAAATAGAATTTGTAGAGAAAATAGCACAAAGTACAGCTTCTACTTTTGCAACCGTGAAAATTAATATTAATACAACGCGTCTGCTTGAACAATCAAAAAAGCAGGCTGAAGAAATGGTGCAGCAGGAAGAAGAATTGAGGCAGAACCTTGAAGAATTGCAATCCACACAGGAAGAATCAGCACGAAGGGAAGCAGAATTTAACAGCCTTATTCATGCCGTGGACATATCTTCTCTGGTTATACAATGCGATATTGACGGAAGGATAATTGAAATAAACAAGAAGTTTGCAGTTATGCTTAAATTAAGCCGTGATGAATTAATTAACCGCACCTTAAAAACTATATTTTCATTCAACAACGAGAATGAAGAATTTTATAACCTGCTAAAATCCCTTAAACAGGGAAAAAGCGTCGTACGCCATGAAGAAGTTAACCTCACAGGAGGAACTACTGATTTTTACCTTGTACACTATTCTCCAATACTCGATAATGAGGGTCGACCTTATAAAATTTTAGGTATAGGATCCAATATTACCGAAACCATAAACCTGGAACAAAGTCTGAAAAAAAGCGAAAGTTCACTTGCCAATTTGGAATATAATTATGAACAGTATAAAAGCATTGTAGTTAATGGTTTTATAAATTGTGAACTTAATCCTGAAGGAGACATCCTTGAAGCCAATGCCAACTATACAGATACAACAGGCTATAGCCATAATGAGTTAATTGGTAAAAATTACAGAACATTTCTTAAACCCGATGAAATTAAGCAGTTTGAATTGATATGGACAGAAATTCATAAGGATAAAACTTACAATGGGGTCATTAAAAGGACAAAACCTACCGGGGATCAAATATGGCTCATGGTTAGTTTTGTGCCTATAAAGGATAATAAAGGAGTTATAAAGAAAATACAATTTTTTGGGATGGATATTACTGAGAAAAAACTTAAGTACCAGATTTTGGAAGATGCAAATGACGAAATAGAACGTCTTAAGAATATGCTTGGTAACCAACCGGATAAATTTTAAGAAGTATGTTTGAATTGGGAATAGTTGAGACCCGTAATATTATTAATGCCATAGCTGATAAATATAACTATGACTTTACGGATTATGCTTTGACTTCCTTTAAACAGCGTCTGGAGAGGATTATAGATCAAAATAATATTAAGTATGCAGAAATTTTTATAGAAAAAGTCTTACAGGATAATAAGTTTTTTGAAACTATTCTTAACAATATTGAAGTGCCTTCAACAGAAATGTTTCGTGATCCTTCGATCTGGAGAATTATACGGGATGACTTATTGCCATCTTTTATTAAAGAAGGCAATAATGACTTAAAAGTATGGATACCAAATTCTGTTTCAGGAGATGAACTTTTTTCTTTATGCATAGTACTTCAGGAAATGGGAATTTTAAATAATGTACAGATAGTAGTTTCCTCTTTAAGTAATAAGAGCATACAAACTATAAAATCCGGTATAATGGCAAACAGCAAAATAGAGATCAGTACCGATAATTATGTAAGATTCAATGGGAAAAACAAATTGTCCGATTATTACACTTTGACAAATGGCGAAGTGGTAAGGGATGTTACTTTATTAAAAAATGTCACATATTATAAACAGGAAATTACACTTGACCGGGTTCCTCAAGGAGTAAGGTTAGTATTATTCCGCAATAAAATGATATACTTTAATCAGACTTTGCAAAGCAGGATAGTTAAGTTGTTATATAACGATTTGCCGGCAGGAGCAATTCTAATTATAGGAGTTAAAGAATCTCTTAACAATTTTTTTGGTACTCATGAATTTTCATTGATTTATAGTTCTGAAAGCATTTATAAAAGAAAATAAAAATGTATAAGGCAATTGTTATTGGAGGGTCCGCAGGAAGTTTTCAGGTAGTAACCAGTATACTAAGTTCATTGCCTGAAACATTTAATATGCCGGTTTTCCTTAGCCTGCACAGGCTAAAGCATATACGATCCGGTTTTCTTGAGGCTCTTTCAATAAAATCAAGAATGCCCGTCGTTGAACCCGATGATAAGGAACAGATAAAACCCGGGAGAGCATATCTTGCACCTGCCAATTACCATATGTATATTGAACTTGGAAGCAGAATTGCCTTATCCACGGAAGAACCTGTGCACCACTCACGTCCTTCAATAGATTTGTCATTTATTACAGCATCAAATGTGTACAGGGATAAACTTATAGGCATTATTTTATCAGGAGCCAACAGTGACGGGGCACAGGGACTAAAAAAAATAAAGGAAAATAATGGCCTTACAATAGTCCAGGATCCTGAAGATTGCCAGGTAAGAACAATGACAGAAACATCAATGAAAATAACAAAAGTTGATCATGTTTTTAAAGCTGAAGAAATAATTAAATTTCTTTTATCATTATAATTTCTATGAAACGAGCATCTTTAAATTTAAGCTCAAACAATTATGAAAATAATGCGGGTTCCATCCCACCATTAAAATCAAATTATTTAGGGATGAATATCGTCAAACGGTTTAAAGGCTATAATCTCTTAATGTTTATACTGTTCGAAGTAATAGTATTTGCATTATTTATAATTGTAAATAATAAATTTATAAGTATTGCATCAGGTCCGGGAATATTGGTGACTGTTATGTTTTTATTGGTATTGGCCTTTGGAGTAGCTATGTTCGTAATGGTTCAATTAAAAGATAATCCCGTTTGTCATGACATGGATAAAACAGATAGTGTTAATTCAACACAACAAAAAGACAATACATTAACTAATATCAATAAAAATTCTGTTACGCCGGAAGAAAAAGAAATAGATTTAACCGATATTTTACCTGAAAACATTAAAGATCTTGGAAAATATACCGAAAGATTACTTATCAATATTTCAGATGTATTTAAAATTGTACAGGGAGTATTGTATTTAAGAAAAAAGGGTTCGAATATTTTCCAGTGTAATGCTTTATATGCATATTATTCTGATAAAAAACCTTCAGATTTTATAATTGGAGAAACTCTTCCCGGACAGGCTATTAAAAACAAAAAAACTGTTTCTCTGTCAAAAATACCGGATAACTATTTTACCATTGTTTCAGGTTTGGGTAAAGGTAGTCCGCGAGAATTGGTTTTTTTACCATTAATTTTTGAAGATGATGTAATTGGGTTGATTGAGTATGCAACATTTTCAAAATTCAACTCCGGTACGGAAAAAGCATTGAACAAAGTAGGAGAAAAGGTGGCCGCAACTCTGGTAAACATTTATAAAGTTTAATTATGTCAGTAAAGTTGGCAAATATTACTAAGGAAAGTACTCGTACTATTATAACCTGGATGGCAGTAAGTCTTGTGTTTCCAATATTTTCATGGATTATGGATGCCATAGTTTCAGGCAATGCAATTACCTTATCTTACCTGGTAACGCTTCATTTAAATCATCCGGAAATATTCCTTCTGGATCTCACTCCGGTTGTAGTTGGTATTTTTGTTTATCTTATCATAGTAGATAAAATCCAGGATAAGGAAAAATTTATGATGGATCTCCGGAAACTAAATGAACGCATTAACACAAATGCAGATTTTGCAAAACGGATAGGAGAAGGAGATTATACGAGTCCTTTTGTAATATCGGGAGATGATGATGCTTTGGGTAAGTCATTAATTTTGATGCGTGATAATCTCCTGCTTAATACCAGGAAAGAATACGAACAAACCTGGATAGCTGCCGGTAAGGAAGCTATATCAAATATCCTGCGGATTCATAATAAAATAGATAATTTGGCCTACGATACCCTTGTAAAATTGATTAATTATATCAATGCATTACAGGGGGCCTTTTACCTATTTGATGAAGATAAACAGGTACTTACAAATATCGCAACTTATGCATATAATCGTCAGAAATTTATTAATCAGGAGTTTAAAATTGGTGAAGGCTTAATAGGAGAATGTGCCTATGAAATGGATATTATTTACCGTACTGAAGTACCTGAGGATTATATTACCATAACATCAGGCTTGCTCGGTGAACGCAGACCCTGTTCAATACTTATAGTACCACTGGTTTCAGACGAAAAGCTCGAAGGTATAATTGAATTTGCTTTTCTTTTGGAAGAATTACCTGAGCTTACCATCCATTTTATGAAAGAGCTGGGTGAGATCATTGCCCGTACCATCTTCAACCTCAGGGTGAATGAGAAAACTGAACGTTTACTTGAAGAATCGCGGAAAATGACCGGAGAACTTCAGGAAAACGAAGAACAACTTCGACAGGGAGCAGAAGAAATGCGTGCTACGCAGGAGGAGTTGCAGAAATCAAATGAAAAACTGGAAACCCAGATTATTGAAGTTGAAAATGCTCAGAAAAGACTGCATTCCCTGTTGGAAAATGCGTCCGAGGTAATTTTCATTTACGACGAAGCCCTCAAGTTAAGTTATATAAGTCCTTCCGTTACAAGTATACTTGGATTTACACCTGAAGAAATGATGAAAGGAAAGGATTTTGACAGGTTAACACGTAAAGGAGAAGCCGATCTTAGGAATATGTTCCAGCAATTACTTGTAAACCCCGTTGATTCCATTACTATTCAGTATACATATTTGAAAAAGGATGGACAGAAGATATTTCTGGAGACAACGGGCAAAAACCTTATAAATGATTCGGCTATAAACGGAATTATATTAAATTCCCAGGATATAACTGAACGGAAAAGGGCGGAAAAGGAAGAAAGAATGAAAAGTAAAATGCAGTCTCTTTCTGAAAATTCTCTCGATATGATTATTAGGCTTAACATGTACGGCATGTTTTTTTACGCCAACCCCATAGTTGAAGATTATCTGGGAGTGCATACCGCCGATACCCTCAATAAAACTATTAATGATATAAACATGCCGGTTGGATTGCTTGAATATTTCAATAGTGCAATCAGTGAAATAAAAGCCACCCCAAATAAAAGGAATAATCAGATTACCATTCCAGTCAATGCCGGTGATAAAGTTCTGGAACGTATTATGAGTATAGATGCAATTCCGGAATTTAATGAAAATGAACTTGAAACAATTTTATTTGTTGGTCACGATATTACTGAAGCAAAACGAATTGAACTTGAAATTGCTGACAAAAACCGGAAGATAGAAGACAGTATAAATTATGCTCAGCGGATTCAGTCTGCTATCTTACCTGACAACAATTTTATAAGAGAATACCTGCCTAAATCATTTATATTTTATAAACCAAGGGATGTTGTTAGCGGAGATTTTCCATGGTTCTTCAGGAGAGATGATGTATTGTACATAGCCGTGGTGGATTGTACAGGTCATGGTGTTCCGGGTGCCTTGCTTTCGTTTATAGGTTACTTTATTTTAAATAATATAGTTGACCACGATAGGGATTACACAGCCGGTGAGGTTTGTGATCTTTTGCACAATGGAGTAAGGGATACTTTAAAACAGAACAGGGAAGATGCACAGGGTAGGGACGGGATGGATATTGCCCTTGTCAAATATGTGCCGAAGAAAAATGAAATTCATTATGCAGGGGCACACAGACCTTTATATTATCTTAAACAAGGTGAATTAATAGAGTACAAAGGTGACAGGCAGGCAATTGGTGGTATTCCGCTTGGTAATAAACCCGAGAAAAATTTTACTGACTATTTAATAACCGTAGAAAAAGGCGATAAGGCATTTTTCTTCTCAGATGGTCTTCCGGACCAATTGGGCGGTCCAGAATTTAAAAAATATTCCCCGGGAAGAATAAGAGAACAAATTGTACAAAATGCAAGTTTCTCAATGGATGAATACAGGCAGTATTTTGACAAAGAATTTGTAAATTGGAAAGGAAAAGAAAAACAAATAGATGATGTTTTATTAATTGGGATAGAATTTTAATTTTACAAAACAATTCAAAATAAATAGAGCTATGGGTACAATCGAAAGAAAAGATGTGAAAGGTTTCCTGGAGTTTGTTTATGAATTTTATAAATCAATGAAGGAACACGAAATTACACTGGTATATGAAGGAGAAATAACCCATCAGATTACTAAGGCTTTTACTTCTCTTACAGAGTCAAATATGGCTAAAGAAGAAGAGTCTAATTCTGTGCAGAAAAAGGTTTTTCATGTCATGGTGGAATGTTTGCAAAACATAAGCAAGCATGCCGATGATTTCGGATCTAATGATTATTTATTTTCCGGAAGAGGTATATTCATGGTTGCAAAGGGTAAAGATGAATATACGGTAACCACAGGAAATGCAATTGAAAATGATAAGATGGTGGATCTGAGGAATCTTTTGGAACAGGTAAACAATCTGGATAAAGAAGAATTAACAGAGTTGTACAAAAAACAAATAAAGGAAGGACGTCTCTCTGACAAGGGTGGTGCCGGACTTGGCTTCATAGATATAAAAAGAAAAACAGGTAAAAACCTTGAATATCACTTTTTGCCTATCAACGACGATGCCTCATTCTTTTTATTAACTTCGACCATTTCAAGAGTTGTATAAAAATTTTTAAATCATAGATATTATGGAAGTTATCAAAATTATGGGTACTGATGAAACCCCTACAGTATTGCTTGATGCGGCCAACAACGTTTTTGAAATATCTGGCCGTTCATTACCTGAAGATGTTAATACTTTTTATTCTCCCTTAATACAATGGGTGGATAAATATAACCAGACACCTAATGCCAAGACTGTGTTTAACTTTAAGTTAGTTTATTTTAATACTGCATCTTCAAAAGTTTTACTTGATATTTTAATGAAACTTGAAGAATTGCATAAAGCCGGTAAAGATGTGGTAGTGCATTGGCATTATGCTGAAGACGATGAAGATATGAAGGAAGCTGGAGAAGAATATGCAGATATTGTAGATGTGCCATTTGTTCAGATACCAATATCTTAATTCAGAAACAAGTACTAAGGACCTGGTTTCGGGAGTATGGATTTTAGGCAACCTGTAACCTTTAACACTGAATATTCAAAAAAATGAGTGAAGAAATTCTCAAAGCATTAATGCAACTTTTTGCCATCATCGCAAAACAGGATGAAGGAGTTGAACTTAATGAAAGGGAGTATGTAAAAAATTTTCTGACTCAACAGTTGAATGATGAGGCTGTTAACGAATACTTATCCTTATTTGATAACTTTGCAGGGTATGATAAGACAGATGATTCCAATGAGGACAACAAGAAAAAACTGACTTCTGTCAAAGATTCTGTGCGTATCCTGGGGATATGTAAAAAAATAAACAAAACACTGACACAAGAGCAAAAAGTAGTTGTGTTAGTGAGGTTATATGAGCTCGTAAATACCGACAGAAAGTTTACTGATCAGCGGATGGCAATAATAAATACCGTAGCTGAAGTATTTAACCTGTCGAAGGAGGAATTCAGGGAAATTGAAAGGTTTGTTTTAAAAAATAAACCTGACGAAATGGACCAGTCTAATATACTCATAATTTCAGACAGTCCACTTTCAGGTTCGTTCAGTAAATTTTTGCTTACTGAAAAACTTGAAGGCAATATCTTTATACTCAGGGTTCCCAGTGTTGAACTCTATTTCCTGAAATATACCGGTCATGAGGATTTATTTTTAAACGGACTGGTTGTAACCAACAAAAGGATATACCTTTTTGCCAGCGGCAGTGCCGTTAAAATGCCCAAGGGCAAACCTGTATATTACAGTGATGTGGTATCTCATTTTATGGCTGATATCACTTCCAGCAAAATATCATTCCATGTTAATGATCTTGAATATAAGTTCGCTAATGGTAATGTAGGATTACGCAACATTACCTTTTCTGAAGGTCATGGTAAGCTTATAGGAATAATGGGAGCCAGCGGAGCAGGTAAAACCACACTCCTTAATGTGCTTTGCGGTACCGAAAAACCTTCGAAGGGAGAAGTACTTATTAATGGTATTAACCTTCATACTGAAAAGGAAAAACTTGAAGGAGTAATTGGATTAATTCCACAGGACGATTTACTGATTGAGGAACTTACTGTTTATGATAATCTGTATTATAATGCGAAACTTTGCTTTAGCAATAAATCAGATGAAGAAATAAACAGTTTGGTAATAAAGACACTGTCGAATCTTGGGTTGCTGGAAAGAAGGGATTTGAAGGTAGGGTCACCCCTTAATAAAACAATAAGCGGAGGACAACGTAAAAGGCTGAATATTGCCCTTGAATTAATCAGGGAACCTTCCATATTATTTGTCGATGAACCAACTTCCGGTTTATCATCCCGCGACTCTGAAAATGTAATGGATCTCCTTAGAGAACTTGCTCTGAAGGGTAAACTTATATTTGTAGTTATTCACCAGCCTTCGTCTGAAATTTACAAAATGTTCGATAAAATGATTGTTCTGGATACCGGAGGATATTTGATTTATTACGGCAATCCGGTAGAAGCAGTCATGTATTTTAAACGTATAGATGCACAAATAAATAATAATGTGGGAGAATGTCCCGTTTGTGGAAATGTTAACCCCGAACTTATTTTTAACATTGTAGAAGCTAAAGTAGTAGACGAATTTGGACGATACACAGACAAAAGAAAAGTTACTCCAACCAAATGGGAAGATTATTACAATAATAATTTTAATCCTGAGAAACAGAATCCTGTAAACGAACGACCTCCAAAATCCCTCAGTATACCGGGTAAGTTAAGCCAGCTTAAAATTTATACCCTTCGTGATTTTTTTTCAAAGATAAGCAATACCCAATATATCACTCTTAACCTTCTGGAAGCTCCTATACTCGGACTAATGCTTTCATATATTATCCGTTATATTGCTGACCCTACATCAAAAGTTTATATTTTCAGAGAAAATGAGAATATTCCTATTTATATTTTCATGAGTATCATAGTTGCCTTGTTTTTAGGACTAATGGTTAGTGCCGAAGAAATTATAAGAGACCGTAAAATATTAAAACGGGAAGCATTCCTTAACCTTAGCAGATCGAGTTACCTGTTTTCCAAGGTAATACTCTTATTTACCATAAGTGCCATACAGTCTCTTTCATTTGTACTTATAGCCAATACTATACTTGGTATACATAATATGAATTTCTTTTATTGGTTTGCTCTGTTCTCTACAGCCTGCTTTGCCAATATGTTGGGTCTTAATATTTCTGCTTCTTTTAATTCTGCTGTTACTATTTATATCCTTATTCCGTTACTTATGATACCAATGATGGTGTTAAGCGGCGCCATGTTTAATTATGATAAGTTAAACCGAACCGTAGGCAGTGTTGATAAGGTACCGGTCATTGCAGACATCATGGTTACCAAATGGTCTTATGAAGCATTGATGGTTCACCAGTTTAAGGACAATAAATTCGAAAAGGTTTTTTATAATATTGAAAAACAAACAAGTAGTGCTGATTTTAAGCAGGTATACCTAATACCTGAACTTCAAAAAAACTTAGATAAGTGTAATGAAGAGTTTCAAAAACAGGGAAAATTTTATCAACACAAGGGAATCTTGAACTTTTAAAAAACGAATTTTCTAAAGAATTAATGGTCAACAAAGATATGCCTTTTAAAAATGCGGATGGAATTTTGCCTGAAAAGTTCAGTATCAAAATGGCTGAAGCTTTGCAATCATTTATCGATAAAATGAAGGATTATTACACAAAGAAATTTGAAGAGGCAAATCAGATTAAGGAAGCAATGATTGCTAAAGAGTTAAATAAGGATGAAGCCCGTTATAAATATTATAAAAATACTTACCACAACGAAAGTGTTTCAGACGCAGTAAAAAAAGTATTTGAAAAAAACAAGATACTAGAATACAATCATGAATTGGTGCAACAAATAGATCCAATATTTAAGGACCCTTCAATTAAAGGAATATGGAGTTTAAGGTCACATTTTTATGCTCCGCGCAAACCTTTTCTTGGAAAATATTACGATACATACTGGTATAATATGATTGTAGTATGGGTATTTACCCTATTATTATATATTACTCTATATTTTGAATTGTTGAGTAAATTACTTAATTTAATGGGTAGAATTAAGTTTAGAGGAGAAATACCGGATTAATTATAATAATTATTAATTGTTCAGCTATGGTTAAGAAATTGGTTTATTTATTGATTGGGATTGCACTGGTAACATCTTGCAGATCACGAGGAAATAAGTCATCAGGTGATTTTGGAGCTTCGGATTCTGCAGTTTCCTTAACAGGTCTTAAGGTTGATGAAAAATCAATGGAGGATTTGGTACAAAATATCTCTTCACCGGTTGAAATGGCAGCCCTTATAAAAAGTATGGGTACTCCCTTTTCTCAAAAATATCTGGCTCCTACAGGTAATACAGATAATTATAATACAAGCTTTTCAAAAGCCTTTAACCTGGGTATTTTTGGTGCCGATTTAGGTTATTTGAACATGTACCACAAAACTTCATCTGTACTTTCATATATAACTGCAATAAAATCACTTGCTGAAGGCATAAACGTAGGTCAGTTTTTTGATTTTGTTACCTTAAAACGCCTGGCAACAAATAATGAGAATATTGATTCATTAATGTATATATCAATACATAGTTTTAATGTAATGGATGACTACCTTAGGAAAAATAACCGCAGTAATCTGAGCGCTTTAATGGTGGCCGGAGTTTATATTGAAGGTCTTTATCTGACTACACAGGTATGTAAGGATAAACCTGATAAAAAATTGTCAGATAATATAGGAGAACAAAAGACTATTTTCAATGAATTAATACTTATTTTGAAAAATTATCAAAAAGAACCATACTTTAGCAACCTGATTACAAATTTGGAAAGTTTGAAAAAGGAGTTTGATGACGTAAAAATAACTATAGTGGTTGGTGAACCAAAAACTATAGAAAAAAACGGTATGCTGACTATTGTTGGATCATCAAAGAGTACCGTTGACATGAGTCCGGAGTTGCTTAAAAGAATTATCTCAACTACTGAAACTGTTAGAAATAACCTGATTAAATAAATATACAGGTTTTGCCAAGGTATTGATTAACGATTAAAAATTCTTTATAAAATATATAAAATGAAGAATATAAAATTATTACTGCCAATTGTTTTCTTATCAATTTGTTCTGTGGCTTTATCTCAGTCCGACGAGCAGAAAGTTAAAATTTGTTCAGGTGTAGCAGGTAGCGACGCTACCTATGTTAAAGATTTTTCCGTGCAGCTGCAGGCTGCGCAGGGAAATGAAAAATCCCCTATTGCGAAATATTCCATGATATTACAAAAGGACACCAAATACAGGATTACAATTTGTACAGACGACGACTCTCCCGGAAAAGGCTTTGTTCAGCTTCTGGACACCGGATCGCTGCTTGCAAGCAGCTATAATGCCGCAACGGGTAAGGAATATAAGGGTTTTGATTTTGATTGCCAGAAAACCGGAGTATATCATATATTTATACAATTTCAGGAAGGTAAAGCAGGGAAAGCCGTGGTAATACTTTCCTTTGTGAAAAAGCTATAGGGTAAATTTACAAAACAAACAGTATATAGCTTTGTGATTTTTTTCCCCTGTTAAACCCCGTCCCCAACTAATTATTTATGATAATAGTATCAATGGGACTCCTGTTTATTGGTCTGTCAGGGGATATACCAACCGGATGAAGCAGATTTTCCTATCACAGGAGAAGGAAATAAAGAACCCAATAATACCTATATTACACAACCGGCGGATAATGCCCATGCTGGTATTAAGGACCTCAAGGGACATGATGCTGTTGCACGATTGGTACTATTGCCATATGAAAACCATGTATATGCATCCCGGGAAAATATCCTGCATGTATTACGGGAGCAGGACCAGTAGTTTGATAAATACGTGAAAGTTAAATAAATACCTGAATTTAAATATTTTAAATTTTAATATAATGGCATAATATTTGTTTAATATAGTAATTAGAATTAGTCTAAATTAAAACTATAACAAATTATAATATTATGAAAACCATACCGAAAATTATAATTTCCTTGTTAATAGCTGTAAGTTTATCTTTTTTATATTTTAGCTGTAAAAAATCTGATAATTCAGCTACACCGGTTAAAACTACACAACAATTAAGTGTAAAGGTAGATACAAGTTCAACGCTTGGAGCTTATCTCACCGATAAAAATGGAGTTGCTGTTTATTTTTTTTCTGATGACTATAAAGGAATTAATACGTGTAACAATGGATGCCAGAATTACTGGCCAGTCTTCTACGCGGGTAATATTACAAAAGACAGCATTTCAAGTAATTTAAATATTGCTGATTTCGATACTATTATTGTTGGAGGAATAAAGCAAACCCGTTATAAGGGCTGGCCGCTATATTATTATTCACCTAATGGCAATGGGGTAAAAGAGGCTGCAGGAATGATCAGTGGGGATGGGTCAGATGGAGTTTGGTTTGTAGCAAAGCCCAATTATACAATTATGATTGCAAATGGACAATTGGTCGGATCTGATGGAAACAATTACACAAGTACATATACTGTTGGTTTGGGAACCACTGTATATATGACTGATGACAGAGGATTAACTTTGTACACATATACTATTGATAGTTTTAAAGTTAATGAATTCACAAATGCAAGTTTTTCAAATAATTCTGCCTGGCCAATTTACCAGATAACAACTGCCGTTGTACCCTCAGCACTAAATGCTTCCTTGTTCTCTTTTACCACTATCGATACTTATTCTCAAATTACTTACAATGGCTGGCCATTGTATTATTTTGGACAGGACAATAAGGTTCGGGGCAGCAATAAGGGAGTAAGTTATCCTGTAGTAGGGAAATGGCACGTTGCTGTGCAAAATATTTCGGCAGCACCTAATCCTTAGTAACCCCGGTTAGGCGGATTTTATTGACTATTTATAAAGAAACTTAATTACTACACATTTATTCAGGACCACATCCATTAAGAATCCATTACAGATTCCTTTTACAATTATTGATTTTCCAGGCACAAAATTTGATTTTTCTATGGTAGAAAGGTCAAAACTGCAGGATACGCCGGCTGTTGCATCGTCATCTTTAATAACGACAGAAATTTCTTTGACGTTTTCAGTTATACTTTTAATAATTCCGGTAACTTCTATTATTTTATTCAAATATTTTGCATTAGCTGAGTTTTCATCTTCCTCAAACGCTTTAACCAATTGTCCGGCTGAAATTATAATATCAGTACTCCTGTTTCCAACACTTTTATCAGGTTCTTTATACACCCATTCCCGGATGAATATACCTGCCATAACTATTAATATAACAGATATTATAAAAAAGGTTCTTCCAAATATTTTCATATACTTTAAATTAATATTTAAGTTTAACCGGATTTCAAACTACAAATTCCAAATTGCTAAACCCAGATACCTTCAGATTAATTATTAAATTCCGTATAAGTTAGTTCTACAGTCACATCCATTGCTTTAGCTATTTTATCTTTTATAAGCGCAGGAATTTTAATATCGTAATCCTGAGGTATTAACTGAAATTTAGCACCTGCACTTATTACTCCTTTTTGAACCATTATAGAGCCGGTAATATTTATTGTTTTAGAAACACCGTGAATATTTATTGTCCCGGTAATTTCAGCAGGATAAACACCATCTGTTTTGAAATTAATTTTTTCGATATTATTGATTTTGCCTTTAAAAGAAGCTTTTGGTATTTTATCAGACTCCATATAATTTTCATTGAAATGTTCCTGCATAAGAGCTCTTTTAAATTCAAATGATTTTATGAGCAAACTGAAAGAAATTTCTCCTGTATTAATATCCAGAACACTAACAACCTGACGGTTATGAGCTTCAATATCTTCCATTGGAGTATGTGAATAAAACCACACATGTGCGTTTTTTGAAATATATTTTTGGGGGAAAATTACCTGGGAAATCAGTAAGAAATAAAAAATTAAAATCCTAAGTCTCATGACATCTATATTATTTTAAATTTTTTAAAGCAAAAACCCTTGAAATATTAAACCCTATATGCAGGTTAGTTTTACTCCACTGGCCGGTTGTTTCTGTTATAAATCCTTTTTCATTGATTGCCTCTGAATTGGTAATCATTAATTGAAAAACATGACCACCTGTTTCAATATCAAAGCCAAAAGAAATAGGATCGTAGGTAGGGCTGCCGGGATGGTACATTCTTGAATAAAATATATGGTACCATTCCCCGTTAAAGGTAACATGTTTGCTTAATTTAATCCTTCCTCCAAAACCAATGGCATAAACATCGTTTGGGTCTAATTTAGTCATAACCATATTACTATGAACAAGGGTCGGATTTATTTCAAGTGATAGCCGTTCATTAAATTTTCTTGCAACCAATAACTGATAAATATAACTGACCCTGTTCCAAAAATTAACATTGTCACCTGGCAGGTCAAGGTCAGAAGGACTTAGTGTATTTATTGATGAGGCTGTTAAAACAGATAAGGATACAGGCATGTTCCTTGCACCTTTGGATTGTCTTAAACAGGAGAATTTAAAGAATCCGTCATAGGTTTTTTCGTATGAATCGCGCCCCAGCCCTGCCATTACCCAGTTAGTGATTCCATAATCCGCCGAGAAATGTATATTAGCCTCATCCAGTCCCCAGAAAGTATATGCACCTTCATTTATAGCACCGAACCTGTGCGAAAATCTTACATCCAGCTGGCCTGTATGCATACGTTTTATTGAATGTCCGTTAATAATCCTGGTCGATTTAAATGTTGCAGTAGTATACTCTGTTGAAGTATTGTCAGCCACACTTAATAAACTATCTATATCCTGTGCAAAAACCCTGACAGCAGAAATTATTAATAATGATAATATAACACCAATTTTAAACATATAATGTTGGTAATGATTTAATTGTCCAGTGCTCCATTTTTAACCCACTTTTCAATGATGGCAATCTGGCAGTTGTCAAGTTTAGGTTGATCATAGGGCATGGGAGTTACATTTCCTGTATGAGTAACAGCCTCAATTAATATACCATTTGATATGTACTGTTTAACTCCTGAATATGTATTCAGAATAACCCCTTCTTCACCAGAACCTGCATGACATGAATAACAGCTGTTTGTTAAAATAGGCTTCACTGACAATGAATATGTAACATTTAAAGTATCACAGGTTGAAGCAGCAGGATAAAGGTCCTGCTCATTACGGTAATAACATCCTGATAAATAAAAGCAAATCAACAATGATGTTATTAATGCCAAAGATTTGAGTTTTATTTTGCATATACATTTTATGTATCGTCTAAAACTGGCTACCATATATTGCACTTATAAGAATGATTCCTAATATAAGAGTCTGGTATAAATAGAAGGTCCCGAATGCCGAACGCAATTTAATGGGTTCTTTTGCATTAAATAGAAATAAATAGAAAAAATAAATTATAAAAAGGTTAACAGACAATAATATAACTATAAGGAATAAGCCTTTTACTATTTGAAAATAAGGGAAAAATACCGTACTTACAGAAGTCCCTAATATCCAAATAAATAAAACTAATTTTTTATTGCCTCCCCTGGTTATATATAAAAGCGGACCAAATCCTGCATTTTCATATTCACTGCTATATTTAAACAAAATAAGCCAAAAATGAGGTATTTGCCAAAAGTACATGAAAACAGCTACAGGAATTATTGTCGAATCAAATATATAACCTCCAGAAGCACACCAGCCGATAACAGGAGGTATAGCACCGGTAACAGCACCAATTAAAAGAGTTAACGAATATTTTCTTTTTAAAGGAGTATAAATAAGATTATAACAGAGTAAATTTAATATTCCTAAATAAGCAGATATCCTGGATGTTGCAAAAAATAATATTAAGAAGCCGGCTAACCCTGTTAAAAAAACAATAAGTAAGGCTGAATTTGGACTTATTTCACCTTTTGGTAGAGGCCGGTTGTGTGTTCGTCCCATTTTAGCGTCAATGAACCTTTCCTGATATTGGTTTAACGCTGAGGCGGCACCTGATAACAAAAATACTCCTATGAAAGTAAATAAAGTTTGCAGATTGAATTTATGTGTGTATAATAATTGTCCTGCTACAGCTGAAAAAGCTATGGCTATTGATAAACTTCCCCTTGTGAGAAGAAACATGCTTCCAATATTTTTCTTAGAAAATAATTGCATTTTAACTACTTTAGCTGTTGGAACAAATAATCTGTTGTAATGTTTATTTTACTTTATGATAGAGTAATGAATCATAAGTTAAGAGTCGCGAAATAATTAAATTAATTTTAAAATCAGGATCGCAGATCTTAAATCAAAAATCTAAAATTAAAACTCCATGTCCAAGATATATAAATTTTTGTTTTCTTCCCGCCTCATGGCATTTTTATTATTGGCTTTTGCAATTTCAATTGCCATAGCAACCTTTATTGAAAGTGCTGATGGTACATCCACAGCCAGGGCATTAGTTTACAATGCATTGTGGTTTGAATTATTATTATCTCTGGCTTTTATAAATCTTTGCGGTGTTATGATTACTTCAAAGATGTATACAAGGAAAAAATTACCTATGTTTATTTTTCACCTGGCATTGCTGTTGATTCTGACAGGAGCAGCAATAACAAGATTCTTGGGTGAAGATGGTTACATGCATATACGTGAAGGAAATTCATCTGATGAGATAGTAAGCAATGACATATACTTCAGGGCCACAGCAATAAATAACGGTCAGGTAGCAAGTGCTAGTAAATTAATTTATATTTCAAACTTTGGTAATAACTACCACTCAATCACTTTAAAAACACACGATGTAAAAGTTTTGATTGAATGTCTTGATATTATTCCAAATACACTGAAGTCAGGCGGCATGAACGTTGCTGACACAGGCCTTAATGCTGGTGATTATGCTGTTCATTTGCGGATTACAGCTTCAGGACAAAGCAAAATGGTTAATTATTACATCCGCACGGAAGGGCTAAACGACCCTGTAAACATTAAACTGGCAAATACAGATATTACTGTAAATATAGGAGCTAAAAAAACAAGAATACCATTTTCTTTAAAGTTAAATAAATTTGTAATTGAACATTATCCAGGTTCTGAAAGTCCTTCATGGTTTGAAAGTAAAATTTTACTTCTTGATCCTGTACATAATATTAAGCTCGATTCGCGCATATTTATGAATAATGTTCTTAATTATCAGGGCTACAGGTTTTTTCAGTCATCCTATGATACCGATGAGCTGGGTACTATACTTTCAGTGAACCACGACTACTGGGGTACGCTTATTTCATACCTTGGATACCTGATCCTTGCACTTGGAATTATTCTAAGTTTTTTTAATCCCGATAGCCGCATTCGGAAACTTTACAGGGAATTAAGTCAGATTGATATGCGAAAAACTCTGACCATATTGTTATTATTGGTTTTTGCGGGTTTTGCTTCCTCAGTAAAAGCAGGTAACCAGGATGGAATATCAGACACTGTAATAGTTAATAAAGCTCATGCTGCAAAATTCGGGGAACTTTTGGTGCAGGACCCCGGAGGCCGCATTAAACCAATAAATACCTTAAGCTCAGAATTGATAAGGAAAATCACATACAACACAACGTTCAGCGGTTTATCCAATGATCAGGTTTTTTTGGGTATGATGATCTATCCGCAATATTGGCAGAACACTCCTATGATAAGAGTATCCAATTCTGAGATAAAGAAGCTTCTGAATGTAACAGGCAATTATGCCTCATTTATGGATGTATTGAGCCTGGTAGGGGGTAAGCAGGAATATTTGCTTGAAACCCAGGTAAATGTTGCATATCATAAAAAACCAGGTATAAGAAACAAATTTGACAATGATATCATTAAGGTTGATGAGAGGGTAAACCTTTGCTACATGATTTATACCGGGGAATTATTAAATATTTTTCCTAAAAAGGACGATCCGAAATTAAAATGGTATTCACCTGGTAATGCAGGTTCATCATTTAAAGGAAATGATTCAGTATTTACAAATATAATTATTCCATTATATTTCAGATCTTTAAAAGAAGCTATCAAGACCGGGGACTGGTCCAAACCCGATGAAATAATAGGGCTCATAAATAATTACCAGGTAAAATACGGATCAGGAATTATACCATCCCCCGTTAAAAAGAAAATTGAAATTCTTTACAACCGTTTAGATATCTTTCAATTACTTACTTCTGTTTATGGTTTGGTAGGATTTATTTTGTTAGTAGCGGGATTTTCTGAGGATTTTTATTCCCGGGCTGAAATTAATATTTTAATAAATATATCTGTTACTGTATTGGTTATTTGTTTTATAGTCATTGTGCGGGATTAATTTCCAGGTGGTATATATCCGGTCATGCTCCGTGGAGTAATGCCTATGAATCTCTTTTATATATTGCTTTTGCAACTGTACTGGCAGGTACCCTTTTAGCCAGAAAATCAGTTATAATTCCTGCTTCAGCTGCTTTACTTGCATGGCTGATTCTTTTTGTAGCTCATCTTAACTGGATGGATCCCGAAATAACTAACCTTGTACCGGTTTTAAAATCGTACTGGTTACTCGTACATGTAGCTGTTATAACAGGCAGTTACGGATTCCTTGCTCTGGGTGCTTTGCTTGCATTTTTAAATTTAGTAATTATGATATTCAGAAACGCAAACAATGAAATCCAAACGTCAGAGATAATAACAAAACTCACTTTGATAATTGAGATAACTCTGCTCATTGGCCTCTATCTGCTTACCATCGGAACTTTTCTGGGCGGAGTATGGGCCAACGAGTCATGGGGTCATTACTGGGGCTGGGATCCCAAGGAAACCTGGGCACTGGTTTCAATACTTGTTTATGCAATAATTACCCATATGAGGTTAATTCCCGGCCTGAAAGGGGAATATACATTTAACCTGATGTCGTTGATAGGATTTAGTTCAATAATAATGACCTATTTTGGAGTAAACTATTATCTCACCGGCCTGCATTCATATGCCAAAGGTGAGCCTGCTCCCGTACCTGAATTTGTTTACTATACCCTTGCTGTTATAACAGTTGTGTCTGTGCTTGCTTGGATGAATTACCGTAAAACAAAACCTGCAGATTAAGAACCTGTGATTGACAGTAACGATAAAATCATACTGGTTATAGTCGCCAGCGGGCGGCAACCCAGTTATTTTAATTAAATTATCTTAAATAGTTTTAACCAATAATAAAAATGTTATGAAAAAAATTATCTTTTATTTGTTCGCTTTAATTAGCCTTTCAGTACAGGCCCAATCCTGCACGCGATATAATTACTATTTCCGGAAATGACTTTTCATTTGAAACAAATCTTATTGTTTCCATCTATGACCTTAAAGGGCATTTGTTAGTGCAGCAGCCAATAAACAGTAACCCGATTCAGATCGATGTCAGCAGTTTATCTGCCGGGGTTTTTATTGTCAAACTTTCAAGTGACAACTTATCTCAGGTATTTAAATTGATAAAGGAATAAACCAAACCCCTGCAACGAAGCCAGCCCTACCAGGCTGGCCAGGGACAGGGTGAGGTACGGAAATATAGCAAAGCAACCTGCTATCTTTGGTAATAAGGTGAAAGATAATGGCAGTGGCCGCAATCGAAGAAATCACCTGCTAAACTGATTCCAGATAATCAAAACAAACAGGGCTATAAGTAAAATATTTCCCCAGAAATTTGATTTGATAAAAACAAAATAGTTTGCCAGTAAATATGAAATGGGAATTGCAAGGAAATATACAAGTTCTGCAGAGGTTTGGGGAATAATTAAATACATAGCCAAAGTGCTGGCAAATAACCAGAAAAATAAGGTAAAAGCTTTTCTTTGTAATATTTTTTTACCCTGGAAAGTATTTAATAAATACTGACTGGATAATACCATGAGAAAAGCTAAGTAAATACTCAGGAAAATAATTGGATTTTTGTATTGTATTTTTTCATTTACAACAGTAAATGAGTCGAAGAAACTGTTATATACTATATGGATATTGCTGACTAAAAGATAATAATAACTATCTAACAGAAAAAAAGGTATTATGAGTCCTATAATTGTGAATGCCCATTCTCTCCAGTTAAATGGCCTGAGCACCACCAGACCAATCCATACAAAAAGAATAAGGAAAATTGCAAAAGGATAAAATAAAGTTGCAGCAGAAATAAAAAATGAAGCTGTAAATACTTCATAGGAAAGCTTTTCGTGCCGGAATGAATCAAATAATTTTTCAAGGGCAAGTAAAAGGAAAAACCCCGCAAATACAGCCGGATTGAGAGTTTGAATATTTTTGACCGATGAGGTTAAGATTACAAAAAAGAATGCCGGGAGGTAGCTTCTGTTATTAATAAAAATAAATCTGGTGTTTAATCTTACAAGCAGGAAACCTTGTATTACAATACAGGTCAGAGTGATGAATGTTCCAACAAAAGATGACTCTTTTAAAACTTTGACCACTAATTGATAAAAAGGCATGTTTAGACTGCCGAAAGACAAAATGTAATGAGAAGGATAAAACAATGCTGGCAACCATAGAAATAATGCAAGCAATGGTATAAATACTATCATCTGTGAACCCGTTGACCTGAAAAACCTAAGAAGCATAGTACTTTGTCTTTGTTAGTTTTTAAGGAATTAAATCGAGTCCTATATCACGACGGAAGTATTTACCTTCAAAGTCGATTATTTCAGCATTGGTTGCAGAAATGTCCAAAGTTTCACTTATTGTACTGCCAAATGAAGTAACTGCTATAACTCTTCCACCATTGGTAACTATTTTATTTTCTAAATACTTTGTTCCCGCATGAAAAATTAAACTGCCATGAGTCTTATCCAGATTTAGAATTTCTTTACCATTGACGTAACTGCCAGGGTACCCGCCTGAAACCAACATTATAGTTGAAACCGTCCTGGGGTCATACTCGGGTTTTATTTGTGTAAGTGTTCCATTTGCTGCAGAAAGGAACATTTCCACAAGGTCATTCTTAATTCTGGGCATTACAGACTCTGTTTCGGGATCACCCAACCTGACATTATATTCTATAACATAGGGTTCACCGGAAACACTTATTAATCCTATAAAGATAAAACCTAAATAAGGTATGTTATCCCTGGCAAGTCCTTCAATTGTTGGTTTAATTATCCTTTCCTCCACTTTTTTCCTGAACATATCATCAGCAAAAGGAACAGGCGATACAGAACCCATACCCCCTGTGTTTAATCCCTTGTTGCCTTCACCTATGCGCTTGTAATCCTTAGCCTCAGGAAGAATAATATATGATTTACCGTCAGTAAGTACAAAGACTGAAAGTTCAATTCCGGATAAAAACTCTTCAATAACCACCGTTGAACCTGCATTACCAAATTTGCCTGAAAACATTAACTCAAGTTCTTTTTCAGCTTCGTCAATATTATCAGGGATTAACACACCCTTACCAGCTGCCAGGCCATCAGCCTTTAATACATAAGGAGGTTTTAAAGAGCGTAAAAAAGTAAAGGCATCCTGAAGCTGTGTTCTTGTAAAACTTTTATATCTGGCTGTTGGGATGTTATGGCGCCGCATAAAGCGTTTGGCAAAATCTTTGCTTCCTTCAAGCATGGCTCCTTGTTTTTGCGGGCCTATTATTTTTATATGGCTTAGTTCAGAATGTTCAAGGAAATAGTCGTGAAAACCATTTACTAACGGTTCTTCAGGTCCCACCACAATCATTTTTATATCATTATTGATAACAAATTTACCTAAACCAACAAAATCATTAGGCTGTATATTAACGTTTGTGCCAACAGAGGATGTTCCCGCGTTACCGGGTGCAATAAAAAGCTTCCCCAGTAGAGGGCTTTGGGAAAGTTTCCAGGCAATGGCATGTTCTCTTCCTCCGGATCCAATTATAAGAATATTCATATATAAAAATTGGTTTTCACACCAAAAATAAACATTATAGTTAATCACATTAACTAAATATTTTAAATATAATGGCATTATTTTTGTTTATTTGTTATATCAATATATTGAGAGATATAATTCTTAGTTAAAAGTTGCCGGAAATCAGGGAAGCAAAGATTTAAAATTTAAAAATTTTTGGTCTAATTAAACTAAATGAAAAGTAAAACTATGAAACGAGCATGTTTAAGTTTAAACCCAAACACGAATGCAAATAGTGTGAGTTCCATCCGACCTGTTAAATCAATTAAACCTGAAGTCTTTAAAATAAATATTTTATCAGGTGTTTTTATTTTGTTATTATGCAGCCATGCAAAATTAAATGCTCAGAATGACCCTATTAAGTGGGGTGTACTTCTTCCTGATGATATAAAAATGACATCATACACACCCGAACCTGGTGCATCAGCGGTAATACTGTGTGATTATGGTGTCTCTTCAGTTGGATCTCATGCTGAATTTAAAAAAATTACAAGGATTAAAATATTAAAAGAAGCCGGGTTGGAATACGCCAGGGTAGAAATACCTTACAGATCCTATGAAATGTATGATAATTTTTACAGCATTAAAGCCCACACTATAAACACTTCTTACACCGGAAATGTCGTAAAAACAAGCACTGTAGGTGCAAAAATTGTAGATATTGAAGTTGACAGCCGCCACAGAAAAAAAATCATTAATTTTTTGGACGTAAAGCCGGGTTCCATTATTGAGTACACTTATACATTAAGCTCATGGGATATTGTTAAACTAAATAACTGGTATTTTCAAAGTACAATACCAACTTTATGGAGTGAATACAGATTAAACATACCAGGTAAATTAAATTACCTCGTTTCTTTTCAAAAGGGGCGAAACCTGAATTTAAAAGAACAGCAGGATTATTCCTCAAGGCTGCAATTTTTATATTCAAATCCATTGACTAAAGTATATAGTGAAATAGCTGCAAATAAAAATATTTTATATGAATCACCTGAAAAAACCATTAAGGTTTACCTGTCGCATGGTGAAAGTATGCGTTTTGTGATGGAAAAGGTGCCCTCTGTAACTCCAAAACCATATAACAATGATGTATTTCCTTTTGTAAAAGCTCATCTTTATAAGGTGGAAAAACCATATTTTATACCAATTTTAACTGCAGCAAACCAGGACTATGATACATGGGAAAAATGGGAGAACAGATATTACCAGACTACTGAATATGATTCTTACTGGCTGCCAACATGGGAAGAAGCTACACAAAACTGGATTAAAAGCGAATATCTGGGTTACAGGGTTGTACAGGACTTTGCAGCAAAAGGGGAACTGGATGCTATAGCACATACAGATTCGTCTAATGTTTTACAGGGAGTATATCAATTTGTTAAGAATAATATTAAGTGGGATGGTACTTACAGTATTTATGCCGTCAGGGAGTTTGGTGAAGTGCTAAATAAAAAATCAGGGAATAGTGGTGAAATAAACCTGCTGTTAATTAATCTATTACGAAAGGCAGGATTTAAGGCAACTCCGGTATTAATCCGGACAGGTAACCTTGGCAGGATTGAAAACCTTTATCCTGAAAAAGACCAGTTCAATCACGTCATAGCCCAGGTTGTTGTAAACGGAAAAGTTACATACCTTGATGCAACCAGTGATAAAAACGGTTTTGAGTTACCTGATAATGTTAACCATACAGTAGGCTGGCTCCTTAAAGAAAAAGATTTCAGGTTTGTAGAAGTGGATGATGTGCCAAGAAGCATATTATCACACGATTCCCAGATTTGAAAATATTCATATAAATTTGTAAACTTTATTAATAAAGCCAGTAGGTAAAATTATAAACTATATTAATAAAGACCGTATTCCTTATTTTTTCGACAGTGTTACGGATTAAATCATATATATGATGAAAAATCAGATTATTATTATCTTTATACTTATGGCATTCAGCATCAGCAGTTTTGCACAAAAAGTTCAAAAGGGGCCATACACAGTTTACGATATAGGTAAAAATGTTTACCGGATTGAGGATTCAAATGACAACAATCCTGCAGGAAACCATTCAGGTGAGCTTGCAAAGACCAATCCGATGAATAATTGTTCAGATATGTACCTTATAGTTGGTTCGGAAAAGGCTTTACTTATAGATCTTTCCAATAAAATTGACTGGGATAGCACATCAGTTGAGTCTTTACGTTATATTGTTTCTGAAAGGGTTAAAATGAAACCTCTGACCGTTACTGTAACTCATTTTCACGGCGATCATACAGGAATGTTACCGGCATTCCATAATGATGAAAAGGTTCATTTCTGGATTAATGGTGAAGAATTCAAAGAGATGAAAATATTTCCGGATGAAAGGACAGCTTATTTTAAGGATTATGCTGAAATGGATCTAGGTGGTGGGTATTTTATCCAGGCCATGGAATTAAGGGGACATACCCCTCATTCCACAGTTTTTCTTTTGAAGAGTCAGAGTTTACTGTTCACAGGTGATGCCCTGGGCTCAGGTAACGGAATGTGGTTGTTTGATGAACCAAGTTACTATGTTTACAAAACGAGTGTTAAAAACTTCATTGATTATTTGGAAAATCCAGCTAATCATATTGATATTCACAAGTTGGTACTTTACCCCGGGCATTACTGGCAAAAGGGCAGGCCGGAAGAGCTGACAGTAAAATATATATACGATATGCGCAGCCTTTTTAATGAAATGGAGAAAGGAACAGCAGTTACTGAAACTGTTTCATATAGTTTCCTGCCATTCCTGAATACCAAATTCAAATACAGATCAGCTGTAATTACCTGGAATAAGGAAGCTGCTCTGCGTTTAACTCAATCCCGGCAAAAGATTAAAACAAATTAATTTCAGATAAATTTTATAAACTTCAGATGTCAAAAAATTCAAAAGACAGTAAAATTAAATGGTTGACTCAGCCGGAGGAGCATGATTATCCTGCTGCTTTGTCATATTTATTATTGCTTTATGATGAGGATACCGCCAATAAATATGTGAATAAATTGAAACTGGCCGGGATTTCAGAGTTTAAGTCGAAGGATATATTCAGAGCATCACAACTGACATTGCTGGGCACAAATAATTCTCATGTCGGCAGGGATGTCAAAAAAATAGAAGCGGGGGAAAGTCTTTCACCCTTGCTGCTTCTGCGTGATTCAATACATGGTAAATTAATCATAGCAGATGGTTACCACCGGCTATGTGCTATATATTCCTTTGATGAGGATTCCATTATCCCTTGTAAGATAGTGTGATAAAATTTTTTTGGTTCCTTTTTTCATCGACTGGGAAAAAGGAACAAACACCCTACCGCTTCACATCTTCCTTGGAGATAACTCTGGGGTCGCTATAAAGTGTACGGATTATATCCGGAGTATTGTGTGTCCATGGAAAATTAGCCCACACCATAAACCATGTCCAAAGTGGTTGTTGTTTTAATATTTCAGGGGTAGGCACATTGCCAACTTCTCCAAGTGCTATTATTTTACCTTTGGCAAGAGCTGCCAGCTGATCGTGATGCGACTGTTTAAAGTCATTTTTATATACATCAGCTGCTAAAACGTCAACATAAGCATCTCCCGGATAAAACAAATCGTATGCATAAGCCTGATCGTTCTCCCAGTCACGGGGTGCATTAGTGTTAAACACCCAGATGAGGTTGTTGAGTTTATGGTAATTGACAAATCTTTCGTAGGTCATAATCCATAACTTTTTAAAACCGTTTTCACCCGGACGGTTACCCCACCAGAACCAAACGCCATTCATTTCATGATAGGGTCTCCAAATTACCGGGATGTGAGCATCCTGAAGCTGTTTAAGGTAAAAGGCGACAGAGTCCATATTGTCTTGCCATTGCTGATGAATTTTTGTTCCGGGGGTTATAAGTTCCTTAAACTGATCATCTGTAAGTTTCTTCCACGTACTTCTGCTTACTGTATCAGCATCGAACGGTCTGTGCATATGGTACATTAATGTTACTATTGATCCGCTTTTGTATTGCTTTATTGCTTCCTTCACTAATGCGTGACGGTCGTTTATCATAAAATCCGAACCCCAGATTGCAGGGTATTTACCAGTCCATTTCTTTATTGTGTCCGACGATCTGGTGAACTCAAAACCATAATTGTGCTGGCCCGACAATATATGATTACCCTGCAGGCTGTACAAATATTTTAGTAAGGCTTTCGCCTCTGGAGTAGCATTCGGATTTACAGGATTTTTTGCCTGTTGACCATTACACTGTAAGCTCTGAATCATAAGGAATGCAATGACGACTATTAAAATATTCCGGTTCATATTAAAAGTTTTAAATTATTATTTAGATTAGTAACTACTTATTGAGCCAATGAAGCCAATACTTTAAATTATTTGTCCAGGTGCCAATATGTTCATTTCCAACACCTAACCCAAAGCCATGCTCACCTTCTGATAAAATGTGCATTTCAACGGGGACCTTTTTTGAACGCAGAGCTTTGTAGAAAAGCAGTGAATTTTCTACGGGTACTACAGAATCATCAATTGCGTGAACTATAAAGGTGGGAGGTGTATCTTCTTTTACCTGAAGCTCATTTGAGTAAAATAATACCAATGCCTTATCCGGGTTTTTGCCCAGGAGGTTGTCCATCGATCCCTGATGCCTGCAAGAATCATTAAATGTAATTACGGGGTACATTAAAATCATAAAATCAGGCCGGCAACTTATTTTTTCAATGGAATCTTCTGAGGTACTATTACCATAATCAAAGTGTGTTCCTAAAGTGGAAGCCAGGTGTCCGCCTGCAGAAAATCCCATAACGCCGATTTTATGAGGATCAATATTCCACTTATTGGCGTTAAATCTTACCATACGCATGGCACGTTGTGCATCCATCAATGGAATTTTACTGGGAACATCCCAATTTCCGAAAACAGGCTGTCTGTATTTTAATACAATTGCGGCGATTCCTATGGAATTAAGATAACCTGCAATGTCGGTACCTTCCAGGTCGGTAACTACAAGCCCGTATCCTCCTCCAGGGCATATAAGTATAGCTTGTCTGGTAGCCATTCTTTTACTGGGAATGTATACGTTAATATCCGGAACCAGAATTTCCCTTACCAAAGTTATATCCGTTTTTTCAATTTTTTCTTTTTTCCCTTGTACCATTGAATTGGGAGCTGACTCCCTATATAGTGGTAATCTGTAATCCTGTCCTGATAATGTTATAAAAATTGTAAGCAGTGGAAGGGAAAATAATATTTTTATAAGGTTCATATAAAATTTATTTATTTAAGATCAGAAATAACCTGTTCAACGAATGGAATAGTAATAAAACTATTTTTGTCTAACGATAATTGTTCTTTATTTATAAAAAATGTTTTACTATCAAATCCTATAAAACTGATTTTAACTGTTTTGAACTTACTTTTGAAATTACCTTCACTTTTACCGAAAGTTAAATTTTGCCTGGCAGGGTCATATTTTATTTCCTGTTTATAATAATCTCCTTTCTCATAATTGTAAGAAACGCCATCGTCTTCATAATAAGTAAAAGTATTTGAAATACTACCTTTATATAGTTGTATATTAAGTGTATCAGTAGGCATTTCAGTTGTATTTTGAATAACCGATTGCATTGGAATTATTGAGCTTTCTTTCACAAATACAGGTAATTCATGCACCGGAGCTTCAATAATAATTTCTTTATTTCCGTCATATAATTCATTGGTTCCAAACCTGTACCACTTGCCTTCAGGAAGATATAATTTAGAAAAACCGGAATTAGAAGATACAGGTACCACCAAAAAAGAAGGGCCAAATAAATATTCATTCTGGTATTCAGGCTTATAGATATTTTCGTCGAAAGTATAATTTATTGTTAAGGATCGTGCAACTGGCAGACCTGTTTGTGTGGCAGTATAAAACGTTGAATAAATATAAGGTAATAATCTGTAGCGCAGGTTAAGCATGTTACGGGCATGATCTTCCGTTTCCTCTCCAAAAGCCCATGGTTCCTTCGAGTTTGAATTAATTACTGAATGTCCTCTGAAAAACGGAGTAAAAACACCTTGCGAAATCCAGCGGCTATATAATTCAGCTGAAGGGTTACCTATGAATCCTCCCATGTCAGGTCCTGCAAAGGCAATGCCTGCCAGCCCCATATTGGCAACCATGCGGGCCGAAAGCAGCATATGTTCATCGCTGGATACGTTGTCACCTGTCCACACTGACGAATACCTCTGTACACCTGAGTAACCTGCCCTGGTAATCACGAGAGGTCTTTTGTTCATAAGTTTTTTTGCACCTTCATAGGTACTGCGTGCCATCTGCATACCATAGATATTATGTCCTTCCCTCATAGTACCACCCCGGCCGTCGAAATTAATTTCTGTTATATTTGGAAAGGTATTGCCCCAAACAGCGGGTTCGTCCATATCATTCCAGAAGCCTGCGACCCCATTGTCAGTGTAAAATTTAAAGGATTCGCCCCACCACCTGCGAACAGCAGGATTTGTAAAATCAGGGAAGTGTGTGGGTCCCGGCCATACACTTCCATTATAAAATGTACCGTCAGGATATTTGATAAACATATTGTTTGCAACACCTTCGTCATACTTTTTATATCCTTTTTCAATCTTTATTCCGGGATCTATAATTACTGCCGTTTTAAAACCCAAAGAATTGAGTTCATCAGTAAGATGTTTTGGATTTGGAAACCGTTCCGGACTAAATGTAAATACTTTATATGCATCCATATAATGAATATCAAGATATATCACATCACAGGGAAGATGTTTATCCCTGAAAGCATGGGCTATAGAAAGAACCTCATATTCAGGAAAATAACTCCAGCGACACTGCTGATAACCCAGGCTCCAGATCGGCGGAAGCCAGGTACGACCGGTAAGCCAGGTATAATCGTCCAGAATGCGTTCAATTGAAGGAGCTCCGAAAAAATAATAAACCAGGTTGCCATCCTCTGCAGAAAAGCTTGAAAATAAATTGTTTGAAGCACCAAAGTTAAATGTTGTTTTAAAGCTGTTGTCAAAGAAAATACCATAAACAACTTTTCCATGAATTCCCATATAGAAAGGAAGGGTCTGGTACAAGGGGTCATCATTGGATCCGTAAGCAGGATGATCGGTATTCCAGTTGGTAACAGTAGTACCGTAACGGTTCAGGTTTCCTGTTTTCTCTCCTAATCCGATAAATTTTTCATCAGCTTGTATTTTTTTATAATCAGTAACTTCAGTGCCCTGCCATCTGACACCAAAACCGCTGGCATCCTGACTGAGCACTTCTCCGTTATTATTGTAAAATGTAATTAACACAGGTTTTTTGTTAATAATAACTTTTAAAGCAGAGGTTGACAGCTCAATTAAATCCTTTGTTTCTTTAACCATTCCAAGTCCCTGAGCCGGGTTTTGTATAACTGCATAGGAAAATCCATCAATCTTTTGCCTGCTTATAGAAACTTTTATTAAATCAGGATTATATACCGATACGGATATATTTGCATTATCTGCATAAATATCAATACCAGAGGTGGTTTTTACAAATGATTTGAAATTTCCTACTTGTTCACTTAACCGTGCCTGGCCTGATAATTCAGCTGCCACAATTATAAGTGACAATAAAAAAAACATTATTCGTTTCATTAGTTGTAAATATTTAGTATAATAGATCTTAAGATATAAGTCCGTAGTTTTATTCTTTAATAAATCTATTGTTTTTTATTTAATCATAATCAAGGTTTAAAATAAATTTTCAATATTTTTAAATACTTTTAGCTAAAATCTAAAATTCATTTATGAGTTTGCAAATTGAATTTGGCATTAATGACATTGAAAAAGCAAACAGCTTAGGTGCATTATGGGATAATGCAATAAATACATGGTACATTCCTGATAAGAAAAAAATAAAGGATTATTCAAATTACATCCCTAAAGGATCTGATATTATAGTTAAAACATCCTTCCTAATAGCTGTAAGTACAGGGGTCTGCTGGTCCTGTAAACAGGATACCATATTGATTGCGATTGGGGCTGAACAGTTTTTACAGGGTGAGTATACAGATGACGTTTCTGAAGATAAGGAGTGGATCCTTGAAAAACAATTGGTACTTTTTTCAGATGTAACATATTTACCACTTTTTGTGGCTAACGAAATTACAAAAAGGTATAAGTTCTACAGGCATGTATTTTCCGAAAATTATGGTACTGAATATTGGGCCAACCATTGTATTCATTGTAACACCCTGCAGGACGACTGGTCAAATCACAACCAGCCGGGAGGTGCATTTTTCCCTTGTTCACGTGAAGAAGCCAAAGTAATCGATTTGATAAAAATAAATGTAAAGCATGATTTCCCTATTATTGGAGGATATGCTCTGGGAGACAGCAATGATTTAATAAGCAAATATTCAAAAAGAATATAGGAATAAGTATTTTAAAGGTTTATTGTTTAATAATTTATAATGCTTATTATAATTAAATCCCGAATCTTGATTTAAAAATCTTAAATCTCAAATTCATTTACCTCATCTTTTCATCACCCTGTCTATTTCCCTCTTTGCATCACGGTTTTTAATATCATGCCGTTTGTCAAATTCCTGTTTTCCGCGAGCTAATGCCAGTTCTATTTTGGCCAGTCCTTTCTCATTTACAAATAACCTTATGGCAATAATTGTCAAACCCTTTTCAGATGATTTACGTTCAAGTTTTATTAACTCTTTCCTGTTTAATAATAATTTTCTGTCACGTTTTGGTTCATGGTTATTATATGTCCCCCACCAATATTCCGACACATGCATCCCTTTAAGATACAGCTCACCACCCTGGAAATAACAGTAAGAATCTACCAGATTTGCTTTTCCTGCTTTTATGGATTTTATTTCGGTACCTGTAAGCTGAATACCTGCAATAAATTTCTCGATAAATTCAAATTCATGAGAGGCTCCTTTATTCTTTATATTGATATGTTGTTGTGCTTCGGCCATTAATAGTACAATTTATAACTGGTAAAATTAGTAATTTAAAAACAGTTTTTATTTTAATTAAAAACAATTCTGATTTTTGGTGTTTAAGCTATCAAAATAATGTGGGGTTTAACCATTTTTAATATAATGGGCAGTATTTAATAATTAAATGTTAACTTTATGTTAATTCAAAATTCCGTAGAAAAAATATGAACTTTCTATATGATTATATATACATATTTCCAATAATTTCTCCGGTAAAATATCTGACAAACAATTAATTATTAAAAGTTTGCAGATATGAACAATGATAAATTAAATCCCGGGGCACTTGAACCTGCCAGGGAACTAAGTGTGGAAAAGAATAAGCTTACTGAAACTGAACGCAGGTTCACGGAGCTAATGGTTAACATTAAACTTTTGTCAGTAATGCTCGATACAAATGGAAATGTTATCTTTTGTAACAATTACCTTTTATGTCTTACTGGTTATTCTGAAGAAGAAGTTATTGGGATGAACTGGTTCGATATATTTATAAGAGATGGTATAAGCGAAAAGGATAAAATGGTATTCTGGGATGTTATGAATGGAGGAAAATTTGAAACAAACTTTGAAAACGAAATTTTAACAAAATCCGGTGAATCAATTTTAGTATCGTGGAATTCCACCAAATTATACGACTCGGAAAAAAAAATCTCTGGTACTGCAGGTATAGGAGAGAATATAACTCAAAAAAAACATGATGAGCTGCTTCATAAGGAAAATCAGGCAAGGATAGAAGCTCAAAATGAAGAATTCCAGAAGTTAAACGAAGAACTCAACAAAAAAAACCATGAATTAATAATAGCCAAGGAAAAAATAGAGGAAAGTGAAAATAAGTTCAGGGCTATATTTGAGAATTCAAAAGATGCTATTGGCATATCTAAAAATGGAATTACCTTATTCTTTAATGATGCATTTCTTAAAATGTTTGGTTACGACAATAAGTCGGAACTGATTGGCAAGTCTGTTTTCCATCATCTGGCAGAAAATGAATATAAACGTATAAATGAATTTGTGCAAAACAGATACATTAGTGATAATATTCCGAATTTTTATGAAGCTATTGGAAAACGAAAAAATGGCGAGGAATTCCCATTCGAGATACAAGTAGGGACATTCAAATTAAACGACGAACTATATTCAATTTCAAATATCCGGGATATATCTGCCAGAAAACAGGCTGAAATTGAATTAATTGCCGCAAAAGAAAAAGCCGAGGAGAGTGATCGTCTCAAATCCTCATTTCTTCAGAATATGTCTCATGAAATCAGGACTCCCATGAATGCTATTATGGGATTTGCAGGTTTATTGACCGATTATTTCGATGATAAGCCTAAACTTATACGGTTTACTGAAATAATAAAACAAAAATGTTCTGACCTGCTTGATATTATAAATGATATTTTAAATATATCCAAAATTGAGTCAGGGCAGCTTATTGTAAAAAATGAAGAATGTAATTTAAATGAATTGTTTGCCGAACTGTCATCGTTTGTAGCCGACTATCAAACACGAATTGATAAGCAAAGTATTGGTGTCACCCTAAAAGTTAAGGGAGATAAATGCATAATTATTACCGATAAGGATAAATTACGGCAAATATTTATGAACCTCTTGACAAACGCATTAAAATTTACGGATAATGGCAGTATTGAAGGAGGGTGTAAACCGGATAAAGATAAAGGTCTTATATTTTATGTTACAGATACAGGCATAGGCATTCCTCAGGAAAAGCAACAATTTATCTTTGAACGTTTTACCCAGATAAAACAAAATTCAAAAATGAATATAGGAGGAACAGGACTGGGATTACCAATAGTAAAAGGTCTTATCAATTTAATGGGCGGTGAAATATTTCTTGAATCACAACCAGACATGGGAAGTTCATTTTATTTTACAATCCCGTTTAAAAAGTAATTTTAAGATAATTAAATTTCCAGGAAAAAGTCAAATTACTGATGATTCAATAACAAGCCAGCACCAAATATACCTGTAAGAATAGTTCCAAGAATCAGGTAAACTATAGTGTAAATACCTGCCATTATTAAAGTTGAAACCACTACAAAGCCAACTTTATTATCTTCAGGGGTTTGTAGTAATACTGAGGTGCCATTCCAAAAAAGATAAATAGAATATAAAGCGAATAACTGGCTAATTCCCAACGGCGGGAGAAGGCTTGTAAATGCTGTGGTAATCATATATGCTGTAAATGAATAAACTACAAGTTTAAAGGTGGAATGAATATCTTTCCTGGAATTAAAACTTGTGGTTATTTCATTTATTATTAATGCTGAAAAATACATACTTACAAATGCCACGGTAAACATTATTATTGCTTTGGTTATCACGTACATGAATGAAAATAAGAACCTTGAAGCAAAAATAATGTCACCAATGATTGAGCAAATTACAATCATTATTAATAATGGCATTGCATATTTTGTAATTATGTCATTTTTACTGTCCTTTTCATTTGCTATCCTTAACCATTCTTCTTTTGGGCTTAACAATATGTTTTTTACACGGTTAAAAACAAATTTAAAATTCATTGTGATAGTTCTTTTAAATTAACTATCACAAAATTAGAAAAAATGTACATTATTACACCCGGTGCAACCCGGTAATAAAAAATTATATTAATGAAAATGCTTTTTCCAAATCAGCTTTTATATCATCTATATGTTCTATCCCTACAGAAACTCTCAATACTCCGGGAAAAACTCCTGATTTTTTCTGTTCTTCCTCACTCAATTGCTGGTGAGTGGTAGTGGAAGGATGTATTATTAATGTTTTGGCGTCTCCTACATTTGCAAGGTGACTTATCAGGCTTAGACTATTTACAAATTTATCAGCAGCTTCTTTGCCTGCTTTAATTTTAAAGGTAAGTACCCCGCCGAAGCCACGTTTAAGATATTTTTTAGCAAGGTTGTGATAAGGGCTGGACTCCAAACCAGGATAATCAACATATTCTACTTTAGGATGTTTTTCAAGCCATTTTGCAATTTCAAGTGCGTTATCAACATGTCGTTGTACCCTTAAAGAAAGTGTTTCCAATCCCTGGATAAGCAGGAAAGCATTAAAAGGACTTAGAGAAGCACCATAATCACGCAGTCCCTCAACCCTTGCCCGGATAATAAATGCTATATTCCCGAAAGGTCCTGGTGCACCAAATACATCCCAGAATTTCAAACCATGGTATCCTTCAGAGGGTTCAGTAAATTGAGGAAATTTACCATTGGCCCAGTTGAAGTTACCAGCATCAACAATTACACCACCTATGCTGTTTCCGTGACCTCCAATCCACTTCGTAGCAGATTCGACAACTATATTGGCTCCATGTTCTATAGGGCGGAATAAATATCCTGCAGTACCAAATGTATTATCACAAATTAATGGTATATCATGTTTTTGCGCAACTTTTGCTATTTCGTCGAAATCCGGAATATTAAATCTTGGATTTCCTATTGTTTCCAAATATATGGCTTTCGTTTTTGAGTCAATTAATTTTTCGAAATCAGCAGGTTTGTCTCCGTCAACAAATTTTACATTAATACCAATCCTTTTAAACTGTACCTTAAACTGGTTGTAGGTACCTCCGTAAAGGTATGATGTGGAGACAATATTATCCCCAACCTGTGCTATATTGCTTATCGCAAGGAATTGTGCTGCCTGTCCTGATGCGGTTGCCAGGGCTGCCACCCCACCTTCAAGTGCTGCTATTCTTTTTTCAAACACATCTGTTGTAGGATTCATAATCCTGGTATAGATATTTCCAAATTCTTGCAGGCCAAATAATTTAGCTGCATGATCAGAATTGTTGAAAACATAGGATGTTGTCTGATATATAGGCACTGCTCTGGCATTTGTAGTTTTTTCAACCTCCTGGCCGGCATGTAACTGAAGAGTTTCGAAATTTAATTTTTCCAATGACATAGGTTTCTTATTTTAATTTATTATTAATACTTTCTTTAACGGTTATACTGATGCAGCAGCAGTCTCTTCCGGAGCATAGCTGTATAATAAAGTGGACAAATAGCGCTCACCTGTATCAGGTAAAATAACTACAATATTTTTGCCTTTATTCTCAGGTCTTTTAGCAATTTGTAATGCAGCAAACACTGCAGCTCCGGATGATATTCCAATTATCAGGCCTTCTGTGCGTGCCAGTTCCTGGCCGGTAAGAAAAGCATCTTCATTGTTAACCAGGATAATTTCATCGTATATTGAAGTATTTAATATCTGTGGAATAAAACCGGCACCAATACCCTGTATTTTGTGTGGACCAGGTTTACCTCCTGATAAAACAGGTGAATTTACCGGTTCAACAGCTACTATTTTAACGTTAGGAAGACGTGATTTAAGTACTTCACCAACACCAGTTATTGTACCGCCTGTTCCTATTCCTGAAACAAAAATATCGATTTTCCCGTCTGTATCGCGCCAAATTTCTTCTGCAGTTGTTTTCCTGTGAATTTCAGGGTTTGCAAGATTTTTAAACTGCTGTGGTATAAATGAGTTTGGATGCTGGGAATGCAGTTCTTCAGCCTTGCGAATAGCTCCGCTCATACCTTCAGCACCAGGAGTAAGAACTATTTCTGCACCTAGGGCAACCAAAAGATTTCTTCTTTCTACACTCATAGTTTCGGGCATTGTAAGTATTAACCTGTATCCTTTGGCAGCAGCGACAAAAGCCAGGGCAATACCAGTATTCCCGCTTGTAGGTTCTATAATTATAGTATCCTTTTTAATCAGTCCATCCTTTTCAGCTGCGTTTATCATAGCTGCCCCAATCCTGTCTTTAACACTTCCGGCAGGATTAAAATATTCCAGTTTTGCTATAATATTTGAGTTCAGCTTATGATTTTTATTAAAGTTGGTTAACTCCAGAAGGGGAGTATTGCCTATCAATTCAGTGAGATTTTTAGCAATTTTTGTCATGGCCGTAAATTTTAATTATTTAGGTCAAAACTAAAGGATTAATGAATTTATTGAAATACCATTAAGACGGTATTTTGTATACCAATTTATAGGTATATTTTATATATAATACTCAGTAGTGTCTATTAAACCATATCTTAATGCATACATATGCAATTCTGATGTATTGGTTATTCCCAGTTTTCTGAAAATATTCTTACGGTGAGTTATAATTGTATGAAAACTAAGACTTTTTTGAATTGCTATTTCCTTGGTGGTTAAACCCTGGGTTATTAATCTGACTATTTCTATTTCTGCAACCGTTAGTTTACCTGGTTCTTTTCTATACCTGGACGAAGAATTTTTATTTAACAGCACATCAAGTACCTTACCACTGAAATATTTTTTCCCCTCCAGAGTGCAACGGAAGGCTTCAATTAGTTCATTATCATTGCAGGTTTTTAAAAGGTAATTTTTAACGCCTGCATCCAGAACTTTTAATATTGTATCAGGATTCTGATTCGAAGTAACAACAAGAATGCCTACAGACGGATATCTATTTATTATTGATTCAAGATCTGATGTATCCTCAAAATCCATAAGGTCATAATCAATAATCAATATATGGTCTTCTTTTTTGTTTAGCCTATCAATAACCTCTTCTTTAGTTAAGGCCTCATTAAAAACTATTCCGTCTTTAAAATATTGCCCGAGTACAGTTTTAATTCCAATACTTGTAAGAAATTGACTATCACATATTATTACCGATATTTTTTCCATTAAGGTAACTCATTTTTTCAGCCATTTGTCGAGCCATCCAAAGAATTCACGCTGCCACAAAATGCTGTTTTGTGGTTTTAGAACCCAATGACTCTCATCAGGGAAAAACAGTAATTCGCTTGGTATTCCTCTCACTTGTGCTATATTGAAAGCCTGTATACTTTCAGTATATGGAACTCTGAAATCATTTGCGCCGGTTATTATCATAATTGGAGTATCCCAGTTTCCTACCATATCACTTGGTGAAAATTCACGATAACTTTTAGGTTTGGGTTTATCCCAGTAGAAACCACCAAGATCATATTTTACAAACCACATTTCCTCAGTTGCAACGGACATGCTCTCCAGATTGAACATACCGCAGTGGGAGATGAATGCTTTAAACCTTTTCTGGTGGATTCCTGCAAGGTAAAACACTGAATATCCTCCGTAGCTGGCACCTACAGCACCAAGATGATCAGCATCCACATATGGTTCTTTCTTTACATCATCTATAGCGCTCAGGTAATCCTTCATATTTTGTCCTCCATAATCTCCGGATATCTCCTTTAACCATTCATCTCCAAAAGTTGGCAATCCACGACGGTTAGGAGCCACTATAATATAACCATTGGCGGCCATTATCTGAAAATTCCACCTGTATGAAAAAAACTGTGATACCGGATCCTGAGGACCTCCTTCGCAAAACAAAAGAGCAGGATATTTTTTATTTGGGTTAAAATCCGGGGGATAAATTACCCAGACGAGCATTTGTTTTCCATCTGTTGTCCTGACCCAACGTTCAACCGATTTGCCAATTTTTATAACATCATAGATATTTTTATTTGTAAAGGTAAGCTGGGTTTCTTTACCTGATGTGGGATCGATCCTGAAAATTTCAGGCGCCATCATTTGAGACTCTTTTATACCTGCCATTACAGAATTCTTTAATAACAAAGATTTGTAATCGTGGTTCCCGCCAGTTAGTTTATTTATGGCCAGGGAATTTATGTCAATGGAATATACCTGGAAAGTAGCATGGATTCCACTAATAAAATATATTGTTTTATCATCTGCACTCCATACACAGTTTGCAACATCCTGATCAAATTTACCGGTCAGGTACTTACGGGTTTTATTTGTAAAATCATATATAAACAGGCGTGATTTGTCTGCTTCAAAGCCTGGAGTTTCCATGCTCTCGAATGCCAGGAATTGGCTGTTGTGTGAAAAAACAGGGTACCTGTCATAGCCCATCATTCCTTCCGATATGTTATCGGTAGTTCCGTTTTCAAGATTATACACATAAATATCCGAATTTGTACTAAGTGCAAAATCTTTACCTTTAAGTTTTTTACAGGTATATGCAATCTTTTTTCCATCAGGGCTCCAGGCTACTTCAGAAATATCAAAATAAGGAGGCAAGGGTGAGTCGAATGGCATACCTTTGAGTATATCAATGCCTTCTGTAATTTTATTATTATCATATTTTGAAATAAATACGTGGCTGTGTGTATAATTTGACCACGAATCCCAGTGCCGGTACATGAGGTCCTTAATGATTTTCCCCTGAGCAAGGGGAAGGTCAGGATATTTATCCTGTGTCGTCGAATCGGTCTTTACATTTTTTAGATAAAAAATGTTTTTACCATCATCGGAAAATTCGAAACCATTAATATCTCCTTCCTCTGAAGATATTTTAACCTTCCCCGTTCCGTCAGGATTCATGGTCCATATTTGTGAATTACCCTCCTTTGATGATAAAAATGCAATGGTATTATTGTTTATCCATCTTGGGTTTTCACAGGATGGCATATCAGCTGTAAGATTCATTTCTTTTCCTCCGTCAGAGGAAATAAGAAAAATCCAGGTGTGTTTTTTATTGGTTTTGGCATCATAACGGGTTACATTATAAACAACATTTTTTCCATCCGGAGATAGTTGTGCATCTGCAACACGTCCAAATTTCCACAATAATTCAGGTGTAATTTTTCCTCCTGAAATTTCCTGTTGTGTGAGTTGATTTGAAAAATCACCTTCATTTTTATTTTCTGTTTTAGCTGATTTTTGACTGCATGAGCTTAATAATAATGCTGTTATAACAATAATTAAACTAAATGTATTTTTCATATGTAATGATTTAAATTATTAGAATCAGGAAGAATGAAAAGGCAGCAGGGATTATTAGTCAATGTCAGCTCCCGTTTCCAAGTGCTGTCCTTATTTTTGCTTCAAGTTCAGAAGCCAGTTCAGGATTGTCAGTTAAAAGCTGTTTTACAGAATCCCTGCCCTGACCAATTTTTGTTTCCCCATAGCTGAACCATGAACCGCTTTTTTTAATAATTTCAAGTTCCACTCCAAGGTCAATTATTTCCCCAAGCTTCGAAATACCTTCTCCATAAATTATATCGAATTCAGCAAGTTTAAATGGCGGGGCCAGTTTGTTTTTTACTATTTTCACTTTTGTACGGTTACCCATAACGTCTTCACCTTCCTTTATCTGAGTCATCCTCCGGATATCAACTCTTATTGAAGAATAAAATTTAAGTGCATTACCTCCGGTAGTTGTTTCTGGGTTGCCAAACATTACACCTATTTTGTCCCGCAACTGATTTATAAATATACAACAGGTATTGGTCTTGCTGATGTTGGCTGTTAGCTTACGCAGAGCCTGTGACATCAGACGAGCCTGCAGCCCCATTTTAGAGTCTCCCATATCACCTTCTATTTCTGCTTTAGGAGTTAATGCCGCAACCGAATCTATCACTATAATGTCAATGGCACCTGAACGTATAAGTGCATCAGCAATTTCAAGTGCCTGCTCACCATTATCCGGCTGGGAGATATATAAATTTTCTACATCAATGCCCAGTTTTTCGGCATATAAACGGTCAAAAGCATGCTCAGCATCAATGTATGCGGCTAAACCTCCGGCTTTTTGTGCTTCTGCAATAGCATGAATGGCAAGTGTTGTTTTACCTGAAGATTCAGGGCCAAAGATCTCAATGACCCTCCCGCGGGGATATCCGCCAATACCAAGGGCATTGTCTATTGAAATGGAACCGGATGATATTGACGGGACTTCAACCACAGCCTTATCACCCATTTTAATTATGGTTCCTTTGCCGTAGTCCTTGTCTATTTTATCAAGTGTAAGCTGAAGAGCTTTAAGTTTTTCCTTGTTGATTTCTTTCTTTACATCAACTGTTTCTTTGGTAATCTTTGCTTCCTTTTCCATTCTTAGGGTCTTATAATTTTCCCAAAGTTAAAAAAAGGATTTACTCTTAAGAAGTTAATGCCTGTATTGTTGAAAACTTTAATTGAAATTTTATGATTACATTCCAGGCACTAACAACTATGCACCAAGCACTTGCTTAGCATGATCCTTGGTTTTAACCTTGTCAATTACTTGTTCAATAATACCGTCACCGGAAATTAAGAACGTTGTCCGTAAAATTCCAAAGTATTTTTTACCATACATACTTTTTTCACCCCAAACGCCGTATGCATTGATAACTTTCTGATCTTGGTCAGCAACCAGCCTGAAAGGGAGGTTATGTTTTTCTTTGAATCCTTTGTGAGACTTGGATGAATCTGCACTTACCCCTATAATTTCATAACCTTCTTTTGAAAGTTCCGGATACCCGTCACGCAGGCTGCATGCTTCATCAGTACAACCCGGGGTATTATCCTTTGGATAAAAATATAAAATAACTTTCTTTCCTTTGTAATCTGAAAGACTTATTGGTTTTCCATCCTGATCTGTTGCTGAAAAATCGGGCGCTTTGTCCCCTGGTTTTAAAGTTGACATATAAATAATTGATTATTGATTATTGACAATTTATAATTGATTTTTAAGGTATTGTCGATTTCCCATGATGAAATTATTGATTTTAATGGTATCATGGAAAATTGAATATTGATTATTGAATTACTTGTTATTTTAAACAAAAAATCAGGGATAAAGTTTATAATTTGTATGGTTATATGTGTTATTTTTATCGATTCTGTATTTAATTTAAAATAAAACCTAAAAACTCCCGATATTAATTTACATCCTTCATATTCAATTATCATTTTTAATGAAATTTCATTTATTTATATATTTTACAATTTATTTTTTAGGTTCAGCAATTTCTTTAAATGCCCAATCAACTACACAGGAAGAAGCTATAGAACTATTTGATAAAGAAAACTATAAACAAGCGCTACCTTTATTTAACCATTTGGTGGCATTTTTTCCAAAGGATGCTAAATATCAATATTATGCAGGTATATGTCTTGTACAGACAAATAGTAATCTAAAACTGGCAGAAGCTTATCTTACTTTTGCTGCAAATTCTTCTCAGAATATTCCTTCAGATGTATATTTTTTTCTGGGCAGGACTATGCACCTACAATATAAATTTGAGGGTGCACTTCAAGCTTATCAGCAATTCCAGAAAACCGGCAACAGATCTTTAAAGGAAAAATTGCAATGCGACATGAATATAAATATGGTCCGCAATGCAAAAACTTTATTGGATAATCAGTGTATCATTAATGTATATAAGGTTGATACCGTAAATATTAATAAGCTTTTTGATTTTTATAACTCTTTGCTGAAAACAGGTAAGTTTACAGAGAAAAGTGAAAAAATATTTTCTTTTAAAGAAAACAAATACCGAAATACCTGGAGATTTATTCCTTTTAATGCTGATAAGAATACCCGGGTTTTTGAAAGTGAATATAATGGTCTTATTCATAAGGATAAAGACATAGTATCAATAAGGAAAATATCTCCCGGGGAATGGAGCAGTCCGGTAAACCTGGGTAATAATATTAATTCCCCATATGATGAGGAATATCCTTATTATTATAATGCTGAACATACATTATATTTTTCATCAAAAGGGCATAATTCCATTGGGGGCTATGATATATTCAAATCTGAATATGATTCCGTATCAAATACATGGAGTGCTGCCCTGAACCTTGGTTACCCTGTCAATACCCCGTATGATGATTTTTTATTTGTTCCTTCTGAAGACAAGTCTCAGGCATATTTTTGTTCTAACCGGGATACTCACGACGACCGTATAGAGGTTTATACAATTAAATATTCACAAAATTATCCCACAATTAAAACATCCGCAAACACGGATTTTATATCTGTCGCAAACCTTACTCCCGTTCTTATTATTAAAAAACCAATCGTGCGGTCCACTGTTAAGTCATCAAATAACTCCCGTGCAACCATGCCATTGTCTGACAGCTATCCTAAAGAACTGCTTAACCAGGGTGAATATAACCGGTACATAAATTTAGCAATGCAATACCAGTTGCAAAGCGATTCCCTGGGCAGGGTGGCAGAAAACATGAGACAGAGAATTCCGGCAATAAAATCAGAAACGGAAAGGGATCAGTTAAAAAAAGCCATATACACACTCGATAAAAAGTCAGAAGATATGCAGAATAATGCCGATGTATACTACGGCAAGGCCCGGCAACTTGAAAAAAAATATTCTTCAAAAGATATTCACTCCGATTCAGCAATATATTCAGGAAACAATAAGATTAAGGAAGCATTTAAAAAAAATACTGACAATTTAAACGAACAAAACAGTCAAAAACAAAATAATAAGGATCAATCCAAAGAATCAGGTATAAATGTCAATGAATTTGCTATAATGGATAAACCATACTATTCAACTTTGGATCAGGTGCCTGTAAATCCTCCTGTTATAAACGGATTAGTTTACAGGATACAGCTGGGAGTGTTTTCACAGGCTGTGGATCCTAAAAATTTCAAAGGAATGGTTCCTGTTATTGGTGAATCCTTACAAAATGGCGCTACAAAATTTTACACCGGATTATTCAGACATTTAAGCGATGCAGAAAAGGCATTGAATAAGGTTCATGAACTTGGATTTAAGGATGCATTCATAGTTTCATTTTACAACGGAATAAAAATACCTTCAAACAGGGCAAAAGAAATAGAAATGGAAAGACCATAAAAAAGTCACGATTTTTTATGGTTATTTCAGCAGAATCATTATTTTTGATGTATTAAATTACAAAAAAAGGGGGAGGTAAGGTGAGATCAAAAAAAGAACTTCCTGAAAAATATGAACTTGATAGTGTACTGCAGGGAGGCAATAATAATAGTTTCCTTACATTACATAATGATGACATACATACTTTTGATTATGTAATTGAAACTCTTGTTGATGTTTGTGAACATGATGTTATACAAGCTGAACAATGTGCTTATATTGTGCATTATAAAGGCCGTTGCGATGTTAAAAAAGGATCTGTCAGCCACCTGAAACCAATCAAGGATAAACTTACAGATAAGGGATTAGTTGCTACTATAGACTAGTGTTTATTTATATGTAGCTTAAAATAAATATGTTATTCGTAAAACAATTTTTTTATAATAGTAAAACCGATTTTCCCTATTCGAATTCTTAATTAAAAATCTTTAAGCCTTATAAGTTTCTTTACTAATTGCGCCACTTTAATGGTAAATTAATTATTGGGAATTTTTGTTTTGGTAATAGGAATCGTTTTTTTACTTTTGTCGGACTTTTGCAATAAATCATAGTATTAATAAGCTAAAAACCATATCAGGGAGAGATGGGTGAGTGGCTTAAACTAACGGTTTGCTAAACCGTCGTACCTCTCAAGGGTACCGGGGGTTCGAATCCCCCTCTCTCCGCAAAACAAAACTAACCCCGCATTTGGCGGGGTATTTTTTTGAATAGAGCGTTGAAAGTTTACTTTCAAAAGCTCAGATTCAAAAAAATAAAACCCTGAAAGGGTTAGTTTTGTTTTTAGCATCCCCCTAATGGGATCGACGAAGTCAATCCCATTATCCTGTTTACAGTATGTTTCAATTATAACTTTTGCTAAGGGGATCGACGAAGTCAATCCCCCTCTCTCCGCAATACATTAATAGAACCATTTGTAATTGAATAAATTAATGAGTGGTTTTTATTTTTTATATATAATATTACATTACACTTTTAAAATTATTTTTTTTCGTCATAGAAAAAATATAAAATCTATTTCCATTGAATTACCCTTTACAATAGAATCAAGTACATTATTTAAATGTACTTTTATTTATTAGGGTTATATCAAGTTCTGAATTTACTGTATAATATTCACGGTTTGACCTGTTGCAACATCTTCATATGTATTACTTCCCCAGTTATAAACATTATCCTAACATTCCAGAACCTTCATCATCTCCAACATCACCACCACCAAAACCAGGGTAAATGTTGGAAATAATATAATATGGCGGAGGAGCTGCAGCCCCATTAAGCCACCCACTAGGATCAGTTAACGATAAAGGATTATTAAGGCAATATGAATACCAGTAAAACCATTTTTAGTAGTCTAGTTCCAACTTTTCAATGACATGGTGCTGGGTTTTTATTTCAAAGAGCGTTATTGTCTGCAATATACTAAATTTCTTTTTTCAATTGAAAAGAAAAAAGATTGGCTAAGACTATTATAAATCAGGGTGGCAATACAAAACAAAGGTAAAGGTAAATCAGTTGGAGCACGTGTAATTACCTTAATCCGTACAAAATATTAAATTTTGATTTTGTACCCCAATGAAAATATGTAACATAGTTAATCGAATTCAAACTTTTAAATACATAGACAATGAAACTGGAGCATTAAAATGCAAGCCACAATAAAGCGATATAAAAGGTTTTGCCCCTACCCCAGAATATTTAAGCATTTTACCACTAGGAAATATCAACATTTAGTTTGATGTTTTTTATATGGTATTATTATGAATCTCATATATTTGACATAGAAAAATAAAAATTACCGACAATGACAAAAGATGACCTGTCAAAAGTAATAGCTGGTAAATCCGGAATTGATAAAATAACAGTAGCAAAAACAGTCGATGCCCTAAATTATTACAAAATTGGAGTTTATAAATTATTTATTGTTTGTAATTGTATTTTTTATTCTTGTTTTTACAGGAAATTTTAATTTCAGAAAACAATTATTTAGAGAAAGATACTGTACAAAATTGCTACAAGAAATTAAATATATAAGTTACAAAGTAGTTGAAGAGGCTGCAAGATTTCAAGAGGAGAGATTAATAATTTTCAAAAATGGGTTATCGACCATATTCAATTACCTTAATGATTATGGTACAGTAATGAGCTTAGAAGGGAAAATTATAGTTCGATTTCTAAATCGTCATAAGAAATGTTTGAAGATGTAAAAACCACCACGAGTGCCGACATCGCGATCGCGGGGCTGCGCTATCATCGCTTCGACCTCGGTGACGCGGAAGCGAAGTGGAACTCCAGCGGTTCGTCGGTGGTCGGCGCCTTGGCCTTCGGAGGGAGTTCGGGCCGGCTGAACCTCGAGGGGCATCTCGAGCTGCCGGCGCACGAGCCGTTCGAGCGGATCCTGGAGCGCTCGCGCTTCCAAGGCCAAGCCGCGCTGCGCGGACTGGATTTGGACGTCTGGCTCCCGGCCCTGGGCTATCAGCTCCCCGTCGGCGGGCACGTCGATGCCGACGCGGCGATCGCCGGCAGCCTTCAAGAGCCGAGGATGACGACCGAGGCGCGCATGTTCGACGGGCGCCTCGGGCGCTTCCCGGTGCAGGCGCTGACGATCGCGGCGAGCTCGACCTTGCGGCGCACCACCGTCACGAGCGTCGAGTTGGACCTCCCCGCGCTGACCGTGACGGGCTCGGGCTCGTTCGGGCCGAGCACGCGGGAGCCGGTCGCGTTCGCCCTGCACGCCAAGAGCTCGGACGTGGGACAGCTCGCCGGAAGGCTTCTCGGCGCAAGCTCTCCGCTCGCCGGTTCCGCCGAGGCCGACGTCAAAGTCAGCGGTCCGTTCGCGAAGCCGCGCGCGGCCGGGGGCTTCGACCTCGTGGGCGCTACCTTGGCCGGCGTCGCGGTCCCCGAGGCGCTGGGGGAGTTCAGCCTGCAGGGACACAGCCTGGTGCTCAGCGACGCCGAGGTGGCCTTTCCGAAAGGGAGGCTGTACCTGGCCGGCTCGCTTCCCCTCACCGTCGCGCCCTTCGGGCTGGGGCCGGCTCGCGCGCCGATCACCCTCGAGCTCGCGGCCGAGTCGATCGACCTGGCGAGCTTTGCCCCGCTCCTGCCCAAGGGGTCGACGATCGAGGGTGCGCTCGACGGCCGCGTCAAGCTCGGCGGGAACGCCGGTGAGCCCCAGCTGCTGGGCGAGCTCGATCTGAGCGGCGGCGAGCTGACCACCCCCTTCGAGTCGATGCCGCTCACCGGCTTGAACGGCCGGCTCACCTTCGACCGGAACACCGTCGCCGTCGAGAGCCTCCACGCTCGAGCCGGGGACGGCACCCTCGACCTCCACGGCCGGGCGACCTTCCCCGAACTGGTCCACCCCGGCCGCGAGGCGGTCTACTCGTTCGCGCTGGCCGCCGCGCACGCCGGCCTGAATCTCCCGGCCTACGGCTCCGGACAAGTCGACGGAAACGTCACGCTCGGCCGCGTGCCCGGCGAACTTCCGCTGCTTGCGGGGAACGCGACGCTCAGCGACGCGGTCATCCCCTTTTCAGCGCTGCTGCTCGCCTCGGCTTCCGGCGGCGGGCCCAGCCTGGCCGCTGCGCCCGCTCAGGCGCGCGTGCCGTGGCCCGACGTCGCGTTGAACCTGCAGGTCTCGGCCCTGCGCAACGTCAGGGTGCGCAGCGCCAACGTCGACATCGGCGGGGAGGGCGAGCTGGAGATCGCCGGGACCCGCTCCCGCCCGCAGCTCAGCGGCGCCTTCACCTCGACCGGCGGGACCCTGACCTATTTCAACACGGTCTTCCGGATGGTCGACGGCACCGTGCTTTTCGAGCCGGCGAACGGCGTCATCCCGACGCTGGACGCGCACGCGACGGCGCACGTGGTCAACCCCGACCCGAACCTGGTGCGCAACGCGACCCGTTCGGCCGACGTGACGATCGCGCTGAGCGGTCCGGTGACGAACCTGAACTTCCAATTCAGCTCCGACCCGCCCTACGACCGCCAGGAAATCCTCGGCCTGCTGATCGGCGCACCGGCACTGGGGGCCACGAATCTGTTCGGCCCCAGCGGGCCGACGCCGTTCGGAAGCACGGCGAGCGCCGTGCCGGCCGCGGGGCTGGGCCTCTTCCGCACGCCGACGGGCGAGCTCTCCGTCGGGCAAGAAGCCTTCGGCATCCTCAACGCGCAGTTCACCCGGAATCTGCTCGCGCCGATCGAGAGCGGACTCGGCGGGGCGCTGGGCCTTTCGAGCCTCAACTTGAACGTCGACTACACGGGCAACGTCGGTCTGACGGCGCGCAAGATCCTGGGCAAGAGGGTCAATGCCGTCTACGGCACGACGATCGGCTATCCGTACCGTCAGACCTTCGGCTTCGAAGTGAAGCCGAGCGAAGCGACGGCGGCGCAGGTCACCGTTTTCGAGACGCTCGGAGCGTACGGCCTCAATTCGCTCACGCCGCTGACGACGATCAACTCCAACCAGAGGCTGACGGCCGCCCAGCCCGCCGGCGGGACCGCGGGCTTCTCGCTGAGCCTGCAGCGCCTGTTGTGGTGAAGCGGCGCGAGGCTCCGTTCGGGTTGCCTACGAGCGAGGCGCAGCCTCGTCGAGTCGAGCTCGGTGAGGAATGCGTCCCCAGGACCGGGGGGCGAGGGGGCGAACCTCGCGCCGCTGACAAAGAAACGGCCGAACCAGCTCGGTCGTCCATCGCCCGGGCTGAGCGAAACCCAACCCAGCGCGTCTCGTACG
>CAVYAE010000026.1:0-18383 GCA_963766305.1 uncultured Bacteroidota bacterium
CTTTCCGGCGGCCAGGATACCGTAACCATAAGAATGTCTAAAAATACACAGATTTAGTAATAAGCCTATTAGCCACTGTTTGACTATAAGGTAGATAACGATGATAATTACCTGGTTATTAAATATGACTAACCAAAGAAAAAAAACACACCAGTAAAATTACCAAGCAGATAGATATATTTCGTAATTTGCGTTAGCGATTGGAGTGGGGAGAACACGGCTTTAAGGAAAAGCCTTGAAACGGATTCCGGAGCGGATGCGTAGCCCCGGACGTAGCTCCCAAGGGGAACGCCCATATAATTAAGATATTAGCATACATAATTAATTTACTTATTGTGAGAAATTTTGGGTCAAAATAAAGAAGGTAATGAGGTTCTTCTAACAAATGGGCGAAAAACGGCGTTAAGGAATTAACTACTTGTATGAGTGAATATTTAATAAGTCTATAAATCGATACATTGAAGTAGTTTAACCTAATTAAATATTTTCAAAAACACTCTTCTTGAAGCTTTTTAAATAAGGCATTTTAACATCAAACTTTTCACCGCATTCAATTATATCTTCCAGCATTTTTTTAATTTCTTTTGGAGAATGGTCTGTATGTCCATCAAACATAATAGATAATGCTTCATTATTAAAAATCTTTTTGGCAATAAACGTAGACACTTAGAATAATGGCAAATAATTCAATCTACTCGCTTTCTCAGCTTTAGGATTTATCCTTCTTTTTAAACAGACATTAAAACCTTCCCGAATAGCTATTATCGTTTCCCTAACTATTTTTGAATTATTAACAAAAGCTTTTCCTCCTCCAGCTTTCACTTCCGGCAGATAATCCTGCAGCAATGGCATAATAGGGGTAGTACCAGCATCCGTGTCATGTACTGCAAAGTAGCCTCTTAAATATCTAAATATATGCTCATTACAAACATTATTAATTTGGAAATCAACCTACCTTTCTAAGTTCATAATTTTCAATTGGTATTCTTTGTTCCATATCCAAGTCAAAGTGTCCATATGGAGTTACATGAGCATAAATTAAAGGAGTCAATGCCCTGAAATCTTCTTTTGTCATTAAATCGTACCATTTCTGTTGAGATAATAGTTGTTGTATCATCAAGGTATTAATATAAATAAGGCAGTTTTGCAATAAATGCAGGCATAATACTGACAGTTCCTGGTTTTCAATGTCATTAGTTGAAATTTCACCATTTTTCCCATAAAATATAAATCCAATTGCTGAATTCCAATTTTCCACCACGTTTAAACCTGCATTAATTTCAATTCTTAATTCTTCAGAATCCAGGTATTCACAAAGAAAAATGGTTTTGATGGCTTTCCCTAACTCTGCTAAAGCTTGATATGTTGGATGAACCAGGTTATTTCTGGTAAAACGTTTCATGATAGCTTCTGTTTCGGCAGTACCAAGGCGTAAAGCTGTAGCATATTTTACCATTTGATCATATTGTTGACGGATAAGTTCCCAGTTAATCGATCTGGTTAATACATGTTGCAAATTAGGGTAAGCATCGTTTTTCCCAGTTTCCGGCCTGTATAATTTTTGTGCATGAATGGCTTTGAACCTGGGCATCAGGTTAAAGCCAAGCAAGTGGCAAAATGCAAATGCTACCTCACTTTGTCCATGAGTATCAACGAAATTCTTTTCAATCTCCATATCAGTACAATGCTTCAATAATCCATCAATCATTGCGGATACTTCTGATGATGAACATGCTTTGAGTTGAGAATAGATACAAACAGAATTCTTTTCGACATGCCAATATATCATAATTCCTCTTCCCTTGTAACGAATATGGTATTCAGTTAATAGATTTTGGTCCCAGGCTCCAACCTTTTTTGAATCAGAAGCACAGGTGGTGGTTCCAGTTCCCCAAATAGTTTCAAGCCTGCAACGAAAGATTTCATTAACAACACTGGAAATGGCATTTCTCAGGTTGTCCTTGTTTATGAATTTTTTTCGAACGTAAAGTAAATCTTTAAATTTTTCTCCATGATTACCTGCTGTGATACGTTTGAGTCCTGTATTAGTACCCAATGAATATAAGGTAAGTATGAGCCTTTTTTGAATCGTTTCACGGTCAAGTCTTTCATGTGCAGCAATAGATTTAAAACAATCGGTAAAAGATAATCTAAGATCACTTTCTTTAAGAATATCAAGCAGACTTGTCATAGGCCATTGGCGCATAATTTCCGCTTTCAGTTTGTTTAAGTTAACAGGTTCTTCTTGTGCTTCAAAAGGCGATAATGTAATCCAACCTCCTTTCTTATTTGATAATTTCACTTTAGGATTTTTAGGCATTCCGTTGTCAAGCTTTGATAAAGCCTCTTCCATTGATTTTTTGATATTGGAAATAAATTCCGAAGAATCTAATGGTTGTTTTAATGCTTTATAGTTTTCCGCTCTACGCTGCTCAAAATCGGCTGGCAAATCTTCGTCAGGATTTCTATATCTGTCTGCTCCTAAAACCCATATTTCCTTGCATCTAAGTTTATCCCTGAGTGATTGCAGAGCTACAATTTCATAATTTATCCTGTTGATACGTTCTTCTCCCTCTATGTCTTTTTCAATAACAGTATCCTTCATTACACTACGGATTACTCCTTCAATGGGAATTGTGTCATCTTCAGAAAAATAATGTGAGCCAATTTGATAGTATTTTTTAATAATTTCCAGCGCTTTGATTACAGGTTGGTGTACTTCATTATTTGATCGAAACTCAAGGATGTTGAGTATTTCCGGAACCATTCTTCTGTAATGTCTTCCATAAGAAGCCCTCATAACTGTATAAACCCGCTGTTTATAATGATTCCCTGTACTTTTGAATTCTTTGACAAGAGCTTTGAGGGTGCTTTCACTCACTACCGGGAAAAGTACATCCTTAATGATTCCATCAGGATTATTAACAGCAACATCAGCAACTTTATATAAAAGGTTTGTTTTCCCGTTAACACGTTTAAAATCATTTAAAAGTTCTCTATCAACTTTTCTTTCAGCTTTAACCCCAATACGATGAATGATTTTAATAAGAAGTTCAATGAGGCCATCTGTTATTTCTCTGCTTCTCAGCCAGAAAAATATGGCCAATAAGGTATATCGCATAGGTTCAGGATGTCTTCGTATTTCACGTAAGTCTTCCGAAACAACACGTAATTTGTATCTTCTTAAAATATTAAGAGAGATGTTATTGAAAAGATTATCAGGTATATTAATTTGCCCAATTGTCTTTAGTTTATCAATTTCCTTTAATACACTATCAACACTTATATTACCGGGATTAGATCTTAATTCATTGAATGAAATACTATATTCATCATTATCACCTAATTCATCCTCCTCATACTTAGAAAGATTTATTAAAAGGCTTTCCATCTGAATAATTGAATCCTGAGACAAACAGGCGAATGTTTCCTGAAAAAACTTATTTTCATAGACAAAAATTGCTGATTTTACAATTCTATCCAGCCTTTCTGCTGTCGGTAGTTCAATCTGTAATTCTCTTAATCTGGCAATACCTTCCTCTTTTAATTTTTCAATATCTACATCATGATAAAATACATATTTGGATAACCATTCCGTAAGATTATTTGCATCTTCGACGGTCGGTTCCCGATATCCAAAAAATTCTCTAATTTGTTGTTTATGATAAAAATGAACGCGACTATTTATGTCGTATTTAGAAAATGAGATACCTGTAAGTTGAAGTTGTTTTGCTATATATTCCACAAATGGCTTTGGAATCTCACTTCTGGAATGTGGAAATTTTGCTTCATGTTGAAAAAACTTCAATAGAACCATGAATCCTAACCTGGTTTCTCCGGTTTTGTTACCTAACAATGCCATTTCATTAGGCATTACGGTAAAATTATCAATTAATTCTTCCAATTCCCAGTTTCTTTTCATAGAATAAAGAATTTAAGCATAGTTCTATGCCTCATTAATCAGTATAATTAAACGTCCGTTTTTATAAACACAACAACAAATGACAGTTTGGTATAAATATAGTTATTTGTTTTGTTATGTATTTAAACAAAGTTTACTATATTTATGAAAGATGAATTTCATGAACAATCAAATGATAAAATTGGGATACGCCAGGGTCTCCACCTATGAACAAAATTTGGATTTACAAACCGATGCACTGCAAAAAGAAGGATGTAAGCAAATATTTACTGATAAAATATCTGGTACAAAGGCCAATAAACCAAATTTTGAAAAATTAATGGAATATGCACGGCAGGGAGATACCATTGTAGTATGGAAACTTGATAGGTTAGGTAGGAGTACTGTGAAGTTAATTGAATTTATGGAAGAACTTAAGAAGAAAGGCATCCATTTAAAATCCCTTAACGAATCCATTGATACCACATCGGCTACTGGTACGTTATTCTTTCAATTCATGTGCATGCTTGCTGAACATGAGCGAAATATCATTAGAGAACGAACCATGGCAGGTCTAAACTCTGCTAGGGCACGTGGCCGGAAAGGAGGACGACCAAACGGTTTATCCCAGCATTATCAGCTAATAGCTCCAGAAGTAAAAGAAATGTATGAAAAAGGTATTAGAACGACTGAAGAAATCCGTAAGATATACAAGATCAAAAGTCAACCGACACTTTATAAAATTTTGATATTCTCGGGAGTTGATGTCAAAGGATTCATTAAACAGAGAAAGGTTGAGAATGAAAGCGAATAATTCCATCAAAACCCATATAACATACTTTATATTTGATGTTTAACAAGCTACTTTGCAGTACATCAACCAGGAATAGTTGAGTGTATATTTTACGATGCCTGGAATAAAGAACATAAGATACACGAAAAAGTTCCAGTAGTTACAGCTCAATATTTAGATGAAAAAAGCGATTATCCACAGGATGGTGGTGTGGCTTGCCAAGTTATTAAAAATTGGATTGACCAAGATGGTAGGGAAGTTTTCACTGTGACAACTACTCAACCTTGGTCGGTAGAAACATTAGAAGGATTGAGTGATTTCGATTTGTTAGAAGAACAGTTGAGTAACCAGTAATCTTAAGAAATTTAGACTGTTGACTAATATTTGTCAGATAATATATTTTATGTTAAATAGGTTTTATTGATAATCAATGCATTACAGTTTTAGGAAAATTAAAAATTATTGAATAACGAGAAAAAGGGAACTTTTTCTTTAATCATTTAATTTATAGAAATATATACTATACTACGTACAAAAAGGGAACTTTTTAATAAAAGTATAGTTTCTAAAACCGGCAAAAAGGGAACTTTTTCGGCCGCGCGCAATGTTATTATTTGTTTGATCGGATTTTTTTTTCAATTTTCGTCCAATTTGACAGATTTTTGACTCGAAAAGCAGGGATTTTTCATTTTTTCTTATAAACTTTTTTACTTTGATTAATATTTGTTTAATCATTTGGATATTTGGGGGTATGCCTAAATCTTTACTATTAGGGCATTTCAGAAGGAGAAAACCGGCAAAAAGGGAACTTTAAACCGGCAAAAAGGGAACCTATTTCCGGCAAAAAGGGAACTTTAAACCGTACAAAAAGGGAACTTTAAAATTTTAAACCGTACAAAAAAGGAACTTTAAAATGTCAAAATAATCTTGGGTGACTATACTCATTAAGGAGGCTCTTTATAGTATATCCGGTTTTATCAACGATTTTAGTGGCATTAGCTCTGTAATACTCATTTATTTCTGTTAGTTTTTCAATAACCTTTGATGCACTTGTATTATCGAAAATAGGTCTTATTTGATCAATATGTCTGTCTTCAAATTTGAAGTGCGTACGTAAAAGGTAAAATACATGATCCTTTTTCTTTTCTTCCGATGCAAGTAATTCAGGAGATATTATCTTAAAATTTAAATGTGTTACTGCATTACCTTTCTTACTTACAAAACTCTTTTCAAGGCAATTGAACCAAATATCAGCCTTTTCCATTAAGTCATTCTGAACAGGAATAAGTATCCTTCTTTTTATTTCAAAAAAATCCTGGTACTTATCCCCTAAATTGAGCCATTGCCGAAACTCTTCCAGGGATATTGTAAAAACACCTTTTTGTCTCCAACTGCAAAGCCTTTTATATATCCTAGATGTATATTTATTACTTGCACTCTGGGCAACTTGATACATGAAGTATGTCCAATGAATCGGTTTGCCATAATTATCTTTGTCAATTTCAATAAGGTACTTAGCAACAGACTGTTTAATATAAATAGTAATATTTGAACTATAATTTGGAATTTGAGGAATTTCTGCGGTAAGTAAGCCAGTAATTCTAAGCATATTATTTTCTATTGGAATTTTTACCACTATACCTGCTAATTTTTCTAATGCAAGTTTAACACTATCATAATGGTTAGGATTAGTAATGTCAGATAACGGTATTTGTAATATTATTTGATTATCAGAATCTACATTTTTCCATAATGTCATATTATGGAAATTTTCATTCTTATAGCTAACCTTTATTGCATCCTGTAATTTAAAAATAACAGCATTAAAAAGTTTTTCCTGTATAAGTGAATAATCGTATATAGCGTCTGTTATCCTATTAGGCTGAAAACAATAATCCTGTGTAGCGGGTAAGGTAACTTTTTTATCACGTTTCTTATTTGTACGGGATACAGTTTGCATAAGCAAGTATTTAAAACTTTAAAACTATTGTAAATAAGTTTAATAAGAAAATAAACGACTATCTTGTTATTAACAACTTATTTAAGTATCGATCTCCAGTCTTTCCCAAACTGATGTTCAAAATATTTTTCAAATGCCAGGTTTGCCATCTGACTTTCTCCCATTTTCTTTTTGAATTTTGCATACTTAAACATTTCGGCTAAATCGGGATGCAGATAAAATGTTTTTCTTTCCAGATCGCCATCGTGTAATTCTTCTAAAACTTTCTTTTTTGTTGTCTTGTTGCTATATTGTCTTGACAACTTGACAACTTGTTTACTTGTTGACTTATTATCTTGAATGGCTTCAATATTTTCTATATCAGCTTGTTGACTTGTTGCTTTGTCAACATTTTTAGATTCGTTTTCTTTGACCTGGCTAAAGGTATTTTCAAAAGCGTTTCCCATATCAATTTAATTTTTTAAGTTTTTTCAATAATTCTTTTGTTAATTTTTCAATATCCTCGCTGCCTCTTTTTTCTGTAGAAGAGCTTTCGTAATTGAAAATATCAGTCTGTTCCGCCTGTGCTCTTTTGAATTTTTCGTTTGTGCGTATAGTTGATTTAAATACAATATCCCCGAAATGTTTAATAAGTGGTTCCTGCATCTCTTTGTTTATTTTACGACCCTCGTATACTTGTGAAGTGATAACCCCTAAAACGTTTATATTTGGGTTTACCTGCTTGGCAGAATTAATATTTTCGTAAAGAACGGCTAAACCAATGGCTGAAAAAATATCAAATTCAACAGGAATTAGAATATGATTACTCACAATCATAGCATTAAAAGTAGGTGTGTCCAGGTTTGGAGCTGTATCGATAAAAATAAAATCAAATGTGTTAAGCCCCTTAAGTATATTTTTCAGAAGGAAAAGCTGATCTGTTGGGATCATCCTTCCAAATAGGGTACTGTTGATGTCTTTGTTATTTGGAAGCAGGTATAAATTTTCGTAGGAGGTTGTAGAAAAATCGTCAATAGTAATAGGAACTTTGTTTATTAGTAGAGTGCCTAAATCCTTTTTAGGATTATGTTTTATGCAATAACTAAGATTAGCCTGGGCGTCAAAATCTATAAGGGCAGTTTTGTATCCATTTTTGGCCATACAAACACCAAGATTTTGGGTAATGGTAGTTTTCCCAACTCCTCCTTTGTTATTAATTATGCTTATAATATTCATGATAATTTATAGTATTTTGAGCATATTGCTTTGTCGCTTTGTTGACATATCAACATATTGTTTTATCGTTTTGTTGATATTACAAATATAGGATTATTAATATTATATATAAATTAGTTATTAACATATTTATTAACAAAATATTTAATTTTTAAGATTATATAGCTTATCTTTGTTTGATTAAAAATAAATACCATGATAGCAACTGGAAATAAAATGACTAATATGCAGTTGGAACTTCTAAAGATGTTTAAATACAACCTTGATGAATCACAACTAATAGAGTTAAAGGAATTACTTTCTAAATTTTTAGTTGACAACATTGATACAAGTTTGGATAAATTGTGGAATGATAAAGGATGGTCAAATGAAACAATGGAATCCTTTGCAAATCAACATATGCGAACTCCTTATAAATAATGAGAGTAATCCTGGATAGTAATGTACTTTTGGTTATAATTCCAAAAACATCAAAATATAGAATAATTTTTGACCGATTCTTAAATAATGATTTAACGTTGATTATTAGCAATGAAGTGATTAATGAATATTATGAAGTATTGGAAAGGTACACTAATAACTTAATTGCTTCCAATGTATCAGAACTATTATTGATTAGGCCAAATGTTGAAAAATACGATATTTACTATAATTGGGGAATGATAGTTGAAGATTATGATGATAATAAGTTTGTAGATTTAGCAGTTGCCAGTAATTCTGATTACATTGTCACAAATGACAAACATTTCAATGCCCTTGAGAATATTGAATTCCCAAAAGTAAGTGTCATAAAATTAGATGATTTTGTTAAACTATTAGAAAATCAATAATTTAAAATAACATTATTTCACGTCACGAACTTATTTCCCGGGCAGGGCTTATGGGATCGTTGGGAGATCCCCGCTCTGTCCGAGAATAAGTTCGTGAAACAACATTTCCGAGCGTAAAAGGCTTGAAAAATCTATTTAAAATTGCAAAAAGGAATAATAATACCTAATATGAATTACATTAAAAAAAGGTTTTGTCTAATTATTATATTTTCCTTTATTATTATTATTTTATTGATTTTCAGGTTAAAAACAGGTGGTAAAGGATATGATACCTGGGTAACAGGTAATTCTGAACCTTTGAGTTGGACAGAAATATTATTAAACTATCCGAAAATTTTTGTAGCATTCTTTATTATTTTTTCAATTGGTATTTATATTGACTACTGGGATTTTAAAAAGAGAAACCAAAATAAAGAGAAATGAAAAGTTCATAGCTATTTATTTTTAAGACTGTCAGATTTATGAGTAAGCTGTTTTGCCATTTTAACCAATTCATCTGCTGTGGCTTGCTTACTTTTAGCAAGTGCGGCGGCTTCTGCAGCTTCTTTCAATTCTTTTTCCCTTGCAAAGACAAGACTATCTACTGATTTTTTGTTCTTTTTATCTGAATAATATTCATCCAGCACAAGAATCATTTCTTCTGTATCCTTGAACTTTGGGCCAAAGGTTTTCATATTAAAATTTGCTAACTTTAAATATCTGTATTTCATATCTGTTATTGATAATTCGGTATTTTTGGCCTTTAATTGCTTATTTTCATTTATGAAATAATACGCAGTTAGAATTGAAACAAGACTAATAACAACACACGCCAAAAGCCAAATAATGGGGTTTTTCATGTCTACGGTATAGTGCTTATGTTCTACCGTAGGTTTAAATCCTTCAATTAGCCTTTTTTGCTGCGCTAGAAAACCCTTTATTTCTTTAGAGGTAGTATTTAGTTCATTTGAGGCCTGAATTAAAATTTCGGCTTCTTTTGCCCTCTTTTGAGGGTCGTTCATACTCTCTATATTTGCCGTTAAAAGTATCTCTATATTTTCCAGCTTCTGTAATATTTCTGAATTTTCCATGTCCTTTATAGTGTTTGGTTAGATTCCCATTCCTCCGCGATCAATGCCTTTTTTGACAATATTTTTTACCAGGTTAATTTCTTTAAGTCCTGGTATAGCTTTTTCTAGTGCCTTTGTAAGTACGTTTTCTATGGTTTTAAGTATGGTCTTAAGCCCAAAATCCCTGTCTACTGCACTTGCCTTGAAATGTTGCACCCCCTTAGCAAAACCAAGTCCCTTTTCTGTTACCTGGGTACTTATTCCGTGCGTTTGTAGTTTGGTTTGAAGCTCTGCTATTGATTTGCTTTGTGGCAGTTCTTTTTGTACGGCCTCGTATATCTCGTATTTTACTTTATCCTTGCCGTGCAGTTTCTCCTGGTTCGTTAGTTCTAACCTTTTTCCCTCCTGGTGGTGTAGTTCGTATTTCTTTTCAAGGCGTTTGGCTAACTCCTCCCCCCGACTGCCGCAATACTGGTCACTTACCGTATGACCATCATAGCCAACCCTATTGGCTATGATGTGAAAATGTTCTTTATCCGCATCCTTATGCCGGATAACTGCATACTGTTCCAGTTTGAATTTAGCGGCATAGTCCTTTGCTATTGCTATCATCATTTCGTTGGTTACTTTTTTTGCATCCTCCGTAGCAAAGGAAATGTTTGTATGCCAGACGGCTTTTCCTAAATCGGGGTTTACTTTTCTTACCAGGTTAAAATCCTCTGTCATGTGTGCTGCGCTGTCCATGCGTAGCCCTTCGCTGTGTAATACTTCGGCTTTTTCTTTTTCCATGCAGTAGCGTACACAGCCCCCAAAGCTTTTTCCTGTTTTAGTCTTGATGTGCATCTCTGATTTTTTTTAGTGCGTTTGTAACTTCTTCCAGTGTTTTAAGTAGCCGTGGAACCATAACCGAAAGGTTTTGCTGGTGCGCTGCCTTGGTGAGTTGGTTAAGGTTGTTGGCCACCCCTGTCAGGTCCCGGTACAGCTGCAGTTCTTCAGGGGTTGGCCTCGCCCGGGCTTTGCCTTGCATGGCTATCTGTCTAAGATAGTCGGCAAGGCGTAAGCCGGAGCGTTTGGCCTTCTCCTGGATAACTAGCCGCTCGGTGGCCGTGGCGTTGAATCCCATTTTGGATTCACGCTTCACGGCCTTCGTGGGGCGGCCGCCTTTATTGGGCGGTGGGGTGGGGTGGTCTTTTTCCATTTTTCGAACGTTGAGAGAAAAATACCCCCTGCGTTAGCAGGGGCAAGAAAGTAGCGTTAGCGGGTTTTGCGGTACGCAAAACACTTCTTGCTCCTTACCAATACAAAAATAGTGCGTTCCTTTGGGTTTTCCAAATCCGGTATCAGTTTAAGCCGGTTACGGCTTTGTCAGGGCTAAAATATTTAGCCTGGCTAATTACCAAAATAGAGGCATAAATCTTCTGGGATTTTGTAAGCTTTCCAGCGCTCTGAAATATCATTCGGAGCGATTGCGGCTTTAAACTTATTCTCGGGCGGGCGGGGATCCTCTGGTAATCCCAAAGACCTGCACGGGAAATAAGTTTAAAGCCGCTCAGAATGAAATAAATAATTTAGTACTTTTGCAAAAACTGTAATGTATGAGTACAAAAACCTCTGATAAAACGGCAACTAAAAAGAAGATTAACTGGGCTCTTCCTAACCAAACAGTTACTCATGAAGAATTTATGGCATCTATTAAAGAAGCTGAAAAAGGCCCATTTATGACTATTGACGAATTTGAACAAAGATTCGAAGCATGGAAACTCAAGAAAGGCCTGTAATTCTTTCCCCTGTTGCAGAAAATGACATTCAAGATATTTTTTTATATGGTTCTGAATCATTTGGTAAAAATGCTGCCGAAATATTTAAAGCTGAATTAATATTCATGATTAGGGCATTAAAAAACCTTTATGAAATACACCCCGAATGCAGATTTATACAAACTAAAAGTCGGATGTACCGAAATATTATTTTCAATTCATACCTGGTGATATATAGAATTACTTCATCTCAAATAGAAGTACTTAAAGTAATAAGCTCAAGAATGTCGATAACTAAAATAAGAATGGCAAGAAGCATTAAAATTTAAATTAAAACAAACTCTGACAAAGTGTCAAAACGTACCAAAAACATTAAAAAACAACTTAATAAAAAGGTAATAGCCTGATATTCAATAAAAGGATTGTCTTATAATTAACATTATGTTAAATTGAAATGTAAATTATGGGGTCGGCTCACGAAACGGAAAACATAGCATGTTAAGGATTTTTAACTATCACATAATGAGATACAAAAGCCAATATTTTATTCAAATAGATTTTGAAGATTTCACAGAAATTGTCAAATTAAATTTGATTTTTATTTTCTTTATTATAAGCATTTTAAAAACAAACAAGTTCCACTAACGTACTTTAACTTCCGTTTCGTGAGCCGACCCCTTATTATGACATAATTTAATTTTGTTAAACATAGTATATATGTCTAAAAGTTCGTTGTTATTAACTATTTTAGTATTCTGGAAATCATATATACAGTAGAGGTTAATGCAACCTATTTAATTTTTCACGTCTTATAAAAAAGATTTTACAAGAACAAAGAATCTACTAAAATAATTCGTAATCTTTTAAAAAATAAGCCCATGAAAACAAATATTTTACTATGTGTTTTTTTTCTTTTCTTTATTGGTTGTGATAAAAAAGATGCTAATTCTTATTCAGGCCCTCCAGTTCCTTTAACAAATACGAAATGGATTTTAGTTTCACTACAAAATATAAAAACATCGCAAATCACAAATATTCCCAGTAACGTAACTGAATTAATCCAATTTTCTGATTCATTAAACATATTTTATGTAGGTGGAATGTGTAATGGTTGTGACGGTAAATATTCTTTAGTAGGTAATGATTCTATTAGTGATTTTGGTTTTGTTTGTACACTAGTTGCCTGCTTATATTATCACTGGGATACTTTATTATTAACAAATTTAAATCAAAGATTTAAATACAGCCTTAATAATAATCAATTAACAGTTTATTCAAACAACACATATAATTTAAATTTTATTGCTAAAAAATAAAATGTTAGATAATTAAACTTAAAAATCAATATTATGAAAAACCTTCAAATTCCTAAAAATTATTATTTTTTTAATTGGTGTATGATTTTCTTAATAACCTTAAGTTATAGTGGACGTGCTCAAGTAAGTATAGGCGGAATTCCTAAAAGTTTCAATTACAATACGATTACTCCCATTCCGAAAATTCCATTTGTTACAATGCCAACTTTTAGCGTTGATTCTATGCTGAAAGAAGATAGTATAAATATAGGAAAACCACTACCATTGCGTTTTGCAAAAGGTTTTGAAGTAAATTACTCATTAGAAAATTCTGGATTATGGGAAACTCTAGCTAACGGTGATAAAATTTGGAGGCTCGGAATTCACTCTACAGGAGCATATGCAATAAATATACTTTTCGGAGATTATGAAATTCATGATAGAGCAACAGTTTTCATATATAATTCAAAGAAATCTCATATAATTGGTGCATTTACTTCAAATAATAACTCAGCAAGTAACATATTGTCTACTATGCCGATTACTACAGATTCAATTATTGTAGAATATTACGAACCTTTAAATACATTAACACATGGGAAGTTGACAATTTCAAATATAGGACACGATTATAAAGGTGTTACTCAAGAAGGATGCTATAGCCAACCTCAAGGAGGTAGTTGCTATAAAAATTCTCTATGTCCTGAAGTAGATGTTATATGTAACGCTAATTTCCAAAATGGGGTAATTTAAAAGAAAGTACATAAATCGCCATGCTTTGATTGTCAGATTAATATATTCTTTAAAAATTCAATTAGGCTTAATGTTTTATTTGTACATTTATACTTTAATTTTTTTACCATAAAAGCAAAATACTATTAAACATCTTACTTATAATCATTTAAACACTAAACTTAATGTCCTGAGAAGAGAATAGTTGCGTACCAATTGAAAACAAATCGTATTCACTTCGATTGCGGTGATTTATGTACTTTGTTTTAAATTACCCCACTGTTGGTAATAACCAGGAACTTATCTGGGCAACCAGTAGGGAGCAATTAATTGCGGAAGGATGTAAGAGTATAATTGCAAATGCAGTGAATACCTATAATCTCATATACCTTTCTGAATTGTTAGTTCAGGCAGATAATGAACTCGAAAAAAGGGATTTGCTAAAGAAAATTCTTAAAACATCTACTCAGAGTTGGGCTCATATAAACTTAGTTGGTGAATATGACTTCACTGAGGGCAAGATTTATAAAATTTTTGATATAAACGCTCTTAAAAATCTTTTTTTTAAGCCTTGAGAGATAAATATTCGTATTCAAATAAAGAATTAAATGCATCTGAGCGAGCCGCGGCGATTTACCTCCTTTCTTTTAAATTAACCCTGTAAGCAGCAATTGTAACTTTCGCTTCATAAAAGCTTTCAAATACATAACGATTTATCACCTCTCTTTCAAAAATACTATGAAATGCTTCTATATAAGCATTCTCCTCGGGTGTTGCGATGTGAGTAAATTCCTGATTAGCTTCAAGATGTTTTAAATAATGGCGTACCTTATTAGCTAAGAACTGAGAACCGTTATCATTACGTACAGTAACACCTTTTAAGCCATGTTTCAAATCTATACGGTTAATCATTTTCAATAAATCAATTTTTCTTATGCTGGATTGGAATATCCAGTCCAATATACGGCGTGTACGAACATCCATAAGCGAAAGCAAATAATAGTTCTTACGCTCTCCATGCACCCAAACATACTTGATATCCCAACAAAGGTATTCCATTGGATAAGCAGCTTCAATCTTACGAAATTTAACCCATTCACGGTGGCCTTGGGTTCTGATAACCTTACCCAGCAATAATTGATTTTCATCCATTAGCCGGTAAACTTTTTTTTGATTGATAATATAACCCTGGTTTTTTAATTCAGCCGTCATATTTTGATATCCATAACAAACAAAATCCTGACTTAAAATCTTTTTTATTTCTTCAACAACCTCTTTGTTTGTAACCACTTCTCCATCATTCTTGACGGTAGTTGTACTTTTTGGTATTCCTGGCCGATTATATGTAGGTTTATAATAATAGCTGCTTTTTGGAATACTTACCCATTGTATCAACTCTCGTGTTGTCGTATAATCTTGATATTTAGAAATAACCCTCATTTTATCTTCGGATTTATAGGTGTTTTTTTTAAAAGCTCTGATTTAACCTCTATTTCCAAAGCCTGTTTTGCTATTATCCTGCGAAGACGTTCATTCTCAAGCTCAAGTGCCCTTACTTCAGGATCAATTTTATAGTGTTTATCCTTTAAACCTGTTATCCCTTCACTTAAATACTTGCGTTTCCATCTTCCGTAAAGTGATTGTGCTAAATGGTATTTCCTTATTGTAGCCGCCTGACCTTCTCTTTCTCCTTCTCTAAGGATAGAAAGTCTCTCTTCTGGTGTAAATTTACGTTTTACTTTTGTCATAGTTCCCAAAATTAATCTGTCCTAATTTGTTTTTCAAATTTTGTCCAGTTATTTTGGGGGTTAAGACATAACAACTGTATATTGATAAAATTTTACTTTAGTCCAACTCGTCCAGTTAGGTGGAGTATACGTTACTTGTGCTGAGCTTTCATTTAATATTTTTGTATCTGATTGAACTTGAGATGAAGCGATATTTAAGGTACTTATATCCGTGGATAAGTCTTGGGGATTTTGAATTATGGAGTTTAAAAATGAAATTCTTGATTGGTCATGCTGTTTTGAAGTCAATATATTTGCTACTGGCATTGATGTTTCATTTATACTAATATTAACAGATCTAAAACAAATTAATTTATTAGTAGCCGGATAATATTGAAACGGACAAATTTGAACAGTCACCAATTGCAAATCATGGTCATAATAGCTGTTATTATATATCATTGCATTAGAAACCGGATATGCACTATTAGATGAATACACTGTTGAATCTGGCCCTACGATTAATGAATCTGGCAGTGAACAACCTATTTTAACTGGCCTTTGTACTGGGAACAAATTATTTTTAAGTGTAATCACTTCTTCTTTTATTGGAGTAAACCCAATATCAGATACTTTTTTCCCTTTTGGTACATAAAACGTATAAGAAAAAATCGGTAAATCTGGCTTACCTAAATTAACAGAATGAATGTAATTATTTTGTAATATTTTATCATAAGTTACTGTTGCATTATTTAATGTAAATTGACCAATTACAACAGTATCAAATGAAAATGTTTTGCTTATTTGACTTATACCTATGTCATGTAAAGCCAAAAGAAAAATAATACACACCCATCCCGGCATAAAAATGTAATTTTTCATGTCGAAATAAAATTAAAAGGTTAATAATCACGAATCAACCAGGCCCGGTATATTTTAAATATCTTAATTGAAAATCACTTTTACAGTTTGTCTATCTCCCTGTTTACCAATAAATACGAAAAAATAAACGCCTGTTGGTAATTCATTTTTGTAAATTTCTAAGGATGATAACCCATCAATATTATATTCTCTCCTAACAATTCCGTAAATATCTGTAATATCCATACTGCTGTATCCGTTAGGGCTAAATTCAGCAATCCCCTCGTAATGTATGGGGTTAGGGAATATATTTATAGAGTAATTAACTTGTTTTTTATTAATAGCTGTTGAATCAGCGTTAATATAATAACATTGACTATAGCTATTATTATGATAAAGTAGTTGATTATTTTGCTTAAAACATATAAGGTCATTCCAAAGGCCATTATCAGGGTAAGTTCCAGTAGCAAAAAGAAGGCCTCTTAATGACCCAATCCCTTCAACCCATTCCGCCCAAGGAAATAAATCGATATTAGGAACAGGCGATTCCCCAAAATGCCAGAACTCGCGATATCCGGTTCCAATATATATGCTATCTATAAATGTTGTATACAATGGACCACCGGATATTCTATACTTTAAATACGTAAGTGTATCATTTAGTTTTAATGAAAAATCATACAACAACACTTCTGTATCAGAAGGAATAGTCATGTCAGTGTATGATATTGGATTTATCGAATAATAATAAATCTTACGGTTTTCTTCCCTTAACCCTCCGCATAATGTTTTTTCAGTAAAATTTGTATCCGTGGAATGATAAAGTTTATGATAAACTAAGTTATTTATTATTGTGTCGTTGTTTTTTAAGGCAAAACAGTGAAATACAGAAAATTCATCCGGATATGGATTAGTGTACATTTCTGTCCAGACTGTATTTTTTGATGGAAAAGAATCATAGGGCTGAATTAAATGTTCCCAATAAAAACAATTTTGATATTTACCGGTATCAACCTTATACTCTAAAGAATCATTTTTGTAAAAACATTGTAATTGTCTCGGGTCTGCTACAGTTGGTAGTACTGAACTTTCTAACAGACCACTCATCCCGCCAATTCCTTCAATCCAAACAAAACTTGTTATACTATCACCCTTGCAAATTGGATCACAAAATCCATCACAATTAGCAACTGTAACCATTTTGTGATAATAATTGCCTATTTGAATGGAATCTAATGCAACTACTTGATTGAAGGTATAAGAAATAGTATCATGTATATCATTACCAGTAGAAGTTAATTTAAAATAATCGTTAATTTTTACATTAAAACAATAATAAATTAATTCTTTTGCAGTAGAATCTAAAGATTTGTAATAAATAATTTGTGCAATAGTATCCTCTCTCATAAATCCAACTAAGCTCCATACAGATGATAATGAGTCATAGGAAGAAATGATTTTATTATATTTTAATGAATCAATTAAAGTATCTGATGAAACTTTTAAAATCTGGGTAAGATTATAATCATATCCATAATGCAGAACATTCCAGGTATTGCCTTTAACCAGCATTGGAATATATTTATGTGCATAAAGCAAAATGCTTTGACATAAAAATAATAGTAGTAAAATGTGTTTTAGAGATTTCATAATTAAAGTTTAAATATAATTTATCACAACCTATTTATTAGATTGTATTTAACTATTATACAGGTAATAATTAGAAATGGTAAATAATATTTTTTTGAAAAATATTTAATATACTTAACTTAATCATTTTGGTTTAGTATTTAAGTTGGTTAATTTTCATTTTGGATTCGATGTAAATGTATAAAAATAAATTTAATTTTTAGAATTAAATGATAATTAGTCAATTCTATTTTAATTAGTTGTATAGTAAATGCTTAGTGTGTTTTGAAATAACATAAAGCTCAATATTTTTCAAAACTAATAAATAGCCTGATCTTTTTTTATGTAAAGCATTAATATTTAACAGGAGAGCTTCCGTAGATTATGAGTTTATCCCATCCGATCAGCAACTGACATCATGATTTAATAAGAAGCGTTAATTCCAACATTTCAATTAACTGTAAATTACCATTATTGATTACCAAATATTTTTGAAAATAACGCAGAAGAAAACCCTACCACAACATATGGTTTATGTTCTATGAAACTATATCCACCTCCTAATTGAAAATTACCACCTAAATCTATAAAACCTCCTGTTGCAAGTGAATATTGATAACCACTAACTATTGTT
>CAVYAE010000027.1:0-8363 GCA_963766305.1 uncultured Bacteroidota bacterium
TAAATTCCCAAGGATATTATAATGGCTTACAAAAATGTGTTACTGAAAAATGGTTTAGCATTAATGAAACTACATATGATAATAAAGTTAGCATATGTTTTACAGCGGATGCTAGTATTCAAAATAGTCTGATGAATGCTTTTAAACATTTAGGTTATCTTTTATCTGATTCAAAATATTATGTAAAAAGTGATGACCCTTTTGCAAATCCAGTACAACGTAAGCATCCGGGTATGTACATACCCGGATGCTTACAGTTGTACTACTGAACCCTATGACAATTTTTATTGGACAGACCCTAGTAATAATAATCCTGTTTACATGCCTTATTCTTTGAGTAATTTAGGTAAATCCTTCACTTCAACTTATAATGGTGGTGGACCAGTATACATTGGAAATACAAGATATGGGTGGGACGGGATTGGTAATGTTCTTGAACAAGATTTCTTTTCAGCTCTTATCGTCTCCAATTGTAATCAAGTCGGTTTTGCAGAGGGTAATTCAAAACTAAATAGTAATTTTTCAAATCAGTTTACTGCCTTGTCTCACAATCTTCTTGGAGATCCTGAGATGCCAATGTGGACAGCGTCTCCTAAAACATTTTCTCCAACAATATCTCTAAACGGAACAACTATTACTGTTAATCCAGGTTCTAACGTTAACCAAGCTTGTACTATATGCGTGATGAGCGCTTCGGATGGAGGGAATACCTATTTTTCTGTTCTCCCTCCCGCAATTGGTACACAAACATTTACAAATGTACCTACAGGAATTCCGTATTTTGTAACTATTACCTCTCCAAATTATATACCTTACTTTACAAGTCAGGGGTGGCCTTCAACAGTTTATTTACAAGATCAAACAATTTCAACACCTATGTATATTAACTGCCAGTCCTTATCTGCCGGTAATGACGTAACTAATACATTACAAGAAGGAAATGTAAATATTAATAGTGGTGCAGTTGTAAGTATTATTGCCACAGAAAATATTACTCTTGCCCCAGGCTTTATTGTAAATTTAGGTGCAACATTTTATGCTCAATAAAAACTTTTAAAAAATCTATAAAATTTATAACAATGAAAAACTTAAAAATATTTTCAATTATTATGGCATTTATCTTTTGTGCTAACGCCAAATCCCAAATTCAAGTCTTAAGTACAGGTTTAGTAGGAGTAGGAGGCATTACTCCAAATACTAACTTACAAGTTGGTTCAAATACCGGCTATAACAGTTGTACAGGTAGTTTCGGTGCCGATTTACGTATATGTTCTTATAATTCAACAAATACATGGCGATTTTTTCTGCTAGGGACAACAGTGGTTGGAATAATTCGGCATGTTGTTTCGTACCGGTCAGCAGGAAGTATTGTACAAAATATGTATCTCACTCCAAGGGACATTGGCTATTGGATATGGAACGGGAACCCGGCATATACACTAGGTGATAAATGATAGTATACATGCTACTGTACGATAAAGAAGTGATAAGAGATTAAAAACCAATATTAGTGTTTTGTTATTCCATCGAACAAACCAACTAGTTTGCAAGGTGTATAATATAAATTAATCCGATGAAATGATAAAACTCCAATTTAACTGATACACCCAAAACAATTGGAGTCGCAACTGATAAGAGCTATGATAATAGTCTCCATATGGGATTTATAGCCCAGATGTTCAGAAGATATACCCACAACTAAGTATGTACCGCTCAAAATGGAACATTAAATCTGGATTATATTGGGTTAATCCCCGTTCTCGTAGAATCAATCAAGATAAAAGTTAATCAACATTTGCAGAAAGATACTAATTATGTTAATCAAATCAATATTTTGACCACCCAGCTTAATAGGTATTATGGAACAATGATAGAAGCAGCTTCACAACAAAGTGACCAAATACCTATTGATACGAGAAGAATTGAAATCCGTCGCCAAAACGATCACCGAATCCTTTAGACCGGATACAACTATGGAATATTATTATCTTTAATATTTTAAATGCAGTTATATACATTTATAATTGATAGGGTCTTCAATTAAGCTGGAGACAAACAAATGATCGTGGAAATGAAAGTATAGCTATTTATGGCAGCGAACTATAAGCTAAAATTATTCATAGCACTTAATTACTGATGGAAAAGTGATTCATACTAAAAAGATGATTTTAACAATTAATATGCATTTAATAATATAATTTAAAAAAGGGTAAAATCCATTTTTTTCATCAGCAGATGAAATATATTGAACCAACATTAAAATGGTTAAAGTATTACTTAGCAGTAGACAGCTATTATATCCCGTATAAGACAGGAGGTTAACACGATGTTCAATAGCGAAATTAAAGCAGAACAAAGAATGGCATTCCTTCATCATAAATGAAGAATTGTTCAGCCCATATAGTTAAAGTATTATAAACAATAAATAATATATATTTATAAATTGTATAAAATAATAGAAGTTAATTTAGAGGCTTCAAAAGTGTATTTTTATTAACGCTAAACAAAACTTTTCCCATTTCAGAGCAGACAAAGCTAAAAAAATCCTGGGGTTGGGGCAAAGCCCAATTGGATATGCATCGCATATTCCTTATTTTCTTTATATTATTTTATTATATAAAACATTAATATTTAAAGTTTCTTAATTACAGTCTATTGAAGTTTATTGCCTATAAATCACATTTGGCATAGATTTTTTTTTCAATTACAGAGTTCTCTGATTACAGTGCCTTGTCTCTGTTAAAACAGTGCTTTCTGAGCATGTTTCTCTGGCTACAGTGTTTGTCTCTCTGATTAAGAGTGTCTCTCTGTTTACAGTGGATTGTCTTTCTCAAAACAGTGCTTTGTCTCTTGATTACAGTGTGTTTTTGCTATTTTTTCTATGTTTCTCTGTTACAGTATGGTGTCTTCTATATACGAGCGTCACTCTTTTTTTACAGTGCTTTTTAATAGTAAAATTTGGAAAATCGACTTAAAATATCAGCACTTGTAATACGGCTATTATAAAACTAAGAAATAATGAATATACTTTATTATTTATGATTTATAATAATATCGAAAGTCTGATAGTCTCTCTCTATACAGTGTAGATATACTGTATTTTTTGTTGCTTTGTGAAAACATCTTAATGCTTTTTTTTCCGCTGCGGACATTAAAAACCTTTTGTTTATTGAATAAAGAATAGCCTAAGATAAATGTCCAGTTTCTCATCCATCGTGCTGAATGCAATGAAGCAGGCTTTGTATTATTGATCGACAGCTCTATTTTCACCTGAAATATTCCTATAAAGCTCCAGAAATTTAAAGTCTAGATATCAAAGAAAGCCCTTCCAGATCGACAATATCATTAGGTTCTTGTTTCAGCATAAAATTGATCGAGAAAGAGTGAATTGAAATCGTATTGATAGGAGCCTGAAGCGTTATTTTCGTAAATTGTAGTTGATGTATGTCTTCAGAAATCAAGCTTGTCTTGAGCTTAATTTGAGTATTTTCTGGTTTATTTTTATTCACTTTAAGTTTGAAAGGGCATATAACTTTTAAAGCTACTTTTTTTAAACTGTGGAAGTTGAGGTTTGAAAAAATTTTAAGATAGTTAAAGTGATAAGCAGTTAGTTCTTAATTCCCTGATATGTTGATAGTCCAAAGAGAGATGCCTGGCTATGTTGTAATAGTGCTTCGCTTTTCTTTAATGATGATATATGCTATTTGTTTTGAAGTATGTGATTAATTTCTGTGAAAAGCTGTATAAAGTGTGGTAATATATTATACGGAGGTTCCATGAAAATGACTTGTAACAGGAATATTATATTTCCCAAGCTTGAAAAGGGCGTTTTCAAAGTTTGTAATAAATTTTCATTTCTTGGTCATTCATCAAAAGCAACCGTTTAAGAATTTTGCTTTGTTCCGGGTTTTCGTGTAGCCTTTGAAGATTCTCCTTCACATAACCAAACCTTTTACATAAATTATCAAGATCAATTACCCCGGTATTGAATATAATCCTGATGGTCAATGTGAATTATATAAAACAGTATATCGAAACAAAGTCTGCCAGTTCTTGCCAAAAATAGATTTTCCAGTCAAGAGTATGTTCAGTATATATTTATCAATCCTGATACTGTTATTTATACTATTCGGGGCTAAAACAGTTTCCTCTGGCATACAATACAAATTTATGTTTTACTGAAGAAGGTACAAAATGATAAAACTATTGTAATAAGTTAAATAAGGAAATAAACGATAATATGTTATTAACAATTTAATCACTATTACTCCTTGAAAATATATGCAAAATTAATACAGCTTACAGTTATATAAAACTTTATTTGTTAATAAATATACCTGTATGTTAAAATATAGATCTATTAATATTTGTTAAAGGACTTGTTATTGCGTTATTTGTCCGTGTCACATTTGTTTACTATTATAAGCCTGAGTTCAATATAAGTAGATTTTTGTATTAATTGTCAACATTTATCAACATAAGTAAACAATAGTAAACATTTTTTAAAATGAATATAATCAGCATAGTAAACAATAAAGGCGGGGTTGGCAAAACTACCATTTACAGAATTTAAGCATTTGCCTGGCATCAAAAGGATACTAACCGGTATAATTGAATTTGACGCACAGGCCAATTTATCGCTTGCAATTAAACACGAGCCACAAAAGACCTGGTAAGTCTTCAAATGAAAAAAAGCCTATAAGTATCAGCGATTTTCAAAAACAGAATATAAGAACCTACTTATTTACCAAACAATAAAGATGTAAGCAGCGAATTATTCAATAGCCCCGATCCGATAAAGAAGTTGTTTGTATTAAAGAATATGTTAGCGGTCTGGACAAATTTGATTTTGTATTTATTGATACAGCACCCACTTTAGATATTCCGACTTACAATTCTATGGTGGCAAGTGACTATGTTATAATACCTATGGAATATGATTTCTTTTCGGCTGTTGGTTTGTCGGTTCTGACGATTATATTATTTCAGTAAAAACACTAAATAAGGATTTGAAGATTTTAGGTGTATTGATAGATCAAGTTAATGAAGGGCAAAAAATAAATAAGGAAGTACAGACTCCCTAATTAATAATTTGGAGATGTTGTATTAAAAACATAATCCTTACAAATGTAAAATTTAAACAGGCCCAGTTAGAGCAAAAGGATATATTCGCTTTGAAAAGAAAAAAAGCGATAAGAAAGGCACAAAGATATTGAGAAGCTTAGCAAGGAGATATTAAATATTTCTAACCTGAAAGGATAATTATATGAGCAACATGTTAGATAATATGCTCAAAATAGCCGTGAGCAAGTAAAGCCAGAAGAATAAATTATTGAAAAAACAGATATTGGAACAAAGAGCAACATAAGACAACAGAAAGAAACAAGAGCAAACATAAATCAACAAAAGTCAACAATGGTAAACAAATTGAGAAAACAGATGGTGAAATTATAAAATTAGTGACAGTTGTTGATTCAAGTCAACAACTGTCAACCAATGTCAACAAATTGATAAATGAAATAATAAACAGCCCTAACGCTGTATTACCAAAGAACGTACAACGCAAGACATTTTACCTGAAACCGGAAATATTAAAAATGTTTAAATACATAAAGAGAAACAAAAGGATAGGGGAAAGGAATTTATAAACTTTGCGCTGGAAAAAATATTCTATGAGGAATTTGGTAAGAACTGGAAAGAATTAGGGTAATCGACATGTTAAAATTTAATTATTATAACACATCAGACAGAGTAGTTTAGTTAGAGTAATATATACTTATTTCTATGAGATTTTCAAGGATTTCCTTCATTATTTTAGGATTATTTATATTTATAAATTTATACTCTTATTGTCGTTGGGCGGGGCCGTATATAAAACCTGCTAACACTTTAGATAGCGGATTGAAATATTCAGATATCGTTTTTCTAGGAGAGTTAATTTATACAGATTCTGTTAAATATTATAAATTTCGGATTTTTGAAGTTTTCAAAGGCTCTTATAAATTGGATACTATCAATGGAATAAAACATGACGAATGTTCTATAGTACCTGATTTTAAAGGGTTATGGATAATTTATGCTAAATTCAGTAAGGATTCATCTATTGATATTATGCCAATCGGTTCAAGATGTATGAAATATAACTCATATGTAGGTGGTCCACCACCACCACCACCAAAAATGTTTTATTATAAAGACTCTAAATCAGGTAAAATAATCCCATCTGAAATTAAAGAAGAACCGTTTGAGGAATATAGAATAGGATTAATGACATGGTTTAACGATTTAGAAAAACTGCGTTATTATAAATCACATTCACAAAATATTAAAGTAGTTAAAGTTATTCCAAAGATAAATTATGAATTAACCCTTTTGATTTTAAGTACAATTATTAACCTAAGTCTTTTTATTGTATTACTTTATAAATTTAAAGCTTCTCGTAAATACTAAATATCAATAAATTATTTTCGCATATTTTTAATACTACCTAAACTCCATAAAACCAAAAGCCCCTCGATTAAAAGGGGTTATTGTGACATTTCGTCGCGACCTGCTTTTGGCGCTAGTCGGTTGCATCCCTGCAGAGCCTTTTCCTTCCTCACAGGTAATACAAAATTACTGCTATTTAAAAAATAATCAAAATTTATTTTTTGCAGGAATATTTATCAGGGGTCAACAAGCCATAAAGCCGAAATGGTTTTGATTCTTTTCCGTTTTTCAGGAAATGTATCAAAACCATTTCTCTAAAAAATTCAAAGCTATTCAGGAGTAAAACAGCGTAACCGTAATGCAGGGTGTCGTCCTTGCGAGGTACGAGCCAGGACGGCCCCGAAATGCAGTGGAGCTGTTTATTAATGAATTGCTTTACCATCAGTAAAAGGCTTTATACCTTTGAAAGGGCGGGAGGGAAAATGGATTTTTGGAGCTTTACTGCGCTCGGAAATGGCACTATGAAATGATAGCCTTGCAACTTATTCCCGGGCGGGGCGGGGATCTCCATCAGATCCCAAAGACCTGCACGGGAATAAGTTGATTGGCGCACCGGTAAGTTAATATTATTTATATTTGTATTGCATATAATACATATTCTCATGAAAACACAATCTGAACAATTTAGTAGTATTGTTGAGAAAATTTATAATTTATCCCTGGAGGATAGATTAGAAATTAAAAACCTTTTGGAACATAATATTGCTGATACCAGGAGAAATGAAATAGCTGATAATTTTAAAAAAACCCAGGAGGAATATAAAGCTGGTAAACTGAAATTTTCTTCAAACATTAATGACCTTAAAAAAATGCTGTAATGGATGTTTCCTTTAGTACTTCGTTTGATAAGTATGCGCCCGAGCAACCCCATATTACACCAGTAAATTTTTATCTATAAATTGCGGCAGCAGATATTTAAGCTGAGATTTTTTGGTATCATTGATATTACGGATAACATATTCAAGCCATTTTTGGGGATTAATATCATGTTTTTTGCATGTGCCAAAAAAACTGTAAAACATAGCTAAATTTTCGGCTCCATGGTGCGATCCGGCGAACATATAATTTTTCCGACCCAAAGCCAAACCTCTGATAGCGTTTTCAATTGCGTTATTGTCTATTTCCAAATTACCGTCTTTAAGGTAATGCATAGGCGTATCCCAACGATTTATGCAATAATCAAAAGCTTTGCCTATGGGACTTTTGGGTAATACTTTACTGCGATTATCAGCTATATATTTACTAATTTCATTTAATATTGGTAATGCTTCATCAAGTCTTAACGTATGGCGCAACTGTGCAGATAACCCTTCCTCCCTTGCCCTTCGTTCAATAGCATATAGTTTTTGTAACATTACCAAAACAGTGGAAGCCCTCGCCTTATCGTTTTCCAGGGCTCTCTCTACCATCCGCCTGGCATGGGCCCAGCAACCAAGATGTGTTACCCCTTCATTTCGTGCAAAATGTTCGTAAACGGCATACCCATCTGTTTGTAAATATCCTTTATAAGTCGACAGGTTTTTTAATGGAGCATCCAGTCCCCTGCCTTTGTGATAATCAAAAAATACTGCGTTTTGCATCGGAGCATTGTACACCCACATGTATCCCTGATGGGTGGCTCCCGGTTTATCACGATCCTGAACCCTTATTGGTGATTCATCGACTTGCAAATATGGATTCTCTAAAATATAGGCTTTATGAACCGGATATAGTGGCCAAACATGATTGGAGGTAAGGCTAAACCAGGAATCCATTGTGGATGCCGGGATATGAACATCCTCTTGTTTAAGCATTTGTATTTTCCTATGTAATGGTATGTGAAATACAATTTTATCTACTATGATATTGGATAGCAACCCTGCCCCTGCTATACA
>CAVYAE010000028.1:0-8525 GCA_963766305.1 uncultured Bacteroidota bacterium
GTGCTATTTTTTCCGTATCGTGAGCGACCCTAGTTGTGTAAATTCCCAAGGATATTATAATGGCTTACAAAAATGTGTTACTGAAAAATGGTTTAGCATTAATGAAACTACATATGATAATAAAGTTAGCATATGTTTTACAGCGGATGCTAGTATTCAAAATAGTCTGATGAATGCTTTTAAACATTTAGGTTATCTTTTATCTGATTCAAAATATTATGTAAAAAGTGATGACCCTTTTGCAAATCCAGTACAACGTAAGCATCGGGGTATGTACATACCCGGATGCTTACAGTTGTACTACTCAACCCTATGACAATTTTTATTGGACAGACCCTAGATAATAATCCTGTTTACATGCCTTATTTTTTGAGTAATTTAGGTAAATCCTTCACTTCAACTTATAATGGTGGTGGACCAGTATACATTGGAAATACAAGATATGGGTCGGGACGGGATTGGTAATGTTCTTGAACAAGATTTCTTTTCAGCTCTTATCGTCTCCAATTGTAATCAAGTCGGTTTTGCAGAGGGTAATTCAAAACTAAATAGTAATTTTTCAAATCAGTTTACTGCCTTGTCTCACAATCTTCTTGGAGATCCTGAGATGCCAATGTGGACAGCGTCTCCTAAAACATTTTCTCCAACAATATCTCTAAACGGAACAACTATTACTGTTAATCCAGGTTCTAACGTTAACCAAGCTTGTACTATATGCGTGATGAGCGCTTCGGATGGAAGGAATACCTATTTTTCTGTTCTCCCTCCCGCAATTGGTACACAAACATTTACAAATGTACCTACAGGAATTCCGTATTTTGTAACTATTACCTCTCCAAATTATATACCTTACTTTACAAGCCAGGGGTGGCCTTCAACAGTTTATTTACAAGATCAAACAATTTCAACACCTATGTATATTAACTGCCAGTCCTTATCTGCCGGTAATGACGTAACTAATACATTACAAGAAGGAAATGTAAATATTAATAGTGGTGCAGTTGTAAGTATTATTGCCACAGAAAATATTACTCTTGCCCCAGGCTTTATTGTAAATTTAGGTGCAACATTTTTTATGCTCAATAAAAACTTTTAAAAAATCTATAAAATTTATAACAATGAAAAACTTAAAAATATTTTCAATTATTATGGCATTTATCTTTGTGCTAACGCCAAATCCCAAATTCAAGTCTTAAGTACAGGTTTAGTAGGTAGGAGGCATTACTCCAAATACTAACTTACAAGTTGGTTCAAATACCGGCTATAACAGTTGTACAGGTAGTTTCGGTGCCGATTTACGTATATGTTCTTATAATTCAACAAATACATGGTGTTTTCTCTCCGCCAGGGATAATAGTGGTTCGAATAATATCGGCATGTTGTTTCGTACACAGTCAGCAGGAAGTATTGTACAAAATATGTATCTTACTCCAAGCGGTAATCTGGCTATTGGATATGGAACGGGAACCCCGGCATATACACTAGCGGTAATCAATGGTAGTATATATGCTACTGGTACGATAACAGGAAGTGATAAGAGATTAAAAACCAATATTAATAATATTGTTAACCCATTAAATAAACTAACTAGTTTGCAAGGTGTATCATATAATTTAATTCCCAATGGAATGAATAAACTTCTTAATTTAACTGATACAACCAAAACAACTCAAGTCGCAACTGATACAGCTATGTATAATCATCTTCATATGGGATTTATAGCCCAGGATGTTCAGAAGATATACCCACAACTAGTATATACTGATAAAAATGGAATATTAAGTCTTGATTATATTGGGTTAATCCCCGTTCTGGTAGAATCAATTAAAATACTAGTTAATCAACGTGTTGCAGATAGTATTAATTATGTTAATCAAATCAATACTTTGACGACCCAGCTTAATAAGTGTTGTGGAACAACTATAAAAGCAGCTTCACAACAAAGTGACCAAATACCTATTGATACAAGTAAAATTGCAATCCTTGGCCAAAACGCACCAAATCCTTTTAACCAGAATACAACTATTGGATATTACTTACCCTCAAATGTTTTAAATGCAGTTATATACATTTATAATCTACAGGGTGTTCAAATTAAGTCAATACAAATAAATGATCGTGGAAATGGAAGTGTAGTTATTTATGGCAGCGAACTTGTAGCTGGTATGTATTTATACACTCTAATTACTCATGGAAAAGTAATTGATACTAAAAAGATGATTTTAACGAATTAATATGGCATTTATTAATATACTTTAAAAAGGGGTAAAGATTTTACCCCTTTTTCATTAGTATATGAATATATTGAACTAACATTAAAATGGTTAAAGTACTACTTTGCAGTACAACAGCTCATTATACCCCGTATAAGACAGGAGGTTAACACTATGTTGAATAGCGAAATTAAAGCAGAACAAAGAAATGGGATTCCTTAATCATAAATGAAGAATTGTTCAACCCATATAGTTAAAGTATTATAAGACAATAATAATTTATATATTTATAAAATTGTATTAAAATAATAGAAGTTAGATTTAAAGGTTCTTCAAAAGTGTATTTTTATTTAAACTAAATAAAACCGTCTGCCATTTCAGAGCGGGACAAAGCTAAAAAAATCCTGGGGTTTGGGGCAAAGCCCCAATTGGATATGCATCGCAGATTCCTTATTTTTCTTTTTATATTATTTTATTTATAATATTAATATTTAAAGGTCTCTCTATTTACAGTCTATTGAAGTTTATTGCCTATAAATCATTGGCATAGATCGTCTCTTCGATTACAGAGCGTCTCTCTGATTACAGTGCCTTGTCTCTCTTAAAACAGTGCTTTTTAGAAAATGTCTCTCTGGCTACAGTGTTTTGTCTCTCTGATTACAGAGCGTCTCTCTGTTTACAGTGGATTGTCTCTCTCAAAACAGTGCTTTGTCTCTCTGATTACAGTGCTTTTTTGCTATTTTTTGTAAAATGTCTCTCTGATTACAGTATGGTGTCTCTCTATTTACAGAGCGTCGCTCCGTTTACAGTGCTTTTTAATGGTAAAATCTGGAAACTGGACTTAAAATATGTAAGCACTGTAATACAGCCTATTATAAAACTAAAGTATAATGAATATACTTTATTATTCTGCATTTATAATAATATCGAAAGTCTTATAGTCTCTCTCTATACAGTGTCTAATATACTGTACTTTGTTGCTTTGTGAAAAACATCTTTGCATCCTTTTCTTTTCCGCGGCGGACATTAAAAACCTTTTGTTTATTGAGTAAAGAATACGCCTTAAAATAAATGTCCAGTTTCTCATCCATATTTTGTGAATCTACAAAACCAGGCTTTGTATTTATCTTGATCGACAGCTCTATTTTTCACCTTGAAAATATCCCTGTAAAGCTCCAGAACTTTAAGGTCTACATAATCAACAAAAGCCTTTTCAAGATTGACAATATCATTTAGTTTTCTTGTTTAAGCATTAAAGTTATCCAGGAAGTAAACTGAAATCCGTATTTATAGGAACCTGAAGCGTTATATTCCGTAAAATCGTAGTTGATGTATGTCTTCAGAAATTCAAGCTTGTTCTTGAGCCTTAATTTAGTATTTCTTGGTTTATTTTTATTAAGCTCAAGTTCTGCAAGGGTATATAACTTTTCAAAGTTACTTTCTTTAAACTGTGGAAGTTTGAAGTTTTCAATGTTTTTAAGATAGTAATAAAGTGATAAGCAGTTGTTATTTCTTAATTCCCTGATATGCTGATAGTCTGCAAGGAAGAAATACCTGGCTATGTTATAATCCAGTGCTTCGCTTTCTTGTAAGTATAATATATCTTATTTTGTTTTGAAGTATGTATGTTAATTTCTGTGAGAAGCTGTATAAAACGTGTGCTTATAATATGCTCTCCGGAAGTTTCATCAAAAAATGCACTTGTAACAGGAATATTATATTTCCCAAGCTTGAAAAGGGCGTTTTCAAACTTTGTAATAAATCTTTCATTCCTTGGTAATTCATCAAAAGCAACCATTTTAGAATTTTGCTTTTGTTCCGGGGTTTCGTGTAGCCTTTGAAGATTCTCCTTCACATAACCAAACCTTTTACATAATTTATCAAGATCAATTACCCCGGTATTGAATAAATCCTGCTGGTCAATGTGAATTATATAAACCAGTATATCGAAACAAAGCTGCCAGTTCTCGCCAAAAATAGATTTCCAGTCAAGAGTATGTTCAGCTATATTTTTATCAATCCTGATACTGTTATTTATACTATTTGGGGCTAAAACAGTTTCCTCTGGCATACAATACAAATTTATGTTTTACTGAAGAAGGTACAAAATGATAAAACTATTGTAAATAAGTTAAATAAGGAAATAAAGCGATAATATGTTATTAACAATTTAATGACTATTACTCCTTGAAAATATATGCAAAATTAATACAGCTTACAGTTATATAAAACTTTATTTGTTAATAAATATACCTGTATGTTAAAATATAGATCTATTAATATTTGTTAAAGGACTTGTTATTGCGTTATTTTGTCCGTGTCAACATTTGTTTACTATTATCAGCCTTAGTCAATATAAGTAGATTTTTGTATGTAATTGTCAACATTTATCAACATAAGTAAACAATAGTAAACATTTTTTAAAATGAATATAATCAGCATAGTAAACAATAAAGGCGGGGTTGGCAAAACTACCATTTTACAGAATTTAAGCATTTGCCTGGCATCAAAAGGATACCTAACCGGTATAATTGACTTTGACGCACAGGCCAATTTATCGCTTGCAATTAAACACGAACCACAAAAAGACCTGGTAAGTCTTTTAAATGAAAAAAAGCCTATAAGTATCAGCGATTTTTCAAAAACAGAATATAAGAACCTACTTATTTTACCAAACAATAAAGATGTAAGCAGCGAATTATTTAATAGCCCCGATCCGATAAAGAAGTTGTTTGTATTAAAGAATATGTTAAGCGGTCTGGACAAATTTGATTTTGTATTTATTGATACAGCACCCACTTTAGATATTCCGACTTACAATTCTATGGTGGCAAGTGATTATGTTATAATACCTATGGAATATGATTTCTTTTCGGCTGTTGGTTTGTCGGTTCTGTACGATTATATTATTTCAGTAAAAACACTAAATAAGGATTTGAAGATTTTAGGTGTATTGATAAATAAAGTTAATGAAGGGCAAAAAATAAATAAGGAAGTACAAACTCCCCTGATTAATAATTTCGGAGATGTTGTATTTAAAACAGTAATCCGTACAAATGTAAAATTTAAACAGGCCCAGTTAGAGCAAAAGGATATATTCGCTTTTGAAAAGAAAAAAAGCGATAAGAGAGGCACAGAAGATATTGAGAAGCTTAGCAAGGAGATATTAAATATTTTTAACCTGAAAGGATAATTATATGAGCAACATGTTAGATAATATGCTCAAAAATAGCCGTGAGCAAGTAAAGCCAGAAGAATTAATTATTGAAAAAACAGATATTGTCAACGAAGAGCAACATAAGACAACAGAAAGAAACAAGAGCAAACATAAATCAACAAAAGTCAACAATGGTAAACAAATTGAGAAAACAGATGGTGAAATTATAAAATTAGTGACAGTTGTTGATTCAAGTCAACAACTGTCAACCAATGTCAACAAATTGATAAATGAAATAATAAACAGCCCTAACGCTGTATTACCAAAGAACGTACAACGCAAGACATTTTACCTGAAACCGGAAATATTAAAAATGTTTAAATACATAAAGAGAAACAAAAGGATAGGGGAAAGCGAATTTATAAACTTTGCGCTGGAAAAAATATTCTATGAGGAATTTGGTAAGAACTGGAAAGAATTAGGGTAATCGACATGTTAAAATTTAATTATTATAACACATCAGACAGAGTAGTTTAGTTAGAGTAATATATACTTATTTCTATGAGATTTTCAAGGATTTCCTTCATTATTTTAGGATTATTTATATTTATAAATTTATACTCTTATTGTCGTTGGGCGGGGCCGTATATAAAACCTGCTAACACTTTAGATAGCGGATTGAAATATTCAGATATCGTTTTTCTAGGAGAGTTAATTTATACAGATTCTGTTAAATATTATAAATTTCGGATCTTTGAAGTTTTCAAAGGCTCTTATAAATTGGATACTATCAATGGAATAAAACATGACGAATGTTCTATAGTACCTGATTTTAAAGGGTTATGGATAATTTATGCTAAATTCAGTAAGGATTCATCTATTGATATTATGCCAATCGGTTCAAGATGTATGAAATATAACTCATATGTAGGTGGTCCACCACCACCACCACCAAAAATGTTTTATTATAAAGACTCTAAATCAGGTAAAATAATCCCATCTGAAATTAAAGAAGAACCGTTTGAGGAATATAGAATAGGATTAATGACATGGTTTAACGATTTAGAAAAACTGCGTTATTATAAATCACATTCACAAAATATTAAAGTAGTTAAAGTTATTCCAAAGATAAATTATGAATTAACCCTTTTGATTTTAAGTACAATTATTAACCTAAGTCTTTTTATTGTATTACTTTATAAATTTAAAGCTTCTCGTAAATACTAAATATCAATAAATTATTTTCGCATATTTTTAATACTACCTAAACTCCATAAAACCAAAAACCCCTCGATTAAAAGGGGTTATTGTGACATTTCGTCGCGACCTGCTTTTGGCGCTAGTCGGTTGCATCCCTGCAGAGCCTTTTCCTTCCTCACAGGTAATACAAAATTACTGCTATTTAAAAAATAATCAAAATTTATTTTTTGCAGGAATATTTATCAGGGGTCAACAAGCCATAAAGCCGAAATGGTTTTGATTCTTTTCCGTTTTTCAGGAAATGTATCAAAACCATTTCTCTAAAAAATTCAAAGCTATTCAGGAGTAAAACAGCGTAACCGTAATGCAGGGTGTCGTCCTTGCGAGGTACGAGCCAGGACGGCCCCGAAATGCAGTGGAGCTGTTTATTAATGAATTGCTTTACCATCAGTAAAAGGCTTTATACCTTTGAAAGGGCGGGAGGGAAAATGGATTTTTGGAGCTTTACTGCGCTCTGGAAATGGCACTATGAAATGATAGCCTTGCAACTTATTCCCGGGCGGGGCGGGGATCTCCATCAGATCCCAAAGACCTGCACGGGAATAAGTTGATTGGCGCACCGGTAAGTTAATATTATTTATATTTGTATTGCATATAATACATATTCGCATGAAAACACAATTAACAATTTAGTAGTATTGTTGAGAAAATTTATAATTTATCTGGAGGATAGATTAGAAATTAAAAACCTTTTGGAACATAATATTGCTGATACCAGGAGAAATGAAATAGCTGATAATTTTAAAAAAACCCAGGAGGAATATAAAGCTGGTAAACTGAAATTTTCTTCAAACATTAATGACCTTAAAAAAATGCTGTAATGGATGTTTCCTTTAGTACTTCGTTTGTTATGTATCCGCCCCAGCAACCCCATCTTACATCAGTAAATTTTTATCTATAAAAATGCGGGAGCAGATATTTGAGCTGAGATTTTTTGGTATCGTTAATATTTCGGATAACATATTCCAGCCATTTTTGAGGATTGATACCATGTTTTTTGCATGTACCAAAAAAGCTGTAATACATAGCTATATTTTCGGCTCCATGGTGTGATCCGGCGAACAGATAGTTTTTCCGACCCAGGGCCAGGCCACGAATAGCGTTCTCTATCAAGTTGTTGTCCAGTTCTAAATTGCCATCTTCAAGATAATTCATCAACGTATCCCAACGATGGATGCAATAGTCAAAAGCTTTACCTATGGGACTTTTGGGTAATACCTTGTCCCTGTTAGCAGCTATATATTTACTTATCTCGTTTAATACGGGTAATGACTTTTCAAGTCTTAACCCATGGCGCATCTGTGCAGATAACCCTTCCTCCCTCGCTGTTCTTTCAATAGCATATAGCTTTTGTATCAATAGCAGCACAGTTGAGGCCCTCGCTTTATCGTTGTCCTGGCTTTTTTCGACCATACGCCTTGAATGGGCCCAGCAACCAAGATGTGTTACCCCTTCATTTCTTGCAAAATGTTCGTAAACAGCATAGCCATCGGTTTGTAAATATCCTTTATAGGTGGCCAGATTTTTTAATGGTGCATCCAGTCCCCTGCCTTTATGATAATCGAAAAATACTGCGTTTTGCATCGGTGCATGGTACACCCACATGTATCCCTGGTGTGTGGCCCCCGGTTTATCCCTATCCTGAACCTTTATTGGTGATTCATCCACTTGCAAATAGGGGTTCTCTAAAATATAGGTTTTGTGAACTGCATATAGTGGCCTAATATGGTTGGAAGAAAGGCTAAACCAAGAATCCATTGTGGATGCAGGGATATGAACTTCCTCTTGTTTAAATTTTTGTATCTGACGGTAAAGTGGCAGATGATAAATGAATTTATCTACCATGATTTGTGAAAGCAATCCCGGTCCGGCAATACATTTTGGTATGGGACGAT
>CAVYAE010000029.1:0-67653 GCA_963766305.1 uncultured Bacteroidota bacterium
AAAGCAACGCAGCACCTTACCAGCCCATTATCCCATATCCTGAAAAATTAAAATAGAAGAGTTTTTACGGCTTCAAAGAGGTATCTTTCCAGGGGTATTTTTGTAAATCAACGATCAGAAAATCAGGTTCTTTTAAAGAAAAATAATCTATTAAAACGTTAATGAAATCAATATATTTTGGTTATATTTATGCTATGCAAACAGAGCAAAATATACCGAAATAAATGTCTAAAAGAAAAACTTATTCTTTTAGAAAATATCTGTCAAAAAGAATTGGCAATTTCTAATCGTTCTGCTGAAATCACGAAACTAACTACTACAATGAAGATCAGAACATAAAAATAAAGATCAGAAATTTCAAATAGCCCAATTTCAAAGGATGCTCTTTGGTTCCAGACGTGAGCGGTTTGAATCGAATGAACACCCCGACCAACTAACGATCCCCTTTGATTTTGGGGATGAAAAGATAGAAACGTTAATAGAGGCTGACAAGCAGCAAATTACATATGAACGTTCTAAGCCTTCCAAGCCACACCCGGGACGTTTTGAAATACCATCACATATACCAGTAGAAAAGGTAATGCTGGAACCTACAGAGGATGTGTCAGGTATGGATAAAATAGGTGAGCAAATAACCTCTGAATTAGAATATATACCTGGAAGCCTCAAGAGAATTGATTATATACGTGGTGTTTATATTACTAAGGAAGATGAAACAGGTGCTCAAAGGCAGGTTATCGCTCCCTTGATTCGTCCCATTCCAAAATGTATAGCCGGAGCTGGTTTGCTTTCCAATATCATGGTAGATAAATTTGTATTTCACATACCACTACACAGGAAAATACAAATGCTTAAACAAGAGGATGTTCATATTCCGGCATCCACGATGGATTCATGGGTTAGCCTGACATCCAATCATATTCGTCCGTTATATTCGGTTCATAAGGCCTATATTTTAGAAAATCCTTATTTACAAGTAGACGAAAGTCCGATAAAAGTTCAGGATCGTGATAAACCGGGAGCCACCCATCAGGGATATATGTGGGTGTACCATACACCGATGCAAAACGCAGTATTTTTTGATTATCATAAAGGAAGGGGACTTGATGCACCATTAAAAAACCTGTCGGCTTATAAAGGATATTTACAAACTGATGGGTATGCCGTTTATGAACATTTTGCTCGAAATGAAGGGGTAACACATCTTGGTTGTTGGGCACATGCCAGAAGGATGGTCGAGAAATCCCTGGAAAACGATAAAACAAGGGCTTCCACTGTTATGCTAATGATACAAAAGCTGTATGTTATTGAACGAAGGGCACGGGAGGAAGGGTTATCTGCACAAATGCGACATAAGTTAAGACTTGATGAGGCATTACCCATATTAAATGAACTGAGTAAATATATAGCTGATAACAGAAGCCAGGTATTACCCAAAAGTCCCATAGGTAAAGCATTTGACTATTGTATAAACCGTTGGGATACACTGATGAATTATCTTAAAGATGGTAACTTGGAGATAGACAACAATTTAACAGAAAACGCTATTAGAGCTCTGGCCCTAGGAAGAAAGAACTACATGTTCGCCGGATCGCACCATGGAGCCGAAAATATAGCTATGTATTACAGTTTTTTTGGCACATGCAAAAAACATGATATCAATCCTCAAAAATGGCTGGAATATGTGATTCGCAATATTAATGATACCAAAAAATCTCAGCTCAAATATCTGTTGCCGCAATTTATAGATAAAAATTTACTTGTGTAAGATGGGGTTCCTCGGGTGGATACATAGCTACTACAAAATAGCTTTAAAAATTAAAATTGAGTATGACAGTATTTTAAATAACTATTTATCAGATACGCCCAAAAATGAATATTTAGTAAATAGTATGCAAAAAAGATTCGATTCTCTTGCTCCTACCTTTATACAAAAAGCCAACTTTGATACATTCTCACGTCTAGAAAATATAAATGATAATAATCAATTGATTTTGCAAATACAATTTTTAACGCTTTATTACATTAAATCTCTTAAATATATGCCTTTTAAAGATGATTATAAATTTAATCATATCAATGTTGCTTGTTTGGAAAAATCTTATACTGTTAAATCTGGGCAGATATATTCTTCAGATATTGTGCTAACTGCAATTGATACTACTCAGCGCCCTGTTATTTACATTGGAAAATATGAGCTAATTAAAGATAAAGCAGGTAATGTATTAGATTATAAGATGATTGGTGAATATGATAGGATTCCCATTGTTAATGGTAGGGGACAATATCGATATCAAACGAGTTCGCCTGGAATTAAAAAATTTTCAGGGTTATATGAATTAAAAAAAAGTAATGGTACCATTATACATATTCCATTTCAAAAAGAATTTATCGTTACGAAATAAGCGATAAAGTGTCCGATAATTTAATATGATAAATAGGAAGGGTTTTTTGGTTGTTTTCTAAATTTGAGAAAAGAATTCAAATTATGACAATATTAAGATTGAGCTTGTTTATTTTATTAGTATCAATTAACAAAATAATTGCTCAGAATGTGACTGTTAATTTTGTAGATACAGTTGATAATGATAGAAATGAAATTGTAAAACTGTGGTCAGATTATTTACACTCCAAACCGGATAGCATTTATAATAACCCTTACTGGCTTTCAAATGATAAGAAAACGCTTAAAAGTTATGATTTATTAAAAAGTGAAGGCTATTTAAGTCCTTCTTTATATTATTTTAATTTGGATAATAAAATACTATCAATTACAAAAACAACCAATGGATTTATTATTAAGTCGTTATTTATAGGCAGAAACTCTGGAGATATTTTTGCAATCACTAATGTTTTAGCAATAAAAACAGGTAATAAATTCTTCCTGACAAACTATCAGCCAGTTTATACAAAAGATTGGAATAGCTACCAGGTTGGATATATAAAATATCATTGTTTCCCTGGTTATAATTTTGATACTATTAAAGCCAATTCAGCGAATACGTTTCTTAACAAATTGAGTTATAAGTTTGGTTTTAAGATTGATACGATTAATTATTTCATTTGCCAAGACTGTGATGAAGTTCAAAAAGTTAAGGGATTTGATTATGTTCTTGGAATGGGGGATAATCATGATTGTGGTTTTTATGATAGATTTAACAATATTATTTATGCAACTTCTCTTAGTGGAGAGAATCATCAACACGAATTAGTACATACAATTAATAATTATTTTCCTAAAGCACATAGTTTACTTTTATCCGGTATTGCTGCATATTGGGGAGGAAATAATGCTCACAATGCTAAACCATTGATTTATCATATAAAACGAGTTAATGATTATTTAAAATTACATCCTGAGATTGATTTAAATAAACCAACTGATTTTTGGCACATGGACGAAGATACTAATCCGCAATATGTTATTGGTGCTTTACTTTGTGATAAAGCCTTTCGAGATGGGGGACTTGAGAAATTAAAAAGAATATTCAGTTATGGATTATCTGATGAAGAACTATTATTTATGATTGATAAAGAACTAAATATTAAAAAAGATAATCTGAATACTTATTTTAGGAGTCGAATAAGTGACATTGCTAATAAAAATATTTTTGAAATAATTGAGAACTAAAGGCCAGCCTTTGTCCTATAATATATTATGATCCTATAGAAATGGTTTTTGGGAAGGTTTTGGAATTTGAGAAGTTATTATATATGAGAAAGATTATTTATATATTGATGTTTTTTAATGTATCGGTAAGTGCACAAAATAAACTGGCTATTATTATTGATAAGGATGGTTTTGCAAACTTGAGAGAATATCCAAATTTGAAATCCAAAATAATTGACACAATAAAACTGGATGATTTTGTGTATTGTGATAGTTTAATAAATGATTTTTATAAAATTTGGGAATATAAATGGTATGGAATTGGTATTAACAATGGCAAACAGATAAATGGATATGTTCATAAAAGCAGGATAAAATTGATAGGAAATCTTTCAATTATTGAACAACAAAAAATAATACTTAAAAGTCTGAATGACTATAATAATTTTATTGATGAACGGAATTTATGGTACAAAAACAATTATGATATTAAATCAAATACTTATAAAGATAGTACATGGAGTATTAAAAATATGGACTATTCAAATGCGGAATTTGAAATAGTTGATCGCAAATTTGACCCAATTTTAGGATATATTGATGATTACTATTGTACAACTCATGATATGGTAGTTTTAAACAAATTGTTCTCAATTTTATATAACGATCAGGGTTCTGCAAATGAGATTCCAGCATGGTGTTTAGGAAGATGTTTTACTTGTTATCCAAATCCAATTGTCAAATCATTGAATAATATGGATAAAGAAAAAGTTAATATTATTAAAGGACATATTTATTATGGTCTTTGTCGTCATTTTAAGATTAATTGTGAAGATAATATCCATATTGAAAAAAATTATAATGAATATTTGAAATTTACTAAATTATTAGATAATGTAAATAAATAGCCCGGAACGTTACAATTTGTCCGACTTACATTATGTGTCAATAGGTTTTTATGTTTAGCACATACACTATTAATTTAAACAATACCCCTGCGTCTGTTAATTTTCCTTGCCTTCCCCTTTTGCCTCAGATTTGGGTTTGTTTGGTCCCCGTTTTTTTCTTTCTTTTACTTCCATGCTGCCGTTTTCCAAATAGTCATTATATTTTTTCTGAACGGAATAACTGGCCCTGTCATAGACTAATTCAATCGTGCTTTTAAAAACCGAATCCAGCGATCGTAAATTTTCAAAGGTGATGTATTTGGGATTGATTCCAAACAGTTCGCTTTCGGCGTCGGCCATAACCGATACCACTTATCGGTCATTTTTGATACCATTTTTCAATTTTGGGGTAGTACCAGCATCCGTGCCACTCATCCGCAAAATAGTCTCTTAAATATCTAAATATATGTTTTTTACAAGCATAATTTGTTTGAAAATCCTCCATAATATTGTCAAAAGATTTATGAATATTGTTCTTTTTGAAAATTATTATAAATTTTGGTATAGGTGATGGAGTTCACTATAACCGCAATAATGCTGATGACTCCTATAATTCTTTTAGGAGGTTTCTTATGTATACAATTTTCTTTGTAGAATCCTTTTGGTTCCTGGCTGCTGTTTTATTTTATCCACAATCTTTGCAAATCGTCTAAAAATTTCAATGGCCTTAATAGAAATTATTATTGGAGCAACCACTGGCTTTTTGGCTTTTAAATTTCACTATACTCCAAAACTTGCTTTAAATGATGACTGGTTAAAATTTTGTGCTAGTATAGGGGCTATTATGCTAACATTTCTTTCCGGTGCTGAATTGAACCCTGATGTTATGAAAACAAAATTTAAAGAGATAACAATTATTGGTTTAATTGCATTCAAAAAAAGAGGATATAATTGTTTTTCTTTCAGAGCTAACTCCCGTATTTGGATTCAGATTTTACGCAACCATTACTATAGAATAACGTCCTATTATTGTTACCTTAATAATAAAAACAATGAAAAAAATAATCTATTTGTGTATAATAACATGTTTGTTGTACAGTTGTGGCAAGGATTTAAAACAATTGACAGGATCTGGTAATACACCCGTTGATAAGTCGGACACGTTCTCTCTGGTATCTAAATTGGTTAATAACTGTAATAGCGAATTTAGTAACGATACATGTTTTTTTCAGCGTATCGGAGACACAATATGGATGCATGGAAATATTATGATAGTCTGTGGTTTCTCAACTGTGATTATGGCGGAAAAGGATGATTCCATATTGATTACTTGGTATCCGCAAAAAGATCATCTTTGTAATTCAGGTGTGATAACTTGTTTTGATCTTAAGATACCCAATGCAACGAATTATTCCGTAGTAAAATTTCTTGGTAAAACCTATCATTGTGCTAATTATTTAAATAGTGATTCAACACTGTTAGGGAAATGGAATATTGTTAAAGATTCCATGTGTGCAATCATTGGTCCTACCTTGGTTAAGAATCCAACTATCTATACCGGAGTTCCATCCGATTATTACAATTTTCAATCGAATGGATCTGTTATTAAAAAACAGGGAACTGTACAGGATACATTTATTTATTATTTCGTCACAAGTAACCGGATTCAGATCATGAATAATGAGTCAGGAATCTATAATATTAAAAACCTGACGGAGCATACCTTAGTTTTAACTTCAACCAATGGAACTAATTCATATTGGGCCACTCCTGCAGGACCGGTATATGATAGTATTAGTTTGCACAGGTAAATATTAAAATTGCTGACGTCCTGTTTTCTTTTGTCACAATATTAATGAAAGGACTAAAAAGCGTTAATTTTTTTCTTGTGTAGTGAATATTATTGGAGATCCAAGATCAAAATGTTCGAAAACAGTAGTCCCAAACAAATTGAATTGACCAAATTTATTATACCTATATTTTACATTAAGAGGGCTAATTAAAACGACTTTATTATACCTTTTAACCCTAGTTGGTGTTTTTAAATTTTCGGCTACCAAATTAATGGTATCAATTTATAACGTGTTTTCGTGGTATGATCAATATATCCATCCAATTCAGCTATTAAAGTTTTGTCTTCAAGAGATGTTCTTAACATCAAAAGAATAACCGCAATCAACGTAGGAATAAAACTCCAAATAGAAGCTGTTATCAATGGTATTCCGATTAATGAAAGAATCATCCCTAAATATCCCGGATGACGGACTATTTTGTATAACCCATTATCACAAACTACATGTCCTCTGTCTTTTTGAATTCTCACTACACTTGAAAAGAAATTGTTTTGACTCCTTGCTGTCAGAAAAATAATCTGACCAAAAATAAGTATTAGAACCCCAGAAATACTAACTAACTATCCAACTGAATTTTTGCGTCCAATGGAATCTTCCGGAATCCAATCCTGAAATTATGACAATATCCTGTTCAATTTAAATATTTACCTGGTATAACTGTTTCTGATTTTGGATTTGCTCCACGAATAGGTTTAAATATCAGACATTTTAAATTAGCTGTAATATACAATTATGCAGGGAATAAAATACACACTTATGAAAGTATTCAGGTAGGGTATGAATTTGGAGGGGGTAGACGTAAATAATCAATTATAATTTAATCTGTAGACTTTTCTATCCTAAAGTAAATAATGGAAGCAGCCAGAATACACAAAAGGATATAAAACATATGAAAAGCTAAATCAAAGCTAACCAGATTATTACGACAACCTTATAATTGCGAAAGAGGCAGAATAAAGGAAACATTAAATTTTAATACTGCGGGAGGATCTTATTCTGGTAATACTTGATTTGGAGTGAAATATCCGTAATACTTCAATTCTTTCAGTTTTTATGCGATAAATGATTAAGTGAGATTCAAGAATAATATTTCGGTATATTCGACCTTTTGTAGTTAACCATTTACATTCTGGATACATCAAATAGCTAAATGACAAATCGTTTATTGTATGGTCAATAAATTCTTCATATTTATTTGCCTGTATTTTTCCAAATGTCTCTATACCGTAATCACGTATTTCTTCTGTATCTAAAGCATACAATCTAGAAAATACTACGTGTTTTTCTTTGAGTTCCTCCATGCTTTGCGTATTGCTTGAAGTTCTTCAAAAGTATAAAACGGTCCCTCTTCGGCTTTCTTTATTCCTTCAATAAATTCTTTGTGGGTAAGCTTAACTCCAGGAAGAGCCCAACTTTTTTCCTTGGTTGGTTTTACAGTTTTAGTACTCATATGCATACTTTTGACAAAGATATAAATTATTTTTCTATTAAATTTTATGACTAAACTGGGGTATGCTGCCAGGATTTATTTCCCGGACTTGCGGGGATATCCCTACGATCACATAAGCTAAGCCCGGGAAATAAGTCAGGGTGGTAGTCCTATAAATAATTAAGTAAACATGATAAAATTTTGATAATCAACTATATTCTACTTAACATAATATATTATTAGACACTTTTCATTCAACTATGGTCCCATTTGAATTCCTTATGTCCAGAATACAACTTTTAAACAATTTTACAAATCCTTTATACACCTGAATTTTTTGTTCTGCGAATTACAAAGTCCCATTTTTGCAATTCATATTTACGGTGTGATAATAACATTATGATTCCTGCTGTAAAAAATCCAAGTCCAACAAATTCAATTGTCCGATCCTGATTCAGAGGACTAGTCGGATGAGAGTAATAATTGCCTGGCCCATTTAATGTATTATCAACTCCTGAACGAAGTAGGCCATCAAACATGGTTAAACACCCGCCAATAGTAAATGTAGTACCTGTAATAATACGAAAAGAATTTGTAATTCCATTTATAAATCGGATTTGTTGAATACTATCTACTGGAATTGTAACATAACTTCCAGGTTTATCAATTATTGATATACTATTGACATTGACTAACAGTGTCCCTTCAAAAGTTCTGCAATTTTTATCTGTAACCACATAGTTTTATGTTTGCCATTAAATTTATTCCTTACCAGCAATTCCTGTTGTTGTATTTGTCCCATTATATTTAGGAATGGCATTAATATCAAAAGTATTGAATTAAAGAGTATTTTCATTTGTTATTTTAAATTCAATCTAAAGTGTAAAAAACTGAAGTAAAGGTTGGATTATTATTCAATTATTATTTTTCAAATTTCAAAACCTGCCTAAAAACCATTTTTGCTTAACATAATAAATTATCGGACAAAGTTAAAGCTCTGGTTAAGAATTTTATAAATAATAAAATAAAAATAAGTCATTCAAAAAGTAGATAAAGATCTTTTATAAATACCAATACTTGTTCCATTAACGGTTTCAACTCCAATATAAATATAAGTATTATCGATTGTAATGCTATATGGATAAAAATTTTCAGGCAACCCCGTATTATCTGAATTCCAATTATTGCCTTTATTTTTTGAAACGAAAAACCCATCTTGCGTTACCGCAAAAATATTACTTCCATCTGAGGCTAATGATATTACATTAGTATTTGTTAAACCGGTATTTACAGCTGTCCAGTTAATTCCATTATTTGTTGATAAAAACACGCCATTATTAGTTCCGACAAAAATATTGCTACCCATAGTGGCTATGGATAGTTCATAATCGTTTGCAGCTAAACCATTATTAGCAGGATTCCAACTTGTACCATTATTCGTAGATAAATAAACTCCATTCGAGGTTACTGCAAAAATATTACTGCCATTTATGGCTAAACCTCTTACACTGTTATTAAATGCTGAATTGTTTATTGGTGTCCAGCTAATCCCAAAATTTGTTGACAAAACAAAACCACTTCCACCTGCAACATAAGCCCCACTTGCAGATAGATAACTACAACCATGCCCTGTAACATTCGACCATGATGTATCAATCGACCATTTGGTTCCATTATCAAGATTGAAAATATATAAAAAGTCAAAAGTACCCGCGATAAGGTTATTACCGCTAATAGTTAAAGCAGTTAAATAATCATTTAACCCACCTGGTAGGAAATTCCAACTGTTACCATGATCTTTTGAACATTGTATACCAATATCGCCTCCTATAATAAGATTATTATCATTTGCACATATGTAACCTACATAACCCTTTAATAAGATTTGCCAAGTTGAAATAACTGGTAATGAAGTTGTTTCCTTTTTACAAGATAAAGCTACCATTAAAAGAAATGTCAAAAACTTTAAGTGGCTGATATTTTTATACATAAAAATAGTGGTTAATAAAATTTTAAATATAAAAAGTTAACAGTTTTCATATATTTAATATTTCCATTAGAAAGTGTAAAAAGACAAGAAAAGGCTGTAATAATCGTCAATGATTCCTCATTTCTCAAATTTTAAAACCGGCCTAAAAACCATTTCTGCTTAAAATATTAATTTGTAGTGAAACTCTTTGTTGATCCAACCTGGCCATTTACACTTAAAGCAAGACCTGTAGCATCCGTATCAGCAAATTCAAGCTTTAAATAATATTTAGTTTTACTTTTCAAATTTGAAATTTTTGCTGAATAAGAACTATCCAGTTTACTATATCCAATTACAAAAAAGTTTAAAGAATTAACTTGAAATTTATTTCCATTTAAAGAAACTGAATCTACCATAATGGAAAGAAAATTATCAGAATGCGCATTAGATTGCTTAGTTACTTGCACATCAACTTGTGCACTGCTATCCGTAATATTAGAAATATTCGCATTCGGAGGGATAAAAGACTGATTAGTATTCTTTTGACATGAATAGAAGTAAAAGACAACAAAAAAAATTGTAATCCAAAATATTAATCTTTTCATAATCAATCTTATCGGGTAATTACTCTATTTTTTACTCTGAATAACAAAGTCCCATTTTGTTAAATTATAATGGCGTGGTAAATTAGTTAGTGTAATTCCACAAACTACTACTCCAACTCCAATCAATGCAATGATATTAGCTTGATTTATCGGACCGGCTGGAGGAGTATAATATTGAGGCCCTCCTTGACGAGCAACCTCTCCTTCCATAACACAATAACCTGTTATCACCACTCCTATAGAAATACAAATGCATTCTAACAAATATCTTGCATCATCATTTAACGAAATTTGCTGAATTTTATTAATTTCAGTTATGTTGACATTTATAATTTCTGTTTTATAAAAAAATGAATTACTAATAATTCTAAAATTATCTTTATTAATATAATTCAGAGAATCATTTAATTCGTAAGCCTCCGGAAAATTTTATTTAAAGGTTAAAATATTACTACAAAATTCAAAATGAAGTGTCCTATTTGTCGGGTAACCGGACGACATTACTGTCGTCAAGTCCCCTAAGAACCGTACATGCGACTTTCATCGCATACGGCTCAAGCCTTCAAAAGGCGAACTTAATCACCCGGCAACCTTTAAAAAACTGGTACGTTTGGATAAAGATTTTAGCCTATCCTTCTTTAACAATTCCTTGCGGTAAAAGTATTTACCCCACTCAGGATCGTAAGGATTAGCTTTACCTTTAATAAGCACATGTCTGACAATTGGGGTCTTGTATGCTTTTAAAAGGTGAATGACTATACCGTTTTTGTCACTGGTTTTGCCATAGAACACCCACTTACTGTAAGATTTGGTTGTGAAGTATTTCTTCGCAACCCATCTCTTTCCCTTGTTTGGGTGTCTTCTTAATGCCCATTTCCATATATTAAGCCAGATATATCTGTCCAACCTAAGAAAAGTCTCGGAAGATACTACATGCCTGTGATAATTACACCACCCACGAATAATAGGATTAAGGAGCAAAATAAGATTAGCCGCTGTTGTGGCTTTATTGTTATTGATAACTTCCTTGATTTTGGCTTTAATTGATTTAATACTCTCTTTCGAAGGTTTAATCAACATCGTTCCATTGTCAGTATATTTACGCAAGTTTTGTCCTAAGAAGTTGAAACCATCCTTTATATAGGTGATATGCGTTTTCTCCGTCGATAATTGAAGCCCCCTTTCAGCAAGAAAGTTTTCAATGATCGGTTTTACCCGATTCTCTAATACTTCTTTATTTGCACCTGTGACTACAAAATCATCGGCATACCTTACCAGATTTATTTTGTACTTGTTGTGATGCCTGCACCCATCGTAAGTTTTAATATTAAACTCATTATCCAATGTTTGAGCAAGCCTATCAAGTACCATATTGGCAAGTGTTGGGGAAATGATACCGCCTTGTGGTGTTCCCTCTTTGGTCGGAAACAGCTTTTTGTTATCAATAAATCCTGCTTTTAACCATTGTTTTAGAACCTTTTTGTCCATCGGTATATTTTGCAATATCCAATCATGGTTAATATGGTCAAAGCATCCTTTGATATCTCCTTCTAATACCCATTCTGCCCTGTTTTTCCCTGCCAGTGAAACAAAGCACCTGGCAATGGCATCGGCACAGCTCCGTTTTGGACGGAATCCGTATGAGCAGTTGTCTGCCGTTGTTTCCGATACAGGATCGAGAGCTAAAAGGAATAGGGCTTGCATAGCCCTGTCATATATCGTTGGGATGCCAAGAGGGCGTTGCTTGCCGTTCTTTTTGAGTATTTATACCCTTTTAAGCGGTGCTGCTTTGTACCCTTTTCTTGTTAATGATCTAGCAGCTTCGAGCCTTTTTGACGGGGACCAAAGTACCCCATCGATACCTGCGGTTTGTCCACCAGTGTTTTCAGTGACTCTTTTAACAGCTAATAATTTAGCATCAAAAGAATTGGTGAGCAGCCATTGTAAAGCTTTAACTTTATTGTACTTGCCTTTTTTAGTTGCCTTTACGATACGTTGTTGCATTAATTTAACCCTTTTTGTAACTTTGTGCCAGTCGATAAACTGCCAAGCTACAGCGAAGGTCTCACGTGCACACCATTTTTGTGGTTCTTTTGCTTTCATGAGTTGAAAATAAAATTGCTACTTTCTCGTAAAAGAATACCAGATGGAAGTCAGCCTGCTTTCACAGTAGGATATTTATCCTTATCCATTTCATTACAAAACGGCTTTAGCTTTCTCCATCTTCCTTTACCTGCACCATGTTGTAATTATCTCACGATAATCCTGCCCTGACGGTTTTTTTTCATCGGGGAATGGTTCAGGCTTAACACGTTTCACTATATTTAACAGGATGGGTTAGGTTCCGTCTATCTACCGGGGAAGCTGCATCCATGTATGGAGATATGATAGCACCATATCCTGTTCCCTTACCCTTTTGGTCATAGCGTATCAGCAGTATTCGCTATTTCTTATTAACAGTAGTTCATTGACAGTTCACATTTGTTAACCATACCACCCAAACCTTGCACCTGTTTGGTTTACTGCTACCAAACTCTACTCGCCTCACAGCTTTCGTTAAGGTTACTTTGTTCCGGCAGCTTCATACCCAGTCGTTGCCAACTACGCATGTGCCGGTAGGTTACTGATGATGGAACATCAGGTTTAATCAAGAAGCCCTTATACTAAACGGGTACTTCATAGTTAAACAGTTAAATAAAGCGACTACGTGTCGCACATCATATAATAAATTATCGGGTCAATTTGAAATTTATGGGTATTACAAATTGTTGATTACAAGCATTTCCTCCTTGTCTAGCAGGTTTCCATGGCGGAGAGCTCCATATTGCCTTCACCACTGCAGCATCTATTATTGGATCGACTCCTCTATAGACACGAACTCTTCCGATCAAACCTTTTGAATTTACTACAAATTCCACAATTACTTTTCCTTCAAGTCCTTTTTGTAATGTACTTACCGGAAATTGAAGATGTTCTCTTACCCAAGTTCGGAACTTATTAATATCTCCACTCTGGAAAGTAGCATTTTCTTCTACAGAAATAAATATTTTTTCACTTGAAGCAATGGAATGATCAGAAGCAATAGAATCAATTGTATTGTTTATACAATTAAACATTATTTGAATGTTTAATTGTCCACATACCGGTTTACCATTTACTTTGGCTGGCTGCCATCTGGGGGCATAGTCCATAACCCTAAATAATTCCATACTCAAATCATTATATATAGGTCCTAAAACCCTCGGTGATTCTATTTTCCCGGAATCGTTTACTACAAACTGAATAAAAACGTTCCCCGACATTCCTCTTTTAAGTGCATAATCAGGATAAATGAAATGTTTTTGAATATATAAAAGAAAACTATCCATTCCACCCCCATTAAAGGAAGGATATTTGTCCGGAAAAATATATACTTTACCCTTTTCTTCTGTTAAAATTGATTTTATAACTCCATTATAATTTAAAACTGTATCAATATCTCCATTTACCTTATAATATTTCCAGTCTCCAAACGGAATATTATTAACATATTGGCCTGTACAATGAATCTTTTTATTTGGGAAAAACGATACGTATCTCCCATTTCTATTTTCAGGATTCATAGATTTTAAGTGAATCCAATAAATCATGGAACTATCTTTTCTATAGGCCTTTGTAACAAAACTTGAATCATTTATAGTGTCAGTTTTAATTCTATATATTTCTTCATCAGTATTACGTCCAACTATAGATTGAGCTTTTAAATAGTAAATATTTATCAATAAAATAACTGTAACTAATATAATCCTTTTCATCTGTAATTAATTTATATACAATCTTTTCCAAATAGAACTATTTATCCTCATTTTTCAAATTCCCAAACAAGCCAAAAAACGATTTCTGTTGAACATAATGTAGATTATAAGACACAGTTCAATCAATTAGCTAGTAACCATTACTTTGGTTTATTGTTTGATTATTTTAAAGAAATTGGTACCCTCCGAATTAAATATTTTAAGTAAATATATACCAGGTTTTAAATCAGATGTTGATATTTCTAACGGATTATCCGATTCATTTATACTTTTTACTAAAATTCCCTGTAAGGTATAAATTTCATATAAATTGTTGCCCTGATAGTTATCAGAATTAATTCTTAATTTATCAAAACATGGATTAGGATATACTTGAAAAGTATTATTTACTTTTGCCAGTTCAATACCGGCTGATAAATTTCCTACGGTATCATTCCCTTTTCTGTATGCCTGGAGCCTTATTGTATGGCTTTCTTCAAAATATGCATCAATTTGTACAGTTAAACCTAACCCTTGTTCAAAAATTTGCTCAAAAGGTTCATAGTAAAAAAGTGTTGAATCAAAATAGCCATGATTATAATTATAAGTATAATTGCGGTAGCCTCCTATAATCTTTTGAAGAACCGAATCTTTAGTTATCCTTACTTTAACAAAGACTGTATCATATAAACCTATTGAATAATTCGGTTTAAGTTCAATAATAGTGTCATTATTTGCATTTAAAATATTAGTTGTTGAATCAATATATGTAATTGTATCAGTTGTTTGACCATTAATTTTTCTTGTGTAAATGATGGTATCATGTTTTGTAATTTTAGATAATATTTCATACTTGGTGTAATTTATTGTAGTCGTGCAATCTCCATTTCCCGATCCACAATCAATAAACGAATCTTTGTATAAGAAAATATCACCTACCTGAAAATTATAAATTTGCTGAAAATTTGGTGAATTAGATTGACTCACAATTCTAATGTTGGTAAGTTAATAATTAAGAAAATTAAAATGTTTTTCATAACAACTAAGAATAGTGTTCAATTATTAGCATACAACATTCATTTCTCAAGTTTTAAAAACAGGCAAAAATCTGTTTCTGCTTAACATAATCATCATTGACAGTCCTTTTGTTGATTATAAGGCAGTTAATTTTTTATTTCTTTGTTTTTTATTGTTTTTGGCCTGGTTTGTCACTTTGTCAGTGTTTGTTTGGCCTTTATGTTTCTGCTTTAAATATATGATATTTATTACGTTATTTTTATTGATTTAGGGTCTCTTCTATTATCAAAAAGTGTAAGTATTACAATGCTATCTTCTTTAATCTCGTAATAAATCATTGTTTGTTTGTTTTGATAATACACACCGCCTAACATTTACTTTTAAGGCACTCTGCTCAAATGCAAGAGGATTGTTTGAAATTACAATGAGCGTTCTCTCAAGTTTTATCTAAAAGTTACGGATTTTTTTATCAGTCCATTTATTTGTTAAATAGTCATTTATATAATCTAAGTTTTCTGAGGCTTCATCTGCCCAGTCTATCCTATAACCACTTTTCATATTTCTTTCTAACCTCAGAATGTGGTGTAACTTTTCCTTTTTTAGAATCCTCTAATCCTCGCTCTATTGACTGACGTTCTTCCTTTGAAATAGTATCCCACCAATCCTGTTGTTTAGCTGTAGAAAGCTCTTTTATCTTTTTTAATTGTTTCAGAGTCGATTTGTCATCAAGCCCGGCAACTCATTGAATTATATCTATTTTATCTGCAGATGTATTCATAAATTCAATTTTTACAAAAATACGAAATACTTCTTTTACTTAATGCACCAATCAACTTATTTCCGTTGCGGTATTCGGGATGCATGGGAGCTCCCAAAACCTCCCGAGAATAGGAGTTGAATGGCGAGAGAGCCTCCGGACGACATTTAAGAGCGTTGAAAAGCTTAAAAGTTCTGGGGTTTGGGGCAAAGCTCTAATTTGTATATTCCTAAAGCCAATATCACTGAAATATCCAATAGATATTAATTTTATTTATATTTGATAGAAAAACTATTAAAAAACTAAAAATGATAGATTTTAAAAAACTTTGCAAAAAATTAATATATAGCGTATTAAATAATTATTTCAGAGACGGCCACCCCGACTTCAGGCAATTGATAGTGAGTTAGTTGCCATTTTTATGCCTTTAATATGCATTTTCGGGTACGCATTTTTTTTAGTAAGAGATTATTTTTCTCCAAACAAATAAAGTTCTTTAATAGGCGTAAAGCGCAGATTGACTGAGAGAAAAACGATACAGGTATAACAAGTAGCTTTACAAAAGTTTGTTAATTGTACACAAAATAGATCGGAATATGAAACTAAAAAAAATATTTTACAGTGAAATAGGAATACGTTCCGGTTGGATTCTTGCAATCTTTCTGATCGTTTATTTTATTTTAACGTTGCTGGCACAATACACGTTCAATTCCTTTAGTGCATTAAATCAATGGGCATCTTCCCTGCCCCAGGGGACGATTACACCACGGGGCAATATAGCATTTACAGGGCTTGAATTTTTTATCCTGATGATTACTTATATCATTGTAAAGAGCATTGATAAAAAAACATTCCCGGATTATTACATCAGTTTTAATACATCATTATGGCTAAAATTATTACAAGGATTCCTTACAGGTTTTGTAATCGTATCCATCATCATTGGAATTATAGCATGTAGCGGGGGGTATTTTATTGATGGATTTTCATTAAATGGTTTTCATTTAATGAAATATCTTTTGATTTATTTGGTGGGCTTCTTCCTGATTGGAATTTTTGAAGAATTTGCTTTCAGGGGATTGGTCCTTGCAGTATTGAAAAGATCCATCGGATTTTGGCCTGCTGCTTTGGCGCTGTCCGTATTGTTTGGATTAATACACCTTACAAATAAAGAAGTTTCCTGGGTTGGAATCATTGTAATCATTATTTTTGGATTACTCATGTGTTTTACCATCCTGCGAACTGGTAATATTTGGTTTGCCGTAGGGTTGCACAGTGCATTTGATTTCTTTCACGGTTTTGTTTATGGTACCACTGTGGCAGGTCAGAAAGTTCAATTTCATATTCTTCAGGCTCATATGCAGGGGTCCAGCCTGATTACAGGTGGAAATACCGGTATCACAGCCAGCCTGGTTACCATTGCTGTTTTACTGGCATCCTTTCTTTTCTTTCATTATTTCTTTCCCCTGACAAAATCCACAAGTGTTGGAGATAAATAAACAATAGATAGCGGAGGCTGTTACTAAGTCATGAAGCTACCCGTTCAATTGATAGCTGTTTTTGCAGCATTGATAATTATGGTACAACCGATATTACCATATATTAAACATAATTTAATTAAATCGTACATAGCCAACAATTTATGTATAATTAGAAAAAACCATGCCGTTGTTGTCTTGGTAAATGCTTCCTTATTACGGTGTGATAATAAAATTATAATTACCGCTGCAAAAATACCAGGTCCAACAAATACTATTGTCCGATCTTGATTTAGACAACCATCCGGATGAGAGTAATAATCTGTTGTCCCATTTTGAACATTATTAAATCCAGAAGAAAGCAGGTCACAAAGCATAGTTGAAAACCCAACATTAGTAAATGTAGTAACTGTATTAATACGAAAAGAATATGCAATTCCATTTTTAAATATAATTTGTTGAATACTTTCATTATCTGGGAATAGCATTTTTAAACACAACAAGAATTCATATTGCTGAAATAGTTAATTTTTGTCTGAATCCCAATGCTTTTCAATAGGACTCTTGAAAATGGATTATCGGGCCACCCTTACTGTTTTAAATTAATAATCAATAATTTACTAAAACATTAAAAGTTCTTGTATAAATCTGCAGAAACAGTTTTTTTATTCAAAGCTATTAGGTTTATCTTTGAGCAACAATATGCAGTTCAACGCATGCATACAAATAAATCCGATTTTTACTTAATATATAAAAATCCGAATTCAGATAAAATTTTAATCAAGCAATATCTAGATCAGAATTTGTAAAGAATTTGAATTAGAACAGAATGAATAATGCACCAAAAGGAATCCTTGGAGTAGATCTGGAGATTGCAAAATCAGTCCTTAAAAAACTTATATATTTTGACATCTTCGCTCATCCTTTGTTATCAGATGAAATATTACATTATTGCAGTTATCCTGATATCCGGGCAGAAGATTGTAATCGTATCCTGAACTTTCTAATAAGTATTAATCTGTTGAGTTTTCATGGAGGTTTCTATTATTTGGGCAATGATGTTTCAAAAGTACTTAAAAGAATAGAATATAATCGCCTGGCAACTGACAGGATGAGGACGGCAAGGCGGTATGCCGGCATTATTTCAAATTTTCCATATGTACGAGCCGTATTTATTTCAGGATCCTTGTCAAAACATGTTATGAGACCCGACAGTGACATTGATTTTTTCATAATTACAAAACCAAACCGATTGTGGATATGCAGGTCTTTTTTAACCCTCTTTAAAAAGTTATTCCTCGCAAATTCATATCATAATTTTTGCATCAATTATTATATCGATTCCAATAGTCTTGAAATTTCAGATAAAAACATATTTACAGCTACTGAAATTGCTTTTTTACTTCCAATGTATAATTATAAACTTTACACGGAGTTTATGAAGGCCAACCAATGGTATAGATCAGAATATCCTAACATTTCAGAAAGAAAAGAGGAAAACTATATTAAGCCCTTTCTTTTAAAAAATTTATTGGAATTTCTACTAAACAACCCAATTGGAAACTGGCTGGATCAGAAAAGTTTTTATGTATTTACCGGGTTTTGGGAAAAAAAGTTTAAAAATTTCAATAAGGAAAGCTTTTTATTGAATTTCCGTTCGAAGAAAAATGTTTCAAAACATCATCCAAATGCCTTTCAGGAGGTTGTAGTAAATAAATATAAGGAAAAGATAAGTATCTTTGAGGAATCAACAGGTTTTATCCTGCAATAAGTGCTCAACATAATTTCCAAAAGATGAATTTTCCAAAAAAAAATATCTGGATTTTTGGTGGCACCGGGTTTATAGGGAAGGCTTTGGTAAATGAACTTTCAAACAATTCTCAGAATAATCTGCATTTGCTTATTCATAAAAACTTACCTTATCAGCATCTGGAATATTTTAATACATTCAGAGGAAGTCTCACAAATTTCGATTTGAGATGGCTGGTAGAATATCCTCCCGACGTGATTTATCATTTGGCCCGACTGGGAGGGTCCAATAATCTTACACGTTCCCTTGCATCCTTTTGGGGGGCGAAAGCTAATTCCCGTTTGATTTCATTTTTATCCCAGATTAACCATCCTCCAATTGTGGTTTATGTTTCAGGATCTCTCATGTATGGCAATCAGGAGAAAGGGAACTTTGCTGATGAATCTGCAGCGCTTAATCCGGTATCCTATGCAAAACACTATATTCATGGAGAGAAACCATGGATTGAAGCTCAGCTAAAACAAACATTAGATGTGCGTTTTGCAAGACCCGGGTGGATTGTCGGAAATGAATCATGGTTTAAATCATTTTATTGGAATGAATTTCTCAGAACTGGCAAAGTACCTATATACGGTGATGGAAATCAGTTAATGTCAATAATACATGTAGAGGATTGTGCCGGACAAATCATACACTTAGCAGATCATGGCAGGATAAATCAAATTTTTAATATTTTTTGCGGAAATCCTGTCAAACAGAGAATATTTTCAGAGACCTTGGCAGAACTTCTTGCAGTCCGTACTGAATATATAGATAATAAAACCCTTAAACGAAAATATGGAAGTACAGTTTCACAAGCATTAAAAACATCCGTACCATTAAGTACTAATTTTCCGGAGCTGGAAAGCACCTATTCCTTCCGGTATCCCGATCTAAAATCTATATTGACCCAAACACTAAGTACACTTAAACACTATTAGGCCGTATTCACCCCAGCGCCATAAAAAGGTTTTGGATAGGATGGTGTCAATACTCCATAGAATGCGACTTAATCTATTACCAAGTTTAATATTGATTTGAGTATAAAACCAAGCGGGATGAACAATTTCATATCCTTGTTTTTGTAAAATTTTCATATCTCTGAATGCCATTTTTACCTGGTTAGGTGTATAGCACCTGCCTGGCAGGAAATGAGATGGTGAATAACCTCCCCAGGTCGGTTTTAATCTTGAAAAAACCTTTAAAAACCGGCATCGGACTATCTCAATAATCATTCCTGCCAGATACCATTTATTTATATATGTAACTACAACCACTCCATGAGGATTGAGTACCGACATTAAATTATTAGCAGCAATTTTTAAATTTTCAACTGTATTCAGAGCGCCAAAAAACACGTATATAACATCGAATTTATAATTTGGGAAAAGCCTTCCAATTTCATCGACACTGCCCTGAAATATTTCTATGTTCGTGCATTTGCTGTTTATAATCCTATCCCTGGTTATATTTACCATTTCTTTGGACAAATCTATTCCACAGATTAATCTGTCGGGATGAGTTTTCCCGAAATGTACCAAATCTAATCCTGTGCCGAACCCAATTTCAAGCATTGATTTGGCTGGAAAATGTTTTACCTGTTCCCGGAAGGATTGTCTCATTTGTTGTACAACAGGGTTTTTCCAATATCTGGAATCGTAATCGCATGCATCTTTGTCATAATACATGCCTATTTCTTTATAATACTGCATGGCCTTACACTGATTGAAATTTATAATGAACAACCATCCACGCCGCCATTCCCCAAAAAAGGAAAGCAAACTTGTCGGTTGTAAGAAAATTGTTGAACAATGCGTGAAAAAAATAAGTTGAAATAATGGCAAAAATGAAAATAATAGTTGATCGCTCCTTATGGTATAAGGAACCTTCAAAAGCAATCCAGATCCACCGGCCCAAAAATAAAAACAATGTTAGTATACCCAATATTCCCATTTCACTAATTGCAAGCAAATATTCCGAATGAGCAGTACCACCGGAATTCTCCGGAATATGCCAGGGATCATGAACAGTTAATCTGTTCATATATTCCTGATGTTGAAAAGGGATATACGCAAACTGATAGGTACCCGGGCCAAAACCAAGGTAAGGCTTTTCGGTAAACATCCCTAATCCTGCAATCCATCGGTTTATCCTTTCCATATTGGAAATATCCGAACTTATATTTGACGTGGATTCCATTTGTTCTATATAATCCAACTGAGAATTATGAGATAAATGCTTGTTTTCAGTAAGAATATTATCTACCTGGCTTCTAAAAATTAAGAGAATTAAACTAATTGAAATAGCACCAATAATCAATGGTTTTAAACGAATACGAAGATTCAGTAAAAACCAAACGACACCAAAAACAACCATACTGATTATTGCGGCCCGGCTTGTACTTAGTAATACACAACCCAAAAATAAAAGTCCTAAAATCAGAAATAATATCTTAGTAGTCAATATTTTTCTTGTTAATCCATAAGCAAACCAAAAGGTGGCAACGATAGCACTTGTTGCTCCAAATATGGTATGATCTTTATAAAATGGCCTGAAAATACCTGTGATTGTGGCCGGATTCCAATCATAACGGTGAAGCTGGTAAACTGAACAGACCAGAACTCCCAAAAGTGATATGGAATACAATCCCATGAGTCTGGGAAACAAGTCTGGATTCTTTCGAATTAATTGTTGAAGCCACATAAAATAAACCAATATATAACTAACATTTACAATTGTACATTTAATTGATACCCAATGTATACTTGAAAATATTGTACTGATAATAAAACTCAGTAAAAATGGAAAAATCCAGACATTTTCAGTTCCTATAAACAACTTAAACGATCCTGGCTTTCTTATTATATCAAAAACAATAGAAAAAATGGCAATTCCAAGCAAGGGCTCTGAAGGGACATTAATATTAAATCCATTTCCGGCTTCAGCCTCAAAAGAGAATGGAAGCAAAACTACCATAATCATAATCAGAGGATGCTGCCACTCAAACCTGGAAACCAACCATGAACAAATTAATGCTGGTATCAGGATACACACTATGATAGCAAAGGTTTCATTTTGAGCAAGCCATAAAATCAAAGCTATTATAAGTGGAAGAAGTAATATAATAACAGCCCTGTAATATTTAAATATCCAATTGTTTGTAATCACGCTTGATTATTTCTATGATAATGATTATAAATAAATAGCCGGATAAAGCACAAACACAGAGAATCCATCTGTGGGGCCATGAAGGTTTATCAGATGCATAAGCATACGAAACAATGTAAACCTTTGGGAGTGGTGTATTAAAATCCTTTAGAGAATGCTCGTATTGGTTTTTCCTTGTAATCAGCTCCTGGAGCTCCTGGTTGTAAATGCTCATTAATCGTATGTAGATCCGGCTGCTTTTTGGTGCATTCATTCTGTCCAGAGAGTCAATTTCATTTTCAATTACAGATACTTGCAAATTTTTTTGTTCAAAAAGGCTCCTGGAGTAGTTCAGCGCTTCCATTCTGTTAGGATATAATAGTTGCTGTTTTAAATGTTCTCCCATGAAGACTATATAATTAGCCATGGCCGCTGCTTTTTCCGGATTGCTGTCACGAACCTTTATTGAAACAGAATTATAGCGGGTCTTTTCTATTTCTATCCTTGATGCCAATTTCTTATAAACTGAAAAATTTTCAGGACCTGATTTGTCATTTAATGAAAATTTCTTGATTAGACTATCCAATAACAAATGTGATTTTATAATTTGTATATAAAAATCAATTTCAGCACTATTTGCAAAACCAATACCTTGCTGGGTCAGTTGTTGCGATAGAATTGTCAAAGGAACATAGACAGTGGTTTCAGATTCATAGAGTGGTTTTGTGAACAAGGGTGAGGATGCAAGATAAACAAGAGCAACACAGACAAACATTCCTAAAATTACTTTTTTGGAAATCAGAACCTTGCTAATCCAAAAAAAATCGGGTATATTTTTATGCATGACCTCGAAAAATAAAGATTCTAAAAATTAAACAATGCTTTGTTTCATCTGTTCAAATTTATTATTACTGTACAGGCTGGTCAATAGACATAAGTTAAGGGATTGAATCAATTTTTAAGCTTCAAATGAAACTTCAGGTGCAATGCGTCACATATACAATCATTTACAAAATCTTGCGGCGCTGACCTGATTTCATTAGGCATTAATATATAATGGGTATAATTTTTCCCTAACGATTTTGAAAGAACAGAATTGCTAAGTTTCCAGCTAATCAGATTCTTTTGAACAACCATTTTCAAATATTCGCTCAAATCCGTGGAAACCGGAAGATACAATGGAGTAAGTATAAGGGTGTCTTCTAAAATCTTTTTCGCACTGGGATTGTTCAGGTTAGCGTTATTTACTGATTTTTGGGTGAACGCTCTCAAATGCTCTCTCAAGTCTGAAATTGGATGATATGTGGATGAACAACTACAGGTATCGGATAAACCCTTATTTTCAAAAGATTTTAAGTATGCGATACGAATATCTTCGCTGCGTGCATACCTTTTGACTTCCGGCATTTCATTTTTCATTCGATTAATAATAATGAATATCCAAAATGTCATCGATATGACAGCTAACCAAACGATATAATCCTTATTAATTTTTATTTTCAGTCCTGATACAAACGAAACAAATACTACATAAAAAGTAATGTAACAAGAAACGTGTGTCAATGCTCTTTTCGGTCCTATGTCGCCTTGCACATAAACGGTTGGAATGAGACAAATCAAAAGAAAAATAGCCAAATACAGGGATAATAACTTTATCTGAACGACCTTGTCAGAATAGGGAATTTTGTCTTTTAAATAATTACCAAGATATAAAAACGGCAAAGAAAGCAAAATCCAAAATGGGAGTTTAAAAGCGGTATAACAACTAAAAACAATAAAAGCACCTAATGTAGCAGGAAATAACTTGTTTAAAGGCAATGGTATTTGTTGATGCATGTTTATAGCCGTTATTTTCAGGCGAATATCATTTCCTGGTGCTAAATACATTACTAAAAAGCTAACAGAACAAAATATAAAGGCAACTACCAACTTCCTGAAATGAATATTTGCAATTAGCAATCTATAATCATTTTTGGTTCTTCTTATAAAAAGAATAATAGCCAGTCCGCCTATTAAACTCCATATAAGTGCAAAAGTTTCTGAAGAGCTTCCAACATAAATCCCGCAGAAAATAATTAACAAATAAGTCCAAAAATAACTTTTGGAAGAAATAATTTCATTTATCCCAATCAGCAAGAATAATAAACCTCCAAAATACATTGCCGAGACATTTAGCCAAAAAAAAGTGTTGAATTCGTAATTATTGATAACGAACAGGCTAAAAATGAAAATACTCAAATTTAGCAGTTCAAAATTGCTTAATACCGGAGAAATTTTTTTAAGTAACTTGTAAATAATCGCGATAAACAGGCTTTGAAATAAAATTGTAAATGGCAATAAACTATGAATAAAACCGAAAATATTAGTTATAAGGTTGATGAAAAATTGCGGGGCGAAACGTCCCTGGTAATTTTGGTACCAAAATGTAAAAGGACTAAAAAAACCATGTTCATCCTGGGCTGTCTTGTAACAGTAGTCGTCGATTGCCAGCCTATTGTAATAACCCAGCAAAACAAAATAAATAATACTTAACAGATTGGCAACAAAAAAACCATAGAAAAGCAGACGATGAAATGGCCGGGTTGAAGAAAACAGAATATTTTGGTATTTCGTATTTTCCATTTGGGTTAAAACGGTTATCAAGTTGAAGAATATAATTATTGATCACATAATTATTCCTCTGTCAATGAATTATGATTGATATACCAAACAATCTGTTAAGTGTTATTGTTTATATTTAATTATTTTAAAGTAAGATAATTTCCCAGTTAAACTTTGACCAACCATTATAAAAATGAATCAACCGCAAATAAATATTGTTGCACCATTGTATAACGAAGAACTTGTATTTGATGAATTGGTAAGCAGACTGCAAAAGTTAATTGACAGCAGCTCATTGAGTATTGAGGTTATTCTTGTCGATGATGGAAGCAGGGACAATACACCTGTTAAGATGAGAGAATTATCACTAATCAATGAAAAGTTTCAGTCTATAATTTTATCCCGGAATTTTGGTCAGCAACTGGCTTTGAGTGCAGGACTGAAATATGTGAATTCCAGCGAGGCAGTCCTAATTATTGATGGAGATTTGGAAGATCCCCCTGAATTATTGGAAGAATTTTATACTTACCTTAAAAAAGGGTACGATGTTGTTTATGCCGTTAGAAAAAAACGACAGGAAACCTACTTTAAAAGACTGGCTTATAAATGGTTTTATAAGGTATTAAAAAAAGTTTCTTACGTAGAGATACCCTTGGATGCAGGAGATTTTTCTTTAATCAGTTTAAAAATTGTAAAACAAATTAATAATATGCCGGAAGAAAGCAGATTCTTACGAGGAATGAGAAGCTGGATAGGCTTTACTCAAATAGGAATAGAATACGAGCGGGAAAAAAGAGTAATCGGGAAAAGTAAATACACCCTGAAAAAACTTATACAACTGGCTTTAAATGGTGTTTTTAATTTTAGTGAATATCCAATAAAAGTTATTACAAATTTTGGAATATTCATTGTAATTGCTTCATCTGTATATTTTGTTTATGTTGTTTTTAAAAAAATATTTTATGGTAATGTTCCTCAAGGATTCACAGCTTTATTATTTATGATTATTTTATTCGGGGGCATACAACTTTTGGCAATAGGTATAATTGGTGAATATGTATTAAGAATTTTTTTTCAGACTAAAAAAAGGCCTCTTTATATCTTGAAAGAAAGAATAGTTAATAAAAAGATATGTATCGATGAATAAAAAATTATGAATAAGTCGGGTGCCTCATTATTCAGGATAGTTTTATATTTGATTTTTGCCATTTCTGTTTCGTTTCGAGTGGTTCTTGCCATTGTAAATAAAGGTTATGCGAATGATGACCATCTAAAAGTTTCCAAATTAATTTTAGTTAACGGAAAAATACCGGGACCATACGATTGCTGGGAATGCAATCAACAAAAATTCTACCATTTCACAGTTGCAAAAATTTGGATTTTTTTAAAACTAAACACGGATAAGAGCCGGTTTATATCTGCTCAATTGATAAATGCATTTGCCGGTATATTCACAATATTAATCTGCTGGATATTTATTAAACAACAACCTTACCTGGAAGTTAACAAACTTTTATGTTTTTCCCTGGTTGCATTGAACCCGGGGTTAATAGCCATTAACACCCAGGCATCAAATGATTCTTTAGTTATATTATTCGGTACAATAGTAATTTATTCGCTTTATAAGTTAATAGATAAACCCACTATTAAATACTTCATTATTTTACTTATTTCCTCAATATTAGCCGGAATAACTAAAACAAATTCTTTAGTTATAATCATGTGTGTGGTTTGTGTAATTATAATTAAAATTACAATTAACCGAAACTTTAAATTTTCACTTAGTCAAGGTTATTTGGGAATCCTTATTATCTATTTAATAGCGGTATCTGCCATAACAGGGTATTTCGGTGAATATTTCAGTAATTATAAAAATTATGGTAAACCCCTTGTTTATACAGTTCCTACTGGTGAATTTCCACACTTGTTTAAAAAAACAAATTTTTTCCGTCCTGGCGTTCAGTCAATTATAGGGGGATACTTCACTTTTAGAATAGCAGACATGATTAAACATCCTGTAATTACCAATGACAAATATTCCTATCCATTGCATAGAACATCAGTTTGGTCACAATTATATGGCAGGACCAATTTTATTTATTTTGACTACTGGCCTCCTGGTCCCTGGCAAACCAATGATAGAAAAATGTTGATGGTAGGCCGTATAGCTTTGACTCTTGCCTTGTTCCCCCTGTTATTTTTTTTATTGGGCCTGTTTATTGATTTTCGGGTCTGGCCGGCATTATTCTTCAGGAGAAATATAGATTTTATAAAAAACAAAAGTGAATGGATATTCCATATTTTCATTTTGGGGTACCTGATTTTTATTATACTTTTTACAGCGATAGGCAGGGATTATAGCTATATGAAAATGATTTACATTTTTCCGGGGATATTGGCAATTTTGATTCCTTTATTAAAAGGAGGGGAATATGTATATAAATATATACTGAATAGCAGGATAAAATTTATAATATTTCATACAATAATCATTATTCTGCTGGTTTCCTATCTTGTACCTCTTATAAATTTAATTTCAAAAATGGCATGATTTTAATTTGGTACTTTTATTTATGAAGTCCCTTTATTGTATTAATATTGCAACAATTGGCAAACCAAACGCACTGGTTATGCCACCGGAATTATTGCCGGGCTTGCGATTATTTGCCCAATAACCGGTAAAGAGAAAGGCTATCCATCCGGGGTAAGAATTAATTTCAAAGAAGTTTCGGGAGTCATACCTGCAGATCATATTAAAAACCTTATCCGGGCGGAAAGAAAAGCTGCATTTATCGCTAAAGTTCCTGATTCATTGGTTGATGGAGTGGCTGACATCATTAATACAATAGTGAATAAAAAATATAAAACCATGGCCGAAAACAGTAAAAGTCATAAATATCTGGAGGAATTTTCCAAATATGTTGTTATGGAACCCTATGCTTTTGTGATAGATATTAAAAAGTCCAAAGGCATGTGGTTAAGCACGGTGGATGGTGATAAAATATTTGACTGGGCCGGATACTATGGATCCAAACTTATCAGTCACAACCATGATGGCATGTTTGAACCGGATTATATTGAAAATTTGATTTACGCCGCCAACAATAAAATTGCCAACCCTGATTTTCTTACACCGGAATGTGTTGCTTATTACAGAAAGTTATATGAGATAGCCCCAAGATGTATGAAAAACGATCAGCTGGAGATTTACGTGATTAACTCCGGTGCTGAGGCAATTGAAAATATGATGAAGTATTTTATTAACCTTCACGATTTTAAACATCATAAATCAGGTGGTCAGCATGGAATAAAGAGATTTATTTATTTCGACAAAGCCTTTCATGGCAGGACGGTATTTGCCTTGAACATTACACGGTTGCCTCATGCACCTAATGTGACAAAAAATTTCGAGTTTATGTTCGATGCAAACATACAGATTCCGTACCCGGTTATTCTTAATCAGGATCTGAAAGAGGAAAATGAGATGAACATGCAGAAAATCCTCGGTATGATAGAAGATAACCTTAAGACTTACAGGCAGGAAATTGTGGGGATCATAGTTGAGCCAATTCAGGGTGCAGGAGGACATCGTATGGCTGATCCGGAGTTTTTCAGAAAGCTAAGCATACTTGCACATACTTATGATGTATATCTGGGGTTTGATGAAGTGCAAACGGCTGGAGGCCAAACAGGATCGTTTTTTGCCATAGATAAATTAAATTTACCATATCCTCCGCAGGGATTGGCCTCTGGTAAAAAACTGGGTAACGGTGTGGTTTACATGCTTTATCCAATGAAGGACAAGGGAATACTGGATTCGACATGGGGTGGTTCCCTGGCCGATATGGTCAGGTTTTGCCAGGAAATGAAAATTGTGGAAAGAGAAAAACTCATTGAACAAGTACCACAGAAGGAGGGTTTATTGCTCAAAGGTTTGCACATACTTCAAAAAAAATACCCGGGGAAAATATTTAATATTCGTGGAATGGGATTATACCAGGGTTTTAGCGTAAAAGGAGAGCCGAACCTGAATAAACTGATTACACTGGCATTGGAGAAGGAGCAACTTCTTCTCCTGGAGGCCGGTACTTTATCGGTACGACTGAGGCCGGTGCTCGATGTTACTGAAAGTGATATTGAGCTGCTCATGGAAAAATTGGATCGTTGCCTTAAAATTCTTTAAATAATCTGTACTTTAGTCGTAACCTTTCGGCTTTTATTTAGCCGAATGGTTACTATGGAATAATTTAAATATTATAAGTTATGAATAGAAATAAAGTCACGACCCTGTTATCGTTCATTTTATTAGTAGTTTACCTGCCACTGAAAAGTCAGGCACCCAGTAGTTCAAAAATCTATATGCCTTTGGAATTCAGGAAAGCCTATGATAATGGTACAAGAACCTATGATGGTATGCCGGGTAAGAATTTTTGGCAAAACACCTGTGATTATAAAATCGAGGCGACTATGGATCCGGCAACCAGGGTATTACATGGTAAGGAATGGATCGAGTACCATAACAATAGTTCAAATACTCTTTATCAGATTTTATTTCATTTTTATCAGGATGTGTATAAAAAGGGAAGCGAGAGATTCAATGATATAGACGAAGAAACCGATGGAATTGTGCTGGGGACTGTTATTATTGACGGGGATACTGTTTCAAAGGGTCAGACAAGCCGCTCCAATACCTTCTATTTTGTTTATTTGAGGAAAGGTATTAAACCTTCCCTTTCTGCTAAAATAGAAATCGAATGGAGTACTCAGATAATTTCCAAGCCTATATGGCGTGAAGGCTTTGTCGATTCCACAAGCGCCTTTGTCGGTTACTGGTACCCAAAAATAGGGGTGTATGACGATATTTTCGGGTGGAACTGGAATTGTTATAATCTTAAGGATGAATTTTACAGTCCGCTGTCCTCCTACGATGTTTCTGTTACCCTTCCCAGGGGTTACTTTGTTTGGGCAACCGGCACCCTGAAGAACCAGGAGAATTATCCCGAAACTGTCCGGAAAAGGCTTCAGCAGGTTACCGGCAAGGCTACCATTTCAATCATAGATACTTCCACCGATATTAACCCATCTGAGGTTGGAGACAGCCCGTGGCATTTTCATGCCGACAGCGTTCCCGATTTTGCTTTCTGTTTTAGCAACCATTTTTTATGGGAAGCAACCACAGCCGATCTTGGTACAAAAAAAGTCCTCATCAGCACTGTTTATCCGAAAAGTAAGCTGAGTTTTATTGATGGACTTACCAACGTTGTAAAAAAAAGTATGGAGGCCTATTCTCTGAACGACCCTGGAATAATATTTCCTTACCCGTATTTTACATCATTCTATGGGAACAAATTTGGTGGTATAGAATTTCCAATGATGGCTTTTGACATTATATCCGGTTTTCCGGGAGGTGTCAACGAAGAGGTCTTCATCCACGAAATGTTGCATTCATATGTTCCCTTTTATTTACGCACCGATGAAACTAAATTCGCGTGGATGGATGAAGGGCTTACCGATTTCTATACAAAAAAGCTCATCAATTACTTAAAAATTAATGCATCTTTTGCAGCTGGTCAAAAACTTAATTATGAAAAAGCCTTACAGGGAATGTCCAATTTACCTTTGTTTGCCCCTACCTCGTTTACAGACCTCAACAGCATGGATGTCATGTGGTATTTTAAACCTAATCTAATGTATACCTGCCTGGAAGATGCGTTAGGGAAAGAAACCTGGAAAAAGTGCTTTGCAGCCTTTGTAGACACCTGGAAGTATAAATCACCCAAAACATACGATTTTATCTTTTTTGTTGAGAATTATACAAAACGCGATTTATTTTGGTTCTGGGATGCCTGGTTTATGCATTTTGGATATCCCGACCTTACTCTTAAAAATGTTGAAAAAGACAAGGTCGTAATTCAAAATACGGGATATTTGCCTATACCTTTCAGGTTAGTAACTACCGATAAGTCAGGAGTCGTGAAAGAAACTGACTATCGCGCCGATTGCTGGAGCGCTGGACGTACCCTTGAGATTAAAATGAACACATCTAAACTTTCCAAAATAGCTGTCAAATGCGATGTCATCGACGATTTTAATGTTAAGGACAACCACTGGGAGCATTAAATCCTTATTTTAATTTTCATACGGTTAAGGCCTGGCACGTTGGTTTAAAATATATTTTATAAAAACCTAATTAACAAATAACGACTAAAATGAAAAAAATTCTTTTAACACTTTTAACTTTAACCATATTTTCAATTACCTATTCCCAGAAATATCAAAATTTCAAAGTATCAATCTATTGTACCGCTTATGATGTAGGGCAGATGGGAGATACGGTAAGCCTCGGAGTCAGGTGGAATGAAATAACCAGACAACTTAAAGTGGATAAGGTATATATCGAAACCCACCGCGATTTATTTATTGTGGATCAGAAAACCCTGGATAAAGCCAAGAAATTTTTTACAGACAGGCACATTCAGATGGCAGGCGGTATTTGTTACACTCTCAAGGAAACGGATAATTTCAGGTCTTTTTGCTACAACGATCCTGAAGATCGTAAAAAAGCCAAAGAAATTGCGGAATATACAGCTAAAAATTTTGATGAAATTATTCTCGATGATTTTTTCTTCACAAATTGCAAGGACGATGGTGCTATAAAGGATAAAGGCAATAAAAGCTGGACACAATACCGGCTTGACCTTATGGCTGATGCCGCCCAGAACCTGGTTGTCGGGCCGGCTAAAAAAATTAACCCAAAGGTCAGGGTAATTATAAAATACCCCAATTGGTACGAACATTTTCAGGGTCTGGGTTTTAACCTGGAAAAGGAACCCAAGATCTTCGATGGAATATATACCGGTACTGAAACACGGGATGCAGTGCTGAACGCTCAGCACCTTCAGCCTTATTTAGGTTATAACATAGTCCGTTATTTTTGCAATATAGCTCCCGGACGCAATGGTGGTGGCTGGGTCGATCCATATGAAATGGGTACTTTCGACAGGTATGCTGAACAATTGTGGATTACCGCCTTTGCCAAAGCTCCTGAAATAACTTTATTTAATATAGGTGACATGACCCGTCCTATTTATCCTTCCGACAGGTCGCGGTGGCAGGGACAAAACACCAGCTTTGATTTTGCAGAAATGATGCAGCCAATTGATTATAATGGCAATAAGCCTGTAAGGCCTTCAATTTTTGCAAGGGTAGCAGGGTATTCATTTGAAACAGTGGATAAAATTATGGGTAAAACAGGCAATCCTCTTGGCATAAAAAGTTACAGACCTTATCATTCCACAGGAGAGGACTTTTTACAAAATTACCTGGGCATGATAGGATTACCCATGGATATGAGACCGGAATTTCCTGCTGATGATAAAGTTATACTATTAACCGAAGAGGCAAAATTCGATAACGACATTGTATCAAAAATTAAAAATCAGTTGACAGAAGGAAAAACAGTGGTAATTACCTCTGGTTTGCTGCGGGCACTGCAGGATAAAGGACTGAATGATATTGCCGAGCTAAGGTACACCGACCGCAAAGCTTTTGTACAGGACTACGCAGTTGGCGGCAATCAGCTGGTGCACACAGAAAAGCCTGTATTAATGCAACAATTGCAGTATTTAACCAACGATAGCTGGGAAATTGTTTCAGGCATTTCCGGAGCCGACGGCTGGCCAATTTTACATATGGCTTCGTACTCCAGGGGAAAGATGTACGTGTTGACCATTCCTGATAATTTTGCGGATCTTTATAATCTTCCTCCTAAGGTTTTAAATAAAATAAGGGAGATACTCTGCGGTGGTTTGGATATTTCTGTTGAGGGACCTGCAAATATAAGCCTGTACCTTTACGATAATAATACATTCATAGTAGAATCGTTTCTTGATGAAGAAGCACAGGTTAAAATTGTTACTTCTAACAGGTTCAACAGCATTACCGATTTAAGCACAAACCAGGTTGTTAAAGGTGAGTCAGTTTTAAAAACGAGGAATTATTCTAGAAATAACAATCCGGTAAATAACACCTACGGTATTTTCTTGAAACCGCATTCTTTCCGTATTTTTAAATATGAATAAAGAACAAATCATAATAATATAAATGGAAAATATTCTTATTATCGGGGCTGCTGGTCAAATTGGTTCCGAGCTTACCATATCCCTGAGGAAAGTATACGGTGAAGATCATGTTTTTGCAATAGATATAAAACAACCTCCCAAAGATATTGTGGATGGCGGACCTTTTCAGATTCTGGATGTGATGGACGACAAGCGATTGATATATTTTGTTATACGTCATAAAATAAGCCAGATCTACCACCTGGCGGCAGTTTTATCCGGTAATGCAGAACGTATACCCACACAGGCATGGAATATTAATATGGAAAGTCTTATTCATATCCTGGACCTTGCAAAGGAAGTTGAAGAAATAAAAAAGGTCTTCTGGCCAAGCTCCATTGCAGTCTTTGGACCATCCACACCCCTGACTTCTACCCCCCAGATCACAATAATGGAGCCACGCACAGTCTATGGAATAAGTAAACTTGCCGGGGAAAGGTGGATAGAATACTATAACCGGCGATACAAACTTGATATCCGGAGCATCCGCTATCCGGGACTCATAAGTTATAAAACTGAAGCAGGAGGAGGTACTACTGATTATGCAGTTGAAATTTTTTATGATGCTGTAAAATCATCTGTATATGATTGTTATCTGAGAGAAGATACATCCTTGCCCATGCTTTTTATGCCCGATGCCATAAAATCAACAATTGACCTCATGGAAGCCGACGCGGGAAGGTTATCGGTAAAATCGAGCTATAACCTGGGAGGAATAAGTTTTACTCCAAAAGACCTGGCCGAAGAAATTAAAAAACATATTCCTTCTTTTAAAATAACCTATAAGCCCGATTTCCGGCAGGCTATAGCAGATAGCTGGCCTCAGAGTATAGATGATTCTGTGGCCCGCAATGATTGGGGTTGCTCCTATACCTACGATATAGCCAGGCTGACTGATATCATGATAAAGGAAGTAAGGAAAAAATTTATGATTTTATAAAATATTATCTTTAAAGATTTACCTTTTAGTATTAAATATATGTACGGGAAAATAAAAAGTCATCTTCAGAATGAACTTCAGTCTATTAAGGAATCCGGCCTATATAAAAATGAAAGAATTATTGCTTCTGAGCAGTCGGCAGTTGTTAAACTTGAGTCAGGACAGCAGGTACTAAATTTCTGTGCCAATAATTACCTGGGCTTATCGGCCCATCCCCTGGTAATAAAGGCAGCACATGAGGGGCTCGACAGTCGTGGATTCGGTATGTCGTCAGTCCGCTTTATTTGTGGAACACAGGACATCCACAAGGAACTGGAAAAGGAAATAGCAAATTATTTTCATACTGAAGACACAATTCTTTACGCTGCCTGCTTCGATGCCAATGGCGGGGTATTCGAGCCATTACTCAATGAAGAAGACGCCGTGATATCCGATGCCTTAAATCATGCTTCCATAATAGATGGCGTGAGGCTATGTAAAGCACAACGATACAGGTATGCCAATGCTGATATGCAAGAACTTGAAGACTGTCTTAAAAAATCTCAGGCACAGCGGTTTAGACTAATAGTTACTGATGCTGTATTTTCGATGGATGGCAATGTGGCACCTCTGGATAAAATATGTGCTCTGGCAGAAAAATATGATGCTCTGATAATGGTTGATGAATGCCATTCTGCAGGTGTGGTGGGAAAAACCGGAGGAGGTATTACCGAGTTATTTAACCTTCCCGGAAAAGTGGATATTATTACCGGCACCCTCGGTAAGGCTTTTGGAGGGGCCATAGGAGGGTTCACCACGGGACGGAAAGAGATTATTGAGTTGCTTCGTCAGCGTTCACGCCCATACCTGTTTTCCAATTCTTTACCACCTTCAGTGGTTACTGCAGGTCTGGCAGTGTTCTCCATGCTCAGAGACTCTACGGAATTGCATGATTTATTGGCAGATAACATTTCCTATTTTATGAGCGCCATTAAAAAGGCCGGGTTTGATATCAAACAAAGCCAGTCTGCCATAGTAGCAATTATGCTTTATGATGCCAAACTTTCCCAGGAATTTGCAGCACGACTGCTTAAGGAAAACATATATGTTACAGGATTTTATTTCCCGGTAGTGCCAAAAAATGAGGCCCGTATAAGGGTGCAGGTGTCTGCTGCACACAAAAAGGAACATCTCGACACGGCAATAGCAGCTTTCATAAAAGTGGGCAGGGAGTTAAAAGTTATTTAATAAACTGTTAAACCTGCCAACTTTTAGAATAAATAATATTAATAGATTGTCAGCGCCAGACGATGAGAATAAAAGCCACAACCAGTAAGGAAACCAAGCTGTATCCGCCCTGAATAAATGTTAGTTTCCAGGATTTTCTTTCCCATACTGTTGCGCTTAAATGACCGGGGAAATAAAATCCCAGCCAGGTGAATAAGCCTGACATTAATGTGTTTTGCAATACACCCATATTTTGCATGCCCGGTACAAAATACCATGCAGAAATATTATGAGCAAATACATATGCAAAAAGGAAATTACCTATAACCATAAATATCATTCCTCTTAACATTTCGCCTTTTTTAGATTCCATATTTTCAAAATGCATTTCTTTTCCGTAGGCTTTTCCGAACAATGGCATAAACCATAGAAAACCAATAAAAAAGTTCACCACCACGGCAACTAATATTGCCAAAAAGTTAATTTTAATTTCCATTTTTTTTAGTTTTAAAAATAATTAAAAAGGTTTCAAAACAGTACGACCGTATACAATAAATGCTGATATAACAGCTACAACAAGCCAGTAAACGGTATGACTATCAGGTTTGGCTGTAAATATTTGTACACCGCAATACAGGAGCATTTCTGCAGCTATGTAAACAGCTGCTATAACAGCCAGGATGCCAAGGCGTTTATTAACAGCAGGGAGGATAAGGAAAAGGCTGCAAATAAGCTCAAGGACGCCCATTGTCAACCATAATCCGTGGGGAAGAGATCTCAGCGCAGCAACGGTTTGTTCCGAATTAGAAAACTTCCAGACAGCACCAATAATGGTGTGCAGGGCAAATAGAATCTGAAGAACCCATAAGAAAAAATTCATAATTTATCCATTTCGTTAAATTTATTATAATAATAATTAAATAAAACTTCAACAAAATAACGATTTATGTCATTTTTTTGTTCATTATGTTTTTTTTATAAATTACAGGTAATACAATTTACAAATTATAAATTTAACATCTCATTTATGGAAATGCATAAGTCAAGTTTTTCTTAATAAATCTATGGACCATCTGTTTGTCATATTTCAGATAAATGAACAGGATGCTGAAAGTATTTCAGCAACTGCAGTTGAACCTCATATTCATGATTATGAAGAATTAATAGTTGGCATGAGTGGTAAACTTGACCATTTTATTGATTATAAAACAACTACTATTGACTCCCCTCTGGTAAGCTTTGTTTCCAAAGGTAAACTTCACAGGGTAATACCACTCTTATCAAATGGTATGTGCAAAATGTGGGTTATGAGGTTTAAAAGTGAATTCATTCCCGAAACCACCTTCCAGCTTTATTCTTATTACCACGATTATGCCAATATTAAGCTTCAGCAGGGGGGGTGCTTTGACAGAATGGTACAGCTATGCCAGATGATGTATGAGGTAATGCAGTATGACTCACCGGACTTGTCAATTGTAAAACATTTATTGTCAGCCTTATTTTCCATGATTGAATCGGAACGGAGAAAAACGGCAACAATAAATGATAATATTAACAAAACTCAGAATATTACTTTTAAAAACTTCCTTAAAATACTGGAAGATAACTACAAACGTTCTGAGGGTGTAGAATTTTACGCTGAAAAGCTTTTTATGACATCCCGTAACCTGAACCTTATTTGCAAAAATATACTAAACCAAAGTGTTTCTGAAATTATTGAAACACGTAAGCTCATTGAAGCTAAAAATCTTTTAATCAATACTAACAATACAGTTGCTGAGATAGGCTACGAACTTGGGTTCAATGAGAAATCATATTTTACAAACGTCTTCAGAAGAAAATCCGGACAAACACCGACTGAATTCCGGCAGGAAATGAAAAAACATCTTTCCTGAATTTACAACTCTATTTCCTAAAAGTATTACCCTTTATCCGGTTTTTCCCTGCAATTTTGTAAAGTAAATTTTTAAATTAATGTTAATTAAAAACCTCTAAAAATGGGAACAACAGCAATAAAAAAATGGGTATTAGACCCCGCACACAGTGAACTTGTATTTAAGGTAAGGCATCTCATGATTTCAAATGTCAAAGGTGAGTTTCGCAAATTTACGGCAGTAATTGAAGGAGAAGAACTTGAAAATTCCACTGTTCATGTTAGTGTGGAAGCCGGCTCAATCTATACAAATGAAGAAAGCCGTGACAACCATTTAAAAAGTGCAGACTTTTTTGATGTGGCAAATCATAATGAAATAAGCTTTAAAAGTAATTCCTTACGCAAGGTTGACAATGAAAATTTTAAGTTAACGGGTAAGCTTGTTATCAAAGGCATAAGCAAAGAAATAGTACTTGACGTTGAATTTGGAGGAATAAAGAAGGATCCCTGGGGAAATGAGAAAGCCGGATTTTCATTTAACGGAAAAATAAACCGGAAGGACTGGGGCTTAAACTGGAATGCCGCTCTTGAATCGGGAGGTGTTATGGTTAGTGAGGAAGTAAAAGTTAGCGGGGAATTGGAATTTGTCAAGCAGGCCTGACAAAATTTTCTTAGGCGGATTTATTACGTAAATAAAGTATTTCTATGATATTTGGCACTATTGCCATATGAAGGTAAAATTATGGATTTAAAGGACCTGAATAAAATAACTGTCGCGATGGACAACACACCTGTTATGCCGGTGTTGTTTCTTGGACATGGCAGCCCTATGAATGCGATTGAGGATAACGAGTTTGTGCATGGGTTCCGGGAATTAGGTAAAACGATTCCCCGTCCCACTGCCATACTATGCATTTCTGCTCATTGGGAAACCAAAGGCACCTTTGTTACAGCTATGAATAATCCGCCAACCATACATGACTTTGGTGGCTTCCCAAAAGAGTTATTCGAGGTACAATATCCTGCTCCCGGCAGCCCACAGCTGGCCAGGGAAACACAGAACCTTGTCAGGAAATCAATGGTTTGCCTTGATGAAAACTGGGGTCTTGATCATGGCACCTGGAGCGTTTTAAAGCACTTATATCCTGCTGCTGATGTGCCGGTGGTGCAGATGAGCCTTGATTATTTTAAGTCTCCGCAGGATCATTATGAGCTTGCCAAAGAACTGGAGGTGTTACGATATAAGGGAATTTTAATTGTAGGAAGTGGTAATATAGTCCATAATCTGAGATATATTGCCTGGGATAAGCTGAATGCAGAAAATTACGGATATGATTGGGCACTGGAAGCCAATGAAAAGATTAAAAACCTTATAATGGAAGGCAACCATAAGCAGCTTATTAATTATAAGACACTTGGTAAAGTAATTAACTTGGCCATACCTACACCTGAACACTATCTGCCATTGTTGTATATACTGGCACTTAAAATGAACAAGGAAGAGATATCAATATTTAACGATAAGGAAGTAGCTGGTTCTCTGAGTATGACTTCCTTAAAAGTTTCATGATTTTTCAAATGTCGGGAAGGTATTTTTTCAGCATATTTATTAAGTTCTTTTTTTCAGTTGGTTTGCTTATATAATCTATGCACCCTGCCAGTAAAGCCCGTGGTCGTTCATCCACAGTAGCATAAGCAGTTTGTGCAATAATCTTAACTCCAGGTTTATTCTGAAGTATCTGTTTTGTAGCTTCGTAGCCATCTATATCAGGAAGTCGTACATCCATGAGAACTAAATCAACCGGTTGATTTACAGCGATGTTAACAGCATCCGCAGCATTATCTGCATATATAATCTTCAACCCTTTGCCGGTCAATATTTCTTTTAGGTATTCAGTATTATAAAAATCGTCTTCAACTATTAAAATAGTATTGTTTTTAAATCCTTTATTATTTTGTTCAACAGGAGCTGTCACCTGATTATTTGTTTTTGAAGTTTTAAGTTGTATAGTAAATGAGAATGTACTTCCTTTCCCTGGTTCCGATTCCAGGTTTATTTCGCCACCAAGGGCAGCCACCAGCCCTTTAACAATAGGAAGACCCAGTCCGGTTCCGCTTATATTTCTGCCAGGTCTTTGCTGTAGTTGTGTGAAGCGTTCAAAAATGACCATTTGTTTATTTAATGGTATTCCTATACCTGTATCGGTTACATAGAACAAGTTGTTATTATTTTTATCGGATTTTATACCAAATTCAATAACCCCTTCATCTGTGAACTTAAAGGCATTGGATAAAAGATTTATAAATATTTGTTTAAGCTTAACCTTGTCTGTTATTATTGTAATGTATTCACTGTCATCAGGTAAGTTGATATTTAGTTGTATATTTCCCTTGCCGATGCGTTTCTGATATTCTGCAAAAAAGCCTGCCAGCTCATTAAACAATTCTTTAAGCTCAAATTCCTCAAAACTTACAGGCAATTGTCCGGATTCAATTTTGGCTATATCCAGGATGTCGTTGATTATATCCAGCAGGTCGTTGCAACGTTGTTTAATTATATCTGAAAATGCAAACAGCTTGGCTTTGTTCTCGTAATAATCTTTTATTAAATCAGAGAATCCCATGATGGCATTCATGGGTGTACGTATTTCGTGGGACATATTTTGAAGGAAAGCGGTCTTAAGTCTGTCACTTTCTTCAGCGCGTTCCTTAGCCAATAATAAATCCTGGTTGGTCTTGTTAAGTTCTTCATTAATCTGAAGGTACTCCTCATTTTGTGATTCTATTTCTTCAGTTTTTTCTTTAAGCAGAAGCTCATATCTTTTCCGATCTGTAATATCGTATGCAAAACCTGTCGTACCTATGATATTTCCATGATCGTCGTATATAGCCCTTTTATGTGTTTCGGACCAAAAGTCTCCGCTTGTTATAGTTAAAATTTCCTCGCCTACAAACGGATTACCTGTTTTAATAACATTTAAATCATCTTCAATATACTTTCTGGCCTGATCGGGAGGGCATATATCATAATCGTTTTTGCCTACAAGAGATGTGGGACTGTCTATACCCAGAGATTTTGCAAATACATTATTAACATAAATAAATCTGCTGTTTAAATCTTTAAGCCATACTAATCCTGGTTGATTTTCAAGTATAGCTGACAAATATGATTCTCTTATTTTAAGTGCTAATTCTGCAAGTTTACGATCAGTAATATCAGTAATAATTCCATCGTAAGATATAAGTGTTCCTAAGGAATCGTGTTTGGGAATGAGTATGTTACTTACCCAGCGGGTACTGCCATTCTTATGTATAATCCTGTGCTCTATGGAATGAATATCTTTTCCTTCAAGTAGTTTAAGAAAACTTTCTGCTACCAGATCCTTTTCTTCAGCAACTACCATGTTTATCCACAGGTAAGGGTCCTGTTCAAATTCCCAGGCCGAATAACCTGTAACTGCTATACATGCTTCATTATGATATGTTTCTGTAGGCACACCATCTACAACTTTTACTGTATAAATATATCCGGTTATGCCATTTATAATTCTCTTATATCTTTCCTCGTTTTCTTCAGCAGTTATCTTTGCTACATATAATTCCTGATTAATTATTTTAAATTCAGCATTAAGGTTTTCTATCTCTTTAGCATTGGAAGTAACCAGTGAATCGTACTTTTCCTTTAATTCCTCCAGCTCTTTTATGAGGTCATTTTTTGTTTTATCTTTATAATTCATAGGTTTATTAACTATAAGTCACTGGTTAAACTTTTACAGGTACTATAATTTAAATTAGAAATTATATTATATAATTAAAGTTACACCTAAATTGCATAAATTAAAATTTATTATAAACTTTCCATTTGTAAATTAGCCGTATAAGGCAATTTATAAGTTTAAAATTGGCTATATTTCAGGGTATAGTGTCAGATACATTGTAATATATTGTTTTAGGCACACTCCATGCTCCATTGTCATCCTGGCAGCTCACCGAAATTTTTTTTTGTCCCGGTCCGTCACACACATACTGAATATTGTCCAATACAGTTTGTATTTCATAGTTGCTCCCAACTGCATATTGATAATTTACAATTTTACCTCCCCAGCGTGCATCCTGATCGTATGATGCAGAGGCATTTATATCTATAACATAAGGAATCTGTCCCTCAGGCTGAGATACCGTGAACTCGCAGACAGGCGGGAGGTTTATAAAATAAGTTATTTGTACGGTCAAAGATGCAGATTTATTAAAAGGATCGGTAGTTTGAAGCATATAGGTCGATATCCCTGCATTTGACCTGAATACATAAACCAAACTATTCATGATTTCCACACTGTCAGAAACCGGGTTTTTTTCTATTCTCAACTCCTGGTTACCAGAACTTATAATATTGTATTTAAAGACATACGGGTTCCCAATCTTCATTGAGTCGCTCAGGTAGTTAAGTTTAGTAGTGTCGTTTAGTTTCTCAACTGTAATTAAAGGAACAGGGTCCATGTTAAAATAAGGATCCTTTCTGTTGTCACAGCTCCATAAAATGGATATACAAATTACAAATAAATATATCTTCATAATTTAACAATTTTAAAAATTTGCATACCATCAGATGTTTGAATTTTAAGTATATATAAACCCGGGTTTAGATTTTCAACATTTACAGAAATGTTGTCTATACCTGTAATATCCTTGGAAATTAAGTTTTTACCCTGCATATCGAATATGTTTATTTCCTGCATATTATTTCCTTCGCTGAATATTTTCAGAAAATCAGCAGCAGGGTTCGGATATATTCTGATCTTATTATCCTCAGTATTTAGTATGTCAGTCTGGTACCCGTCTGTACCCTGTGAAACTACCGCATCTATATAATTTGCAGCAAAGGCGGTGTCGGTGCAATTGTTTTTGCTGATAGCTACAAGCCGTATATTATACTTTCCCACAGCATTATAGAAATGCCATGGGTTAACAGCAAAGGAAGGATCACCATCGAAGAAATCCCAAACGTAACTTACAGCGTTTGTGGATTTATTAATGAAGTTTATCCCGGTACCAATTAACACCTGTGTGTCTGATGAAGCAACAGCAAATCCGGCATGTACGGGATCGGGGTTAAGTATCACGGTTACGCTGTCACTCTTGCAGTTGTCAGAAGGCCTCAACGCCTGAACCACAAGTTTTGTAATACCTTTAAACGTATCAACTGTATATGTTAACCCTTCATAAACCAGAATGTTGTCAGCTTTGTACCATAGTATCAGATTTTCTGATCCGCTGGTTTCGTTCAGCTTTACTTCTGAATTCCTGCAATAGCTGCTGTCGGTAATTACATGAGGTTCGGCAACCGGCGCCCTGATGGTTATTATTACGCTGTTTGTATACATATCCCTGCACCCCGCCATGGATACCTTTCTTCTGAATGCCGTGGTGTCGGTGAGATAACCGGGTGAATAACCAAGGCTGTCGGCGAAGAAATCAATTGCCGTCCAGGTTATGCCATCCCTGGAGTCTTCCCAGCTGTACAACGGGGAACCTGTGCCGCCGCTGGCAGGTGTGCCGGTAATAGTCGCGGGTTTTGTATTGTAACAGACATTTTGGTTTGATGAAACTGATCCTGGCGTTTCTTCCGGACTTACCCTGACCATGACGGTGTTGGAAGCGTTTTGCGTGTTACATGTTATGGATGTTGCCACCCGCCTGAACCAGGTGGTTACCTGAAGGCTGTCAGGAGCATAGGTTGGACCGGAAGAGTCTAATAATATATTAACCCAGGAAATGCTGTCCTCACTGTACTGCCACTGGTAACTGATTTTGACATCTTCCCCCTTTGCCGCAGTTCCTGATAATACTGAAGGAGTCATGTCATAACAAATGCTCTGACTCCCGTTTATATATCCACCATCCAGAGGTGGTAATATTTTAACACTTACTGTATTTGTGGTGTCATTTCCACAGGAAGTGTTGACTATCCTTCGGAAGTAAGTGACGGTGCTTATTATCCCCGGCTCCAGAGAGCTGTTATTCGTATTGCTTATATTTATAAATGTAACACTGTCTGTACTTATTTGCCATTGAAACAAATAATTACCGCTACCTCCGGTGGGGGACGTGCCAGTTATTACAGACGCGTTACTTCCCCTGCATATAGTCTGTGAGGGAGATATAACCCCTGCATTTACCGGACTCCCTGCTGTTATGTTGACTGAATTTGAATAGGCTGTTCCACATTGCAGCGATGTGACTGAACGGCGGAAAAAAGTATCGGTGTTAAGAATTCCGGGGGCAAAGGTTTCAGAGGTAGCTCCCTGTATGTTTTGCCAGTTCAGGTTACTGCCTGCCGTTTGCCACTGATAGCTGTAAATGCCGTCACCTCCTTTTGCATTGTCACCTTTGAGCGGCAGAGGTACGCTGTTATAACATACTGACTGATTTGCTGAAATAACAGCTTCCTGCAATGGTGCAAACACAGTAATAGTCGCATAGTTGGAGGTCACGGATCCGCATGACCCGGAAGTTGCGGTTACTTCGTACAGGCTGGTTTGTATAAGTACACCGGGCTGGTAGCTTGTCAATTCATCCGGTAGGTCTGTATAACTTTCACCTCCGTTGGTGCTCACCTGCCATCTGTATGTATAGCTTCCGGTACCGCCTGCAGGGTCTGTACCAATATACACGGGCTGGTCAGGGGCTGAATCGTAACAAATTGATTGATCACCTGCCAGCACGGGGGCAGTGAGCTCAGGCATCACAATAACCTCTATGGAAGGCGAATATGCCGTTCCACAACTGCCAGAGGTTACCGACCTGCGAAAATATGTAGTTTGAGTTAATGTATTCTGCGGAGTAAAGGTAAATGATGATGAATTTGGTATATTATCAAAGGCTATATTATCTGTACTGCTTTGCCAGATATAAGTATAGGTGCTGCCTCCCTCACCTCCCGGAGGGGTTTGAAACGCTCATTTCTGCCGGAATGCTATTATAACATATGGTTTGTTGCTGCGAGGTCTGTGTTCCTTCTGACAACTGGCTTTCAACTGTTACCTTTACGCTGTTGGTAACAATATTTTCGTAGGCTGCGGTCCGGCAGGTGTTATCAGTAATGAGGCACCTGTAGATAGGTGTTTGAAGTTATGGGTTCGGGAGTGAAGCTTACGGAGTTATTTCCTTCTCCCGTGCAGGGCTGAAAATCGTTACCCAGGTTGTCATCACTGCTTTGCCACTGGTAGCTGTAACTGCCTGAACCGCCTGATGGAACGGATGAGAAAAGCAAGGTGCCCGGAGAGGTGTTATAACATATTGTAGTGCCCTTATCTTCTATTGTACCGGCACTGACGGCTGGTAAAACAGTAACTTTTACCGGGTTTGAATACACCGTTCCGCAGGATGCATCGGTTTGTACCTGCCTGAACCAGGTTGTTGCATACAATGCTCCCGGGTCAAAGGAGGACTGGTTTGTACTGCCGGCAGGTGTCCAGCTCATATTGTCAGGGCTCGTCTCCCAGTTGTAGGTAAATTGTCCGCTTCCTCCAACTGGAAGGCTTGCTGTGAGTGAAGGCGACTGCCCGTAACATATAGCCTGGCCCTCTGCCACGTTGCAATAGACAGTGCCCGGAGACAGTTCACCATATACATTGACAGTAACAGGTTCTGAGGTTGTAGTTTGTCCGCATGAAGTGGCTGATATTTTATATTCTGTGGAGGCCTTCAGGGCAGGAGGGGTATAAGTAAGGCCGGTGGCATCGCCGACATTTATGAATGTACTGTTGTTCAGGCAGAGCCATTGATAGGTATATGATCCGTTCCCGCCGCCGGGAGCCTGGCAGGTGAGGGGTGATGGCACATCTCCGTAACAGACTGACGGCTGAAGGGGAAGGAATAGTTATAGTACCCAGGGCAGGTAATACAGATATTTCTGCCAGGTTGCTGGAAGCTGCTGAAGAAGTACAACCTGCATTATCCTTTACAGTGCACTGATAATAAGTGGTGGAGGTCAGCGAACCTGGACTGAATGAGTATGAAGTTCCTGATGAACAGTTTTCCACTTGACTCCCATCAAAATTGGTTGTCCATTGCCACTGGTAAGAATAACTGCCGGAACCACCTGAAGGCGGAGTAGTGAATGACAGAGTTGATGCAGAAGCACCATAGCATATAGTTTGTGTGGACTGGCCTATGGTGCCCTGGCTAAGCTCGGGATATACCGTTAATGTGACGGTGTTGCTGTTTTGTGACGGGCAAATGGAACCATCAGTTATGGTGCGGTATAAGGATATGGTCGAAGTGAGTGCGCCAAGGACGGGTGTCATCCCGTTTCCGGCCCCTGGTATGATATTGCCGTTAGAATAGTACCAGTTTACCGATGGCCGCTGGCCCGAGGGGTAATTGCTTGTATCGGTGATACTTAATATTGGATTGGTAGTGCTTCCATAGCATACATCAGCAGTGCTTAATCCTATAGTACCCGGATTACCCGACCTGAACACGTATTTCTGAGTCCAGGTCCTCTGCCATGCCCCAGTAGTACCGCTGCCCGTGACCTGCACCCAAAGCTCATACACGGTGCCGTCGGCAGGATTGGAAATACCACCTGCCTTCAGCATCTGTGCCATGGTCAGCTGCAGGTCCTTGTCAGTTATCTGGGTAAGGTTAAGGTTTAAAAGGTTAACGTTTCCGTTGTTGGCAAGAACTTCAAACAGCGATTCTCCTGCAGAGTTGTATATAACTATGCCCGACCATAAAACAAACTGGTCGTAACTTATGGCGTCCATTAAGGTGCCAAGGTCTATTCCCTGGCTGTAACAGATTTCAGGAGTCTGTGAGGAAATGTTTTTATTGAATAGTATTATTCCAACAAGGCACAGGAGTATAAATTTTCTCATGATATATGGGATTTGTTATTCGTTTTTTTGGTCATCAGCCCTTCAGGGCAATTGTAAATGTTTTCACTACAGAATAAGTTTTTGCTGTGGAGGGACAGGTTATTGTAAGGGATAGGCTGTGCTGCCCGTTTTCGGCGAAATTAAATCCCTGAGCTATATATGTTCCGTTTGTAGAGTTTGTCGTATTATCAAATCTCCAAGTATAAATGGCGTTAATTGGAACATCCAAACTAGAATTTTGAGCAATAACAGAAACATAACCTATAGAATCAGGCGGATAGGTTATAGTATATGCGAAATTTGCCCTGACCGAATCCTGGTCCAGCACGAGGGTGTCGTGTGTAATTATTTTTGTGGTATCGTGGGTAATAATTAATACTGTATCTTTTACATATACTATATTTTCATTTTTTGTGCAGGATGGTGTAGTTAAAATAGCAGATAATGAAAAAGCTACAGGAATGGTTAATTTTATAAGGTTTTTCATAGGATAGATATTGAAAATTAAAAATTATACGATAAACTTAACTCTGCTGACCTGCTAAGGGTACCTATCCGGCTGTTGTTGATAAACCTCTGATCAATACCTGCATTAACCGATATACATTCTGAAATAAAATATTCAATCTGTAAACCTGCTTTTTCACCAAAAACGAAATTGTTTAAATTCTGATTATTCAAAACCTGGTTATGAGCAGTTTCTTCACCGGCAAGTAAGCCGGCTTTGACGTCCATAAACAATTTACCTGAAATTTTAAGCAGTGTATACGCCGGTGAAGCGGATAAATAGTAACCGTTAACCGTGGTAAGGCTTAGATTTACAGTTTCGTATGTAAAATCTGTAATTAAAAAAAGGTTTTTGGAGAAGTATTTTACATAACCTGCATTAAGGTTCCATCCGTTTTTGACAAGTCCCGCTCCGGCATAGAATTGTTCACAACCTCCGGTATGAATAAGTTTCCTTAGTTCCTCGGGACTGTTTGTGGGTGTTAAATTCTGGGATTTAATGGTTAAACTATTGAAAAACAATATAACAGCCATAGCTGCAATGGTTTGGGCCAGGTTACTACATTTAAAATGCATAAATTTTTTTGATCTTTTACTTCTCTGTATATTATTTTGTTATGTTTTTTACACCAACGCTTATAAATTTAAGAGGAATTCAAATATTTTATTAATGAACAGGTATCCCTAAATTTTTATTAAGTTTGTTTAACTATTTGATTATAGTGTCTTAACTTTTAACATTGTCCTCGATTTCAACTCTAATGAAGGGTTGCGTGTACCTTTTTTTTCTATAAACTGAATTTTTAGTATCCCTGATTTTGTTCCTACAGCAAATAAAGGAATCACAAAACCAAAGTCGGCTGTTGAATATGCTTTTACAGTATTATTATCAGTCTGGTATACTATCATTTCCCTCTCTTCAATTTTGGAGCCTTTTTTAAACAAGCCTTTATTCTTACCTTCAACGTATTTAAAAGTTGTGTTATCAATCACATAATCGTTGCCTGACTCATTCTTTATACTAATCCTGAAATAGGTGTACCTGTCGTCATTCCTTATGTTGGAAACAACTACCTCCAGAAGGTTTTCCTCAATTCCTTCAACATATTCATTTTCAAGAGCAAGTACCTTTTTAAGGTTATTTGTAATCTGTTGCTTCTCCTTTTCTTTTGTAGAAGTACTGTCTTTTTGGATATTGTTTTTTGGTGCTGAAAAATCGTAAAATATACGGGTATTATCGCCGTATAGTAATAATCCATAATAGATTAACCCGTTTTCAAGTTTTACTGTAATTGATGTTTTTGGGGCTGAAGGATCTTTTCCTCTTAAAACTACAGTTTTACCTGATTTAAAAATGCCGTAATACCTGTATATGGGAGTGGAGTCGGCGCTGATGCCTGTCTGTGGATTATTACCTATAACCACGAACTCTATATTGCCCGAAAAATTAAGAGTTGCAGTATAGTTCTGGTTTAATTCTATAGTGCCAATATCCACCTGTGCAACAGTCACCAGGTATTTTAAGAGTAATAGGGCTGTTAATCCGACTTTATTCATTCTATTAATTTTATATAATATAACAATTAATAAATATTTGTAAAACACTATTCCTTCATCAGTCATCCATCATTACCTTATTTCTTTAATAAACACCCTGTAACCCTGTGACAATGTAATTGAAGGGTTTCGGCTGCCTGTAAGAGCATTTACAGTATTTGATAATCCCTGCTGGGCCAGGTTCACAGCTGTATTGGTGCTGTAACCCAGGTCTCCGGTTGCATTTACGGCGCTTTGGCCGGCACTTTGCTTCAGGGCTTTGGATACATTTCCTTCGGGTACTATACCCCGTCCGTATTTTTCATTAAAAACAACAACATTGTTTAAATTTAAAGTTGCACCATCCGTGTTTTTTACATTATGTATAAATATATCAAAACGTGAGGATGCATTTACAACAGTTCCGAATAGCAGGGAATTTTTAGATATTTGAGTTCCGTTTATTATACAATCTTTATCGAGGATGAAAACAACAGCAGCCTTGTCTGTAATTTTAGTATCTTCTTCAAGGTATGCAGGGAAAAAATCTTCATTTTGGTTTTTAAAGTTATTGTTTGATGCTGATTTTTTAACCCCGTATACACTTATATCGGAATACTCCCTTGCAGCCGCAGTATTTGATGGGTATGAAGCTGCCTGAGGAGGAATGGATGTTTTAATTTGTTTTTGATTGTTAGCTATATATGACGATGGGTCTAATTCAGGATTAGCACCCGTGACTGATTTGGCTTTAACAACGTTCTTCTGAAGAGCTTTTGAATCGTATATTGATCCGTTAACATTATATAGTCTGCTGCTACCGCGAGAAGATGTATCCTGGCTGTAACCCATTTCACGGGCGTTGTTTTTTGCCATTTCACCAAGATCGTCGAAGTTTACTTTTTTTTCATTTCTTTTTTGTTCTTCTATCTGCTGACCATGTGCATATACGCCTTGTTTTGAATTTATAGTATCTTCCACATGGTTTAGGTTTGGGTCGATAAAACTTGCAGGTCTGCTGTCACTGGTTGCTTTGGGTTTATTAATAGTTTTAGCTACGACTACAAGTATGAGGATTACAGCTGCAGGAACAAGTAACAGCAATGCTTTTTTGTTATTGCTATCCATATTTTATTGGTTTAGAATATCTTTATTATATATGTCCCAGTTATCTATTTTTACCCCGAAAGGATTCATATCGCTGGGAGAGATGTCATTGAATGTAAAACTGGCATATATGTTACGCCTGACTTTCCCTTCATCACGCCGGATGGTTTGTATTCCTTCGATATAGCCTTTGTGGCTTGCCATATCTATTTTAACTTCATTTACTACTACGGTGAGAACAAGGTTTTTTTCTTTAAGGTTGTAGCCTACACGATCGTCGTTGTAATCTTTTAGCATGCTCTTGCCACATTCACCAAAATAAAACAAGGCTTCCTCAATATTTGAATGATAGCTCCCTTCATCTATTTGGTACCAAAGAGTATATGCTTTTTTTACAGCCGCTTTAACCTGAATTTCCCTTACCGAGGAAACTGTAACTGCCTTACCTAATTTAGTATCGCCTGTATTGTCGACAAAATAAACGACTTTCTTTTGTGCTGTAATCTGCCTCTGGCATAAAATGTATATAGCAACATTTGATGCAAATCCGCAAACAATTATTGTTATTACAATTATTTTAAGCAATTCAAAAGCCTTTTTGTAATTACGTAAACTTCCTATCTCCATAATAGAATTTTTTATTCATCATTGTCCTTTATTTTCTTTGCACTCCCCGCCATACTCTCAACTATTTTAGCAGTGTTGGCTCCCCCGGCGGCAGTTTTTCCTACAAAGCCTATCATTGCAAGATCAGCTACAAAATTTACCGCTTTGGTAACAGCTCTCCCTGCTTCAGCACTGCCGACATAGTATGAGGTTATCCTGAATGCGGAGCAGTAGGCGATAATTAATATCAGATAAAAAACAACAGTCGTTCTTTGAGTATTAACAGGATCCTGAAATAAGGACTGATCGGTCCCGACCTGGTTGGCTAATATTCCAAAGAATATGCAATCCAGTATGTTGAAGGTAATAAATACAAAACATGTATTAAGATAATAACCAAACCAAACCTCACTTTGCCTTCTGAAGAAAGGTAAAATAGAAAAGGCTATAGCCAGAGGGCCGGTTATATAAAGAATCTTCAGCCAGATTTTTGTAATTGTAAAAACTATTGTTTTAAGGGATATTATTATAAACAGAAAGAATGATGATAACAGAGAATTGATGCCATCTACAATAGCGTTGGTTAATCTGGAAACTATATCGTACCAGCCTGTATTTTTTGTATTAACCGGCAGGGAGCCGCTGTTTGAGATTTCATTAATATAATCCTGTGCAATTTTGCACTGTTCAGGTGTAAACTGGCCATTCCCACTATTACATTGTTTCACAATGTTTTGATTTTTTGTCAGCTCTGAATTTTCCGCAGCCTGAGCAAATTGCATGTTAATTTGCTTGGTTGTGTTGATCATAGTCTGGTACTCATCCTTAGTCATCTTGGTCATGCTGTAGGATACGTTTACAAATTGGGCTACAGCCCCCATTATGATTGGATATGAACCTATTAAAAATAATAAACCGATTGTACGTGTAAGTTCATTCAGATCTATGAAAAAGTTATTTCCGGGATTAGTGAACTTGTTTATTCCACTTTTTAAATAATTAAATCCAAGCATTAACAAATAAAAACATATTCCTAAAAGAAGAGCCAGAGTTTGTGTTTTGGTAAGGATCTGACTAACAATGGAATCTATGGCCTTTGATTCTCCAAGGTTAGCAAGAGCAGTAGTGACGGTATTGTTCAGAGTTTGTAAACCCTGGCTTACTTGCAGAATTATCATTATTAAATATTTTTATATTTTACAGTACACTTTGATTCGATTGGCTAATTTCCTGTCCTGAATAGGAACCATTTATAATAATTGAAATTTGTTTGTCGTTAGCCACTCTTATTTCATCACAAAGGAGGTCCACAAATTGCTGAATGTCGTTGATGGCAGAAACTGCAGATTTTAATTCAGCATTTATTTGCTGGCTTGTATTTTGCGATGATAAGCTATTACCGGCTGTTGTATTTATAATGCTTTTTATCATGGTAAAGGCATTCTGCCCTGCCTGTGCCATTTGCATGTCCAGTTTATTCATCTGATCCTGTGTTTTTTGCCTGTCGATATTGAAATTACAGTCATTGTTATTGATAATAAAGCTCATATAAAAATTAAAACGTGATTTCAGGCACTTCCAGTTAGTAACAAGATTGTAAAGTTCCTGAGCATCAGCAGCTGCCTCCCCGCTCAGACTACCGGATAAATTAGAAAACAATGATATACCTGCGGCAATAAGCTGGGTTTGTGCCGGAGTATCTTTTATATTGGTAACTAGTACAATAGATAAAACCGCTACTGTTATTAACCTTTTCATCGTATTTATTTTAAATTTTCCTTTAATTAATAATATGCCATTTGTCAACTAATTTCCATATTTTAAAATCTTCAAATCATCCAATCTTCAAATCATCCAATCTACAAATCTTTATAAATTTTCAAATTTTTATATCCGTCATCATCTTCATATCATGATATTCCCTTATTGCCATATCAATATTTTCATATTTTTCAATCAGTTCATCAATATTAACCACATCCCACTGAACCGAAGTGTATACAAGGCTTGCATACCATGACACCTCGTTCATAAGAACCATAGGCTTATCCCCCTGTATTAACAGGAATTCCCTGCCATTTTTATTCGACTTTAATGATTTTAGCATTGGTAAATGCCTGGGGGCAATTATTCCGAGAGAGACAAGATCCCTAAATGAATCCTGGGAATTATTGTGATTGAGAAGAATTTTAGTATCGCTCTGCCTTAAAATGGAATTCCTTATGATCTCTGGTAAACCTTTAAAAAAACCGGCATCTTGTGTTGCTATTATTACCTGACCATCTTTTTTACGAACGGTGCGGTATAGATATGCTATGAATTCACTCATACGCGGATCGAGCAGAAAATCGAGAGCCTCATCGATAATCAAGGTTTTTCTTACACCTTTAAGTTTTTTTATTTTACTTAATATAATATCTATAATTATTACAGATATTATTGAAAACAGCTTTTTGTCCGATTTGCTGACTGCCTCAAGATCAAAAACTATATATCTGTCGGAAGTAATATTTATAGATTCTCTCGAGTTCAACAAATCCCCATACATGCCAGCCCTTAAATAATCGCGCAATGACAACCTGAGTGAATCGAGATCTATAAATTTCCTGTCTTTAGGTTTAATCACTTCATGTTCATATATATCAATAAATCCGTAAAATGTATCTACATCTGGAAATTGTTTCTTATCATTAACATATTCATAAAAATGTTTAATTATATCCTTTAACAGGATATCCTCCCCATCGGAATATTCTTTCGTTCCCTTCCAGATCACAGAAAGAATGGCAAATACCTTATTTATAACATCGAATTTCGATTCTTCGTCCTCGCCCCATATCTGATAATTGCCATTTTCATCCTTATCACATAAGAAAATATTCAGACGAAATTCACTTATTCTGGAAGAATCAAAATATTTGGCCTTCTCATATCTTGAATTTCTGAGGTAACTGTGCCCAATATCTATCATGAAAACGTGGTTGCCCTGGTTTAATATCTGGGTTATATCGCCGTTAATAAAAAATGACTTGCCGCTCCCTGACGGACCAATAAGTACTGCATTCCTGTTTACTATGTGAGGCGAATTCCACCGGTTTACAACAACAGGACAACCATACCGGTCGACATATAAAAGACCTTCCCTGTCGCTGAAATACTGACCTTCCAGATGTATATAGCAGGCTGACTGATGAGTAGTTGATACAATAAAGTCCCCAAGTGTTTTTGCATTTCCCGGTGAAGAGTTCATAAATGCAAAATAGTTGCCATTTACTTCTCTCCATCCTTTACTTTCTTTCATTCTGGAAACTGAAGACAGAGCCATTTCACAGAGTTGGGATAAAATTACCTTTTCGGGATGATGAAGAATCATATTAACATTGGTGATACAACTTCTAAGATTCTCTTCTGTGAGAGCTTTGGTGAACAATTCAATATTCAACTGCTTTGCTATTGCATTATCATTTTTAAGTGCCTTGCCAAGGTTTAATTTAAATTTTTCTGACTTAAGATAATTTACAACTTTGTCATTGTCCATCACTTCAATTACAGTATTGAGAATGTGGTTATATCCAAACCCCAGGCCCAGGGGAAACACAAATGACTGTGGTATTTCTATTTCGCTATTCATCTGCACCCCTGACATATGGTGTACATTTGATATCCTGGGTTCGGTGGCAGCATACAGCTTGTCACCTTCAGCCGCAAGCGTTACAACACTAACATACTCTCCACCAATATTTAAAGAGGAATCTTCAAAAATATAATCAGGTAATATGGATTTCTTGATCTTTTCAACGTCATTTTCTCTTTTATTATATGATAATGAGAAATATTCGTAAAATGCACAATACAATTCATCAGTATTCATGCGGGCAACTTTAAACCCCTTTATTGAATTTATATTTGAAATAAATGCGTTGGAATAATTTTCAATATTCTCTTCAACAAACGAAAGGAAACGGAACGACTTTTTAGTGTCAAGCCATCCAAGGGGGCTGTTAAATGACCAGGTCGAACGTATAATAGGATGAGAAACGGAAAAAGTAAGGAAAATCCTGGAATAGCATTTTAAAACAGGCCTGTTGTTATACTGGATTAAGTTTTCCTTAAAAATAAGTCCGTCCTTTTCATTAAACCGGCTTTTGTAGGAGTCAACATAAAAATAATCCTGCTTATGAAAAATGGTGTTCGGAGGTAAAAGGTTTATTGCACTTATAAACCTCTCATGTATATTGTTATAATCTTCAATGGTGCAAGTGTAAACCTCCGGCTGGAATAAAACCCTTATCCCGACGGTGACACTTCCGTCACCGTTTATCAGTAAATTTTCGTCGACATTGACTATAGGACAAATGTCGCTGAATTTTAAAGTCCTTATTCCCATTTTATTCAACAGTAAATTGTAATCAGTGCCAGGTGCATAAAACTTAGGCGCTATAAACTATTTATATTTCCGGTATTTCCTGAATTCATTCTTATATATCAGGGACATTACATTATCATGATCCGTAACTACACGGGGTGCCTTTTTAGCCATAAACCACGAATGCAGATAGTCAGGATTACCCCTGCTGTTTTCTTTACGTATTATACCCATTAAGTAAATCACCGGAGCTGTCAGAACAGCAAGAATAATACTGCCTATAATCACATGAAATATTCCGAATGATATTATTGCAATAATAAAAATAGGTCCAAAACAAGCCAGAAGCTGATAGGATGTAAATCCCCAAAAGTAAACAGGTTTGTTCATAAGCACATAGGTATTGTACCTGCGTGGTTCCGTATCTTTAACCTTCGGTGAATCCTGATCCATAGTATAGGTATATGTTGATTATTTATACCGGTTGCAGGTTTATGTGTAAATTTTATAGTAAATTAATAGCCAGGGCTACTGCGGCGCAGAACAAAACACCACCCACCCACATCATTATGCCTTCCCTTGCATCAGGTTTGCCGGAAAACAGCTTGAAAGCTATTACCACACCACCTGCAGCGGCAGCAAGAGATAACAACCACGTAAGGATAATCCGGACCTGTGCGCCCCAGGTACTTGTCTGAGTAGCCACATTCTGAATGCTGGGCTGTGCAATAGTCAGAAGTGTGGCGGCTGTAAAAAACAATAGAAACAGAACTGTTAATTTTTTAAAAGAGGTAGCTTTCATAATTGTAGGTTTTGAAATTAATTATATGTTAATGATCTTTCTAATTTTTCATCAGCCATTCGTCACTTTCATTGTGGCATTTGTCCTGCAACATAATTACTTACCAATGCAATGGCCATATTTGCAGTTATAAATGCTCCTCCCCATGCTACAGCTGCTTTCCAGGAACCTTGTTCTCCCATGAAAAGTCTTTTAACCGTAGGTATTGCTCCAATTGATAACCCCAGGTTTATTAATATATATGCTATTTTGTTAACTCCATCCAGTAAAGATTGCTGGTCTGCAGAATTTACATCACTCTGAAACTGCAGGTTCTGACAAAACATTTGTAATGTACAATTAGATAATATCAGAATTAATATCAGCTTTTTGTTCATTTCCATAAAAATTTGGTTGTACAACATTGTTTACGTCATCATCTGTGAGCTCAACCGGAATTTCAATTTCTGTTTCATGTTTGACATAAATATCTGCTTCATTTATTTCCCGATCTTTGTTATTTACAGTATAAGATTTAATTGTATTGTTATCTATGAAATCGTCAAGCCTTAAAGTAAAGGCACTTATATCATCATACGGTAATTCCTGATTTTTGTTTACAATTAAATTTATAATATATTCTCTTTTATATCTCAGGTGATCGTCTCCAATTGAGCTATAATCTATAATTGTGCTTTTTTTACCTTGAAAAGGATTTTTTATAAAAATTTTTTTAATACCACTTATTTTTTTGCCTGCATATACTCCCACAATCCACACCAGGGCTATAATAGTGATTACAACATAATGATCGTTAATAAATGACCAAAACATCATATTAAAACTTTTTACAAAAATATATTTTTTTTAAAATAAATTACCCCAATTGGAATAATTTATTTATTTTTGTGCGAATAAATTTATATGTATACTACTGACAGCAATTTTAGTCAGACAAGATATTCCGTGAGGATTAACTAAAAACAATAAGGAATGCAAATAATATACAAGGATATTTTATCCTACTCAGAGCTTGAAGATTTGTTAATCAAAGAGCTTGACAATTTAAAAAACCTTAAAAACTTTTGTGAAAATAATAAGATTACAAAATCGCAATATATTAAATTAAGTCAGATTCGTAATAAAAAAAACAGCAAAAAATATACTGATTTGGTTATCAAAATGCTTACTTTATTTGAATATAATATTTCTGATAAGCAATATTTTAGAGTTGTAAAATATGGAAACAAAAAACATGCCGAACAGGAAGGATGAAATACTTGAAGCCGAAAAATTAAAGAGCTTTCTTAAGCAGGCAGAATTACTTAAGTATTTTACCAAAGAAAATCTTTTACGTCTTAACAGGGGCGAACAAACCACCTTTATTAAAAATGTACATTATGAAGGTAAAGTTTGGGATGGTATGTTTCAGTTAATAGCAGATCAGGATGGTACCTATATATTGCATTTTAATAAATGTGCTGTTCCAATTGAAATACCAGATAAAGTACTGGGTAAAAAACTTTCCGGATCTGAAAAAACCTTACTTCAGAATGGTGATGTAATTGGTCCGTTCCGGGTAGGAAATCATGAAATATATTTTCATATTGACAAAGATACAAATTCAATTGCAGTATATTTTCCTAAAAACATAGGAATACCTGATGAGATAATGGGGTACAGGCTTTCTTCATTTGAAAAAAGGATGATTGACGGAGGTAATGCTATTGGTCCAAAGGTGTTTTGTGCAGACGGTCATTATTTTATAGGTCATTTTTCAGTAGAAAAACATGAAGGCCTTTACCTCTGGAAAACCCATTATGATAAAGAATTATCCAAAAGGGAAGCTGCAAAACTCAGTTCAAAATATAACGAACCCCCGGAAGTCAATATAAACAGAGAAATGACTGAACTTCAGCAACAAATCTTATTTGTTCCTCCACCACCTGAAAGGGAAATTCTTGAGAGTATTCCTATACCATATTATCCGCTCGATAATGAATCCCTGGGGAAAACCCTTAAAAATAAAGATATATCACTTTACCAAAATAATACATTTAATATAATCACTTTAAATATAAAAAAGGAAAAGGGAATACCAGCAGAACTTTTTAAATATTCATTTTCACAGGATGAAATAAACCGGCTTAAAAATGGCGAAACACTTCATAACAGAACATTTACCTTTGCCTCGGGGGATAAAATTAAAGCCAATGTAAATCTTACAGTTTACGGGGAAATAAACCGAATTGAACTTCAGATTAATTCCAAAAAGAAAAATGGACACGAACAATATATTGAATCAGGTCAGAAATTTGATTTAAGTGAATTATCCGTCAGAGATAAACAGATAATGGATCTGCTTGATAAAAGATATGTGCGTGAATTAAACAGTATGGCTGAAAATGGGATTAAACCATCCACAACTTTAAAAAACCTGATTTATACCAATACCACACTTAATGATAATGACAAGAGAATGGTTACGGCCGTATTTAATTTAGGAACATTTCCGGCAAATTCTCAAAGTAAACCAGAACCTCAAATTAGACAAAACGAAGCATCCAATGAAATTGCAATGTCATCGAGTAAGACAGTCAGGCCAAAAATTGCAGCTTCCAGGGATAATAAAAGTAACCTGAATAATAAAAGGCATGTAACTTCCAGTGTCAGGAGCCTTTTTCATGATATGTGATCAGGCGAAATCATAGACGGGATCAAATAAACAGGAGCCATGAATCCATAACCCGGAACCTGGAAAAAAATTTACAAACTAAATAATAAACTACTATGAAACTAATATCAGGAATAATTATAATATTGTTATTATCAGCAAATATATTGGATGCCGGTACAAGAATCAGCCGTGAAATTAATTCCGGCTGGAAATTTCATGAAGCCGGTACCAGTGAGTGGCTTAAAGCAACCGTTCCCGGTTGTGTCCATACCGACCTGCTTGATAACAAAAAGATTGAAGATCCATTTTACCGGATGAATGAAGCCCGGGTGCAGTGGGTAGGCAAGAAGGACTGGGAATATGAAACAACATTCAGTACTGATAATTCAATTCTTCAGAGAGACAGGGTGGAAATTGTATTTCAGGGCATTGATACTTATGCAGATGTATATATAAATGATCAGCTTGTACTTAGTACTGATAATATGCACAGGACCTGGAGGGTCGATGTGAAGTCAATTCTAAGACCAGGTGATAATAAACTCAGGGTTTATATATATTCTGTTTTTAAGAAAGCCATGCCTTTAATGCAAAGTGCACCTTTCCCGCTCTGGCAGTTTCCAAACAATGACCAGTCCGATACCACTGTAAGCATTTATGTGCGTAAAGCCGGGTACCATTTTGGATGGGACTGGGGACCACGTCTGGTTACCGCAGGCATCTGGAGGCCTGTTACCATTGAAGCCTGGGATGAAGCTAAGTTTGACGGGGTTCAGGTTATTACAAAAAGTATCTTACATAATAAAGCTTCCATGGCCGCTTCCATGGACATTATTGTTCTAAAAAGTACCACAGCTGAAGTTTCCGTATCTGAAGGTTCACGGGTAATTGTTAAAAAATCCGTTCAACTCAACCCTGGTAACAATAAAATATCCCTTGACTTTGATATTATTAACCCTAAACTATGGTGGAGCAACGGGTTAGGGAAAGCTGATTTATACACTTTTGACTGTAGACTGGTCACTGCAAGTAAATCTACTGATCGCCAGTCGGTTACTACCGGCATCAGGACGTTAAAAGTTATCACAGATAATGATAAATATGGGAAAAGTATGTATATTCTGTTAAACGGGGTACCTGTGTTTATGAAAGGGGCAAATCTTATACCTTTTGATAACTTTACAAACCGTGTTTCCGATGAAAGTTATGAGTATATTATTAAATCTGCGGCAGAGGCACATATGAATATGCTTCGTCTGTGGGGAGGAGGATACTTTGAAAAGGATATTTTATACAATTTGTGTGATAAATATGGTATACTTATTTGGCATGACATGCTTTTTGCCTGTGGCACCTATCCCTTTTATGAAGCTTATAACAACAGTGTAACAGAAGAGATTAAAGATAATGTAAGACGAATCCGGAATCACCCTTCAATTGCATTGTGGAATGGAAACAATGAGGTAGAAGTTGCCTATTACCAATGGGGCACGAAAGAAAAACTGACACGGGAACAACAGGCAATTGAGGAAACCAATATAAGGAAATTTTTTTACGATATAGTACCAAAGGCAATATTCAGTGTTGATACAACAAGAAGTTACCATCCTACTTCACCAAATACAGGCTATAATAATATACCACAGGAAATGGGAGATGTACATTACTGGTCGGTATGGCACGGCAAACAGCCTTTCGAATCGTATAATACTAATATAGGTCGCTTTATGAGTGAATACGGGTTTCAATCATATCCCGAACTGGCGACTATAAAAGCATTTACTTTACCCGAAGACCGCACTCTTGAATCACCGGTTATGAAATCACATCAGCGTTGTATGTCTGAAAACCGCCGGGATATCGGTTATGGGAACAGGCTCATAAAATTTTATATGGACCAGTATTTCAAGCCTCCAAAAAACTTCAACGATTACATATATGTTAGCCAGCTGCTTCAGGCCAAAGGTGTAAAAATGGCAATTGAAGCGCACCGCCGTAACATGCCTGAATGCATGGGAACACTTTTCTGGCAGATAAACGATTGCTGGCCCGTAGCTTCCTGGTCGAGTATTGATTATTATGGCCGGTGGAAAGCCCTGCAGTATGCAGCCAGGGATTTATATAAGGAACAACTGGTTTCAACGGTTATTGAAGATGGTGTTCTAAAAACTTTTGTTGTGTCGGACCGGTTAAGTGCTATTAATGCAACATTAAAATTCACAATGCTTGATTTCATGGGGAAAACAATCAGAGAAAAAGATACTGCAGTAGTTGTTCCTGCCAATACAAGCACTCTTTTATATAGAACTGTTGTGGAAAAGCTTTTGGAAGGGCATGATAAGAGCAATTGTTTTCTTAATATCAGATTAATGGAAAATAATAAGGTACTTGCGATAAACAACTTCTTTTTTGCACCTGAAAAGGAACTTGCACTTACAAAACCGGATTTTAAAATTTCTATAAAACAATCAGGCAAAAAAAGTATTATTACTTTAAATGCCAGCACATTATCCAAAGATGTTTATCTCTCTGTGCCTGATGTGGATGGGTTTTACAGTGACAATTATTTTGACCTGATTCCCGGTGAAACTAAAGAAGTCACATTCGACAGCAAAACAGAGGCAAAGGATATATTGAACCATCTGAGTGTGGTTTCTCTTTATGACTCCTACTAAAATGTACTAAATTAACATAACAACATTAAGGATAAAGCAAATAGAAGCAATCCAAAAATTCTTTGTATTTCTGATCATTTTCAATATAATTATTTGAACATGACAGGTTTTAACTTGTTAATTAAAATAAAAAGCTATGAATACAATATCTCCTAATATTTTTGTCAAAGACATCAATAAAACAATTGACTTTTACAAACAAATAGGATTTGGCATTGTAACGACTGTTCCTGAAGAAGGTGAATATATTTGGGTTATGATGACAAGTGGAAAAGTAAATTTTATGTTTCAGACCTTTGAAAGTTTAGGTTCTGATTTACCTGAAATATCAAGACAGGATGGTGGTTCCCTGTTATTATATATTCAGACAAGTGGGATAAGGCACCTCTACGATCAAATAAAGGACAAGGTGAAAATTGTTAAGGTACTTGAAAAAACATTTTATGGAGCCACCGAATTCTCAATTCAGGATATTAATGGTTATATTTTAACTTTTGCAGAAGATGAATAATTAATAAAATTTGCTTCAATCATGGCAAAAAATAAAACTATGGAAAATTCATTAAATGTTAATGAATTTCTTAACACTCTGAAAGAAGACAAAAAGAGGACAGATAGTCTCGGTATTATTGAACTAATAAGTAAGCAAACCGGAATTGAACCAAAAATGTGGGGAAGCAGTATTATTGGATTTGGTAGTTATCATTACAGGTATGAAAGTGGTCATGAAGGAGAAGCTCCCATTATTGCCTTTTCGCCAAGAGCATCTGCGATTACTTTATATCTTAGCAGTCACTTTGAAAATAGAGAAGAGTTGCTAGAAAAATTAGGCAAACACAAAACAGGTAAAGGGTGCATATATATTAACAGTATTGATAATGTAAACATTGAAATACTTGAAAAGATGGTAGTGAATCATATTAACTATATAAAAACAATGTATCCGGTTAAACAGGAAAAACAATAAAAATTATGAATTCTTTTATTTAATCACTGAAATTTTATATGAACTTACATTGTGAGTATTAGAATATATTTGTTTAGCTTAAGCTTTATTTATCATAAGATTGAAAATTACATATTTATCTTTTACGAAAAACATATAATAAAGTAACATTTTCCCAAATCTATTTTACAGAATTATAGGGTTCTATAACAAGTTTTGGCTCATCCCCTCCCAGAAGGGAAGCATCAAAATCTACATGTAAATTTTTTATTTCATTCTTAAAAATGGTGAAGTAATTATCAGATGCAAAGAAAGGCAGGACTACTTCTCCGGATTTTATTTTTACCACTTTTACCCTGACTGCCAGGGCAACAGATGGCGAAGATGGGGTATTCTCAATCTGGGCGTCTATGGAACAAACTCCATTTAAAGTAGTTACCTTTGATGTGACTTTCAAATCCGGAATTTTCATATTGTTTACGGACTTGTAATTAAAAGGTTCTTTACCGCGCAGATAAGTATTTTCAGAAATAATGCTGCCCTTATCATCCTTTAGCATAAGCCTTAACAGGTGGGTATCGTTTATCTGTTCCTTGTTATCTCCGTATATTTCCATGCTGTAAAGTGAAACTCCGTAGCTGGTGGCTTTTTCAATGCAGTACATACGTACATACCTTGCCGTTACCGGATTGAATAAGGCTGTTTCAATACCTTTCTTACAATCGTAGTTGTAATAAACGTCCTTCCACTGGCTGGCGTTATCCGAAACCTGTATTTTATAAACCCTGGCGCTGGCCCGGTCCCATGACAATACAACCTTGTTTATAAGTTTCGGCTCTTCAAGGTCTATACAGATCCATTGCTGAGGATCAAAATCACTTTCCCACCTTGTGTTATTATCTCCATCGTTAACCTTATCCGGTTCGCGTCCCACAACATGTACGGATGATGCCGTAACAGGTTTGCCAAGCGCCAGATCAGCCGTTGGTGAAGGAACAGTAAAACAGGTTGTTGCAGTATTACTTCCTGCATTCAGTTTTACGGATCGGGCCTGCGAGGTCATCTCATTACCATTTAAGTCATAGATCCTCGCTTCAGCCATGAGGTTTGAAAAGTCGTTTAATGTGGTGTTTATTATTTTAATTTTACCATTAGAACAGTTCCATTGAATATGGACTGGTTCGCAGGCTTTTTTAGCTCCCCAGTATGCTCCTGTTGCATCAAGGTAATAGTCATATGTTTGCCAAACCAAAGATGGATAGGCAGGCTGACTCATCCAGATTATTAATCCTGTTGCATCGTTCCAGAGGTTATCGGCCCATCCTTCGAACATGGCCTTATTGGTTTCGATATTAAGTAACTGGGCTTTTTTACAAAAATCTTCTATTGAGGTGGGTTGTCCGTATCGTTCATTAATAAATTTTTCATAGGTATCAGGACCGGCATATGTGGCTGACGGACCAAAAAAGTGTTTGTCCCACATATCATTGCGGGGCCACCAGTTTTCCTTCGGAATAAATTTTTTAAAGCTTTCAACATTAACAAATACAGCTGTTCCCATTTCACTCCGCATACCCCAGCCATCTGTGCCCCCCCAGTTTCCCGGAGCGGCCCTGGCAAAGTAATCGGAAGGTAACAGCGGAGACCAGGGTCCGCTACCACTTAAGCTGTAGGAATGGGAGTTGGGATGGTAATGACGGCCGTCGAAAGCCTTTACATCAGCACGCAACCAGTCATTTAAAGGAGCTATTGGGTCTCCTTCATTATCTCCGCACCACAAGGCAATACATACATGGTTCCTTAGCCTTTTTATTTTTTCAACAGCATTGGCATTAAAGACATTTATATCTTCCGGCAATCCTCCGCTCGAATTGAGCCAGAAATCGTCCCAAACCATTATACCGTATTTATCACAGGCATCATAAAAATCATTGTCGGTGGTTGAACCCATCCAGTTACGGATAATATTAAAGTTCATATCACGGTGCATCTTAATTCGGGTATCGTAATCATTACCCCTGCAGCGTAACATATATTCCGGCATCCCCCAATTTCCTCCTTTGACAAAAACAGGTACACCATTTACCTTAATTTTCATTAAATTATGAGTTGTATCCACATCAAGTTTTCTTATTCCAAAGGTTATGGTACGACTGTCAGAAACTGTACCGTTGACTTCAACACTCAGCTGGCAGGAATAAAGGTCAGGGCTCCCATATCCGTTTGGCCACCACAGCCTTGGGTTAGCTATCGTCAACTGAGGAAATCCTTCATTATCAATAATGGCTTTTTTTGAACTGTTAGCCTGAAGATTAACATTAAGTGTGAAATTTATTGAACCGGGATTTATAGTACCATTTATAACTACATTTTGTTCCGTTGTGCTAAAGTTGTTAAGATCTGCCTCAAGTTTTAACCGGGCTAGCCTGTTATCGGGCAGCTGACTTTGTATCCACGGATCATTTATTGTTACATTACCTGTAGTCGATACATAAACATTATCTGTTATACCCATATTCAAACCAGGAACAGGCGGCATCCAGTCCCAGCCACCGCTGGACCCATATGTGGGGCTGGCTCCGTTGGACACAGGCTGCTGAGGTATATGTACCAAAACTACCAATACAAATTCTTTCAAAGCCGACCATCTGCTTATATCGAATATACCACGCTGCAATATACCTTTAACAGTACCCAGGTATGAACCATTAAGGAATATATCAGCATCACGGTTAACTCCGTCAAAGTGAAGCCATAATTTATCTTTTACAAAATGTTGAGGAAGATAGAATATTGTCCGGTACCAAAAATTACAATTATATTTTTGTTTATCAACCTTATATATATTATCACCATAGTTGGGGTCATTTTCAAGGCCTGCTGCTACATAAGAACCGAAAACAGTTCCCGGGACTATTCCTGTTACCCAGGGGGCATCGGAATAATCATCTTTAAATATTTGTAAACTATCGTTGGAAACAACAGGTTGAGGAGCTATCTTCCATGTCAGCGATGAGGAATTTAAACTGTAGTTTTGTGCTATTATGCATATGTTGAAAGAACAGATAGCAGTAAATGCTAAACAATACTTTTTCATAGGGTTATAATAATAATAGTTAACTTTAGTAGTTTCCGGAAATTTATTCAAAAAAACCGGGAAACAATTCTAAATATAAAGTTAACTATTTTATTATAAAAGTCTTTTATTGTTTCACTATTTTGCTTGTAGCAACTGTACCGTCATCAGAAACAATTTTAATTATATAAACTCCGGAAGCATAGCTACTCACATCTATTGTAGTGATATTGCCGTTAACGTTTGATTCGTATAATACTTGACCATTTAGATTATATATGGTAATATTGGTATTTTGACGGAGTGATGAGGTATTTTCAATGGTTAGATTATCACGTACAGGATTTGGATAAATAGAATTATCAGATGATAAAGCTTCGTTTAGCCTAGTTGCAGCTTCGGAATAATAAAAATAAAGTTTCTGGTATGGAGTCCAGGCATTTGTATTCCAATTATAGGAAGCACTAACCAGATATTGTCCGTTAGAATTAAAAATGTACCTGATCTTTTCCTGTCCAGCCCAACTACTGGTATTGCTATTCCAGTCATAATATAAAACAGTGGTATCTGTTCCATCTGAATTATATTCATATAAACTTTTATTTAAATATTCCCATTGATTTGTAAGCCATTGATAGGTATAATTCGCGGTATCCTTTCCATTTGATGTATATTTATAAACATCTTTTTCGCTTCCGACCCACTGACTTGAAATTGAATTCCAGTTATAATAAATATACAGGGTATCATAACCATTTGCATAGCCATAAACTGTTTTACTGGCAGGTGTCCAGTCATTGTTAATAAAATCCCAACTGTAAGATTCTTGTAAAGTATCAAGATTGTCTGAATTATATTTGAAGACATTTTTCGAATCACCCAGCCATTCCATTATGGATGAAACCCATATATAGCTTGCTATCACGGTATCCAAACCAGCATGATTATATTGATAAACTGTTTTTGTTAAAGGAGTCCATTGATTGCCTGTTGTATCCCAAACAAAATATTCATCCATAGTATTCCATCTTTGCCCCATTATATTTAGTAATAATTTTTTCATTGGGATCCCATTGGTTTGCGATTGTATCCCAGTTATAAAAGCCTTGCAATGTATCCAAGGAACCGGAATATTTATTGTCGTCTTTATTTTCATATAACCAGGTATTTGTTATAGTATCCCATGTAAAATTTATAGTCAGGGTATCATAGTTTGCAGAATTGAATTTATGGGATGTTTTTTCTGCTCCAACCCAGACGTTATTAATAGTATCCCACTCATAGGAACTGGTAATTGTATCATATCCGCCTGCATTAAATTTACTTGAAATTTTATAGTTGTTGACCCAATTATTGGTTATGGTATCCCAAACAAATGCTATCTGTAATGTATCATAGTTATTTGAATTCCAGATATAATAATTTTTAAGGTAACGTACTGAATCTTCTGATGAATAAAAATTATATTCGACAGTTGAATCTCTTAAATATATATTTTCATTACCTGCTGTTTGTATCTGTTTTTGATTTTGTACAAGGGTTTTATTCTGTACAAGATATTTATTTTGTATTTGTTTTTGAATCAATGATTTAATTGCACTAACTTGTCCCGAAGGTATATTTTGCTGTTTAGGGTCAAAAATAATTACTTTTAAACCCGAAGATTTTTTTACTATAAAACTATTATGATTTGGAATATAAGTTTCTGATATCTTCTGAACTGAAGCCTTTTGAGCAAAAATATATCCCAGGCAAAATAATAAAATTAGTGAAAGTATAATATTTTTCATTGGTTCTAAATTTTTCTTAAGAATAAAACTATTACTAATACAGGATTAATAGATGTAAAGGCTTGTTTTTAAACAAGTAGAATTAATTATTGTTCAAGCCAGGAAATTAAATGAGATGAGAATGTAATTAAATGATATAATTCATCTTACGAATTTGTTTTTCACGGAAAAGAATTACTTCTTCTTCAATTATTTGTTCTGCCTTTTGAATTTCAGACTTTCTTTTCTCAATATTTTGATTAATTGCATTTTCAATATTTTCCAGGTTGTATAGGGTAATACCGGGAAGGTGGCCAATTCTTTCATCCACATCCCTCGGAAAAGCTAAATCAAGAATCAGCATTTTGCGGCCTGCAGGGAAATTTTCATATTTTACAATAAGATGGGGTGCAGATGTGGCTGATATAAGTATATCTGAAAACTTCAACATTTCAGGCAACTGATCTAACTGCATTATTTTACAGTTATATATCCTTGCAATTGTTTCAGCTTTTTCGAATGATTTATTCGCAAGGAAAATAGTTTCTGCTCCTTTTCGTTGTAAAAATCTTATAATGTCTTCATTAAGTTTATGAACCCCTATAAGGGAAATCAAAGTATTGTCAAGGGTTAAATTACTTCTTAATATTATTTCTACAGCAGCCTGGCTGTGTGATACTGCACCACGTGAAATATCCGATTCTGTGCGGACACGTTTTCCTACAAACAAAGCAGTTTGAAACAAGAGGTGCAGTCCCGCGGTAAGTGAGAACTTTTCACTTGCCTGACGGTATGAATTTTTTATTTGTCCCTGGATGGCTATTTCGCCTGTTAGGCTTGATTCAAGTCCTGAAACTACCCTGAACAAATGTTTTGCAATGTCATCAGGAACTATACCTTCACCATAATATAATTCAATACGGTTACAGGTTTGTATCAGAACACCCGGTGAACCGGTATCTCCAATGAATCGCCCTAAAGCATTTTCACGGTCTGCAAGTGAATTATTTAACTGGTTGATAGAATATAGCCGGATCATTTTCTAAATATTCCTTTATTTTATTTCTTACGGCAATTGATCTGTGAACTTCCTGGGCATTGGATCCGACTGCTATGGTTATATGGTTATGTTTGTAAATGGCAGGAGAAACAAAATCACAATAAGTAGGGTTATCTACTACATTGGTAAGTATCCCCAGGCTTTCCGCATCTTTTTTTACCCTGAGGTTTAATTCTGTTATATTGGTGCAGGCATAGACAAGAAAAGCACCATCAAGATCCGTTTTATCATATGGTTTTTCAATACAGGTATATCCTTTTTCCTTGATAAGGTCGAGGACCTCCATAGCCACAACAGTGATGTTACGGGTAAACTGTTCCAGAAATCCAATCTTGTGAAAGGCAATGCGCCCTCCTCCAATAAGAAGTATTTTCTTTCCGGTTATATTTAATGAAATTGGCAGAAAGGTCATAATTAAATTTTTAAAAATAATAATTATCTTTTTATTTTATAAATCATTGTTAACAATAATAACGCAGCATAAGTTTTTCGGTGTACTAAAAATGTTTTTTAAAATAAATTCCAGAATCAAACATCCGGAATCAAGCATCCGGAATAAAAAATCAAAAATTATTTTGTTATCCCATTTGGAATAATAATATTTTCATTATATA
>CAVYAE010000030.1:0-115099 GCA_963766305.1 uncultured Bacteroidota bacterium
AGCAAAAAGACCGTTTTCAGTCTACAATAGATGAATATTATTCTTTTATTTCAGAATTTCCTCATAGTGATTACAAAAGAGATGCTGAAAGAATTTATGAAGTATCAATGAAATTTACTAATTAGTTTTCAATAATAAACAATAGTCAATAATCAATAGTCAATAATCAATAGTCAATAATCAATAATAAATTAACATGCTGGATTATAAGAAATCAAAAGCTCCCATAACAACTATTACAAGAGATTTGGATAAACTTGAAGCTGCAACAGGTAATATTTATGAAACTGTTGTAGTTATTGCAAAACGTTCAAACCAAATTAGTGTGGAGATGAAACAGGAGCTAAACAGAAAACTTGAAGAATTTGCATATTACACTGATAACCTGGAAGAAGTTTTTGAGAATAGGGAACAGATTGAAATTTCAAAATTTTATGAAAGGCTTCCCAAGCCATCTTTAATATCAATGCAGGAATTTCTTGATAATGAAATATATTACCGGAATCCAGTAAAAACCAATCAAATGTAATGTTAATAATGCCCTTTTCAAAGTAAGAATTTGTCTTTGAAAGATAAACATATAATTATAGGAGTTTCAGGAGGAATTGCAGCATATAAAGCTGCTGTTCTTATAAGATTGCTTATTAAAAAAGGAGCTGCTGTTAAGGTAATTATGACAAATAATGCCACGGAATTCATTACTCCGCTAACTTTGTCAACTCTGTCTTAAAAACCCGGTGCTTATCGATTTTTTCGATAAAGGTAACGGAAATTGGAATAGTCATGTGGATCTGGGAATCTGGGCCGATCTTTTCATTATTGCTCCTGCCACGGCAACAACCATTGGTAAAATGGCAAATGGCATTGCAGATAATTTACTTTTAACTACTTATTTATCATCTCGATGTCCGGTAATGATTGCCCCATCTATGGATTTGGATATGCTTAGGCATCCTTCAACAAAAAAAAATCTGGAATGTCTGCAATTATATGGCAATATAATAATTGAACCAGAATCGGGAGAATTAGCCAGTGGACTTGAAGGTAAGGGACGTATGGCGGATCCTGAACATATTTTCAAAAATATCTCAAGATTTTTTGAAACTGAAAAAAAATTCGAAGGAAAAAAAATTTTGGTAACTGCTGGTCCCACTTTTGAACCTATAGATCCTGTGAGATATATCGGAAACAGGTCTTCAGGGAAAATGGGATATGCTATTGCCAGTGAACTAGCTGCTATAGGTTTCAATGTAACTCTCGTCAGTGGTCCTGTCAATTTAACTGTGGATAATAAAAATATCAGATTATTAAAGGTAAATACCGCAGAAGAAATGTTTAATGCTTGTTCCGGTCTTTTTGAAAGTATGGATGCAGCAATTTTAAGTGCTGCAGTTTCTGATTATAAGGTTCTGGATCCATCTGAAACAAAAATTAAAAGATCAATGGATAATTTGAAACTCGATTTACATGCTACCAAAGACATTGCTGCCCACCTGGGTAGTGTCAAAAGGGATAATCAGGTGTTAGTCGGTTTTGCATTGGAAACAAATGATGAGTTTGAAAATGCAAAGAAAAAACTTTTAAGTAAAAATTTTGATTTTATTGTATTAAATTCCCTAAAAGATGCAGGGGCTGGTTTTAATTCTGATAGTAATATTGTTACTATATTGGATAAAAATGAAAATGTTGAAAAAACAACTTTAAAAAGTAAAACTGAAATAGCCAAAGATATAATACAAAAACTAATAACGTATTTTTAATATGGTAAAGGTTAGGTATTTGTTGGTGTATGTTTGCCTGATGGTAATTTCACGAATAGGAATTGCACAAGAATTAAAGTGTAATATTAAAATTGAAGCAGGCGCAATACAAGGCACCAACAAAAGTATTTTTGAGACTTTGCAAAAAGCAATGAATGAATTTGTAAACAACAGGAACTGGACAAACAACGTGTTCTCAAATGAAGAACGAATAGAATGTAACATGCTTTTTAAAATTACAACCTATTCAGCTCCTGATTTTACTGGTACACTTCAGGTACAGGCACGTCGACCTGTTTTTAATTCATCTTATAATTCAACCTTATTAAATTATCTGGATCAAAATATTCAATTTTCATATGTTGAATTTCAATCACTTGACTTTAATGAATCTACATTCACGTCAAATCTGACATCTCTTTTGGCATACTATTCATATATAATAATTGGGATGGATTATGATACGTACTCTTATAAGGGAGGAAGTGAATTTTTCAGCAAAGCAGAAATTATTGTAAACAATGCTCAGAATGCTGTTGAACCAGGCTGGAAGCCAAATGATGGAACAAGTAATAAGAACAGGTACTGGCTGGTCCAAAATTTTCTTGAAGACAGTTACAGTCCTGTGAGAGAATTTCTATACAAATACCACCGCCTGGGATTGGATATAATGTCAGATAAAACAACCGAAGGCCGGGATGAAATAGCTGAAGATCTTGTTTTTCTACAACAGGTATATCGTGATAAACCAGACCCGTATATGTTACTTCTTCAAATTATTTTTGATGCAAAATGTGATGAGTTTATAAATATTTTTGCAGAATCGTCCCCGGATGAGAAAATAAAAATCAATGCCTTGTTAAAAGAAATTGATCCCAGTAACCTTCAAAAGTATCAGAAAATTTTGCAATAGATTAATTTAGAACCAGGAACAAGGAAACAAATAAACAATTTCAATATGTTAACGTCCCTGACAATTCAGAATTATGCACTCATTCAGGAACTTAATATTACACTTTCAAAAGGTTTATCTATAATTACAGGAGAAACAGGAGCCGGTAAATCAATTCTTTTAGGTGCATTTTCTCTTGTACTTGGCCAGAGAGCTGATAGCAGTGTGCTGCTGGATAAATCGAGAAAATGTATTGTGGAAGGTGCCTTTATGGTTAAAAATTACGGTCTGGAATATTTGTTTACTCAAAATGATTTGGATTTTGAAGAAAATACAATACTAAGACGTGAAATAAGTCCTGATGGAAAATCGAGGGCCTTCGTAAACGATTCTCCGGTAAATCTATCTACTTTAAAGGAACTGGGTGAAAAACTAATAGACATTCATTCCCAGCATCAGAACCTCTACCTTGAAAACCCTGTATTCCAGCTGCAGGTTCTTGATAACTTTGCTCAACAAATTCAAACTGTTCAACAATATAAGGAATTATTTTCATCATACAAGTTCTTACAAACTGAATATAATACACTTGTAACCAATTCAATTAAAAATCAAAACGATCTGGATTACTTTAATTATCAATTTGAACAGTTAAATCAAGCTAAACTTATTGATAATGAACAAGAAAAATTAGAACAAGAGATTCAGGTACTTTCTCACGCAGCTGAAATTAAATCTGCTTTATCATCCACTTCAACTATAATATCAGGAGATGGCAATTCCATTCTTACTCTTTTGAAGGATATTCAATATCAACTCAATAAATTGACAAATATTTATCAGCCTTCAACAGATTTGACTGACAGAATCAATAATGTCATTATAGAACTTAAAGATCTGGCCCGGGAAACAGAATACCAGGAAGAAAAAATAGATCATAATCCTGAACAAATAGATTTTATAAATCAAAGGTTAGACCTTATTTATAGTTTGCAGCAAAAGCACAGGGTAGCTACTATAACAGAATTAATTAAAATCAAGGATGAATATAAGCAGAAGATTACTTCCATTAATAATTCCGATTTGAGAATAGACGAATTAAAACAGCAAATCAGTAATCTTGAATCGGAATTGAAAAAATATACCATGCAAATATCAGCAAACCGTGAGAAGGTTATTCCTCAGATTGAATCACGTGTAAGCGAATTATTGTCTCAGTTGGGTATGCCAAATGCTATATTTAAAGTCGAACTCCGGACAGGAGGCGAATTATCAAATACCGGATCGGACAAGGTATTATTTTTATTTGCTTCCAATAAGCAATTACCACTTCAGTCACTTTCAAAGGTAGCTTCAGGAGGTGAAATGGCCAGGTTAATGTTAAGCATTAAAGCTATAGTGTCTGAAGCTGTTACACTGCCAACGGTGATTTTTGATGAAATTGATTCAGGCGTTTCGGGTGATATTGCCGACAAAGTTGGTAAGGTAATAGTTAACATGTCTGAACATACTCAGATTATTAATATTACTCACCTGCCACAGATAGCCAGTAAAGGATCCTATCATTACTATGTATATAAACAGGATACCGCAGAAATAACTCAAACACTTATAAAACAATTGACAACTGAAGAGCGAATTATTGAGATTGCTAAAATGCTTAGTGGAGAACAACTTACCGATGCTGCAATTGATAATGCCAAGTCATTATTGGGAATTATAAAATCATGAAGATTATAAATAACAGATAATAAAAGAATAAAAAAAACAATAAATTAAAATAATCTGATCTTTAAGGAATAATAGATGCTGAAATAAAATAAACAATTACATTATAATCGTTGTTAGTAAACCCTGTAATATATAACTGATAATATTAAACTATGTCATACAATTTACTTAAAGGAAAAAAAGGTTTGATTTTTGGTGCATTAAACAACCACTCCATTGCCTGGAAAGTTGCAGAAAAAGCATTTGAAGAAGGAGCAATATTTGTATTATCAAATGCTCCTGTTGCAATGAGAATGGGCGATATAAATGAACTTGCAACACAATGCCAGACTATAGCAATTCCAGCAGATGCTACCAAAATTGACGATTTGGAAAAACTAATTAAAGAAGCAGTAACCCATCTTGGAGGAAAATTGGATTTTATTTTACATTCAATTGGAATGTCTCCAAACGTCCGAAAAAGTATCCCATATGACGACATCAACTATGATAATTTTCTTAAGACACTCGATATATCTGCACTATCTTTTCATAAAATGCTTCAGGTAGCACGTAATCAAGATGCTATAAATGAATGGGGTTCGGTAATTGCATTATCCTACGTTGCTGCCCAGCGAACCCTGGATAATTACAACGACATGGCTGATGCCAAAGCACTGCTTGAATCAATTGCCAGAAGTTTTGGTTATATATACGGAACTGAAAAACATGTAAGGATAAATACTATATCCCAGTCCCCTACCCTTACAACGGCAGGTAGCGGTGTAAAAGGCATTGATACTCTGATAGATTTCACAGAGCGTATGTCTCCGTTAGGTAATGCAGATGCTGAAGAATGCGCGGATTATTGTGTGGCCTTATTTTCTGACCTTACCAGAAAGGTTACCATGCAAAATCTTTATCACGATGGTGGATTTTCAAGTATGGGCATGAGCAGAAGAGCTTTAAGCCAATATGATAAAAGTTTTAAGGAATGCCCTTGAAATTTTAGATTTTAGATTTTAGATTTTAGATTTTAGAATTGCGATTTTGGATTGGCGAATCACGCGTTAATTAAATTAATGTAATTGTATTCAGTTTATTAGTAATTTGTAATAAATCATCTGTTAATTTACACATTTAATTAGTCATCAGTCAATAGTAAATAATCATTATTTATCAGTAAATATTCATTTGTTATTAGTCATTTTTCATCCGTCATCCGCTTTTACGTTAATGCAATTTTATATTCTTGTTTTTTAGTCATTTGTATCATTATTTATTTCCATTCTAAATAAATGTAAATTAAATTCCTCAAGTTTACAGTATTCAATAACATATTATCTAATTACAACTTTATAAATTAATATTTAGATTTTTTATAGTTATATAGTCAAGGACGTAAAAAAATAATTATATTAGCCGATAAATAAATAAAAACTGGTACTTCATCAATAAATACTATTTTTTATTGTAATATACTTAAATTTTTAAGGGGGGTAAGAAAAAAAAATAAAAATATCAAAGTTTTATAAAATGCTGTATATTAATTTAAAATTTAACAATTATTAAGAATAGGAGGTCAAATGTTAAAAAATCATAAAAAAATTTGCAAAAGACTATTAAGTTTTGAATAATAATTTACTATTTTGTACGAAAATTTTCACTAACCATTAAACCTAATTAAGAAGTCTATGAAAAGAATTGCTACATTTATTGCATTCTTTGTGTGCATAGGGTTGCAGTACTCAATGGCGCAAGCAGTGCATATTACAGGTAAGGTTACCAGTTCTGAGGACAAGCAACCGTTAATTGGAGCTACTATAAAAGTTAAAGGAACATCTGTTGGAGTTATCACTGACGCAAATGGAAATTATTCCCTCGACGTTCCTGCAAATCAGCAAACACTGGTTTTTTCATTTGTTGGATATAAAACATTGGAATTAGACATCGCCGGGAAAAAAGTTGTTGATGCAACTTTGGAATCTTCCAGCGTTGGACTCGAGGAAGTTGTTGTTATAGCCACTCCCCTGGGGATAGTAAGGCAACAGAGAGAAGTAGGATTTGCTGCCACTACGGTGAACAATACTCTTATCACTGAAGCTCATACTACAGATGTTCAGCAAGCCTTAACCGGAAAAGTTTCAGGGTTGAATATCACCACAGTTAACAGCGGGGTTTTTGAAGACGCTAAAATCAATATCCGGGGGATTCGTTCTCTTACCGGTAATAACCAGCCCATGTTCGTTCTTGATGGGGCTCCGATTGACTTAAGTTATTTAAGCTCAATCGCTCCTGATGATATACAGGATATCACAATTTTAAAAAGTGCAGCATCTGCCGCCCTTTACGGTCCGGACGCTGTTAATGGTGTAATCATCATCACCACAAAAAAAGGGAATGCAGATAACCCAAGCGTAACCCTAACTTCTTCGCTACAGGCAACCCGTGTTGCATATTTTCCACAGTTGCAGCATGAATTTGGACCATATGGTGGTGAAGGAGCTCCTTACCTCGACAAATTCGGGAATCCTCTTTATGTACCTATCGAAAACCAAAACTACGGTCCCAAATTTGACGGTAGTATTAAACCTATTGGTATAGTTGATGAACAGGGTCATCAACAATCAGGTCCGTATAGCAATTTGCACTGGAAAGATAAAATCAACTTCTGGAACACAGGTATGACATGGCAAAACGGTTTTTCCCTTTCAGCCAAGGATTATTTCTTTAGCATCAATAACGCTAGTGTGCAGGGACTTATGCCGAGTGATCTAAACAACAGAACTACCGTGCATTTTACCAGTGGAAAAGAATATAAAAATTTAAGCGTTAATTATAATGTAAATTATACCCGTAATGATTGGGATATAGTCAACGAAGCGGATATACAAAATTTAGTAACAGGTGCATATGGTGGAAGTGTCCTCGTAAATGTTTTACAGGTTGGTGACAATGTTCCGTTACTATCCTATAAGGACCTGAACAGTGAATGGGGTAAGTATGATAATTATTTCTGTGAATATGCTCAGAATCCTTACTGGCTGATCGCCAACTTAAGACAAAAGGGTACAAGTGATAACCTCATAGGAACTTTAGATTTTAGTTACAAGTTTGCCAAATGGTTAACAGCCAATATAAAACTTGGATCGACTGTTACTTTCCAGGATTTCCAAAACACTGACGGACCCATCCAGGTTTCAGATTATACTCTTTATGTATTACATCGTTATCCTGTCGATTACCATAATCAGCCCGGCAAAGAGTTTGATGATTCACGTATCACATCCCGGGTAAATTTTGATGGATTTTTAAGTGGCGAGTTCAACCTTTCAGATTTAACTATAAAATACATCGCAGGCTCAACTGTTCGTAGCAATTATTTTAAAGACGTGGCAGTGGGAGGTAATAACTTAACTATTAATGGTTTAAATAATGTCTCGGTTCGTTCAGGTGATGCCAATGTACCAACCGGTACCTCAAACAACTGGAATTCAACGGTTAGAAGCGGTTTAGTTTCAGCTTATGCAAACCTCTCATTTGGTTTCAGAAGATATCTTTATCTTGAACTTACCGGACGTAACGACTGGGATAGCCGTTTGCTTCCGAATAACCGGTCATTTTTCTATCCGGGTGCAAATCTTTCACTCGTAGTCTCCGATATATTACCTGGTTTGAAAAGTAATAACATCAGTTTCCTTAAAGTGTTTACAGCTCTTAACAAATCAGGTAACGTTAACCTGAATCCATACGATGTTCAGGCAACCTATGGCCCAAACTTAGGATTCCCTTATGGAAGCAACGTCGGATATACTCATAACACGGTTATTCCAAGCCCAAACCTGAAACCGGAGTTTGTTAGTACTTTTGAAGTGGGAACAGAAATTAGGGTAATAAAAGACAGGATTAGTTTTTCTGGAACTTATTTTAATCAAAATAATACCAATCAGATACTTGAGGTGTCTCAATCCTGGACAACAGGATACCCTGCCGGTCTGGCCAATGCAGCCAGTTTCCGAAATTATGGCTTAGAAATGGAATTAGGTTTTACTCCTTTGGTCAAGCTGGGTCCTGTAGCCATTAATTTCCGGATGAATGCAACTTACAATGACAACGAAATTACCGAAACACAAGGAAACACACCGGTTGTACTTACTGGTAACAATAACTTTATACAACAGGCCACCGGTTATCCGACTGTCAATGCAATTGCTGTCCCTGGAAAACCTGCTTTCCGTTTCCAATTGTCCGATTATAACCGTGACCCAAATGGAAGGGTAATTGTTGGTGACAATGGATTTCCAACTGTTTCATCAGGTTTAATTATGAAAGGACGTACCCTGCCAGTTTGGGTACTGGGTTATACTCCTACCATCATCTGGGGCAATCTTAGTTTATACATGACCTGGGACTATAAAACAGGTAACGACTATTATGCAGGTTTAGGTGCAGATTTGGATTTTTCAGGACTTTCAGCCCGTTCTGCTCAGTTCAACAGGCAACGGTTTGTGTACCCAAATTCGGTTTACCTGCAAAATGGCCAGTATGTCAAGAACACCGACCGCCTGACACTCGATGGTAATTATAACTTCTGGTCATCCACTGTCAACACTCAGTCAGCAACCAACTATTTTTGCAGTGCGTCTGCTATTCGTCTGCGTGAATTAAACATTTCGTATAATGTTCCTACACCATGGCTGCATAAAACTTCCGATGTTATCAAAAAAATATCCGTCAGTTTGGTTGGAAGGAATTTATTGATGTTTTTACCCAAATCGAACCAGTGGGGTGACCCTGAATTCAATTATACTTCAAGCGGTAACACAGCAGGTATAAGCAGCGGATTTGAGACACCTGCCTCACGTTATTATGGTGGTACTCTAACTATACAACTTTAATTTTGATAAACCAAATGAATATGAAAAAAATTAAATATACCTTTTTATTGTTGGTTTTAGGAATTGCATTCGCAATCAGTTCCTGCAACAAATATTTGGATGTCAATAATAATCCAAATACACCCACAGATCAAAATATCACTCCGGGTCCTATTTTTACTGATGCCGAGGTTGCTTATGGCGCCCGGTTAGCAGGACAATTTGTATTCCTTAATAACTGGGTTGGCTATTGGGCAGCTTCAGGAGACTTCGTTCCCCAGCAGGATGAAACCTCATACAAACTTACCGGAAACACAACAGAAACCCAGTGGGACAATGCATACGGTATTCTCATGGACCTGTACCTGGCCCAGACAAAAGCTTTAGCAACGGGAGATTCTGCTCTTTATGGTGCCTCAGTAGTTTTATCAGTGAAATTATGGCAGGAATTGGTCGATCAGTTTGGTAATGTACCTTATTCCCAGGCTTTTAATTATGCAAAGTATCCTAACCCTGCGTACGATAACGCGTCAGCTATATATGCCGATTTGCTGAATAAACTGGATATAGGCATTAAATACCTGAATACCGTCAATCCAAAATCGTCCTTTGCAACTTATGACTGGATTTTTGCCCGGGGCGGAAGTGTTAGCACTGCCATTGGCCTATGGAAGCAATTTGCAAATACTATTAAATTGCGTATTTTCCTCCGTCAATCCGAAATCGGATTTGTACCATCAGGTGCCCAATTATCCAAAATTGCAGCCGATGGCGGGTTTTTGGGAGCCGGTCAGGATGTGGCAGTGAATCCGGGATATACCAATGATGTTAACAAACAAAATCCTTTCTATGGTGATTTTATTTTAACACCGTCAGGTGCTCCGGCTACCAGTATAAATGTTCCCAATAATTATTTTGTTAATATCATTGAAGCTAAAATTGATCCAAGGGTAAGTTTATTTTACTTACCTCCGATTTCCGGTTGTGATTATGGCGCTCCCGGCGGTAATGCTTCCGGCGGAGCTTCAATTCCTGGAAGTGGTATTGGCCTTGGACCTGCTCCATCCTCTATATCCGATCAGTTCATCCTTCCTTCCTTTGAAAGTTTGTTTTTCCAGGCAGAAGCTACAGTAAGAGGTTGGTTACCAGGTGGTGACGCAGGTGCACAAACTTTATACCAAAGTGCTATTACCGAAAGCTTTGTCTGGCTGGGTGTTCCTAATGCGGTTGATACAGCAATGCAATATTATACAAATATTCCATCAGCACAATGGTCCAACAGTGGAAGCACCTTACAACAAAAAGTTGATTTTATTGCCTTTCAGAAGTACATCGCCAATTGCTCTATCGATGCATCTGAAACCTGGGCAGATTTTAGAAGGTTGGGAATATTTATTCCAAACGGATATCAGTCGTATAACCCTAACGCAGCTCCAACATTACCGAATGTCATGGTTTATCCTCAGTCCGAACTCTCTACTAATTCGGCCAATGTGCCCTCAAGGAATTTATCTACAATTTTCACTGAGAAGATTTTCTGGGAACCTTGATGATAACAAGATATGATATTTATAAAAACATTGTTAGATTAACATCTTAAAAATAAGTATATGATGACAAAAAAAATTTATAAAATCTTCCTGATCCTGGCCATCATTTTTTTAGCAAATGGTTGCCTGAAAGATAAGGATTATGATGATAACTGGTACGGCACAAAGAACGATCAAAACGAAAACTTTGTTGAAGTAGCCCTGACAAATAATGATAACAATTCAAATTTTTATCCTATTTCATTAAGTGCTTCTAATAACGATACCACTATCACCGAGTTTATTCCTGTAACACTTACATCCGGACCTACTTCAAGCGATGTAATCGTTACTTATGAATTACTGGATACTACTAATTCTCCAATTGAGGATTCACTGGTTAATCAACTTGGTTATCTTGTTCCTAACCCTGCTTCATTGATAACATTAAATTCGAACAATCAGGTTGTTATCAAGGCAGGTTCAAGTACGGGTTATATCTCGGTTAAATTCAAACCAAATGATTTATTGGGTAATACCTATGCTTACGGCATACAACTGACCGCGGTCAACAATAAAGCTTATACTATCAGTAATCTGAATACCGGATTTGTGATATTAAGTATCAGGAATATGTATGACGGTCACTATACCATCAACGGGACTATGGTGGATGCAGCAAATCCAGTACTGACCGGAGCTTATCCTATTGATTGTGATTTAATCACTCAAACAGCGAACAGCGTGGCTATGTTTGATAATAATATAGGTGGATTTTACCATTCCATACTAAATAATGGTGGTCTCAGCTATTATGGTCAGTTCGGAGTTGTATTCACCTTCGATGCCAATAATAATGTTGTTTCAGTAACGAACTATTATCCAAATGCTACAAACGGTCGTACAGCTGAGATAGATCCTTCCGGAATTAACAAATTTGATCCTTCAACGAATACACTCAGTGTTTCTTATTGGATGGATCAGCCGGCTGTTATCACTCCTCATCGTACACACTTTGTTGAAGTTTATACCTATGATGGCCCAAGGTAATTCAAACTTTTACTAACCATTAAAAAAACCGTCTCAAATTTTTCGAGACGGTTTTTTTATTATTACTTTATCATTAATTATTTTTTTTTAAATTATAATATCTTTTTGTATCTATTAATTCCCTTCATAGATTATATCCCCTTCATTTATTTTCTTTTCCTTTATTTTTTTTCCTTTTTTTCCTTTTTCATCTGAACTTGCCTGCATTTCCAAACTTTGATTTCATTTCTTTCACAATATTTTAACGTTAATGAAATATAAATTCTACAATTAATTAAATTAAGCTTCATCCTTCTTTAACCTTTGAATAATCTATACAGGATAAATTTGTCTGTACAAATACCCTCACCAGAATGGTTAAAAAAATATGTTTATCAATTGTATTTATTATGTCTGCTACTTTTTATACTCTTTCCAATATCACCTCCGACACTTCTTCAGTCTTTACAAAAACAAGTACAAATCAGCTTAAGATCCTTACCTGGAACATTTATATGCTTCCTTATTGTTCACTTGTGCATGGAAACTGCAAACGAGCAAGAATGATAGCCGATCAGCTCACAGGATCTGACTATGATATTATAGTTTTTCAGGAAGCTTTTAACCTCCGTGCAAGAGGAATACTGAGAAGAAAACTTTGCAAATCGTTCCCCCATATGTATGGCCCCGCCAATATGCCATTTCTTTCATTCCGTTTTAACAGCGGTGTTTGGGTAATAAGCAAAATACCACTTGAAAAAATTGAAGAAATTGAATATACTCATCGTTTCGGTATGGACGCTTTCGCTAGAAAAGGTGCTGTAATGTTCGAGGGTAGTTGGAATGGCCAGATGTTCCAACTGGTTGGTACTCATCTAAACTCTGATGGCCCTGATTCTATTCGCCATGGTCAGTGCCGGGAAATGACAAATAATCTTCTTAAAAAATACTACAAGGAACAAATTCCCCAGATAGTTTGTGGAGATTTTAATATAGAAACTGCCGACAAGTATAATTATCATTATATGCTTAACACACTCGAAGCAGATAATGGCAACTTTGCCGGGGATATTCAAACTTCTTTCGATGAGATAGATAACACTCTCGCAAAAAGGGAAAATGGCCGAAAACAAATGATTGACTATGTTCTTATACGAAACAGTAAGTTTTTTCAGTCCGTTAAACGAAAAATAGCAGTCCGAAGAGCCCCGGCACATCACAGGTTTAAGGATTTGTCAGATCATTACGGAGTTGAAGCAATACTTGAATTTTCAGGTTCTAATGCAGTTTCTTCAAGAATTCCGGTAGCCGCCGGACAATAATAAAAGCCAGGGAATAATAAATAATATTGATTTGGGATAAAAGAAGTTAATTTTGCTTATCATATTGACTTTTTTTATTATTAACAATGTGTGTGAAAATTAAAGTAACATCGGACGGTTCAGTAACATTATATTCTGAAACATTTAAGGAAAATTATCATTCAACAGCAGGGGCTGTTGCAGAATCAGAACATGTTTTTATTAATGCAGGGTTAAAAAAATTGAATATTAATGGTATAAAAATACTTGAAGTAGGTTTTGGTACTGGTTTAAATGCATTTCTTACTTTACACGAAGCTATAAGATCAAAGATCCTTATTGATTATTTTGCCATAGAATTATATCCACTTGAAGAAAAAATTCTTCAAGTACTAAACAATTCAGAACCATTTAAATCCGATATTTTAAGTTTTACCCTGCTCCATAAATATGTATCTGACCAGAGGATGAAGATTAATAATTATTTTAATCTGACTGTTATAAATGATGACATAATAAATGCAAGCCTGGGAGAAGGTTACAACCTTGTATATTTCGATGCCTTTTCACCGGAAGTACAGCCTGAACTGTGGACTGAAAACATGTTTGCCAAAATATTTAACTCTATGACAAAAGGAGGGATATTAAATACATATTGTGCTAAAGGCATAGTAAGAAGAAACATGCAAAATGCAGGATTTTTAGTTGAACGGCTTCCAGGATTGCCTCCCAAAAGAGAAATGTTAAGTGCAAGAAAGTAATGAAGGGTGACTGATGAGTATTTCCACATACTCATCAACTTTCATATTTTCCACTCCATATTGCACTTAAAATATAGATATTTTTCAATTGGGTACTCTCAAATTAAAAAAAAAAGTATACTTTTGCGGTCTATTAAAATTTTAATTAATCGTCTGAGTCATGAACTTAATGAACCTGGTTGAAAACTTATATGCAATCAATACTGAAGTACCATCATTCAAAGCTGGTGATACTGTAACAGTACATTATAAAATTGTTGAAGGTAACAAAGAACGTATTCAGCAATACAGGGGTGTTGTTATTCAAAAAAAAGGAAGTGGTCAGACCGCTACATTTACGGTAAGAAAAATGTCAGGAGATATTGGTGTTGAAAGGATATTCCCGATTCATACACCATACATTGATAAAATAGAAGTCAATAAAATGGGTAAGGTTCGCCGTGCAAAAATCTACTACTTGAAAAACCTTACAGGAAAGAAAGCCCGCATACAGGAAAAGAGAATTTCTTTATAATTTTTTTGTATTTAAACTTTATTTGAATCCAATAATAAAGAATAGTTTTCAAGTTGTGATTTTGATTTGTCAGGTGTGAAATTAAACATCACTTTTATAACATCTGTAAAATAATTAAATTATCAAAAATATTCCGTTAGTTACAATTAAAATGGACCTGTAGCTTAATTGGATAGAGCATCTGACTACGGATCAGAAGGTTGGGGATTCGAGTTCCTCCAGGTTCACTTGACAATAAGCCACTTGCAAAGCAAAACTTTTGGGTGGTTTTTTCATTTACATACACTTTGCAACACAAATTTGAATCTTTTATTTTATTTTTAAATTTCAGTTTGCAGATAGACAAAATAAATTACCAGGGAATGGATTGAATTAAAATATGATGAATTGATGAAATGGTCACAACAAGTACAAAATAAATCTGGTAAGATATCACCACATATAATTGTGATTATTGGGAATACATTCTATAAGAACCAAATAAACTAAGAATTCCTTATAGTTTGTCCGAAAATTTATTATGGTAAAAAGAATATTGCTGATTATCAGATATATAAAAGATTTTTAGCTCATTATCAAATTGTTATATTGCATATAACAGTATATGTGATAGTTACAAGTTTAGTGCAAAATAAATTATATGACTTTTTCCGGTAGATGGGGTAATAAATATTAGGAGTTATAGTATAGCTAAAGCTTGTAATTCTTTTCTAGGATAGAGAGGACAAGTAGAACAAAGATAAATGTTTGAAGGTTACTTATTCAAAATCTGATCGATCTAAAAGTAACTATCAGTCCTGTTACATATATAGGTCGGATATATTTTTAGGATGACCTAAATAAAATAAATAAATAAATGATAGGCTAAAAACATTATTATTGATACTTTCTCCTTTATCATTGCTTAAATTCTTACGACTATAGCCATATTGAGCAAATATTTGAATTCTTTTTACTTCAAATCCAGTACCAAAATTTATTCCATAATCAATAGTGGTAAGATCATTTGAGGCACTACCAAATGATAGCTTTAATGTACTTGTATAATCATTTGCTGAATTGCCAGTTTCGATTCCGGAAATTCCAGCAGCAACATAATAACCTCCGTATATAATAAATTTTACTTTTGGCGATCCTATTTTTAACATTAAATTAACAGGAACTTCAAAATAGTCTAAAGTAACAGTATAATCATTTGTCTGAAATCCTTTTGTTGTAAATAATATACCTGGTTGAATAGAACAGAAATTAAATAATGGCAAATCAAAAATACCTCCAATATGATACCCTAAGCAATCAGAAGTACTTGGTTGCATGCCAATGGATTCAGTAAAAGCCATATTTGAAAAATTAAAACCAGTTTTAATACCAAATTTAATTTGTGCATTAGCATTTAATATTAACGAAAATAGTAATGATCCAAATAATAATTTTTTCATATAATATTTTTATTTTGTTAGGTTAGTTAATTCTATTTTGTCTTGAGTTCTCCAGTAGGAAAATCTGGTAGACAAGGAGGCATAGCTGTTAAACAACAATTTGTTATGCCAATCAATTACAATTGATTAATTATTACTGGTTTAATAAATCAACTCAAACTTTGTCATTCATTCAAAGGTAAAAATAATGGAGGTGGTGGAGATTAATTTCTGTTTAGTCTGTTATAAATAATATTAATCAGATAAATAATCGATTTTACAATAATTCACATAACCCATAATTAGTACCAAACCATTTATTACCCTGTGAATCAATAAATATGCTATAAACCCAAAAGCCATTTAAACCAGAGTTAGATTGAGTATATGTAACCCATGATTTGCCATCGAACTTTGTTACTCCCCCCTCAAAACCAACCCATAAATTATTATTTGAATCAAAGGCAATTGATGAAACAATGTCCGCTCCGGCATCACCTGATATTCCAGAATTTGATGTATTATAGGTGGTCCAGTGTGTACCGTCAAATTCTGTTAAACCATTATTTGTTCCAAACCACTTATTCCCTTGTTTATCAATTGCTATAGTATTTATTAAATTTCCTGCCAAACCATCCTTCATGGTATAGAATGTCCATGTTGCACCATTAAAAACAGATACTCCACCGGAATCTGCATCCAGACTATTTGTTCCAAACCATTTATTACCAAATTTATCTATTTCAATTGATGAAACATTATTATATTTTAATCCGTTTCCGGTATTATATGTTGTCCAGTTAGTCCCGTCAAATGTTGATACACCTTGATCTGTTCCAATCCAAAGATTATCCAGGGTATCTAATGAAACAGAATTTACCAGGTTACTTGCCAATCCACTGTTGCCAGTGTTGTAGATGGTCCATTTTACTCCATCATACTTGACCAGCCCAATATTTACCGCCTTATAGTTTTTAAATGGGGGAGATTGATTAATTCCAAACCATTTATTACCATGGCTGTCAATTGCAATACCAGAAACAAAAGCAAGGTAATTATTTGTCACAGTATCAATAGTCCAATTAGTTCCGTTATAATTCATTACTACACCGCCAGTGGCTACCCAGAAAGTGCCGTTTATATCTTTGGATATTGCACTTATTCGGGTATTAAGATATAATTGATTTACCTCGTTAACACTATAATAGGTTGTCCATCCGGTTAAATCCGGTCCGGTTTCTTTTTTGCATGATAATAAACTAAGTGTTATAAAACCTAAAGTTGATAGTTTTAAGAATTGTATTTTCATAGATTATATAGTTTGTTGATAAATCAAATATAGTAATAGAATCAATGAATATTTTAGATTTGTGCCTCAAATAAAGCAGCAATATTTTTATTGTATGACCCTAAAATAATTTTAGTATTTTACTGCAACTAAAAATATGCTTTTGTATTATTGATAAAAGTGAATTATAATTTAGATATTGGGTCCAATTTAGCCATTCAGCCAATTAATAATGACAGAAATTGAACTTTTGGATAGAATTAAAAGTAATTCTGCATATTTTTCAGAATTATTTAAATTATACTACAAACCTATTTTTGGATATGTCCTTCGCAGGACAGGAAATTTTGACGATACGGCTGATATTGCTGCAAATACTTTTTTAAAAGCATTTAATCACATAAAGAAATTTTCATATAAAGGTATTGCGTTAAAAGTGTGGCTTTATAGAATTGCAACCAATGAAGTAAACTTATATTTCAGGCATAAACAAAAATATAATTCAATATTTGAGCGACTGGATTTACGGGATAAAAATATATTCGACAGTTATTTACATGAAGATAAGATAGAAATAGAATTGGAACTTCAAAAACATTCGCAATTCAATTCAATTCTCGCATGTTTGAAATTGCTACCGCTTAAATATCAGGATGTAATTTCATTAAAATATTTTGAAGGTAAGAACAATAAAGAAATAATAGATATATTAAGTATAAATGAAGGAACATTAAAATCTTTATTATCAAGAGGATTGAAAAAACTTCGGGAAAAGTGCAACCAAATTTAAATATTAGCATTTAGGATATGGAATTGCAAAACTTTGAAAATAAATTGTTACAAATTACTAAACCTAAGATAAACCAATTAAAACATCAGGATATGTTGGAAAATGCAATAACTAATGCTAAGGATAAATCTGTTGTAAGCTGGTGGTGGCTTTGTATTCCACTTTATATTATAGCAACTTTATTGATGAAAACTTTTTTTATGTCGGGGACAACCTTAATTTCAAATATACATGAAATTAAAAGCAAAGAATGGTATTTTTCAACCTTGCTATTTCTAATAATACCGGTTATTTTCCTGACGATAAACATTTTAAGTATACGAAAAGTTTATATATTGTCAAAAAGTCAAAAGACTAAACAATTAATTAGTTCAGTTTGGTTTAATGTTTTAATGATAATATTTTCAATTCTGGTAATAATCATTTATTCACTTTAAATTAAAACAAAATGAAAATGCCCTGGTTTAAACGTTTTGGAATATTTTTTATTCCAACCTCCATAATTGGACTAATAATTCTAATAAGTGGATTTATTTATGCCATTTATGTTTTTATTATTTTAAATAATTCTACTCATTCGGTAAGTGACTTTTTGATAAAATTTGTATTTAATTTAATAATAATAGGTGCTGTATATACATTAATAGCCTATTTAACAAGCAGGTATTTAAATCATTAAAGTAAACGTCAATTTCTTGGAAAAATTTATTTAAAGAATAAAATCCAAATTTTAATTTGGAATACCTACCTGTTACAATATCCGGAATTATATCTCTTCTTCTTTCATTTCCCGGATTATCACTTAATGACAATTTAGAAAAACATCTTAATGTATCACTTCCTCATTTAAGTTAACCATTTTATCAAGTAATTTTATTAACTTAAGTTTATTATTAAAATACCAGACCTAATATAAATTTTCAACTTTTTAAATGGACTATAATAATAAAACAAATGAAGACCTCATTAAAGATATTATAGCTCTGAAGAATGAGAATGATTCCTTAAAGGAAGCTAACAATATTTTATTGAGTAATATTAATATTGCTGATAAAGCATTATATATAAGTGAGGAACGTTTTCGCCATGCTTTTGAATTTTCAGCTGTAGGAATGTGTTTAGTCAATACGGATGGACAATTCATTTTAGTTAACAACTCTTTCGAAAAAATGTTAGGTTATGATAAAAATGAAATAACAAAACTTACATTTAATGATATCACTTACCCAGATGATATATCAATAGGTTCGGCAATTTTAAACCGGTTGCTTCTAAATGAAATTGAAACCGCCGTTTTAGAGAAAAGATATGTTCATAAAAATGGAGATATTTTATTAGTTTCAATATCCACCTCCCTTATTTTTAATAATGGTAACCCTTCCTTTTTCTTCAGCCAGGTTGTTGACATTACAAATTCAAGAAAAATTGAAGAAGAATTAAGGAAAAGTGAAGAAAATTATAAATCCCTCTCCAGGCAATTTGAATCAATTTTGGACCAGATTCCCACCATGGTTTATTTTAAGGATAAAAGTAATAATTTCATCAGGGTTAATAAACTGGTTGCCGCCTATTATGGGAAAAATAAATCAGAACTTGAAGGTATTAACCTTTCAAAACTACATTCACAAGAAATTGCTGAAAAATTTTATCAGGACGATTTATTTGTAATTAACGGACTGAATAGTAAAAATGATATTTTGGACTTATTTGAAACCCCGTTTGGTAAAAGATGGATTAAAACTAATAAAATACCTTATGTCAGTGATGAGGGAAAGGTTACAGGTGTAATTGGTATTGGTACAGATATCACTGATGTTAAAGATGCAGAATATGAAAAATTAAAAATAGAAGATACCTTAAGGACACTTTCAAAGGCAATTGAACAAAGTCCGGTAACCACAGTGGTAACTGACTTAAAAGGAAATATTGAATATGTAAACCCAAAGTTTACAGAAACAACACTATACACATCCGATGAAGCCATAGGGCAAAACCCGAGAATGTTAAAATCAGACACTTATGATAGTTCCCATTATAAGCAATTATGGGAAACAATTTTAAGTGGAAATAACTGGAGGGGAGAATTTTATAACAGGAAAAAAAACGGGGAATTTTATTGGGAATCTGCAATTATATCCCCTGTTAAGGATAGGTATGGTGCAATTACTCATTTCCTTGCTTTAAAGGAAGACATTACCGAACTGAAAAAAATACAGGAATCAGCTAAAGAAAATGAAGAAAGGTTGAATCGTGCTGAAAGTATTGGTAAGTTAGGCAATTGGGAATATGATCTGATTACAAATAAAATATACTGGTCAAAACAGGTATTTGTTTTATTCGAACGTGATCCTTCACTTGAAGCTCCCTCAATTGAAGAAGAATCAGAATATTATTCTGAACAGTTTAATAATACACTTAAAGAACATGCTAACAAGGTTATAGAAACTGGTGTGCCTGTTAAAGATTATGAATTTGAAATAAAATTAGCAAGTGGTACACATAAAATTTTCATAGGTTCAATGTACCCGGTGAAAAATTTAAATAAACAAGTTACCAAACTATTTGGAACCCTCCAGGACATTACAGACCGTAAGCAAACTGATCAGATAATTAAACAAAAAAATAAGGAATTAACAGAACTTAACAGAACAAAAGACAAGTTTTTCTCAATAATTGCTCATGACTTAAAAGCTCCTTTTTCAGTATTGCTGGGAATTTGTGAACTAATTATGAAAAGAATAGAATCATATGACAAAGAGAAAATTGAAACACTTGTTCAAACATTAAACACTACAGCTCTTAATACTTTTAAACTACTTGAGAACCTTTTGGAATGGTCCCAATTGCAAAGAGGTAAGATAAAACCTGAATTTCATCAAATAGATTTGATGGAATTAATAAATTCTTTATGTTTATTATTTATCGAAATTGCTCAAAATAAAGATATTACATTTATAAACAACATTTCATCCAATATAAAGGTTTACTGTGACTTTAACATGACAAATACTGTTTTGAGAAATCTTATTTCTAATGCTATAAAATTTACATCTGCCAACGGCATAGTTTCAGTTGACATGAACGACACTGGTGAATACATTGAAATTCAGATTAAAGATTCAGGTGTTGGGATTTCTCCTGAAAATATGCCATATTTGTTTAGTATAGAAAAAGACATATCCACTACAGGAACAAAAGGTGAAAAAGGTACAGGAATAGGTTTACTGCTAAGTAAAGAATTTGTTGAAAAACAGGGAGGTAAAATATGGGCAGAAAGTGAACCTGGTTACGGCAGTACATTTTACTTTACCTTAAAGAAAGCGGTTTAATTTTATTATTAATACAATTAGAAAATTATTTAGGGATGAAACGTATTATATCTTCAAAAAATGCACCTGCCGCTATTGGTCCTTACAGCCAGGCAGTTGAAATCAACGGCACTCTTTATATTTCAGGGCAGATTCCAATAAATCCCGAAACCGGGAAGATTGAAGCGGTGGGAATAACTGAACAAACACATCAGGTTTTAAAAAATATAGGAGCCATTTTAAATGAAGCTGGTTATAATTACTCCAATGTGGTAAAAAGTACCTGCTTATTGGAAACTATGGATGATTTCAAGGAGATGAACGAGGTTTACATGCAATATTATAAAGATGCTCCGCCTGCAAGATCAACATTCAGTGTAAAAAAACTCCCCTTAAACGCACTTATTGAAATTGAAACTATAGCTGTGAAACCTTAGTTTTCAATCTTCATCCAAAAGAGCTTTCTTGATAAGGTACGGGTTGAATTTATTCAAACCAATACAACTCAGACTGATATTATTGTTAATATATAAGAATTACAATTATATCCATAACATTTGTAAGTGTAGGGCCGGTTTTAACAATATATTCCGCAACATCGTCAACCTTTCCGGATAGGTTAGAGGATAGAATAACAGAATGAAAACCCAGTCTCTCTGCAGTTACTTTTGCTGTTTCTAATGCCATACTGTTATCCCGATTATAAAGTTATGAATATTCTCTATCAGTGCATACTCCTTTTTCAAGGTTTCGCTATTGATCCCACTAATCCCGTCTTCTATAAACTTAACTATGGATGTTGAAATTACTGGCCATATAGAATATCGTTCAAGGACAGCCTTGGCATCAGAAAAGGTTGATTCATCCACGGCGGTAGGCCCAGAGGCAATTATACCCTGAGGATCTCCAATCACATCGGACAATTCTGCTTTATGTGCAATTGTAAGAATTCTGTGAGCGCTGTTAATTCCGTTTTGATCCGGAACAGGATGGCCAGAGTAGCAATCAATTTACCTGATTCACTGCCAGAATATAAAGCAGTAAGCATAGGAGCCACGATAGAAGCTGCAGTCATTATAGCCACAGTTGAAGAGCCTAGGGCTGTTTTTAAAACACTGCAATAATAAATGGAATAGCTAAACCCATCGCTGTTGATGCCAGGTACGATCCTGCCTGCTCCAGGGATATTATTTTAACCCAAATGTTACCTGATGAATGTGGATATAATAAAATCACTGACTTCCCGGTCAAAAGCAACAAAGGCAAAATAATAGGCAAAAAAGAATGAAGAACTGCGGGAATATCTGATACAGGTTCGGGTTCAGTCTTGTGAAAAAATTCTGTGATTTGTGCCAGGCTGGCTCCTTCTTTTCTGGTTAGTAACCATACCCAGATAAAACCGGCTAATGGTTGGTACTACTTCTCTACCTGGAAGAACAATGATAGCCAGTAATAGTGAAGTAACCAGCAAATAAATAAATGTATTGTACTTAAATGTAGAAGTAAGAAGTACTATTAAAATTATACTTACTATTACGGCAGAAAAAAGTAAGATAAAATTAATGAATAATGAGGAGTGGAAAGTCACTACAAGCATTAAATTATCAAACCCTTTGGAATAGGTTTAGAAGCTTATATTCCCCGGTTTACAAAGGTAATACCTGTTTTTATTACCACAAAAACACGAGTCAAACAACGTATTAAAAATATTTAATTTCGAATATAGTCTTTTATTCTTCTGATATAACAGTTTGTAAAAATTACTCTGCAAAAATTTCAAAAGATATTTCAACACTAACGTCACGGTGCAGTTTAACCTTTGCAGTATAAGTACCAATTTCTTTTATATGATCTTCTGTAAAAAATATGTTTTTTCTGTCTATATCAAAACCTTTTTCTTTTAAAGCTTCCGCAATCTGTATAGTATTGACCGACCCGAATATTTTCCCTGTGGTGCTTGTTTTGGCACCAATCCTAAGTTCAATGCCTTTCATTTTATCAGCTATGGCTATTGCTTCATTTTGAATTTTAGCCTGCTTATGAGCACGTTGCTTTGTATTTTCAGCCAACACTTTTTTTGCCGATTCAGAGGCAGAAATGGCAAATCCTTGTGGAATAAGAAAATTACGTGCGTATCCATCCTTAACCTTTATAATGTCATCCTTTTGTCCCAGATTGAGAATATCTTGTTTTAAAATGATTTCCATATGAATTATCTCCTAATTAATTATATCAGACATTATTTTAATAAATCTGTAACATAAGGCAACAAAGCCAAATGACGGGCACGTTTTATTGCAGTGGAAACCTTTCTCTGATATTTTAAGGAAGTACCTGTAAGCCTGCGTGGTAAAATTTTACCTTGCTCGTTTAAAAATTTCTTCAAAAATTCAGGGTCCTTATAATCAACATATTTTATTTTATTTTTTTTAAACCTGCAATATTTTTTCTTTTTTATCTCTACTGTTGGTGCAGTTAAATATCTTATTTCTGATTGATTCTGACTCATAATATTATGCCTCCGCCTTCTGTTGTTTTAAACTTCTTTTCTTTCCACTGTATCCAATTGAATATTTGTCCATTTTAAGAGTTAAAAACCTGATAATACGTTCATCACGTCTGTACTCTGTTTCCAGCCTGCTTATAAATTCGGCTGTAGACTTAAATTCTATAAGGTTATAAAAACCAGTAGATTTTTTTTGAATCGGATAGGCAAGTTTGCGCAATCCCCAATCTTCCTCATGAACTATCTCAACGCCTTCTTCTGCTATAAGAGTTCTGAATTTTAATACCGCTTCCTTCATCTGAGCTTCAGATAAAACGGGAGTTATAATGAAAACGGTTTCATATTGGTTTAACATATTTTAAATGTTTAATAAGTTAAAATTAATCAGGTCGCAAAAGTAGAAACTTTTTTATTATCAACAAAATTTTAATACAAATTATAACCTGGATTATCTGCCGGCGAATGATGTTTCTCGTATTTAAGGTCACGTAGAAGGGTCGACAAGGGATGTATAGAAAAAACATACGATTTCAGGTTACCGAATGGAGTAACTTTTATACTCATTACCCAGCAGTGCAGATCTCTCTCAATACTGAAATTTGTATAATTATAACTTATTTCGTGTAACTGAAAATCGTAAGCCGAGCTATATGTTACCTTCCATTTTGGAGTTAAACTAAAATTTCCGTTAAAACTTAAATTTTGTGTAGTAATGGTTTTAAACCTTAAAGTAGTCGGATGGGCCTGACTACTGTTTGCATAATCATACCTTACAAGACCGGGAGAATTTGTTAAATTGAAGGTATAATTAAAGCTCAGCATCCAGGGAATTTTAAAGTAATTATAATCACTTTGTTGTGCAAGCTTCTGGTCATCGGTATTATTAAGGGCTTTATCGGGCCCTAACTGATTGTCATTAGCTCCTGGTGCCGGTGCAGATGAAGTGGCGGAAGGAGTATTTGCATTCGTAGTGCCTGTTTTTCCGCCCTGCCCTGCCTGAAAACTGTAACTGAATGCAAAATTAAAATTGTTAAGTTTACCTAACCATTGGCTTTCCTGCCAGGCGTAATTGGTCGATTTTTCCATTATAAAAGTATCCCTGGCAGTATTAACTATTGGTATCTCCTGAATTTTATATGCGTATGAATTAAAAGTTCCGCCAAATGATAAATTTAAATTTTTAATAACAGGTATAACTCCTGAAAAAGTGATGGGGCTCATATTACTTCCCGCCGGAGCATATACGTTATAGCTTGTTGTGAAATTAAGGGATTGTATTAAAACAACTTTTTTCTCGCCTGTCACTGTATCCTTATCTGATTTTACCTTCATTTCAAGGTTATTATTCAAACCAAAACTAAAACCTGCCGACCTTGAAGATACCGGTGGTGAGCCGTATAAGGTACCATCATATATTGAGTATTTGGTAATTGTATTACTCCCACTTTGATAATAACGGTAATAATTTGGTATTAACCCGCTTATAGTTGGTACGTAATTAAAACTAATACTTGGCGTTATAAGGTGCCTTATTTTAGTAATTTTTGAGTTTTTCCCAAACACGAACATGCCGTACCATGGTTGTACAAATCCTAACGATACCGATGGCAGTAAACCCTGTGTGTAAGTTAATTTATGAATTGTATCTACATTCACCCCTGGATTATTGTAAGTTGTATCTCTGGTAACCGGATTAAATGTAGCAAAACCGGATTGTATAAAATGTACAGTCTGTAAAATCCCCGTATAATTTATACTTGGAGTTAAAGTAAAGTATTTTAGTATTTTAATACTCAAATTCAAAGGTACCGTCTGCTTAAAACCGTTTTGTGCTGTTCTTAAGGTATTAATTGAAAATAATGTACTGTCCTTAGTCCTTATATTATTTGATGCAACGGACGAATAACTTAATCCAATGTTTTCATACCATTTCAGAGTACCGGAAGCATTTTTCCTCCGAAAAGGATAATAACTCTGCTTTGAATTAAAACTTAAATTTGGCAGATTACCTGAAATAATCTGTGTCCCATTTTGACCATTTGTCTGATTAAGATATAAGTTACCTGAAAATACAAAATTTGTCCAGTTCTGATTAAAAGCTACACTTGATGAAGTGGTATTTGTAGTCAATGCCTGAGGATCAAAATAATTCTGATTTCTGTTATATAAAGCTGTCTGATAAAGCACACTTGCATTAAAACTTGTGCTTGGATTGGCTTTTTGATCCTGCGAGTGAGTCCAGGATATGGAATAATTCTTTACTTTTTGCAAAACATCAGAGGATGGGTAATTAATATCCTGTTCTCCTGTGATATCTATAGCATATTTTATATCAAAATGCCCGTTGAATTTATATCGCTTCACATAACGCTGATAAGCCTCTGCGTTCCAGCTTCCGTTAGCATAAACCGTACCTGTAAGCCTGAGATCGGTGTATTCGTTAATTGCAAAGTAATATCCACCATTTGAAAGATAATAACCTTTGGTACTTTCAAGTCCGTAGGTTGGCATAATTACACCTGAAGTATTTTGGGTGCGGTTGGGGAAAAATCCAAACGGCAAAAAAACAGGAAATATTGGAACATCTTCAATAACCAGGTAGGCACTTCGGAAAACAATTTTATCATTAGGTATTACTACACCTTCTTTCAATGCAAGATAAAAATGGGGATCTTCAGCATTACATGTTGTATATTTACCATTTCTGATATCTACCTGCCCATTGTGCAGTCTTTTTGTTTTTTCGGCATGAAGGTAACCTCCGTCCTGTTCAGTTATAATATTATAAATAACTCCTTTACCAGACTTAAAATTATATGTTAACTTTTCTGAATTAAACTTTTCCTTTTTTTGGGTAAAAATAGGTTTACCCTTAATTTTTCCTGTAGAATCGGGTAATCCGGATGCGAATACAACCCTGTTGTTTAAGTCATATTCTATATAATCGGCTTTTAAATTTATATCTCCATAGGTAACATCAGCCTTACCATACAAATAAATTTTTTTCTTATCCGGTGAAATCTTCATTGAGTCTTTGGATGTATAAACAATTTTCATGTTTATTTCAGAGGATTTCTTTTTTTTTATTACCGTAGTATCCGGTATATTTTGAGATGAGTCAGGTTGTATCTGTAATGTATCCGGATAAAAATGGATAGTATCACCACCAAATAAGGCTTGGGACTTATAATTAGTTGAATCAAATGGCTGAGATACCTGGGCTGAAGCAGATAAATTAAATGCAATCCAAACTGCAATATATAAAAGATATGTGCCCGGCTTTATTAACAATTTAAATACTATTTTTGTGGCAAATTAAATTAGCGTCTATAAGAAAATGCCAACTAATGCGTTTTTATTGTACAAAATAATCCTCAAAACTAAATAAATTTCCGATTGAATAATGAAGAGTGTTACATATCAATTCTTTTTAAATAAATTTTCAATCCTTTTATTTTTATTATATTTTCTATTAACCAAATATGAAATTAATATTTATGGACAAAACAATTTAAAAAAAACAATATCAACTGTTGTAATTGATGCCGGTCATGGTGGTAAAGATCCTGGTGCACATGGAGTTACTGGTATTGAAAAAAATATTACTCTAAATATTGCATTAAAACTGGGATATTACATAACCAAAAACATACCAGAAGTAAAGGTAATATATACCAGGCAAACAGATATTTTTGTACCTTTATATGAAAGGGCAGAAATAGCTAACAAAAATCAGGCCGATCTTTTTATTTCCGTGCATGTTAATTCCAACCCCAAACAAATTCCTTATGGTACTGAAACATATGCTATGGGACTTGCCAAAACAAAAGAAAATCTTGAAGTAGCAAGAAAAGAAAATGCAGTTATTCTGAAAGAAGACAATTATTCTGCTAAATATGATGGATATGACCCAAATTCATCTGAATCTTTCATAATTTTTTCTCTGCTTCAGAACACTTATATGGAACAAAGCCTGAACTTTGCCACTTATGTTCAAAATCAATTAAAAAATTCAGCACAAAGAAGTGATCGAGGAGTAAAACAAGCTGGTTTCCTTGTACTGTGGAAAACTGCAATGCCAAGTGTGCTTGTTGAAACCGGATTTATTTCTAACCCTGAAGAAGAAAAATATCTACTTTCAGAAGATGGGACAGATGAGATTGCTTCCTCTATTTACAGAGCATTTAAGAATTATAAGCTCGATATTGAAAACAGAACCATGTTTTCAGGTCACTCATCAAAAGACAGTTTAATTATTGAAAAAAAATCCGAAGCAAACGATTCTTCTCCTAAAATATCAATTTATCATGAACCTCCAGATACATCAGTATTATCATCGCCGGTTGATTATCTTGTACAAATAAGTTCATCTAAAAAATCAATTCCATTAGACAGTAAGTTGTTTAAAGGTATAAAAAGCATTGAAGAAATTAAAACTGATGATAATTATAAGTATGTTACCGGAAGAACCAGATCCTACGAAACCATACTCAGTAAATGTAAAGAAATTAAGGTTTTATTCCCTGATGCTTTTATAATTGCTATACGCAGTAACAAAATTATTTCAGTAAAAGAGGCATTAAAAGAAATAAAAAATTAATTTTACCATCTTATTACTTTTTAATCAAATGCAACTAAATAAGGAAGTTAAAATAGGAATTATAGTAACATTAATATTAATAAGCGCTTTTTGGGGAATAAATTTTTTAAAGGGTAAAAACCTTTTCACCACTTCAAGACAATATTATGCAATATTTACAAATATAGGAGGGTTACAAAAATCAAGTACGGTATCATCTAATGGATTTACTATTGGCCAGGTTTCAGATGTTAAATTTCTTGACGGTAATACTAATAAAATTTTAGTCGAGATATCAATCAACAGGAAATTTAAAATTCCCAAAAATTCTATTGTTGAAATTTACAGTTCAGATTTTATGGGAACAAAAGCTGCTAATCTAATTATAGGCAATTCAACTGTTTATGCAAAAAATAATGATACTCTTGCCTCCAGGTTTGAAGGTGATTTAAATACCCTAGTTTCTAAAAATTTAATGCCTATTAAAGATAAAACAGAAAATCTGCTTGTTTCTATTGACTCATTAGTAAAAGGTCTTAATCAAACTCTTAACCCTGAAACACAGCGTAATATTAAAATTAGCATAGCTGCTCTCGAAGATATAATAGTATCTGAAAAAACAAAAATTGCATCAATTTTATTCAGTCTCGAGTCTGTTTCGGAAAATCTTGAAGATGACAACCATGCTATAAATAATATAATTCATAATGTTTCATCAATCACCGATTCAATATCAAAATCCGATTTGAAGAAAGTTATAAATGAGACGCAAAACACTATTATGCAAACTAATGCCATACTAACTAAAATTAATTCAGGAAAAGGAAGTATTGGAAAATTTGTTAATAGCGACTCTCTGTACGATAATCTTAATAAAACATTACATGATCTGGATTCTTTGGTAACTGACCTCACAAATCATCCAAAGCGCTATGTTCATTTTTCTGTATTTGGTTCCAAAAAGTAAAATCATTAGTTATTTAAAATTAACGAATTGTAATTACTAACCTAAAGTCACTTTAACGGATTTTCATGCCACCATTTCGTCAATTTTTTTAACAATTATTTAACATTTTCTCAACAATTATTAAATATTACTTTTAAAAACAATAGGCCAATACCTGCTGTAATTCAATACATTATCTATTTATTAACAATGTTAAAAAATAATTACTTGAGAATAAAACTAATAAGATTAGTTTCAAAAATGCAATAGTAAAATCAGTTTTTTTTTCTGTTTTTTTTTTAAATCTTGCTTCAAGAAATTTTGGAGAAAATTAAATTACTAAGTTATTCACCTTAAAAATTATAACAGAATGCACCAGACAGTTTGGAATAATTGCTTAAATGTAATTAGAGACAATGTTCCTTCTGTGAGTTTTAGGACCTGGTTTGAACCAATTGTCCCACTTAAATTGGAAAAAAACATTTTAACAATTCAGGTACCTAGTCCTTTTTTCTATGAATATCTTGAAGAACAATACATTGATATTCTAAGAAAAACCCTTCGTAAAGAATTGGGACAGGACGCAAAACTCGAGTACAGTGTGGTTATGGAGAATACAAATATTTCCAATCCAAAACCATACACCGTAAAACTTCCAGGCAGGAATGGAACAGAATTAAAAAATAAACCTGTCCAGATGCCACTTGGGGATGGTGAACATTCCATAAAAAATCCGTTCATAATCCCCGGGATTAAGAAGTTAAATATTGACCCTCAATTAAATCCTGACAATTCATTTGCCAATTTTATTGAGGGTGAATGTAATCGCCTAGCCAGATCAGCAGGGTTTGCCGTTGGCAATAATCCTGGTGGTACAGCCTTCAATCCTTTATTTATATATGGTGAATCAGGTTTGGGTAAAACACATCTTACTCAGGCCATTGGCATCTGTGTTAAAGAAAGGTTTATAGATAAAGTTGTTCTGTATGTGAACGCAAATAAGTTTCAGACTCAATTCGTTGATGCTGTCCGTAATAATACTAAGAACGACTTTCTACATTTTTATCAGATGATTGACCTGCTTATAATTGATGATGTACATGAATTTGCCGGAAAAGAAAAAACACAGGATATTTTCTTTCATATATTTAATCATTTACATCAATCAGGCAAACAGTTGGTTCTTACATCCGACAAACCTCCTATTGAATTACAAGGTTTGGAACAACGTTTACTTTCAAGATTTAAATGGGGTTTGTCAGCAGATCTGCAACCACCTGACTTTGAAACAAGAGTAGCCATTCTTAAGCATAAAGCTTACCTGGACGGTATTAAAATATCAATGGATGTAATTGAATATGTAGCCACTCACATAACATCTAACGTAAGAGAACTTGAAGGAGCAATGATTTCCCTACTTGCACAGGCCACCCTAAATAAAAGAGAAATTACACTCGACCTGGCTAAGGAAATGATTGATAAACTCATAAAAAATTCTAAGCGTGAGTTATCTATTGATTACATTCAAAAAGTAGTATGTAATTATTTTAATGTTCCGGTAGAAATGCTTCAGTCAAACACCAGGAAACGTGAAATAGTTCAGGCTCGTCAGATAGCTATGTTTTTCTCTAAAAGCCTTACCAAGTCTTCATTGGCTTCCATTGGCTCTCAAATCGGGGATAAAGATCATGCAACAGTTTTACACGCTTGTAAAACCGTAAATAACCTGCTTGAAACAGATAAACGGTTTCGTTATCAAATAGATGAAATAGAAAAACGACTTAAAATTTAAAAAAGGTTTCTCATGTGAGAAACCTTTTTTAATATAAGATAGGTTCTACTATCTTAAGCCTGAAATTATTGCTCTTTAATAGAAGTGTTTTAAGATACTACCACTATCATAAACTAATGCAGACCACAGAAACATATCTTACTATTTCTGAAGCTTCAGAAGGTATATACAAAGAAAAAGGCAGCAAATTCCTTGCATTTGCATATCCTGTCAGAGAAGTAAATGAAATTAAACCAATATTGGATATGCTTAAAAAAAAATATTATGATGCCAAACATATTTGCTATGCTTACAATTTAGGTACCATAAATAAATCATTCCGCATAAACGACGATGGTGAACCATCTGGTACTGCAGGGAAACCAATACTCGGACAAATAACATCAAATAATCTTACCAATATTCTGGTAGCTGTAGTCAGGTACTTTGGAGGCATCTTATTGGGTACAGGAGGTCTAATTAATGCTTACAGGTCTGCATGTGCTGATGCTATTAATAATGCACAGATAGTTGACAGGTATATATTTGAACATTACTCTTTAATATTTTATCACGAAAATTTGAATCAGGTTATGAAAACTATTAAGGAAAGTCATATTGAATCCTATGAACAACAATTTGATGTAAAATGTCAGATGAAGGTAAAAATCAAAAAAAATGAAAAAGATTCTGTAATTTCGAAATTATCATTAATTAATAACTTGAAATTGAAATTTTTATTGGTAGAATGAATTATTAAAATATTAAGAATGAAAAATAAAAGCCTGGTTTCAATAACAGATTATTCAAAAGATGAATGCCTGAAAATTCTGGAATTAGCTAAGTATTTTGAAATTAATCCGAATAGTGAATTGTTAAAAGGGAAGGTTATTGCTACATTATTTTTTGAACCATCAACCCGGACACGATTAAGCTTTGAAAGTGCTATCAACAGGCTGGGAGGAAGAGTAATTGGTTTTTCAGATGTACATTCTTCAAGTGTTACCAAAGGTGAGTCACTTAAAGACACTATAAAAATGGTTACCCAATATGTCGATTTAATTGTTATGCGTCATCCTACTGAAGGCGCTGCCAGATACGCCAGTGAAATTGCTTCCGTACCGGTTATAAATGCCGGAGATGGATCTAACCAGCATCCTACCCAGACGCTACTTGATCTTTTTTCCATAATTAAAACCCAGGGAACCCTTGAGAATTTAAACCTTTTCATGATAGGCGATCTTAAATACGGACGCACTGTTCATTCTCTCCTTATGGCAATGTCGCACTTTAATCCTGTATTCTTTTTTATATCACCTGAAGAATTAAAAATGCCAAAAGAATATCTTTTACTGTTAATTCAGAATAATATAAAATATTACGAGTACCGTGAGTTTTTACCAATAATTTCCCAGGCTGATATAATTTATATGACCAGAGTGCAAAAAGAACGTTTTTCGGATCCTATGGAATATGAAAAAACTAAAAATGCATATTTATTAAAAAATAATATGCTGGATAAAACTAAAGACAACATGAAAATTTTACATCCTTTGCCCAGGGTGAATGAAATAAGTCAGGATGTGGATGATAATCCAAAAGCATATTACTTTACTCAGGCCCTGAACGGAGTTTATGTTCGCCAGGCAATTATTGCCAGTATTTTAGGACTGGTATAATGGTTTATCAGCAATCTGAAACCATATTTTTCAAACACAACTATATAATAAATTCCAATGAAAGACAAACAATTAATTGTAAACGCCATAAAAAATGGTACTGTCATTGATCATATACCGGCTAAGAACCTATTTAAAGTCATTTCAATATTATCCCTTGAAAACATTGATAGTCAAATAACATTCGGCACAAATCTTGAAAGTAAAAGACTTGGAAGTAAGGCGATAGTAAAAATTGCTGATAAATACTTCCTTGATGAAGAAATTAATAAAATAGCCCTGGTAGCACCTCAGGCAAAACTTAATATTATCAGAGATTATGAAGTTGTTGAAAAACGTGTGGTTGAGGTTCCTGAGTCAATAACAGGCATAGTGAAATGTGTAAATCCTACTTGTATTACAAATGTGGAGGAGGTTAAAACCAAATTTACAGTCATTGTTAAAAATGAAGTAACTCTAAAATGTTATTATTGCGAAAAAATTACCCTACAGAATCAGATGGTAATTTTGTGACAAGGTTACCTTAGTCTGTCGTACGATTTTACAAGTAATTCATCCTTCCTTATACCTTTGTAAGCAAGAAAAATAAATAAAGAGCTTATAACCGGAAAAACTACGGGCATTTTATAATAAATTTTATAACCCGATACTGAACTGTTATGGTATAAAATGAAAAATGTGGCGACAACCAAAACAACAAGCAGTATAATATTTAAAAAACAAAGGGCCATCTGTGCATTTCTTTTTTTAAATAATATTATAGTAACTAAAATCAACATAATAATAAGCCAGGTTATAAATTTAATTACAATAATATAATTGAGGAATATAAAATCCTTATCATAAACTGTTTTAAGTAATTCCAAATCTGTTACCTTTAATTTGTCATCAACTAAAACAGCTATTGGAAAAATTACAAAACAGCCCAATATTAATGCTGCAATTAATAAATAAATAGTTTGTACCCTTTGTAACATATTAATGAACTGATTATAAATCTAATAATGAATGCATGATTTTAATGTTTCAATTAACAAATTAATTAATTCTTTTGTTAATAAATATTAAACTCTAAAATTTAAAGTGTTTATTATAAATTAAAATAAAATCACTATTTTTCATCAAACCTGTTAATGTATGAAGCGAAATGAATTGCAGGCTATGATAGACCTCCTGGATGATTCTGATAAAGAAATATTTGCCCTTGTTTCAAAATCAATTTTTGACAAAGGAGTTGATATAGTGCCCGAGTTGGAAAAAGCTTGGGAATTGACTACAAATGCAGTAATACAGGATAAACTTGAAGATATTATACATCAGATTCAATTAAATTTTATTCAGCAAAGTCTGCTTGGCTGGATTAAAAACGGAGCAAAGGACATTCTTGAAGGAGCTTATATTGTTGCAAGGTATCAATACCCTGAACTTAACCTATATGAAATTACTAATGAAATAAAAAAAATTGTAAACGAAGCAGCATCTGAGTTGCAGGAAGATTTCTCAGCTGCGGACAAGGTTAATGTTCTTAACAGGATTATATTTGATGCAAATAAATTTATTCCAAATACAACAAACTATTATTCACCTCAGAATTCTTATATTAACCAGGTTATTTACTCAAAAAAAGGTAATCCCATATCTTTAGGAATTATTTATATATCAGTTGCCTACAGGCTTGGCATACCCATTTATGGAGTAAATTTGCCAAAAAATTTTATTCTCGGATTTAAGGATAGGTTCCAAAACCTGTTAAATTCAAATGAGAATAAAACAAATATTCTATTTTATATAAATCCGTTTAACCGCGGGTCAATTTTAGGTCGCAAAGAGATTGACTATTTCCTTAAACAACAGAATATAAAAAATAATGATATGTTTTACGAAACATGTTCAAATATTGATATAATTCAAAGATTAATTCTTAACCTTATTTATTCCTATGAGAAATTGGGGTATAATACTAAAGTAAAGGATTTACAGGAATTGCTTAAATTATCCAAATCTCCTTTTGATCATTCTGATATATGATTGATTTTTTAATATCTTTAATGTAAATTCGTAAAAATAAAAACAAGAAATAAATACTAATATATATAACTAAAACTTACAGATATGATCGTTAGAATAAGAAGAAAACAAATACTAAAACTGGCTTTATCCATAATTGCAGTTTTGTATTTCGGTGCAGTTAACGCCATAACCGAAACTAATTATTTTATAGATACATTTAATGAAGATACATTGTCTCCGTATTGGCATGTTTCTGGAAAATCAACTTATGTACTCTCGGTGAAGGACAGTTTATTAAATATAGCCTACAACAGAACAGATTCAAGTACGGAATGGAATGATGAATTCTGGATCCAGGGAATCGCCGTAAATGCCAATAAAAATCCTAATATATCACTTAAAGTAAAATCAACATTAGCTTTTAACCTGGCCGTTAAACCTTTGGATGCCAATGGCGATAATGACTTTCTTACAACTACTGTTCCCGGAGATAATAAATGGCATAAATACGTGTTTACTTTAAGTGGTTCACTTGCCGACACTATAACACAGGTTTATTTCTATTTTGATGGGGGTACAACTAACATCGAATCAGGAAAAGTGCAAATTGACAGTTTCGAACTGGGTGTACCCTATGTTTATACTGGTATGCTTATGGAAGTATCATCTTCTGCAGGGCAGTTATCGAATTTTATTACTGAGGGTAGCGCTGAAGGTCAGTTTCCGGCTGGCTCGATAACAAAACTAAAATCTGTAGTTACAAGTGCAAATACTTTAATAGCCAATTCTTTAAATTATACCCAGGGATATATAGATACTGTAACAAATGCATTATTCGACAGTATTACAAATGTTGAAAAATCAGTTAATATTGCTGTCAGGCCGCTAATAGACTCCTTCGCAACATTTCAAACTGTTAATCTGTATAAAAACCTAAAGTTTATTGCTTCGAAACACCATTATTTATTTGGTCAGCAGGATGCTACTGCATACGGTTTAACAGGTAGTAACGGAACATACTGGATAGATCCCGGTACCGGAGATACTTCGGATGTGAAAATGGTAACCGGATCAAATCCTGCCATGTTGTGCCAGAATGCATATAATATTGCCGGTGTTGCCTTCCCTAATTTAACTGCATTCAGAAACAGACAATTTGTATGTTATTCCAAAGGAGGGGTTAACTCTGTGTGCTGGCATGTACGTGATCCAAAATATAACCAGTTTAATTATGCTTCATTGGATACCCCATATAATGTAGTTCAGGCCATTTTACCGGGAGGATCTTATAATACATGGTATAAGAATACTTTATACCACCTGGCTCTATACTTTAAATCTGTAAGAGGTGCCAACGGTGAAGCTGTTCCTATTATCTGGAGACAATTTCATGAACAGAACGGCGGCTGGTTCTGGTGGGGAGCAGGTCATTGTACCGTAGCACAGTTCAACCAGCTTTGGGTATATACTCTGGAATATCTTCGTGATACTTGTAACGTCCATAGTCTTATTGTTGCCATTGCTCCAAATTCAGGAGATTCCTATAAATCTGTTTATCCGGGCAGTAACTATTTTGATATTTTCGGATTGGATGATTATCCGCCTGATGGTTCTCTTGCAACCAGAAAAGCATTTACTGCCTCAATAGATACTATAGTCAATTTGGCTGCTACTTATAATAAAGTGGCTGCACTGACAGAGTTTGGAGACTTCACAAATGACTTGGGAATTGCGGGATTCTGGAACAAAGTAGTACTTGATGGTATTTATGCCGATACAATTGCTTCCAAAATTGCTTATCTGGCAACCTGGCAAAATGCGAGCTTATCAGGTTTTTATACTCCTTTTCCTGGAATGGAGGGAGCTGCCTCAAAAATTCCCGATTTTTTAAGCTTCTATGATGATACCACAACAATATTCCTAAATGACATGTTGCCAGTCTATAACAGTTTATTAACAAATGGCGTCCAAAAACACAGCCAGGCTGACTGGTTTCATTCATTTGCACTTGATGGCTTTTCAACATCTTTTGCTTATTGGCAGCCTGGAATTAAAACTTACAGAATAGTTGTTGATCTGCCTGATACCTTAACCAGTAATAATTTACAACCTTCATTTATAGCTTCCCCGGTTCTGTTGTAAAAGTGAATGGTACAGTGCAGACCAGCGGTACAGGTACTATTAATTTTAAGGATAGTGTACAATTTATAGTTATATCGCAGAATAAGCAAGATACATCGGTTTATTATGTCTCCACAACATTGGTTTCAGAGTATGCAAATAATACTAAATTAATAAACAGTAATATTTTACTATATCCAAACCCAACCAATGATTATTTTATTATTCAATCCGATAATATTATAAAACAGGTTGATGTGTTAAATGCTTCCGGAATTAAATTATTGACTTTAAATAACTATAATTCAGGTCAAAAAATTTCAACCGATTACTTTAAGAGCGGAGTATACCTTATCAGAATTACTTTGGCAGATAATTCAATTGTAAGTAAACTTTTGATTGTTCAGGGTAAATAATTTTTTGATAATGCAATGACATGAAGACAGCCAATTAATATTAATAAATATTATTAAATTTACATGATTTAACATCAATTCACAGTTAATTTGAATAATATTTTGAAGGTCATTGTAGTAGATGATCATGAATTTTTTCGCAAAGGATTGGTTTATGTATTAAATCGGCTTAAATATGTCGAATTAATTGGCGAAGCTACTAATGGTCAGGAATTTCTTAATATCCTGGATAAAAATATACCGGATATTGTTCTGATGGACATAAGTATGCCGAATCTCAGTGGTATAGAAGCGTCCAAACTGGCTCTTGCGAAATATCCTGACATGAAAATAATTTTATTATCTTCCCATCAGGACGAGCAATTCCTGGAAGCTGGTATTGAAGCAGGAATAAAAGGATTTTTACTTAAAAATATAGATAAGGAAATTTTAGAACATGCCCTTCAGGTTGTTGCTCAGGATAAACCATTTTATTCCGACGAATTTCTTCCTTATTTTACAAAACAATACCTGTCATCAAAAAATTCTTCAAACAGCATCCAATTGTCAAAAAGGGAAATGGAAATACTTCAGTTAATTGGAGCAGGGTTTACAAACCAGGAAATAGCCGACAAATTATTTATAAGCCTGCGTACTGTAACAAATCACAGAGCTTCAATGTACCAAAAAACCAATACTAATAATACAGCAGGACTTCTTGCTATATCTATTAAAAATAAGTGGGTGAAACTTTGACTCAAAACAATTCCTATTTAAAATAACAAGTTACGTAAATTTTTAGTATATTGAGTATTATACAAATTTTGTATAATATTTTCTTCAATACTTGCTACTTTTACTTAATAACTATGCATGAGTTGCCTAAAAAAAATTGAGTTATTCTGCTCGAATTTAAGCCACCTAATCAATATACATTTGTATCAGATGTATTATAAGGAAACTGATGAAGACAATCTCAACATATCAGACAAAGGAAAATAAAATCAAAACTATGATCATAGACGATTCGTATACGAACCGTATGTTATTCAAAGTATTATTAGAGGACCTTGATATAGAAGTTATTGAAGTTTGCAATGCTATCAAAGCCTTGGAACATCTAAAAAAGGTTGACCCTGATATTATTTTATTAGATCTTTAGTCTTCCGGTTATGAATGGCATTGAATTTCTTGATGAACTTAAACTTCAGGGTAAAAATATACCGGTAATAGCCATGTCAATCTATGATGATTTAGATTCAAAAAAGGAAGCATTGAAACACGGGGCAAGTGATTTTCTTGTTAAGCCGGTTAAACTTACACAATTAGTGAAAAAAATTTCCAAATATATTGAATCCGATATTTATATAAGAAAAACAAACTAAATAACAATAAATATGAAAACAACAATTAAAAGTTTACTAACATTAATTACATTAATCCTGGCTTCTGCTATATCTGTTACAGCACAGGAACTTGGAACAACAGGATTATACCAGCAAGGTTCAGATCCGGCTGGTACCGGGTTGTCCTATGAAAGTATTGACTCAGTGACTATTGGAGCGCAAATGCAATATTATGTTCAACCTTCTCCTGTAATCAGTCCTTCTTACACTTACACCAGTCCTTTGCTTAACTTGAATTCGACTTTCGCCTGGACTGCGGCACCAGCTGCCAGCGCAACAATAACAAGTCCTATGAATGCCACGGTGCTAACAAACTGGGTCAGCGTTCTGTGGAACTCCCTGGGCACTGTTAACCTTTCAGTCGTTGAAACAGCTAATACAGGGTCCTGCGCAGGAACAACCACAACAATACCAGTGATGGTTATACATATACCGACAATTACCGGCGGTGCTGCTCCTGCCCCACAATGTGCTGCCTCACCAGCCGGGGTTTCCTTTACCGTACCTTTTACTTTAACTTCAGATCTTAATTTGCCAAGCACCGTAAGGGTTAATTACACAGTATTGAACCCCGACGGAACAACTGCCATCGCTGCTCAAAATGTTGAGCTAGCCAATTCCGTAACATCCGTTAATGTAATATTACCAGCAGGTTCTGTTCAGTTTGGTCAATATAAGGTAACCTTCAATGCAGTAAGTGACCGTATTTCCCGGAAATCATCCGTGGCTGGTACTGTTACTTCACCAAATGTATTGCTTACAGTTAACCCAATACCAACTACAGGTCCTATTTACCATATACCAAACTTGTAAATTATAGTATAATTATAATAAATTTAAAATATATAATATGAAAACTGTAAAAATTATAAAATCAATTAGCTTAGTAACGTCATTTGCTTTCTTTAGCCTAACTCTTTCAGCACAGGTTACCGGTACAGGAGCTTTAAATCCTCCTACGGGTGACAATACAATAGACTCTGTTACTATTGGAAGTACTATGCCTTATCAGGTAACAGGAGACATAAATATGCACGCTTTACGAAGCCTGGGAGTTCTTAATGCTTCCAATTTTACATGGAATGTTCCCACTGGCGGTACTTTACTAAATAGTACCGGTAATTCAGGTACTACTCCACTTCCTACTGATACAACAGTAAGTGTAAACTGGACTGTTCTTGGCACACAAACTATCACCACAACTGAAGTCCCTCAGGCTGCGTTGGGTCAGCCCGCATTTAGCTGTACAGCTAATACTCAAACATTAAATGTGGCTGTCGTTGCCCGCCCCACAATAACGTGGAACGGAACCAGCCCTGCAGGTGGATGTAATATTGCAGGTACTACAATTAACATACCTGTTACATTAACCGGTACAGGACAATTTAATATTTACTATAAAATAGTTTTCACACCTTTGTCTGGCGCACCATCCACTCCTGTAGACTTTACAGCTGTTCCTTATACTGTTGGCAATTACCAAAACGGAAATCAAAATGTGAATCTTACCTATGCAATACCTGCTGCAAGTTATGGAACTTATACAGTTTCTGTAACAAAAATATCTGACAGGATTTCTGTTAAATCCGGAATTGCATCTCAGGCATCAGATATACCTGCAACTAATTACATAGTTTATTCATACCCAACTCCGGTAACTGGTCCAATCAATCACATAAAGAACTTATAATTAAACATATAAATAATAATATTTAAGTTCAAGAGTCAATAAAACAAAAATATATCCTCCAATGAAGAAATTTTTTAAATTGGCATTTCTTCTTAGTAGCTTAACTATAACCTTCCTGCATGCAACCGGGCAAACATTGCCCGTTGCCTGCGGTGGAAGTATGGTTCGTTACGGAGTAACCGGGTTACCTGGATCTACATATAACTGGGTTATAGACGGAGGAACAATTACAAATAATTATAACGATTCTATCGATGTTACCTGGAATTATAATCAGGGACTGCACGAAATAACTGTAACAGAATACACTGTTACTAATTGTGTAGCTGCTCCCGTGTCCGATTTGGTATTGGTAAAGTTACCACAGAATCCAAATCTCCCTGATTCTGTTGAAATATGTAAGGGTCAATCCATCAATATAGGTACAAGTGTTGTTTATAATACACCTGAATTTCTATGGAACACCGGAGCAACTACAAATTCAATTTCTGCTTCAAAACCCGGTTGGTATATTCTGCAGGTTACTGATTCAGCTGATTGCGTTATCAGTGATTCTACTCTATTGACATATAAATCTATCCCAAGTCCGGACCTTGGCAGTCAATATGGTGTATGTCAGGGACAAACTACAACAATAGCAACAACTGTTACTTATAATCAACCTTCATATATATGGAATACCGGAGCTACTTCAAGTTCCATAAAGGTTGGTAATCAGGGTTGGTATTTATTACAGGTTACCGATTCCTCAGGTTGTGTTACAAAAGATTCTGCATATTTAACAGTATATGCATTGCCTATTATCCCATTGGCCAAAGATACAATGCTGTGTGGGGGAATTACATCAATAACTCTTAATGCCGGTTCAGGAGATAACAGCTATTTATGGTCTACAAATCAAAACTCCGAAGAAATAGAGGTAAAAGATCCTGCAACTTATTGGGTAAAAGTAACAAATATAAATGGTTGTGTAAAAACCGACTCAATAGTTGTTAAAGAATGTACAGCAGCTATTACTATAAAAATTCCAAATGCTTTTACTCCAAATGGTGACGGGGAAAATGATACCTGGGAAATTCAGGAATTAATAAACTATCCCAATGCCAGTGTAGAAATTTACGACCGTTGGGGACGTCTGGTTTACCAGGCCAAGAACGGATATCCTTCGCCGGGATGGGATGGTACAAGTCATGGAAGAAACCTTCCTATGGACTCCTATTTTTACTTTATTAAGCTCAACGATGGCACATCAAGCAGCTATAAGGGAAGTGTAACAATTATAAGGTAATATTATTTCAGAAAACCCCTCCTTTTTTTATATTTAATATCAAAGAGCTCCGGTAAGCCAGGGGCTCTTTTATTATATCAGGATTTGCAACCTAAACCGGAAACTTACGTTAACAACTAAGCAATGGTGACTATGTACATAATATTAAATTTCTGCTACTTTTACTTATTTAAATTGCGCGAATACACATAATTAAATTGAGCAAATAATCCAAAATATAAAGGATATATCATAATATATTTGTATAGTGGAAAAAAGATTTTACTAATAGTTCACATGAAAAAGTTTACTCTGGCAATGGTAATGTTAATATCTGTAATGGCATATAATGCCACAGCACAACAATTGCCTTTATTCAGCCAGTATTTATTTAACGGATTTCTTATAAATCCTGCTTATGCCGGTATTGATGGTTTGACCACCGTTAATATAGTTTCACGTGAACAATGGGCAGGTTTGCCTAATGCACCAACTACACAAATGGTAAGCTATCAAACCAGATTATTACCTGAAAGTTTTGTAGGCCAGAATGCTGCTGTGAGGCAAAGATTGATGGGACGATTCAGCAACGGAAGAGTTGGAATTGGACTAACTGTTTACAATGATGAAACAGGAATTATTATGCATAACGGTGCCAATTTTACCTATGCCTATCATATGCCAGTTGGGGAAGGACATTTATTGTCCATGGCCCTGACCGGTTCATTCAGCCAGTTTTCTATCGACAAGAGCCGACTGGATCTGGCCAACAGCACCGACAACCTGGTGGACAAATATGCTCTTGATATGTTTATTCCTGATATGGGGGCTGGTGTAGTATATTCTGATAAGTCATTTTATGCAGGTCTTTCCATCGATCAGCTCTTTCAGGCTTTTCTGAAATTTGGTCCGGTTAAAGATAATCAGTACGAACTATACCGTCAGTTTAACCTTTCCGGAGCATATAGATTGCCTATAGATGATCAGGGTACCATTTTTGAACCAAATATTTTAATTAAAGCAGATGAAGGCACCTGGGCAACCCAAATGGATATTTCAGGAAAATTTCATTTCCCGAATGATTTTTGGCTGGGATTATCATTTCGTACCGGTAGCGCACTTGTATTGTTAACAGGCATTGTTCTTGACCAATGGACAATTGGATATTCATTCGACTATAACTTAAATAGTATAGGAAATCAAACTTATGGTACCCATGAATTTATGGTAGCATATAAATTTGGGAATACCCCAAGTCGTTTGAGATGGTTGAATAGATAATTGATTATTGATTAAAATATATACTGATTTTTTAAAAAATCATACCATGAAACGAACATGTTTAAGTTTAAACACAAACACTAATAAAAATAGTGTGAGTTCCATCCGACCTACTAAATCAATTATACCTGATGCTTTTAAAATCAATATGTTATCAGGTGTAATCGATAGGACCTTATTAATCAAATATAATCTTATCAATTATTTCCGGTTTAAACGAATATTTTACATTTTAACTGCCAAATCCGATTACAGTGTAAAAACATCTTTTAATTATAATTTGTCAACCTTATTAAAAAGGATTAGCCTTGTTTGCTTCATATTTATGTTGTTGTCTTTTTCATCCTTCGGTGCAACCTATACAGCAAATACTACTGGTAACTGGAGCAGTGCTGCTACATGGTCAGGGGCAGGAGTACCCGGATCCGGAGACATTGCTATAATAAATTCCGGAATTACAGTCACTGTAGATGGTACTGATGCCTGTGCCAGCCTGACAATTAATGCCCCTGCAGCTGCAAATGGAATTACCATTAGCGGTACAAACAGCCTTACAGTAGGCGGAGCTATTTTAATGAATACCCCAACAGCCGCAGTGTCTTCTACAATGGCTGTCGGTGGTGGTACTTTAACAGCAGCAAGTATTACAATTCCAGGTGGTGCTTTGGCTAATGAGAATTGTATACTATCAGTTTCAACAGGAACTGTAAATGTTTCAGGAAATATTACTTTTTCCGGTACAGCAGCGCAGGCTAAGCTTACATTTACAGGATCCGGTACACTTAATATCGGTGGTAACTTAGGTGCAGGTGGCACATTTACTGCATCTACAGGAATAGTCAACTTTAACGGAACTGTTGCTCAAACCTTTGCAGGATATAATTATAATATTTTAAAATCGAACAATTCTACCGGAATAACTCCCTCAGCCGCCCCGGCAATAACTACATTAACCGTTGCAGATGTCACTTCCGGAAGTATATTCAATGATGGTGGTTATACTATAACCACAGCCACAACCCTTAATCTTAATTCAGGCACTTATAATTGCACAGCTGCCACTTTCCCCTGGGGTACATTAAATGCTGGTACAGGTTCAGTCAATTATGGTCTGGCAGGAGCCCAGACTGTGGCTGTTAAACCCTATTACCAGCTTAGTATTTCAGGTACAGGCATTAAAACTTTATCCGGGGTAACTTCAGTTTCAGGTCCTTTAGTCACAACAAGCATACTCGACCTGCATGACTTTGCTATTTCGGCAGGTGACCTGCAGGGTAACGGAACAATAACAAGTGGAGTTGCCGGTGCTGTAACTGTAACAACAGGTGGAGATAACTCTTCTTCAACATTTTCAGGGTTAATACAAAACGGAAGCGGTACGGTATCACTTACAAAAAATGGTACGGGAATTTTAACACTTAGCGGTGCCAACACATTTTCAGGTATTTTTACTATTAATGGCGGAACAGTTGTAGGTACTTCAAATGCTGGTGCATTGGGTGCAGGATCAATTACATTAAACAGTGGTATATTATATTTAACTAATACACCAGGCACTAATTTATCTTTTAACAGGCCTGTTACTATATCCGGAAATTCTCAGATAATTTCAGATGTATCATCTGCAGGAAACGGGAATACTTATACCTTAGGCACTCTTTCGATAGGGAATGAAACTTTAACCCTGACAGGTGGAAACAATGTTTCAGGCGGAACTGCCGGCATTATTTTCGGAGCAACTACCTTCACAGGTACGCCGACATTTTCTGTCAATAATCCTTCCAACGGAGGGGTTACACAGCTTAGTGTTGCTGCAGTCACTAACGGGGCAAACCAGGCCACAATAAATGGAAATGGTAATGTAATTCAAACAGGGATCTGGGGTAACGGCGCAGGTGGTATTTTATTCAATGGCACAGGTGTATTAACCCTGAATCAGGCCAACACTTATACAGGTAACCTTACAATAAACAGCGGAACTGTCACAGGAACATCAAATGCAGGTGCATTTGGAGCAGGGGCAGCTTCAATAATACTGAACGGAGGTATACTCTATCTGACTAATGTATCAGGTACAAATTTAAATTTTGCCCGCTCTGTTACCGTAAATTCGAATTCTCAGATAGTTTCGGATGTAAATACTGCCGGAGCAGGTAATACATATACCCTGGGAACTCTTTCTTTAGGTAATCAAACCCTTACGTTAACCGGAGGCAATAATGTCACAGGCGGAACAGCTGGTATTACCTTCGGTGCTGTTACATTTTCCACTGGAGCACCAACCTTTACAATCAACAACCCTTCATCAGGCGGCACTGCCCAGTTAAGTGTTGCTGCAGTCAATAACGGCACTTATACGGCAACAATAAACGGCAACGGAAATATGATTCAGACAGGAGTCTGGGGAAATGGTTCAGGTGGCATTAACATTGATGGTTCAGGAATAATTACTCTAAGCCAGGCTAATACCTATTCCGGCTCTACAATCTTAAATTCAGGACAGCTTAACATAAACAGCGCCACAGCCATTGGTACAGGTCCATTTGTAATAGGCGCCGGAACAACTATCAATAATTCTACAGGTGCAGCTATAACCCTAACAAGCAATAATATACAAACCTGGAACGGTAATTTCACTTTCACAGGCACCAAAAGTTTGAATTTAGGAACAGGTAGTGTAACTATGTCGAATAACTGCCAGGTAAATGTTAATGCAAATACTCTTACTATTGGTGGTACGATAACCGGATCAGGATCAGCATATAACCTTACCTTACCGGGACCGGGAAATTTCAGCCTTGGAGCCAATAATGTCTCAGTCAATAACCTTACTGTTAATTCGGGTACATTTACTGCACCATCGGCAACCCTTAAAATAGCGGGTAATTTTATTAACAGCGGTATTTTCACAAATAACAACGGTACTGTAAACTATAACGGATCAGTTCAGCAAATTGCCGGTGTAGTATATAACAATCTTATCATGTCAGGTACCGGTGGAAATGTGTTACAGGCAAATACTTCAGTTGCAGGCACCTTGTCATTAAATATGTCGTCAGGAACACTTTTGTTAGGAAATTATAACCTTACACTTACCGGTGCAACCGGACTTGCAGCTATATCTGGTACCTGCAGCAGCACTAATATGATAGAAACAGATGGTACCGGTATGCTTGTATTTACAAATGCAGGTTTAACAGGTGCATCACTGAATGGTACTTATCCTCTGGGGAATAACGGAGATTACAACCCTGTTACCATTTCCAGCCTTACCGGTGTTGCGGCAAACAGAACATTTAATATAGCTGTGGTGAGCGGGCAGTTATTCGTGGATGGCATTAACAGATACTGGCTCATCAGCCAGAGTGGTGTTCCTCTTACCGGTACTCCTGCCCTGTCTTTTACTTATCTTGCATCTGAAGCATCCAGCGATTACACAAAATATCAGCCATATACTAATATAACAGGTCCTTGGACCCTGGCACCCGGAGCCTCAACAGCAGGGGTAAACCCAATGACTACAACATTAACTACTGTATTGCCATCTTCAAGCCAGTGGACAGCTTCTGTCCCCGGAGCATTTTATTCTTACCAGACAGGCAGCTGGAACAATCCGACTACATGGACCAATGATCCCAGTGGAACAACTCTGATTAACCCACTTAACACATATCCAAAAGATCTTGATAATGTGGTTATATTGCCCGGGCGTACAGTTAGTCTTACTGCTAATGTAACTTCAGCGAGCAATAATATAAATATAAATGCAGGCGGTTATCTTAACCTTTCTACATTCCAGTTTACAAACAGTATATTATCACTCTCTGGCCAGGGTACTATTCAGATAAGTCCCTCCAACCCTGTCACAGGATACTTCCCGGCAGTAATAACAAATACTTTTATTAATACCGGTGGTGGTACAGTCGAATATGATGCTTCTTCAAACCTCCCGGCCAGCCCTCTGTCATATAATAACCTTACTATTAATGTTCCTTCCGGTATTGATACTTTAATAAATAACACAACTTTAAACGGCAATTTATGGATCGAGCAGGGTACGCTACAGATAAACGGAAATGCAACCTCCGCAAGGTACCAGTTAACGATAAACGGTAATGTAACAGTTAACAGTGGTGCTTCTTTTATGACAGGACGAGGAAATACAACCACAACAACAGTTCCAACAGGTATTAACACAACTGTTGCCGGTCCTTTTATAAATTATTATGACGGTGAATCACACAGGATAGTTGTGTATGGAAACTTTACCAACAATGGTACCGTAAGGTTCACCAACCAGGTTTATCCGGTATATAATGCCTTCCCAACCAACGGATTTGCAACAATTTATTTCAGGGGTTCTACAAACAACACTCTTACTTGTAACGGTACCACCGATTTTTATAACCTTGTTTTAGACAAGGGCTCAGACCAGACCTATATACTTACGGTATATTCATCAGCTTATAATAATTTCAGATTATTTGGTGCAAATACTGCAGTTTTTGATATTCTGATGGGAGCATCAAATTCAAACCCGAATATTAAAAAATCTCTCTGGGTGCGTAATGGTACTCTGGACCTGACCGGATTACTGGCAATACCATCCCTTACTGAAGGGTCTACAGCATATCCTGCCACACCTACCAGTGATTATTTTATTCCTTACAATGGCTCCGTGATTATAGATGCTCCTTTTGTTACTGTTCTCTCTACTGCTGATGATTATACCGAAGTGAATGCTGCTTATGGCCTTTCAGGTGGAAGTAATGCATTATATGGAATAAATACATCCGGAGCTGGCAGCAGTTTGTCCATTCTGGGGAAACTGCAGGTAAACAATGGATACCTTTCCACACGTGAGTCATCAGGATTACTTTACTGGAGTTACGCTTCCGGACAGTTTATAGTTAACGGAGGCACGGTAGATACCAAACAGTTCCATAATCCTGAAGGTGGAGCAACCGGACTTATCTCATATACCCAAACCGGAGGTAATGTAATATTCAGGGGACGTTTTCAGAATACTATCAATTACACTACTCCTGCAAGCCTGACAACCCCTGTTATAAATACCTCACGTAATGCCAACGGAACGGATGCAACCGCAGGTATTGGCACCCTGAGTATAAACAATAATGTAGCTAATGGCTTTACTGTGTCAGGAGGAACGATGTCATTTTACGATGTGTGCGGCACAACTGCACCTACAGATGCAATATATATAGGGTGCCCCATATCAAATATTAATGTTACAGGTGGTACAGTCCAGATTATTCCTACTACAGGAACAGTTTTACCTGATGCCAATTATTTAATAAATACAGATGCTCCTGAAGGCAATTTAATAATAAACCAGACGAGCGGGGCTTCTATTGTTCAATTAAATACCAACCCTTTATCTGTCTTGAATAATATTACGCTTCAATCCGGTACTTTCGATGCCAATGGTTTAAATTTGGATATCGGTGGTAATTTTTCCATAGCTTCAGGAACAAATTATCTTTGCACAGGGACCAGCGCCAATCGTACTATTTTTAACGGTTCCGGCAATCAGACCTTCACTGTAAACCTTACTTCACCTTTGTCTTTAAACAGATTGATTATTATAAAACAATCGTCCGGTTCACTTGTATTTGCTGGCTCTCAAAATACAATTAACCTTGCAGACTCCCTTATGATCGTTAGCGGTAAACTAGGGGATAACGGGGATGTATTAAATGCTTCAGGTGGTGTATACAACGCAGGCGTTGAATACGGTACCGGCAAAATAGCAATGGTTGGCAGTAACACTCAAACAATAGACGGTAATGGATCGGGTACTTTTAATAACCTCGATATTAACAATACAAACGTGGCTTCGTCACCGGTATCATTAACTGCTGCTATAACTGTCAACGGACAGCTTCGCCTGGTCTCTAATAATATTTTTACAATAGGCTCAAATAAATTAAACATATCAGCTTCCGGTTCAATTAGTTCAGTTCCTGGATTTACAAATACCTGTTTTATTCAAACAAATGGATTGGTGGGTGACGGTGGAATCACTAAAACATATTCATCAACAGCATCATTTATATTCCCGGTAGGCGCCTATTCAACAAACAGACCTTCTACTTACGCGTACACCCCGGCTAAAATAGGATTTACCAGTGCCCCGTCAGTGTATGGATCTGTCACCGTAATTCCCGTTGGGAAGGAAGATCCAAATACTACAACCAAGAATTTGAGTCTTACTTATTACTGGCATGTAGTATCATCAGGATTCACACTTGCCGCGAACTCAGTTACACAAAGCTACACTTTTGCACCTGCTGATGTAAATTCAACATTGAACAAATATGTGCCTGCAAGGTTTAATGAAACCACCTTTAGCTGGACTTCAGGGACTACAGCAAGTATAAACACTACTACATATACCATGGGTCTGGGAACAGGAGATCCATTCTTCAATAATGTTAATTACATTGATGGTGATTATACAGCTGGAAATAATAACCCTACAAACCCCTTTGGTACACCCCGGATATTTTACAGTTATCATTGTCCAGCCCCTACTGGAGGTAAATGGGATAGTCCTGCTATCTGGTCATTGACAAGCCATACTGTTTACAGCAATCCTTCAAATCTTGTTCCTGGAGCAAATGATATCGTACTTATAGGCAACAAGGATTCCGTTTATCTGGGGACAGCCAATACCGTTGCCAACACTGATGTAAGAAGCTGTGCAACCTTGCAGATAGAATACGGAGCAGCACTGGATATTGGATATAATCCCGGATGTAATTTTAATGTAGTAACAAACAATACACAAAGTTCACTTGGTAATGGAAATTTCAGATTGACAACATCCTGGACATCAGGTAGTACCTATGTTTTCCCATCTGGCGATTTCTCTTCTTATAATACAAATTTAGGTACAACTGAATTATATTCTACAAACAACGCCTCAGGAACCACCTATTGGTTACCACAGGGAGTAACCACTTACGGTAACCTTATTTTATCCCCGCTTGGAGGCTCGAATGTGATATTTGGTAATAACAACCTTACTATATACGGAAATTTGATTACCAGGGGTCAGAATGCGGATTCATGGTTTTGCCCTACATGGAATAGTGCATATCCTACAGCTCCAACGGCAGTGGTTGCTAAAACTATTACTATTAATGGTAATTTGTTAATAGAGGGTGGTGCCCTCATATGGTATGGAAATGGTGCCCTGGCACAAAATTTCGTTATCGATGGCAATGTTTTTGTTAATACCTGGGGCGCCATTCAAAACTGGGGAGGAGCAGGCAGTGCAAATATAGGCAGTGTATACATCGGGGACAGCCTTATTAATAATACTACAAATACTATTGGTAATGGAGCTTCTTCTACAGTCAGTAATGTAGATTTCAACACTAATGGCGGTATTCCTGTTATTTTCTTTGGACCTAAAAATGCAGCTATAACTAATTCCTCTAGGTACTCCAAATACTATATTCAATACCCTGACTATAAACAAAGGTTCATCCCAGGCAACTACACTTACTTGTAATATAGGCGGAATACTGTCATTTGCATTGACTGATAGCTGGTTAACTTTGCAAAATGGTACGTTTATCTATTCTAGTCCGGATAACATGACTATTTCGACCAATAATCCTTTTTCAATTCCTTCAACAGCAGGTTTAAAAATCAATACAGCAAATACTGTTAGTATAGGTATTGGAAATAACAGTACCAATACTTTTTACCTGGACGGTAAACTTACTATTGTAAATGGAACTGTTAATGTTGGTAATACAGCTAACAACCAGCATAACGATATAGAATACTCAAGTGGCGGGGCTTCGGCTATTGAAGTGGATGGGGGCAGTTTATCCGTAAATGGTGCTATCCGTCGCAATCCTTCTGATGCTTCAGGAATATTAAGTTATACTCAAACAGGTACCAGTTCCGTTACTATTTATGGTAATTCAGCTCTGGCAACCAATGCAAAGCTCGAAGTTTTAAATAATGGCAGTCAGTTTACCATGTCTGGTAATCCAACTCTTACATTCATAAGAGGAAATGGAGGAAATGCATTTGGAGATTTATACCTTAGGCCACAAACAGGTTCAGTAAACGGTGGTACAATACTATTTGGTCAAAATGTTGCTGCTGTTGGAAACCAGGTTTACCAGCTGGATGCAAATATTCCGCTTAATAATGTTACCATTTCAGGGTTAAGTGCAGCTGTTACTGCCAAGGTTCAACTGATGGTAGATTCCCTGACAGTTAATGGTAATATGACCATAAATACAAATAGTACGCTCACAGCTATTGCTTCATCCGGCAATAACATAGACGTGATATATAACGGTAATCTTATTAACAATGGTACATACCTCTATGGTACCAACAACACTACTTTTAGTGCAAGCAACTCATCTTCCTATAGCGGAGTTCAGCACATATCGGGTTCCTCAGTTACAAATTTCAACAACCTTTTGGTAACTCCGGGCACTTCACTGTCTATCGGGGGTAATATGACGGTTAATAATCTGTCTGTTAATTCAGGAACCTTAATCTGCGGAACTGGCAAAGTCAGTGTAACAGGTAATTTTACAAACAACGGTACCTACACGGATAACGGATCAAATAGTTCCGGAATTGGACTGGTTGGGACAACCCAGCAACAAATATCAGGTACAGGTTCCTTTGGATGGCTTGAATTAAACAATCCGGCAGGGGCAGTTTTGAATAATAATATTTCACTTAACGAATCCTTTACTATGACAAGTGGTATATTAAATATTCAGCAAAATCTATTAACTCTCCAGCAGAACAGTTACATTTATCCAAATGTTACTCCGTTCAGCGTAAATAAAATGATTACAACCAACGGGGTGCTGGGTAATAATGGAATAAATAAATTCTTTACCACAGTGCCGCAATCGTTTGTTTACCCAATAGGTACCTCAGGTAAATATACCCCTGCAATGCTTACTTTTACTACGAGCGGTTATGTAGGATCCCTGAGGGTTAATCCCGTAAATTCCACCCAGCCTACTGTTCTTGACCCAAATAATGCTTTAAAATATTACTGGGATCTGCAAAGTTCAGGTATTTCAGGTTTTCAGGGTACACTTACACTGCATTACCTGTCAAGTGATGTCGTTGGAGGACCTGAGAGCAATTACGAGACTGCCTGGCTTATTAACCCGGGAAATAACTGGAGCATAAATGAAGGTCCCGTTTATCCTACTCCGGGTGATTCCATGCAATTTAATTATCCTGCCGGCACTGAAAATCTGAGTGGGGAATATACAGCAGGACTTGGATCATCATTCCCTGCCACTGTTCCTACATATACCAGTAACAGCAATGGTGCATGGAATAACCCTGCTATCTGGACTCAAACAGGTGGTTCTGCACATACCCTGACCACTGGTCCGAATGGCTTCATCGTAATAATTCAAAGCAGTGATACCGTTACAGCATCTACAAATAACTGTAATGCCTTCCAGACTGTCATCAATGGAAAACTTGTTATCAACGCAGGTACCTTTGGACATAACTTCGGGGTTGTAACCGGAAGCGGTACTTTAACACTCCAGGGAGGGACCTTTCCTGCAGGAAACTACACTACTTTTCTTAGCTGTCTGTCAGGTGGAACTGTAGAATATGGAGGTACAACAAGTTACACCATTATAGCAGATCTATACAGCAGTATACCCAATATTCTGTTTTCAGGAACAGGCTCACGTATTTTACCTGATAAAACCCTTACTATTTGCAACTCATTTATTATTGGTAAAGGAAGCGACAATCCTATAGTAGATAACAGCGTATATAATCAGCATCTTTTTATAGAAGGTTCAATGCAATACTACAGCGGTACTTTTAAAAGTGGAACAGGCTCCAGTGCAACTGTCACATTTGCAGGATCTTCCGCTCAGACAATTGGAGGTGTTACCGGTAATTTCATTGGAGCCAACGCTTTCAATAATTTCGAAATTGACAATAGTGCTGGCCTTACAATTAATGCTGGCGGAGCTATTGCAGTCAACGGTAATCTGTTGCTTACTAATGGTTTAATAAATACCATGGCAAATAATACACTTACGATTACAAATACTGCAATAAATTGTGTTACTCCTGCCGGAGGAAGTACATCTTCTTATGTAAATGGTCCTTTAAGTAAGGTTATAAATCAAGGTGATAACTTTTTATTCCCGTTAGGGCAAGGCTCACTGCCAGGTAACAGAATTACTGTTTCAGCAACACAAACAGGACCATTGACCTGGACCGCCCAATATTATAATCCTAACCCTACATCCGGCAGTTTTGGATCGCCTCTTTCGGTTGTAAGCTGGGATGAATACTGGACTGTTACACCTTCAACAGCAAGCCAGGCAATTATTAATCTTAATTATTACTCAGGAAGTGATATAACCCCGCTTGTAACTCCGGGAGGAATATCAAATATGTGTATTGCTTCATATTATGGAGGAAAGTGGAATTATATAAACTCAACCGGTTCAGGTAATAATAATAACGGAACTATATATACAACATCTGTGGTATCATTACCAGCCACTGCTTCGGATTTCACCCTGGCAGCCTTGCAAACCGTTATTCCAAAGGCAAAATTATCCCCTTCAGGGCCGGTATGTGGAACATCAGGTATTCCCGTTACATTTTCATCAGAGGGATCAATTCCTTTTAACTATATTCTTAATTACACTATAAATGGCTTAGCACAAACTCCTGTAACAATTACCCCTGCTATGTTACCTTACAGCATTCCGACCATATTTGCCGGTTCATCTGCGGTATATGCCTTAACAGGATATACTTATAATAATGGTTCAGGTACAGGTGTAATAGACCCGACTGCAGTCACAGCTTATGCAAACCCATCTGCAGCAAGTGCGGGATCCCCACAGTCCGTGTGCGGTATTACATCAGTGACTCTAAACGCTAATAACCCTGCTCCTTACACAGGCTTATGGTCAATAGTTAGTGGCAACGGAGGTACTGTAATCAGTCCGAATAATCCCGCAAGCCAGTTCAATGGAATACTTCCAAATTCATATACTTTACAATGGACTATCAGTAACGGAACCTGCCAATCAGTAAGCGATGTATCCATTGCATTCACCACAAGGCCTACCCAACCTTCTGCCTTGTCACCACAGAATTTCTGCAATTCAGCAACAATCAGTAATATTGGTGTTACAGCACCAATAGGTACTGTAAACTGGTATACAAGCTCAACTTATCCTCCAGTGGCTTCACCTTTGACATCCTCTACAGCTTTAGTTTCAGGGACAACTTATTACGCTGATGCTGTGAGTGGAACTTGTTTAAGTGCACCTCCTCTGACTGCAGTGCAAACGTTTATAAACCCTTTACCGACAGTAATTATAACTAATCCTGCTCCTGTATGTTCGCCATCCACAGTGGACCTTACAGCTGCTGCTATTACTACCGGATCAACGGCAGGTTTATCCTACACATACTGGATAAACGCTTCTGCAACCAATGCTTTGTCTACTCCTACTGCAGCTGGTGCCGGCACTTACTATATTAAAGGGACAGTGCCAGCCACAGGATGTTTTGTAATCCAGCCTGTAACAGTAACTGTCAATCCAACGCCGGTGATAGTTATCACAAATCCTGCTGCCGTATGTACACCATCAACTGTGGATATTACAGCAGCTGCAATTACTGCCGGTTCTAGTTCAGGTTTGACTTTCACATACTGGTCTGATGCCAATGCAACAATACCTTATACTACGCCCACTGCCGCTGGTAATGGTACATATTATATAAAAGGCACTATACCTTCAACAGGATGTTACTCTGTTCAACCTGTAAATGTAACTGTTAACCCATTGCCGTCCTTAATAACAGGCATCTTAAACGTCTGTACCGGTTCGATAACAACATTGAACGATGCTACCGGAGGTGGTTTATGGAACAGCTCCAACACTGCCGTTGCAACTGTAAATGCATCATCCGGGGTGGTATCAGGAGTTTCGGTTGGAACCTCAACTATATATTATACATTAGGTACGGGTTGTTCAGTTAATGCAACTGTAACTGTTAACCCTCTTCCTTCTGCTATAAGCGGTGCTTCAAATGTTTGTGTAGGTGCCAATATAACTTTGAATGATGCTACTTCAGGTGGTTCATGGAACAGTGCAAATAATACCATTGCAACTGTAAACCCATCCGGTATGGTTACCGGTGTATCAGCAGGCAGTTCCTTGATATCCTATATCCTGTTGACAGGATGTAGTGTTAGTACATCTGTTACAATCAACCCATTACCGACAATAACAACTTCTGCAGCTGCAGGTGCGATATGTTTCAGTGGTTCTGCCCAGTCTACTTCATTAGCTTACAGCGCTGTAACAAATGCTCCTGCAAATTATTCAATTACATGGAATGCAGCAGCTCTTGCAGCAGGCCTGGTTAATGTGGGTTCTTCTGCTTTGCCAGCCAGTCCTATTAATATTGCAGTTGCAGGTGGAGTAGGTGCCGGAACCTATACAGGTACTATATTCGTTACCAATGGAAATAGTTGTACAAGTGTTGGAACTACTTTCTCATTTACTGTTAACCCTCTGCCAGCTGCCATAACAGGCAGCACGGATGTATGTGTTGGGTCAACCATTAACTTGAATGATGCTACCTCTGGCGGTTTATGGAGCAGTGTAAACAACTCCATAGCAACAGTAAATTCTTCAGGCGTGGTAACTGGTATAGCTACAGGAACTGATATTATAACTTATACCTTACCTACAGGATGTATAACTAATATTACAGAAACCATTAACCCTGTTCCAAATACCGGGCCGGTGTACCGTTCACCTAATGAGTAAATAAATTTAATTCCCAAGCACTTTTAACTTATCCTTGGTGTCATCAACAATATTTTTGAGGTACCATGCGGGATAACCGGGTTGCTTGGGAGGAACCGGTATATTGCTGCCTTTATATCCTAAATTGACAAATTTGCCATCCTTTTCAACTTTAATATTACCATCAATATATTTAACCAATAAATAATGGCTTAATTCTTTCCATCGCTTTTCAGTTTCATCTCCCGCATTTACCGAATAGGAAGTAAGAAAATTGACGGCCGATTTCTTACTTTTTTTTAAGAATTCCATGGCTTGAGAATCAACATTTTTTACATTAGATATATATTTATCTTCAAGTTCCTTCTGTGCTTTCTTAACATCTTCAATCATAACATTATAACGTAAATAACAGAAATTTGAAACAAGGTTGAACGTCCAAAATGCTGAAGTTTCTGAATAGGTAAGCATATCTCCGTTTCCAACCGCAAAACACTCAGGAACCTTTGTTATACTGCAATACATAGGGGAATATACTGAACTTGCAGCATCATCCACACCAAACCAAAGTATACCACCCACCTCATCAGGAAGCCAGGACCGGCATTGTGCAATAAATGAAAACCCGGTTTGCTGTGTTGCAGCTGCTCTTTCATTACAATATTCCACTCCGTCCACTTTCCAGGTTAGGGGGCGCCATCTGTATGGGAGTCCGTAAGGACCAGCTCCATAATCCTTGGTCATATCAAGAGGAGTTCCTTCCAGGTGGTCGCGCATGAATCCATGCATGTCGTTTAAGGTTACTGGATGGTCAGGCCTAACCCATAATGGCATTTTATGAGTTAAGTTACTTCCACTGACATAATCAAAATATACATCCATATCTTTGTTAACTTTGTGAAACATACTCCATACACGTACTTCACAAAAACGGGCTCCTTCAAAATCAATCGGATTATAAGCATCACAAAAACTAAAATCCTTGTCTTCTCCTTTAAAATAACCTTTTTCTCTTGCAAAGTTTATGACATCCGAAGCGTATAAGCATTCATCAGAATTATTTAATGGAAACGTACTTATTCGTGCGTGGTTAGCATGTCCGCAAACATACCCGTCAGGTATTTTACGGGCTACCCAAACGGCACCTTTGTTGCCGGGTCCCTTACCACACATTTCTAAAATCCATGCTTCATTTTTATCACCAATGGAAAATGATTCTCCTGTACTTTCATATCCGTATTCTGCAACAAGGTCTGTCATTACCTTAATAGCTTCACGTGCAGATTTGGATCTCTGCAATGCCAGAGTCATTAAACTGCCATAATCAATTACAGCTGTCGTATCCCGTAATTCTTCCCTGCCTGTAAATGTAGTTTCACCAATTACAACCTGGTATTCATTCATAAAACCTACTACTGAATAAGTATGTGGTACCTGCTTGATTTTACCGAGGGGTTTACCTGTATCCCATTCATTTACATCTAAAAAGGTGCCTTTTGGATAGTTCATGGCAGGATGGAAATATAATTCTCCATATAATTCGTGAGAATCAGCATTATACGAAATCATTACCGAACCGTCTGCTGAGGCTCCTTTAGTAACAATATAATTTGTGCAGCTTTTCCCATCTGGAAGTATCAATGTGTTGAGAGCAACCACAATGATGATTGTTAAAATTTTATTCATCAGAATTATTAATTAGGTTATTAAGTATTAAGCAATTCAGCAAATATAATAAATAACAATAAGGTCCCACTTTGACTGTATATTTTTTTTAATATTATATATATTTTAACAAAGTCCCCCAATTTATAAAGGTAATATTCAAAAAAATGAATTTTTTTATAAAGACCCCTTGTTTTTTCAATTAAAAGTGCTATATTTGTATATAATAATTAACAAAACATTAACAGAAACTTAATGTTAACTATTATTTACATTAAGTGTGTAATTGTATATTTGTTTTATAAAAGGTTTCATTGATTTACTGAAAGTTTTAATTGTTGGACTCATATGAGTTATTGATATTAAAACATTAAAATATAAATGCTTACAATTAAATTTATTTTTTTAAATGTAAGATAAAAATAGTAGTTTAGTTAGTAGTTGTAAATGTTAGTAATGTGGTAAAAAGGGTTATTCGTGAGAATCACCCTTTTCTAATTTATAACAGCAGGCAATTACCCCTTCACTTCATATATAATTCCTCCGGAAGAATTAGTGCTTGCGCCTGTTACAGAACTTAAACAGTTTATTTCATTTCTAATTCTCAAAACTCCTAAGAACGCGAAAATTAGCGCTTCTTTAAAATCTATTATTATTTCAGATGGAATTTCTACCGGTATTTTAAGGTTTTCCTTTAGTAGTTGCAGCAAAAAAGTATTCCAGGTTCCTCCTCCTGAAATCAGAATTTTTCCATATTGTTTATTTTCCAAAACTTTTCCGATCTGATAAGTTATATGGTCATATAAAGTCCTTAATTTATCATCTACAGAAATCTTATAACTTTTAATTACAGGCATAAATATATTATTTACCCATTCTTTTCCAAGAGATTTTGGATTATATGTATAGTAAAAATCTAATTGATTAATTTCATTTAACAATGCATGGTTTATTTCTCCCCGTCTTCCAATTTCTCCGTTAGCATCAAACTCTAAACCTAATTCACCAACAATATCATTAAGCACAATATTTACAGGACATATATCAAAAGCTACCCGGTTACTGCTGTTATCATCAAATGAAATATTGGCAAAACCTCCAAGGTTAAGACAATAACAGTACTGATAAAACAAAAGTCTGTCACCTATGGGTACCAGTGGTGCCCCCTGTCCTCCAAGAGCTACATCCAGTGATCTGAAATCGCATATTGTTAAAATACCGGTTTTGGAAGCTATCACAGCACCACTTCCTATCTGGAAGGTTAAGCCAAGCTGGGGCTGATGAAAGATGGTATGGCCGTGTGATGATATAAAATCAATTTTATAATTTTTCCCATTTAAAAATTGCAGAATATATTCACTAATTAATAAACCAAAATCATTATGAAGTAAAACCAGGTCATACCCCTGTAAATTATCAGCTTTGGCTAATCTGACCTTCCAATTATCAGAGTATTTATAGGTAATTGCTTCTATTATTTCAAATGTCCATTTATTTTCTTTCAGGTAAAAGGTGCAATATGCAATATCAAGCCCATCCAAAGAAGTACCAGACATTATACCTATTACATTATAGATAGTTGTATTTCTCATAATAATCTGTTTATGAATTAATAGTAGTAAAGCTTGAAAACACGATTATTTAATAAATGTCGAAATATAGGTAGCCAGATTCCCCTTTTTATCAGTAACATCAAGATAAATGGTATGTTTTATATTATAATGCATCCTTACCGGGTCAAATTCATAATAAAGTAAATTTTCTTTTGCATCATATTCAAATAATGCCCATTGACCATCTATATATCCCTTAAATTTATTGATTCCTGAAAGGCTATCTTTTATTATGAATTGAATCCTGTCGAAGTCTGCATAATTATCATCCTTAATATTTTCAGTTACCGGTGTAATAGTTGGAGGTATAGTATCGACTGCTACTGCATATTTTCCAAAAAATAAAATATAAGCCTGTACAAAGCCATTTTTATATTCTCCCCCACTCCATATAATTTTACCATGCTCGTCTATATTCACCAATAATAATTTACTTTTAATATTCTCCTTAACATTAAATGGTTTAACCGATAATAGGGCAGATTTGTGCAGTGGAACATTCGAATTGCCAATTTGTTGAATTTGTGATAAATAACCTTGAAATGCAGGCAGTTGTTTATACTTGAAATACAAATTGGAATATAGTGAATTTTGAGGTATTAATAATTTAATATTTTCACGCTCAAAATAATTTTCTTTATTACAATGCATTAAAATATCTTCCTTCGATAAATTATTTATAACTTTCTTACTATTACCCGGTTTGCCTTTGACTGTAAAATATAGTTTAGATTCATTTAATGATGCATCTTTTACAATGATTTCAAACTTGCTTGATATAGTATCATTTATATTTATAATTCCATTATTAACGACACTATTATATATTTTTAATTTATTATTAGGCTGTATATATAAGCGGTTAATTTTATCACCATATTTCAGGTAAAGGCCATAGTCCATTAAACTATTCACATATCGCATTTCATCCCAGTCCAGCTTGTTTAATTGTTGGTCAAAAATTAATTTATTATCCATAATTAAACTGATTTCATATATTCCGGTTTTATGTGATGACTTATTTATAATGTCATACCCCTCAAGTCCAAAAGCAATCTTCCCCGGAATTTCTATTTCCGGATTGTTTAATAATTTTAAACCGTCATAACCTTGTACTATTCTATATTCCAATGGTTTATATTGATCTATTTCGGTACTGTCATCTTCAAACCTGTATATCCATAGTTTTTCTAATACCGGAGGTATTGTATCAGGAATATCAAAACTAAAATACCTTAAAATATTTAAAGTAGCTTGTGAATTACCTTCCCTGATTTCAAGATGTAAATGAGGGCCTGTAGTATTGCCTGCATTACCTGACCAGGCTATAAGCTGGCCTTTATGAATTTTTATTAATCCGGGTTCTAAATTCAAATCTACACTAAAGGCTCTTTTTTTATATTGCTGTTCTTTACAGTATTTGTCAATTTCCTGATTATAACATAATAAATGAGCATAAACAGATGTATATCCGTTATTATGTGTAATATATAAGGCTCTCCCATATCCCCCGGATTCAACTTTTATTCTGGAAACATATCCTGAATCAATAGCATAAACATTTAAGCCTGTCAGGCTATTCGTTGTAATATCAATCCCAAAATGAAACATATCCGCTCTTAGTTCACCAAAGTTGCTTGATAACACCAGTGGAATATCTACCGGGGAAACAAAATTTTGTCCACAGGTGATTTGGATAATATTTCCGGCAAACAGCAATAAAATTATAACTGTTAACCTTATAAAATTTAACTTGAATTTGATCATGGACGCAACCATTAAATTATCAATAATAAGTTTTATATTAATAAACCTATTACTATATTTGTAGGTAATTATTTAGATTATTAGGCATATAAACTTATAAACTAAAATGTTAATTTTTTGAAATTTGTTTATAGGCTTTACAATATAATAATTAATAAAATAATAAATTTTCAATTTTAATAATCAATAATTTTTTATGACTGAAAATGAGATAGTCGTCAACTCATTGGAAGAAAAAATTAATAAATTTTTAACTCTGTATGAACAGATCAAAAATGAAAATAAGAAACTTTTGATTGAAAATAATGAGTTATTAATGACGATCAATTATAAAGATAATCAAATTAAGGATTTGCTATATAAATATGAACAGCTTAAACTGGCAAAATTATTATCAACCAAAAGTGAAGATGTACATGAAGCAAAACTTAAGGTTAACAGGATTGTGCGGGAAATTGACAAATGTATTGCCTTATTAAATAAATAAAAATTGAATGGAAGAAAAATTATCCATTAGAATTAATATAGCTGACCGTTATTATCCACTTAAAATTGAAAGAGATGATGAGGAAAAAATACGAAAAGCTGCAAAAATGATTAATGATAAGGTATTTCAGTATAAAACAAAATATGCTGATAAAGACATTCAGGATTTTTTAGCAATGGCAGCTTTACAATTTGTTATTAAACTTTCAGAAGTGGAAGGAAAGGACGAAAACACAGATTTATTTACCAGAATTCAGAAAATTAATGAATCGCTTGAGGAATTGGTTGATAAACAACATGATAAAAATTACGTTCTTTTACATACAGTTGAATAGATATTGCCCGCATAGTTTCTTCAATTCTTTTGAACTCAACAATTATTACATTGAAGGTAGACTCAGGTTATCAAGATCAGGCCTCATAACGGGAAACCGTTAACCGGTGTATCCGGACAGTGGAAGATCGAAATATTTACCTGGCTGCTTCACCCATATTTACTTGGGGTTTAAAAGTTAGATGAAACTCATGTGGGTTTTTTATATAATCACAATTTATAACATATTAAATATATGATAAATGAAATATTATTACAGATAAACTTTTTATTACCTGCAGCAATTGGTATCGGTGCACTTTTAGCTGGCGGTACCTCAGGATATTTCTTATTTTTTATTATTTTAAAAAACAGACGGGAAACTATTATTAAAGAAGCTGAATCAGAAGCAGAAGTAATAAAGAAAGACAAAATTCTACAGGCAAAAGAAAAATTTTTTCAACTTAAATCTGAAAATGAAAAACTGTTTAACGAAAGAAATTCGAAGATTGCAGTAGCTGAAAACAGACTTAAACAAAAAGAATTAGCTCTTTCTCAAAAACTAGAAGAACTGCAAAGAAATAAGAAAGAACTGGACCAATTGAAGGATAATCTGACCAGCCAGACAGAATTAGTTGTAAAAAGAACGGAGGAGCTGGAGAGAATTCATAAACAACAAATTGAACATCTTGAAGCCATGTCCGGGATCACTGCTGATGATGCCAAAACCCAGTTGATGGAATCATTAAAAGCAGAAGCTAAAACTGATGCAATGTCGTTTATTAACGAAACGATGGAAGAAGCAAAAATGACTGCTGGAAAAGAAGCTAAACGTATAGTAATACAAACCATTCAACGGGTGGCTACAGAAGTGGCAGTAGAAAACTCAGTTACTGTATTTCATATTGAAAGTGATGAAATAAAGGGCAGGATAATTGGCCGTGAAGGTAGAAACATCCGGGCTCTTGAAGCAGCTACAGGCATAGAAATAATTGTAGATGACACTCCGGAAGCCATTATTCTTTCAGCTTTTGACCCACTTCGTCGTGAGGTAGCCAGATTATCTTTGCATCAGCTCGTTACAGATGGACGAATACATCCGGCCAGAATTGAAGAAGTAGTAACTAAAGTGCAGAAACAAATTGAAGAAGAAGTAGTTGAAATCGGTAAAAGAACTACTATAGACCTGGGTATTCATGGGCTGCATCCTGAACTTATACGCTTAATAGGTAAAATGAAATACAGGTCTTCTTATGGTCAAAATCTTTTACAACACTCAAGAGAAGTAGCTAATTTATGTGCAATTATGGCTTCCGAACTTGGTTTAAACCCAAAATCTGCCAAACGTGCCGGACTTTTACACGATATTGGCAAAGTACCGGATGATGAACCCGAATTACCACATGCTATTCTTGGAATGAAATTAGCAGAACGATTCAAGGAAAAACCCGATATATGCAATGCTATAGGCTCACATCATGATGAAGTTGAAATGACTACACTGCTGGCTCCAATAGTACAGGTATGTGATGCAATATCAGGAGCACGTCCCGGAGCAAGGAGAGAAGTTGTGGAAGCTTACATAAAAAGATTAAAAGATCTTGAAGCACTGGCACTTTCGTACCCTGGAGTTACAAAAACATATGCTATTCAGGCTGGTCGCGAGTTACGTGTTATAGTAGGCAGCGAAAAAGTCAATGACAAAGATGCCGAATTGTTATCATCTGAACTTGCAAAAAAAATACAGAGTGAAATGACATATCCTGGCCAGGTCAAGATAACAGTAATAAGGGAAACAAGGGCTATAGCCTACGCAAAATAGAAGTAGCCTGGCACTTAAATATAATGGTCCTCACTCAGAATTTCTTGAGTGAGGAATTTTTTTGCAAAGAAAACGCCAGGATCAAGGCCTGCGATGTCAGAAAAAGCGGAGTTTACTAAAGTAAATGAGCATTTTATAACGAGTATAACGCTGAGCCTGGCACTTAAATATAATGTCTCACTCAGAATTTCTTGAGTGAGGAATTTTTTTGCAAAGAAAACGCCAGGATCAAGGCCTGCGATGTCAGAAAAAGCGGAGTTTACTAAAGTAAATGAGAATTTTTATGTCGAGCATAACGCTGAGCCTGGCGTTTTCTTTGCAAAAAAAAAGCTTCACATTGTATTGTGAAGCTTAAATATGTATCCGCCAAAATAAGATATAAGCTATGCTAATTTAACATTTGCTGCGTTTAATCCTTTTCTGCCTTCCTGAAGTTCAAAAGTTACCTCGTCACCTTCTTTTATTTGATCAATTAGACCTGATACATGAACGAAATATTCTTTTTCTGATTCTGTGTCCTTAATAAATCCAAACCCTTTAGAATTATTAAAGAATTTAACTTTCCCGTTTTTCATATGATGTATTAAAATAAATAATTATGGCTACAAATATATACTATTTGATAAACAAAACAATGCAATTAATCTAAAATTTTGATTCTGTAACAACAATTTACAATAATGCTGATTTTCTGAATAAATTGATTTAATGATAATTTAACAGTAGCACATCTTTAATATTTTTGAAAAGTCCTTTAATATTATTATATTTGATAATACGGGTATTACTGATTAATTAATCATAGCCACTTTCGATTTTAAGCCAACGACCATAATTAAAATTATGTTGATATAACAGTTTATGGAAAATGCCAAAGATTATATACTTTACATTGATGATGATCCTTTAAATCTTGAAGTATTTAAGGATTTTTTTGAAGAAGAATATAATATTTTTATTGAACTTTCAACACAAAATGCCCTTGAAATAATTAAAAACTATCCTATTAAGATAATTGTTGCAGATCAGAGAATGCCTGTTGAAACTGGTCTTGAATTTCTGCAAAGAGTTCACCCCCTGTTTCCTGACATAATTAAAATCATATTTACTGCTTTCGTCGATAATAATACTGCTTTGCAGGCAATTAACCAGGGCGGAATATTTAAATTCCTTAAGAAACCCTGGGATACTAGGGAAATGAGACAAGCCTTACAAAGTGGAATAACTGAATTTAATTTAAGAGCAGAAAATAAAAAACTAGTTAATGAACTACGCCAAAAAAATGAAGAACTGGAACAGGCTTTGATTAAAATAAAAGAAAAAGAAGAAAAATTTTTCAATATATTTTCAAATAGCAAGGATGGAATTGTAATACTTAAGAAGAATAAACTAATAGAGGCCAATAATGCTTTTCTTAAATTAATAGATATCCAAAACTCCAATATGACTATGGATGAAATTAATTTTTACCTTAATAATAAATTTAACCATTTAATTAACAGCCTTTCTGAAATTTATCAAAATGACGGAAAAGACATTCATGAAATTGAGGTTTTAAATAATAACCATGAAAAAAGATATTTTCAAATAAACAGCAAACGTATAGATTTTGAAAATGAAGATGCTATTTTATCAATAGTTCGTGATAATACTGACTTAAAGCATCTTGATTTAAAAATTATAGATGCAATTGTTAAAACTCAGGAAGATTCGCAAATATATTACGCGAGGGAACTTCACGATGGTCTGGGACCTAATTTATCCACATTAAAAATGTATATTCAATGGCTTTCTGATGAAAATAACACAGTTAATAAAGAATTAATAACCCGACAAACTGTGCAGGGAATTGATGAGGCAATAGCTATGTTAAAGGATATTGCTAATAATTTGAGTCCTCACATATTGAAGAATTTTGGATTAGTGCAGGCTATAAATACTTTTGCAGAAAAAATTCAAATTGGTAAAGGAGTTAACATAATAATATCGTCAAATCTGACCAGCAGACTAAATGAAAATTATGAAATTCATCTGTATAGAATATTGATGGAATGTATTAATAATTCTGTTAAACATGGAAAAGCAAAAAAAATTATAATTAAATTTAGTAAAAGCGATTCTTTTGTTCAGATTTTATATTCTGATAATGGAACAGGCTTTGATGTTGAAAAGGTAAAACAAGAAAAAAAAGGCATGGGTCTTTATAATATGATTAACAGGGTAAAAATTATGGGTGGGGATATAATAATAAAATCAAATCCAAATATTGGAACCGATATTAAATTAAATTTAATGATCTCTGAAAATGGAAAATAAAGTTAAGGTGTTACTGGTGGATGATCATGATATGTTCCGGGATGGTGTAAAACTTTTACTCTCAAGCGGACAATTTACGGAAGTTGTAGGGGAAGCAAGAAATGGGCAGGAATTTCTGGATATTTATCCTAATGTAAAACCTGATGTTGTGTTAATGGATATTTCTATGCCTGTCATGGATGGTATTGAAGCTTCACAAATTGCTGCAGAAAGATTTCCCAGGAATTAATATTTTGGCTTTAACTATGTTCGGTGACGAAAAATATTATTATAAACTAATACGAGCTGGTATAAAAGGATTTATTTTAAAATCTTCAGGAATAAGCGAATTACTTAGTGCCATAAAAGACATAGCAGCAGGAAAAAATTATTTTTCCAATGAACTGCTAATAAAACTTATAAACAATCTTTATATCTCCAAATCTGAAGGTGAGCAGGACGACTTAAAACTTGATCATCTTTCTAAAAGAGAAATTGAAGTTCTTAAAGAGGTTGCAGCAGGCTTATCCAATGATGAAATAGCTGAAAAATTGCATATTAGTGCTACCACTATCAGGAGTCACCGTTCTAATCTCCTCCTCAAAACGGGAACTAATAATACTGCAAGCCTTATAATGTATGCTATTAAGAATAAGATTGTTTGTATAGATGCATAGGCATAATATGATTAGGTAATATGAGCTTTAATTATTGAGTTTCAACATTCAGCGGTATAGTAAATTTGAAACTGCTTCCTTTGCCTGATAAACTTTCCACCCAAATTTTACCATTATGTTTCTCAACAAATTCTTTGCAAAGTAATAAGCCTAAACCTGTACCTAGTTCATCATTAGTCCCTTTAGTTGAAACTTTATAAGCAAGGTCAAAAAGTTTTTTCTGACTCTCATCATCTATCCCTATTCCATTATCCGAAACCGTAATTAATGCATTATAGTTATCAATATCACCATAAATTTTAATTTGTCCATTTTGATTGGTAAATTTAATTGCGTTAGTTATCAGATTTCTAAAAATTACAGATAACATTTGTTTATCTGCAAATACAATTATCTCATTATCAGAATAATAATCAACTGAAATATTTTTGTTTTTAGCCAATATACCCTGTTTGTTAATTTCCTGATTGCAGATTTCTGTTAAATTTAATTTTTGTGGTTCGAAGGATAATTTGCCTGATTGTGCATTTGCCCATAATAATGTATCTTCAAGTAAATTATAAGTACTCTTGGAAATCTCATTAATGATATTTACCTGTCCGGCAATTTTATTAATATCGTATTTATGAATATTTTTACTTAGTAAGTCAGAAAACCCTAATAATGAATTAAAAGGATTTTTTAAATCGTGAGCAAGTATGGAGATAAACCGGTCTTTGTCAGCATTTAGTTTTTTGAGTTCTTCATTTTGCTGTTTAATTTTTAATTCAATTTGTTGCTGATCAGTAATATCAAGTGAACTTGACAGTATAGCATAATTTTCTCCATTTTCATCTTTTATAGTCTGATCTACTATTGCAAAAGTTTTAATTTCTCCGTTCAACAAAAATGAATCTTCATATTCTGAGCGTCCGCCTGAATCAATAAGTAATCTGTTTAAGTCAATATAATGGTTGGCTACATCATTTGGGAGAAAATCAAACATTGATTTACCGATAATATTGGATTTAGATACTCCGAAATTTTTAGCAGCATTTTCATTTAACATCAGATAATTTCCATTATAATCAATTATTATCATATTTGCGCCTGAATTCTCAAACAGGGTTTCATACTGATTTCTGGAGGCCTGTAATGCTTCTGCATTTTTTATTCTGTCAGTAATGTCTATCACACTGCCAATAATCTTTACTACATTACCATTCTGAATTAATGGTACTCCAATGGTTCGTACCCATAAATTCTTTCCATAAAAATTAACAAACCTTAATTCTAAATCATAAGGTATTTTTTTTGTAATAGTTTCATAAAAAGCATTTCTTATAGAGCATCTGTCTTCCGGGTGAAAGAATTGAATACCATCCTCGGGGCTCGAAATAGCCCTTCCGAATATTGCATTTATATATTCAGTGAATTCCGCTTTTTGACTTTGGAGATCATAAATCCACCCACCCATTTTTGTAATTTGCTGGGTAATTTTTAAAAGTGTTTCACTTTCTTCCATTGTTTTTTCAGTCAGTTTACGAAATGTAATATCCTGGGAGGTTATAACTGATGCAATTACAACACCATCCCGGTTTTTTAACGGTTTAAAATAATTTTCAATATAATGTTTACCATCATCCATTAATAACTCGCTTTCTACTCCAAAAGATTCATCCTTGAAACATCTATCATAATTATTCTTCCAAAAAGTGATATAATTAGTTGGATATTCAGGTGATAAAATATTCGTACCTGTTGATAGTTCTTTCCTTCCACCTGAAATGGCAGAGTCCTGGCATGCTTTGTTTGCATATAAAAGCTTATAATTATGGTCAACTGCCCAAATTATTTCTCTGGAATTATTGATAATTGAATCTAAAAGTTCTAATTGAGTAATTTCAGACATCTTACAACAACATTTATTATCAACGGGAATTCATATAAATATATCCAATAAATATTAATTAAAGTAAAAACCTTAATTATAATTTTTCAACTAAGCCTTTTGTAGTAATCAAAATGATGATTACTTACTCATCAGAATGATGAATATAAAATCAACATTTCTCTTCAATAAATCATTTTAAAGTTGATTGTAAGATACTTTATCCGCCATAACTTAGATTAAAATTTAATATAGGTATGGATCCAATTCTTCAAAAATTCAGGGATAAATTCTTCGAGGAAGCTTTAAGTCTTCTGGACCGTATGGAAAAAGACCTTCTCGAATTGGAAAATGAACCGGGTAATAAAGAATTAATAGAGTCTGTTTTCAGGGCCATGCATACAATAAAAGGCGTTAGTGGAATGTATGGCTTTGATTTTATATGTGAATTCACGCATAGCTTTGAAAGTCTTTACCAGGCAATCAGGGATAACAAATTATCATTCAATAAGGAAATATTTGATATAACTTTTGCATCTGTGGATCACATCAGGAAATTACTTTCAGATGAAAAACTTTCTGATCCTTCAAATGCAGTTAATCATAATAAAATTATATCTGAAACAAATAAAATACTGGAGAATATTGACTCTACCGGCAATAAAACTGTTGAAAAGCAAAGTGGCAATAAGAATGAAAAAAACACTGAACTTGTATGTACCTGGCATATAATGTTACAACTTGATGAAAAGATTTATTTCCGTGGAATAAGCCTTGTGTCAATTTTTAAAGAATTATCTCAGTTAGGACAATTTCAGATAATTAGAATTGATTATTTAAGTGACGACATTTCTGATGTATGGAGTATTGTATTAATAACTTCAGCAAATGTAAGTGAAATTCAGGATGTATTTCTGTTTGTTGAAGATAATTGCCTTATAACTAAGCTATCAGAAAGAGATTTATTCGTTGATGGTAAGCCTACTCTACAACCAGATAAAAAGCATGAAATTTCAATTCTTGATTATATTGAGCACCCTCAAGGTTCAAATAATGAGGTTCAGGATGAAGTACCTGAAAAAATTACTACAGAAGAAGTACATAAAGAAACAAATATTATAAAAGAAAATAAACAGATTACCGTTAAAAGGATTTCTGTCGACTCGTCCAAACTTGATAACCTTATGTATCTTGTCAGTGAACTGATCACAGTTAATTCACAGCTGCTTCTGTTTACAAAAGATAATATTTATGATCCAATACGTCCATATCTTGAAAAAGTTGATGGTTTGTCCAAATTATTCAGAAATAATACTCTTGAAATAAGACTGGTACCCTTAAGTGATACAATACTCAGATTTCAAAGGTTAATTCGCGATTTATCAAAGCACCTGAATAAAAAAATTGAACTTGTTACACATGGCACAGATACTGAACTGGATAAGAATACGATAGATCAGCTTAATGAACCGTTAATGCATATAATAAGGAATTGTATTGACCATGGGATTGAGGATCCGGGAAAAAGAGTAAAAGCTGGCAAACCAGAAAAAGGTATAATAAAAATATCAGCCAACCAAACAGGAAACTACGTTGTGATAAGCGTGGAAGATGATGGCTCGGGAATAAATACTGAAAAGGTAAGATTAAAGGCAGTAGAAAGAGGTTTATTGAAACCTGGAGATAAACCTACAAACAGGAAGATCTTGAGCTTATATTTCCTGCCTGGATTTTCCACAGCAGAGAGTTTAACAGATGTTTCGGGCAGAGGAGTTGGCATGGATGTAGTCCGTAAGAAAGTAATTGACCTGCGCGGCGACATATCCATTACCTCAGAAGATGGTATAGGCACTGTATTTACCTTAAAATACAGCAATCGGTAGCTATAATAGATTTCATTTCTTTTCAAAGTTCAGAAATTCATTTTTCACGTTCCATTTCAGACATAATGATTTGTAGCATGGCTGTGCCGATGAAATAGAAAAACGTACTAACACCGCCACTCTACCTTTTAATAACCAGTTAATACCATTTGTCGATCTCCGCAAACAATGACATATCAAGGAATTATAGAATAAAAAAGTAATACTGTAGTCATAATCCGGAATAACGACAACTCATGGCCCTGCTAACCGATAAAATAGTAGGCGAACACCAGGCAGTTTTAAAGCCTTTAGGCAAATCATTCCGCAACCGAGGAATATATTACATCTGCCAGTCAGCTCGGAGATGGTAACCAGGCATTCATGATCGATACAAATAAACTATTCAAAGCAAACGAGCAAACCAGGCAAAAGATCGCAGTCTGAATAAATAGAGAACCAAGATCCAGGAGTCAAGACAAATTATACAATAGTAATTTTCAATTATTTTTATTAATAAATCTTCAATAATTAGTCATTATTAATGCGAATTAAGAGTTGGATTTTCTCCGTGTAACTCTGTTATGTTCTCCGTGTTTCTCCGTGTAATTTTTTTTGACATAAAGCAAAAATGAATGGTTAGTACATATTAACAGTTAGTTATTTATTTCAACTCTTAATTGGCATTAGTAATTAGTAATAAATATTCAAAAATCAATAAACAATAATCAATTATATTCGCCATGACTAGTACTTATCTGTCTTTTATAGTATGCGACGAGCTATTTGCAGTCAACGTGACTAATGTGATTGAGGTATTGCAAAAACAACGCATAACTCATGTACCAAACGCCCCTGAACATATAAAGGGGATAATAAATTTCAGAGGGGAGGTAGTCCCTGTTTTTGAATCAAGAAACAAATTTAATCTTCCTCCGCGTTCTGATGAATCTTCTTATGTTGTTATTGTTTTTGACCTCTCGAAAAGGCTCTGAAATCTTACGCATCGGAACAGTTGTTGACAAGGTTAAAGATGTTATAACAATCGATGATAACGAAATTAAACCTGTACCTACAATGAGTAAAGATTTTAATACTGATTTTCTGCTCGGAATATTTAAACAACATAACGATTTTATTATGTTACTCAATGTTGCGAAAGTTTTTACAAGTGATGAAATTGAAGCAATTAAGGAAACCGGAGTTAAGCATGCTGTTTAATGACTACAGTTTATTAATTACGGATGACTAATGAACATTATCCGGGTAAACTCATAATCAATAATCAATAATCAATTTTCCATGATACCATTAAATCAATAATTTCATCATGGAAAATCGACAATACCTTAAAAATCAATTATAAATTGTCAATAATCAATAATCAATTTTCCATGATACCATTAAAATCAATATTTTCATCATGGAAAATCGACAATACCTTAAAAATCAATTATAAATTGTCAATAATCAATTAAAAGTGGCCTTTACATTTTTTTTCAGAGACGAACAAATACTCTCACTTGCAGTTGAAAAACTGGTTCCTTTAGCCCTTGGCAGGAATGGGGTTCACATACTGGATGCCGGATGCGCAATGGGAATGGAAACCTATACCTTTGCTATTTTACTGGCAGAAAGTATGGGTAAGTTTGCTTTAAGAAATGTAAAAATACATGCCATTGATATTGACAATGAAAACGTAGATTTTGGCAAAACTGTAACTCAGGGTATTTATCACAGTGAACATTTACAAAGAATCCCTCCTGAGTTGTTAAGTAAATATTTTACTCCGGCTGAGACTAAAGATAATTATATAGTTAACGCTGAATTGAGAAACCTGGTTGACTTCCGGAAGTATGACTTATTGTCACTTAAACCGTTAAGGGATGATTACAGTCTTATAATATGTAAAAATGTTCTGCTGCATTTTAATTACAATCAACGTGTTGAGGTATTATCCAATTATCATCAGATGCTTCTAAGTGGTGGTCTGTTGGTAATGGAAAACACACAGGCTATGCCAGAAGAATTAAATCAAAAGTTTAGGAAAATTGTGGATTATGCCCAGTTACACGAGAAAATATGAAAATCATTAACCTTACAGAAGAGAGTAAAATTTATACCTCAAACGTATTCCTTGTTATGGGCTCATGGAATACAATTGACGATATAACTACACTTATTGATGTTGGAAGTGATGAAATGATAATTAATAAAATAGAAAGTATTAACACAGGGTTGGGTAAGAAAAAGGTTGACCAGGTAATTCTTACTCATAGCCATTCTGATCATTCAGCCATGCTTACTAAGGTGAAGGAAGCTTTTAACCCCCGGGTCTGTGCATTTAATTCCCACATGAAAGGTATAGACAGAATTTTAAGGGATGGAGATATAGTACGTATAGGTGAACAATACTTTGAAGTATTTCACATAACGTCGCACAGTTATGATTCTATTTGCCTGTATGGAGAAAATGAAGGGATATTATTTGCAGGTGATACGACTTTTCCGATAGAATTTGAAAATGATATCCTAAAAAAAGAAAATGAACAGGTAATTTCGAGATTATGCGAAAAAAAAATATCAATAGTATATCCCGGACACGGTCCACATCATGATTTTTCAAATCTGATTTTTAAAATAATTAAAACGAATTATATAAATACTAACAAATAAATTAAAAATTATGAACTGGTTTACAAACATGAAGATTAGATCGAAGTTATTAAGTAGCTTCCTTATTGTTGCATTACTAGCCGGTTTGATAGGCTATATGGGAATTGCCAGACTAAAACAAATAGATGGCGCAGGAGTAAAGATGTATGAAAGAATGACTGTTCCTCTGGGACAATTGACAGAATTAACTTCGTCATTTGAACGTATAAGGGTTCTTTTACGTGATGCTATCCTGGCTGATAACTCATCGCTAAGGAATAATTACTACTCTGATATTGATGACTTAGTTAAAACCATAAATAACGATTCTAAACTTATAGAATCTACAATTTTTACAGATGAAGGAAAAAGGGCCGTGTCGAACTTTAATGATGCATTTGAAGAATACCTCAAGTCAGTCCCGGAATTAAAAACTATGCTTGACGTTGATAATAAAGCCGGGGCTATTGACTTGCTTCACGTTAAAAATAAACAGGATAATGTGGCGTGTCAGAAAGCAATAAGTGAATTACAGAACTTGAAGTTACGGCTTGCAAAAGAAACATCTGAGCAAAACAAAGCTATGGCAGATGAAGGAACCAGCTTTATGATTTCCCTGATATTTGTAATTATACTAATAAGTTTAATCTTAGGTTGGGTTATATCAGGTAATATACAAAGTATAATCAAAGCAGTGGTAAAACAGACAAAGGAACTGGTAGGGGCAGCAGTTGCAGGAAAACTTGCGACACGTGCCAAACCAGAGGAAACTAATGAAGAATTCAGAGAAATTGTAATTGGTTTTAACCAAACACTCGATGCTGTAATAGGTCCGTTAAATGTAGCGGCAGAATATGTCGACCGTATTGCCAAAGGTAATATACCTGCAAAAATTACGGATACATATAATGGCGATTTCAATGAAATTAAAAATAACCTGAATGCATGTATAGAAGCTGTAAACTTGTTGGTTTCTGATGCCGGATTGTTATCAAAAGCAGCTGTTGAAGGTAAACTGGCCACACGTGCTGATGCTACTAAACACACCGGAGATTTCCGTAAAATTGTTGAAGGAGTTAACAATACCCTTGATGCAGTTATTGGCCCGTTAAATGTAGCTGCCGAATATATAGACCGCATTGCCAAAGGTAACATACCAACTAAAATAACAGATTCATATAACGGTGATTTCAATGAAATAAAAAACAACCTTAACTTATGTATAGATAACCTGAATTACCTGATGAGTGAAATGAACAACATGTCCAGACAACATGATTTAGGTGATATAGATGTGGCTATGGACTTAAATAAATTCGATGGTTCTTACCGTGAAATGGCTGAAGGTGTTAATAAAATGGTATTTGGCCATATAGCCGTTAAGAAAAAAGCTATGGCTTGTATAGCTGAATTCGGACGAGGTAATTTTGACGCCGAGCTGGAAAAATTCCCGGGTAAAAAAGCATTTATTAATGACAATATAGAAAAACTGAGAGGTAACATTAAGGAATTTATAAAAGACATGAATAATATGTCTTTACAGCACGATCTTGGTGACATAGATGTAATGATAGATGCCAATAAGTTCGAAGGTGCCTACAAAACAATGTCTGAAGGTGTGAATAAAATGGTAGGTGGACACATAACTGTTAAGAAGAAAGCTATGGCCGTATTCACTGAATTTGGCAATGGTAATTTTGAAGCAAATATTGAAAAACTGCCGGGTAAAAAGGTATTTATCAATGATACCATTGAAGGTCTTCGGGCTAACTTAAAAGCCATAACAGGTGATGTAAATATTTTAGTTAAAGCGGCGGTTGAAGGTAAACTGGCCACACGTGCCGATGCTTCAAAATACAAGGGTGACTGGCAGATTATGGTTTCTGGTGTTAATAAAACCCTGGATGCAGTTATAGGACCTTTGAACGTTGCAGCAGAATATGTGGATCGTATTTCCAAGGGTAACATACCTTCAAAAATTACAGATACATATAATGGTGATTTCAATGAAATAAAGAATAACCTTAACTTATGTATTGATGCTGTTAACATGTTAGTTACAGATGCCGGAATGCTTGCAAAAGCAGCTGTTGAAGGTAAACTGGCTACTCGTGCCGATGCCTCAAAACATGGCGGGGATTTTGCGAAAATAGTTGAAGGTGTAAATAAAACTCTGGATGCAGTTATAGGCCCGTTAAATGTTGCAGCTGAATATGTCGACCGTATTGCTAAAGGTAATATTCCTGCAAAAATAACAGATACTTATAATGGTGATTTCAATGAAATTAAGAACAATCTTAATTTATGTATTGATAATCTCAATTACCTTATGAGTGAAATGAACAACATGTCAAAGCAACATGATCTGGGTGATATAGATGTGGCTATGGACTTAAATAAGTTCGATGGTTCTTACCGTGAAATGGCTGAAGGTGTCAATAAAATGGTATTTGGACATATTGCTGTCAAGAAAAAAGCTATGGCTTGTATAGCCGAATTCGGACGTGGTAATTTTGACGCCGATTTGGAAAAATTCCCGGGTAAAAAAGCATTTATTAATGACAATATAGAAAAACTGAGAGGTAACATTAAGGAATTTATCAAAGACATGAATAATATGTCTTTACAGCACGATCTTGGTGATATAGATGTAATGATAGATGCCAATAAGTTCGAAGGTGTCTACAAAACAATGTCTGAAGGTGTCAATAAAATGGTAGGTGGACATATAACTGTTAAGAAGAAAGCTATGGCCGTATTCACTGAATTTGGTAATGGTAATTTTGAAGCCAATATTGAAAAACTGCCGGGTAAAAAGGTATTTATCAATGATACCATTGAAGGTCTTCGGGCTAACTTAAAAGCCATAACAGGTGATGTAAATATATTGGCAAAAGCAGCTGTTGAAGGTAAACTGGCCACACGTGCCGATGCTTCAAAGTACAAGGGTGACTGGCATGTGATGGTTGCAGGTGTTAATAAGACCCTGGACGCAGTTATTGGTCCTCTGAATGTAGCTGCAGAATATGTAGACAGGATTTCCAAGGGAAATATTCCTGCCAGAATAACAGATTCATATAATGGCGACTTTAATGAGATTAAGAACAATCTTAATACATGTATTGAAGCTGTAAACCTGCTGGTTACTGATGCCTCCATGCTTGCAAAAGCTGCCGTTGAGGGTAAACTTGCCACTCGTGCTGATGCCTCCAAACATGGCGGGGATTTTGCAAAAATAGTTGAAGGTGTTAATAATACTCTCGACTCAGTAATTGGTCCATTGAATGTAGCTGCAACCTACGTTGACAGTATTAGTAAGGGGAACATTCCAGAAAAAATAAAAGACACCTACAATGGTGACTTTAATACAATTAAAAACAATCTTAACCAATGTATAGATGCAGTTAACTTATTGGTAGCTGATGCCGGATTTCTTGCAAAGGCTGCTGTAGATGGGAAACTGGGAACAAGGGCTGATGCTACAAAACATTGGGGCGATTTCCGTAAGGTAGTTGAAGGGGTAAATAACACTCTGGATGCTGTTATTATTCCGCTTAATGTTGCTGGCGACTATATCGACCGTATTGCCAAGGGTGATATGCCAAATGTTATTACAAAAGAATATTATGGAGACTTTAATGCCATTAAAAACAATCTGAACAGTCTTATTACTTCGCTTAATGAAATTATTCAGAAAGCGCAGCTTGTGGCTAAGGGTGATTTAACTGTTTCACTTGTAAAAAGGTCGGAAAAGGATGAATTAATGGGTGCACTTGATGAAATGGTAAAGGCAAATGCTAATATGATAGGTGAAGCCCAGCTGACAATTGAGAATATAGTATTGGCCAGCCAGTCATTACAATCTGTTGCTGTTCAGATATCTGAAGGTTCAACCGAACAGGCATCCTCTACTGAAGAAGTTTCATCATCAATGGAACAAATGGTATCCAATATAACCCAGAATACTGATAATGCAAGGCAAACGGAACAGATTGCACTGCAGGCATCAAAGGATATAATAGAAGGGAATAAAGCAGTAACAGTGACTGTTGAAGCCATGAAGAAAATTGCTGATAAAATAACAATTATTGGAGAAATAGCTGAAAAAACTGATTTACTTGCTATTAATGCTGCTATTGAAGCTGCACGTGCCGGGGAACAGGGAAAAGGTTTTGCAGTAGTTGCTGCTGAAGTACGTAAGCTGGCTGAAAACAGCCAGGCTGCGGCTAAGGAAATAGATGAATTATCAAAATCAAGTGTTAGAATAGCAGATGAATCGGGCAAATTACTTCAGAAAATTGTACCTGATATACAAAAAACTGCCACGCTTGTTCAGGAAATAGCTTCAGCAAGTATTGAACAGAATTCGGGTGCTAACCAGGTAAATAATGCCATCACACAATTGAATGCAGTTACACAAAGAAATTCAGCTGCATCAGAAGAAATGTCTTCAAGCGCTGAAGAAATGGCCAGTCAGGCTGAACAATTGCGTGACACAATATCTGTTTACAAAACTGATAATAATTTATCCAGGGCAAATCAAGCACAAAGAGTATCGAAAAGCAACTCTTACAGCAGAATTGCAAATCCTGTTTCTTTTAATGGTAAAGGGCATTCATCCAAATCTAAAGTGGATTCCAAACCACCAAAAGTAGAAATAGATCTGCGACCAAATAATAATGATAAGGAAGAATTTGAAAATTATTAATACAAGTATTAAATCTGATTTACATTAATTAAAACCGGGACTTTATTTAGTCCCGGTTTTTTTATCATTTTTGAGGTGTTAATTGAATAATAAAACAAAACTATATTATTAATAAAGTGTTTAGAATTATTAATAAGTTAATTATTTCATTAATTTTATTCTAATCTCAAAATAATAAAATATCCGATGAAAAAACTAATATGGTCCATTTTAACAATTGGTATATTTTTTATAACCAACTGCAAATCACAAAATACTGAAACAGTACCTGTCAGTAACAAAGAACCAGGTCTGTCCGGTGAAGTAATCAGCCTTACTGACGAAGAATTTAAATCACATGTATTCAATTACACCGATAATAAAACCTGGGTATATCTTGGGGATAAACCTTGTATTATTGATTTCTATGCCGACTGGTGTGGTCCATGCAGAATGTTGTCTCCACGTCTGGAAGAAATTGCTAAGGAATATGCTGGTAAATTAGTTGTTTACAAGGTAAATACCGATAAGGAACAATTATTATCCACACAAATGGGCATTACAAATTTGCCAACAGTACTGTTTTGTCCTGTAAAAGGATCACCTCAGGCTACAATGGGACTGGTACCAAAGGAAACCCTTGTTAAGGCTGTAAATGAAGTTCTTATGGTGAAATGACAGCAGTTAAGAAACAAGAACCATTTATCAGGACTTGTTTATCTTAAATTTGAGTTAATTAAAAATTAACATAATAAATCTACTTCTTGGGTTGCACGTCAAACCTGATGGTCTTATCCCAAATGTGCTTTTCCTTTTTAATGAATTCAAGGTAACCTGCCTTGAAAATAACATAAACCCATAACTGGCAATAAGAAAAATACATAAGCAATATCAACCAGAAATTACCTGGTTTATCCTCCTTATCAAAGGATATGGCTAGTAAAATTTCAAGTATAAAGAGAATAAATGCAAACATCCATACAAAGTTATATGGACCTGGTAAAGGAATGCTGATGATATTCAATAATCCCAGAATAAACAATATATCGGACAAAATTACCGCAACAAAAAAAACGTAATAAAGGGATAAGGTATAAAGCAAATCCCATCTCATCCTTTTATTCTTAAAATTTGGGATTAACTTAAAAAACTTTGATATCACATAGTTATTACCCCTTACCCATCTTACCCGTTGTTTTAACCATACTTTCCATGACTCCGGTTCTTGTTCATAAGTTATGGCGTAGGGAATAAATTTTATTTTGTACCCATGTTCATATATTCTTATACTAAGTTCTGAATCTTCTGTAAGCGCTTCTTCATCCCATCCATCCAGTTCCTGGATAATTCTGTTCCACATTACAAAATTTGTACCCGGGAGAGTCGCAATATTATGCATTTGCCACCTGCCAGCCTGAAGCATCGATTGAAAACTTAATGTTTCAATATTTATAAATCTCGTAAGTAAATTTCTGTTCTTGTTAACAGTTCTGAATTTTCCAATCACCCCGCCAAGAGCAGGATCTGATATTAAATTTGCAACCAGGTAACGCAGAGCATCGGGATCAGGCGTATTATCAGCATCATATATTGCCACAACCTCTGTATCTACGGTTTTAATACCTAAATTCAATGTTCTTGATTTACCCTTACCTCCTTGACCCTGAGGAATATCAAACAATATTACCCTTGGATCTTCTGCAGCATAACTTTCAATTATTTCCTTAGTATTATCTTTTGAACCATCATTTATTACAATAATCTTTAACTTGTCTTTAGGATAATTTAGATTTAACATTGCCTGAATTGTATTGGCAATTACTTTGGCCTCGTTGTGAGCAGGAATGAGAATTGAACATGACGGATAGTTGAATTCTTTCTGGTTTATTTCTTTTTTCTCTCTTAGCGATTTTGCAAAGTTTATGTATCCATAAACTGTAAGAATAAATTGGTAACCTATCATAAACCAGATCAGAATGACACTTAACACAAAGAATAAACTTAGAATATCCATTTAATTGATTATTGATTATTTGTTTATTTGTTTAATTTTCCGGAAGTAATTTGTCATCACCATATGCACATATGAAATCTGCACATTGACATATCATTCCTCATACCTCCTGCGGATAAATTTCATTGCCCAATACATAATAGTTATTAGAAGTATAGCCAGTCCGCCATATATTACAATTGCGTTTGTCGACCATAAGCTGGTCAAACTTATACCATAACTAAAAGAATTACCGGTTGTGATTTTAACTATATGTTTTCCTTCAGGCAAAAATATACTATAACAATCTCTGCCTTTCATAACGTCCACATTAACTGATTGTTCATCAATAACTACCTCTGATGGCGGCTCACTTAAGGATACTATTGCCCTGCCATCAGATTCATATTCAAAATCAATACTTCGCATAGCATACTTAACATCAAGCAAATTACCTGTAAAAGAAACAATCTGAGGCTGTATGCCTGCTGTAGAAAACCCGGGCAGTTCATCATTTCCAGTAGTGATTGTATGTTTTCCTGCAGGAATTAAATATTCATTGTCGCGCATGCCTATTACATGCAAGTCATCTATTTTAATTAACTTGATTTTTTTAGGTAATTTTAGCGTAAACGACAAGGGCGAATTAACTTCATACCCATTCGAAGTAATTTCATAATCTACAAAACTGGAAGCTGAATAAGGGAACAAACTTATATCCTGGGGATTGGCAGTTTCTTCACTGTATATTGTGTACCTTAGTGAACCAATAGAAGAAGAATTAATAAGCTGATAACTTTCTATTCCTGTTTGTACCAGTGTAGGGAAGGGAGTAACAACATCCTTGTCCCTGAATTGAAGAATGTTTAAGTCCAACAGCAATTTTGTTTTATCTCCTAATATTTTAGAATACATTTCCCCCATCTTTTCGTACCTGCGTGGATCAGAACACCAACGGCTTGCATCATCTTCTATCTGTAAATGAAATCCATATTTTTTCTGAAGGGCAACAAAATAATCACTGTTAATTCCTATAGATTCTTTTAAGGACGGATTCCCATAACTATCCATGGTTGTAACAATTACCTGGAATCCGGGTTTAGTTTTTGCGTAAGTATCAACAGCCTGTAGAATTCTTTCCTGCAGGTATGCTATTTTATCCATTCTGTACTTGCTTACACTTTCTTTAACATAGTTATTGGTTTTCCAATAGTAAGGTGATTTTTCGTCAAATATTTTCCTTAGATCAATATTGTATTTCTCCTTAACTTCCTTACAAGCAGCAGAATTCATAGGCTGAAATTTTTCAGGTGCCCCAAAACCCAGCTCAGAATTAAAATATAATTCAGCAATATTGACTCCATCCCAATCGTAAGAAATAAGCAGTTTTAAATATTCGCCTATAGCTGCTTTAAGACAGGCTTCATTTGTAAGAGCTACAGGATATCTCCATCCCTCAAGGGCATCTTCACCCTTGTAATTTTTTTCACGCCATTGAGGGTTACTTTTCCAGAATTTATCACTTACCTGCGGGGGGTCAAACCAGGCTATAACCAATATACCATTAGCGTGAGCCAGCTTTATTAACCTTTCGTAATCATAAGTCCATTTTGGCCATTCGTGCCATGCTGCAACATGAACTATTCGAATACCCTCCCGGGTCCACAATTTTACAAGACTTTCTATACTAATATTTTTCCTGTTGCCTGGGTCAAAATAAAACTCCAGATTATCCTTTCTCACTACCGGATTAATTTTAAAATAATCGATAGCATATTCCAGTCCAAATGGATAACGGGAATATCCCAGGGTACTGATGGCATCAAATGGGGTGGAGAAAAATAAAAACTTTCCTTTTCCTGATTGACGGCCAATTACAAGTGCTGATCCTGTACCGCCATCCATGGCATATACTTCATCATCTTCCTTGGTCTCGAATTTGTGAATAAGTTGATTATCAGCCCAGGAAATATGCTCCTGAGGATACAAATTGTCTCTGACGGCATGTACCTTAATTTCCGTATCCAGAAACTTTATACCCAGACTGTTTGATAACCTTGTTTTCCTGTCTGTAATAAGATAACCACCGTGATTAATAAATTCTGATATCCTGTGTATTTCATAATTGGTCAGAGAATCGGCATACGAATATGGAACTATTAATATATTGGTATTAGTAAGGTCAATTTTACTTCTGATAAAAATGGAATCAACCTTTATATTTACACTCCTAAATATTGATACCAGTGAAGACTGGTCATTATATGCCGCTCCTTTGGCATATTCGTTCCAGCATACTTTTACCCTTGCTTCTTTCCAGTCTGCTTCGGGTGCAATAAAATTTTTATATGCATTCTTAATTGCTATGACAGCTTCATCTCTAAAGGTCAAATCCTTAACCTTATATTCAAGTGGTTCAGCCATGTAAAATTCACCAGGCTCCAATTTAATATCTCTTGTAACCTCTCCGGTAATACGATCGTTGGATAGAGATTTGCTTTTTAATTTACCTTTTTTGTCATAATATTTTTCATAAAAATAGGAATTATTAAGTTCAAGTTTATATGATTGTGAACCACTTAATATTATTTTATCCTTGGTTTTCACCCAATTGGTCTCCTGTCTGAAATCAAGATATGAAAAATTATCGTCAACCATACCGTCAACAATATCTTTCAAATAATTAAGGTTTAGAAATGAATGAAAGAAAAATGCAGCGTAACCATCCCTTACATTTAATGTTACTTTAGCATTGTCTATAATATGATGCACATATGTTTCACTGCTGTCCTTAAGTTGTTCCAAAGGTAAATATCCAAGATTTTCAGGATAAATTTTCTGCCCGTAAATATCTTTATTTATCACGTATGGAAAATACTGCCCATAATCAATATTCTCTATTACAAGCCTTTGTTCCATTGCTGTGCTGAAATATTTGGCAATAGTCTGGTATGATAATATAGAAGCCGCATAATGCGGAGTTTCCCAAAGCAAGGGATAAATGCCATTTTTTACACATTCGTTAATACCCGCTTCAATTTTATTTGCAATATCACTAGAATCTTCATCATCTATAGGTTTATTTGTAGAGGCATCCCAGAACTCATAATCATTTGTAGATATTCCACGGTACTGATGTGTTACTCCATGCATTAATATAGTTGCGCCATTCTGAACACAATATTTGAGGGCTTCTACCATTTCAGGACGTTCCGATAAACTAACACGAATTTGTCGGGAAGGATCAACATAAAATGGGACAAGCCCGATTACAAAAGGAATATCCCTTTCAGATAATATATCAGCAATATCATGCAGTTTATTAGGACTATCCATTGGCGTCACATCTTCAATTCTGACAATTGCGTGGTGTTTAACTGGATGGTTTTCTCCTATAAAATCATGTAGTAAATCTGCAAAAAGTAAATACCTGTCTGCTTCAGTCGCATTTAAAAATGGCATGTCAGCAACATAATATAAATTACCCGATTTAAGAATATAAGGTATTTCCCGCCTGAGCTTGTCTGAATGTGAAGTGGCTATTACGGTAACTTTATTTTTGTCTATGACCTGTACATTAAAAATATCGCTTACACCCCTGGTAAATAATTTTTTTCCCGACCTGACTGAATTAAATGATCCGGATTTGTCTTGCTGACCTACGCTGAAGCCATATTTTTTTGTGAATTCTTCCCTATAATTGCTATTCAAACCGCTATTTATCCACACAACTGTTTTATCAGTTTTTAAAATGTCATTTATCAGTACAGAAGGTATTTCTAAATCAGGCTTGTATCCTATAAAAAAAATAATATCGTATTTTTTTATCTCGTTTTGGAAATATTCTTTGGTTCCTGTAATTGTAACTACAGTATGAAAATGACCCATGAGGTTTTCCAGTTGCAGTGCCTCGGCAGTTGAAGGCTGATGTAAATCATACGTACCATCCATTAATATTAAAACATTTTTAGTAATGGGAGAATTAACTACATGGACAGCCTGTAAAGTTTGCCATAACAAAATTGAAATTACTGATAAAACTATTTTCCTGATCATTAATTATACATTTTTTAAGGTACAAATTCTTCTACCAATTCATTAGTCAAATTGAAATAATTAGAAATAATTTTTACATGACGGATAGCCGCTTTACCATCTCCATAAGGATTAACGGCATTTGCCATTTTATTATACTCATTTGGGTTTTCAAATAGCACCACAGCAGTTGAAAATATTTTTTCTTCATCCAGTCCGACTAATTTTACAGTTCCAAATTCAACTGCCTCAGGTCGTTCTGTAACTGACCGCAAAACCAGGATGGGAATACCAAAAGCAGGGCCTTCTTCCTGTACCCCGCCTGAATCTGTCAGAATAAGGTACGACTTTGCCATAATATTAACAAAATCAAGATAATCAAGTGGCTCAATCAAAGAAACATTGGAAATATTCTGAAGAACCGGATAAACAATATCACGTACAACGGGATTAAGGTGAACGGGAAATATAAAATTAAATTCCTTATATCTTTCAGCTAACCGTTTGACTGCATTAGCAGCGCCCTCCATTGGTTTTCCCCAGTTTTCACGTCTGTGCATCGTTATCAGAACCAGCTTTTTATTACTGTTGGAAATTTTGTTAAGCTCCTCTACACTAAATGTATAATCCTTACGAACCGAAAATTTAAGAGCATCTACCACAGTATTTCCTGTAACATATACTCTATCATTGGAGTACCCTTCCTTCAATAAAGCTTTTCTTGCCGTCTGTGTAGGGGCAAAATGCAGGTCTGTCATACAGCTTGTCAATCTCCTGTTAATTTCTTCAGGAAATGGGTTTTTAGGATCATTAGTTCTTAATCCTGCTTCTACGTGACCTACCGGAATTTGCCTGTAAAAAGCAGCCAGACTCCCTACAAAGGTTGAAGTTGTGTCTCCCTGTACAAGAACCATATCGGGTTTTTCAATTTCAAGAATTTCATCAAGACCTGTTATTGTTCTTGCAGTCACTGTAGCCAGTGTTTGACGGGGCTGCATTATATTCAGATCATAATCAGGTTTTATACTAAAAACATCCAGAACCTGATCAAGCATTTGTCTGTGCTGAGCAGTTGCTATAGATAAAACTTTAAAAAATTCAGGTTGTTCGCTAAGAGACTTTATGATGGGTGCCATCTTGATTGTATCCGGCCTGGTCCCGAAAATCACAGCTATTTTTTTCAATTTACCTTTAATTTAATTTATCCGCAAATATATATTATTTGGTAATGTCAATTTAACGATTTTATATAATTTAACTTATAAGCAACTGATTTAAATAATTTATTAAACATCGTTCATTCAAAACATCACATCTGCAAGCCACATACATATCCGGCCCAATCAGATACCAACCTTCGTTTTTAATTCCAAACTTAAGGTATACAAATTTTGTTCCAGGGTTTTTGGGTATAATATTAAGGATAAAACAGCTATATATTCTTCCGGTTTATACTAAATGTGGTAATCTTTCCCCAGGATGTGGTGCTGGCTTATTGCAAATAAAAATACAGGCATTAAAAAAATTGGGAAATGGAACAGCAAATATTTAAAAGAACTTTTTGCAAAGAATGTAAGTTTGAACATTTTCCTGGTCATTAAGAAAGTTTTGACTTTCTGATTTTGGATGACTGTTCAGTAAACAACAGAATTCTTACTTTTGCCGATTATTACTATCTTTGAAAAGTACAATTCTTTAAAATGAATAATGATCGGCAATATAAAAAATCATGAGCAAGGCATAATAGAAGTTCAGAATGTTAAAAAATCATTTAAGGATGTTAAAGCTGTCAAGGGAGTAAACCTTTCAATAAATGCAGGTGAGTTTTTGGCTTTGCTGGGACCAAACGGTGCCGGTAAAACAACCCTGGTAGAAATGATTGAAGGAATTCAAACACCCGATGAAGGTAAAATAATTATAAAAGGTAAAGAGTGGAGACACCATGGAAAGGAATTACATAAGATTCTTGGTCTTTCTTTACAGGAAACCCGGTTTATAGATAAACTTACAACATTTGAAACTACTCAGTTATTTGCCAGTTTTTACGGATTAAACAACTCCAGGGTAAATGAGGTAATCGATTTGGTAAGCCTTAGTGAGAAAAAAAAAGCCTATGTAATTAATCTGTCTGGCGGACAACGTCAGCGTTTAGCTTTAGCAATTGCCTTACTTAACAAACCGCAGATATTATTGCTCGACGAACCTACTTCAGGGTTAGATCCTAATGCCCGCCGTGAAATATGGAATATATTAATACAACTTAAAAAAGAAAATACTTCCCTTATTTTAACTACACATTACATGGAAGAAGCAGAAATCCTGTGTGACAAAATTGTTATCATGGACCAGGGTCAGATTCTGGCACAGGGAACACTTTCAGAAATACTTAAACAGAGTGGTAAAAAAGAAGTAATTGTTTTTACACTGCAGGAAAAAATTAATGCATATGATCTTGCAGGTAATTCTCTTTCAATAGAATGGAATGATAGTCTGGAGCTGGGTACTATGATAATTGAAGATATGCAGGTTCAGATAACCAGCCTGTTCGATTTTTTGAAAAGCAAGCACCTGACCCTTAACAGGTTTGAATACAGAAAGGTGACTCTTGATGATATTTTTACTTCAATGACAGGAAGGCATCTGAATGAATAATTTTTTCAATAATCAGCTTATAAGGCTCACCAACGCTTATTTAAAAGAACTGTTGCGTGAGCCGTCAGTACTTTTCTGGGGTATATTATTCCCTATCCTCCTTGCCTGGGGATTAGGTATTGCTTTTACAAAAAAAGGTGATTTAACAAGGACTGTAGCCATAGTAAAGCAAAAAAATCCGGAATACAGCAGTGAAAAATCGTTCCTTTTTGATTTTCTCGAACATAATGCACAGAAAAAACAAGGGAAATATTCCATTACAATATCAAATAAAAAGCTGGGGAAAATAAATATATACTTTAAGGAATGTGAATGGGATGAAGCTTATACTCTTTTGAAAAAAGGAACAATAACAGTTATAATTGAAGATAACGGCAAGGATGTATACTATCATTTTGATCCGGCCAGTGCTGACGCTCAAATGCTTTTTCAGCAGATAAGCGGAATGCTGACATCGGGTATACAATATTTTGGCTTACATGAAGATGAAATTAAACCATTAACAGTTTCAGGTACAAGATATGTTGATTTTCTTATACCTGGGTTAATTTCCATGGGAGTTATGATGGCCACAATGTGGGGAATAAGTTACACTGTTATAGAAAGAAGATCTAAAAAATTGCTACGCAGAATGGTGGCAACTCCAATGAAAAAATCAAATTTCCTCATCGCGCTTATAATAGCGCGATTCTTAATGAATTTTTTGGAAGCAGTATTATTGGCTCTTTTTGCCTGGCTTTATTTTGGTACAATTATTCAGGGAAACCTCCTGGCTCTTTTAATTGTATTCATTTCAGGAAACATAGCTTTTTCAGGTATAGCTGTACTTGTATCTGCCAACACCTCCAACCCGGAAGTGGGTAATGGAATTATCAATGCAATTGTTACTCCTATGATGGTTATTTCAGGTGTTTTTATAAGTTACCATAATTTCCCTGACTGGACCATACCTTTTATAAGTAAGCTACCTCTGACAATAATGGCCGACAGTGTAAGAAGCATATTCAATGAAGGGGCAGGTTTTGCTCAGATATGGTTAAACACCCTGATTTTATTTTTTACAGGAACCGTCTCATTTTTTATAGGATTGAGGATATTTAAGTGGCATTAAATTGTTAGATAAGTTGCAATTAAATGACTTACAGTGAGTCAAATGCCACCATGAGCTTATCGGCTATAATCTTTAAATTTTCAACTACTTTAGGGTTAAGAGTTATTCCTTCTTTTTTTATCCTTATTTCATTTTCACGTTCAATATCACCTGGAATTAAAACACGCTCGTAACCTGCAGCAGGACGTGCATTTCTGAAGGTATCTATCCACTCATCCATTTTAAGCTTGAAATGATCTGCCTCCTGAAAAGCATCAATTCTCATAGCCCCGAAAAAATGACCCAGGCCATCTCCAACTTTTTTATCAAGAACAGGCAGATAAGCAACCATAGGCGGTACAAAAGGACCAAAATTGGCACCGGAAAGAACTGCTGAAAGAATATCCACCATGGCGCCAAGGCAATATCCTTTATGACTGCCATGCTCCCTGTCTCCACCCAGAGGTAACATTGATCCATTTTTCTCAAGAATTGAAGGATCATCGGAAGGTATGCCGTTTTCATCCTGGGCAAAACCGTAACCCAGTTTCTCCCCCATCATGGAGGCAAAAGTAAATTTTCCGCGGTTTATTGGAGTTGTGGCAAAATCAGCTACGAAGGCCGGTTGATTCATTGCAGGTATTGCAATAGCTATTGGATTTGTTCCCAACATAGCTTCAGCAGAATATGTAGGAGCTACCAGCGGACTGGCATTAGTCATGCTTATGCCTATCATGTCATGTTGTAAGGCCATCATTGCATAGTATCCCGCTATTCCAAAATTACTTGAATTTCTTGTAGATACCCAACCTGTACCAGCTGTCTTTGCTTTATTTATTGCCAGTTCCATCGAAAATAAAGCCGGTAACATTCCAATGGTACCGTCTCCATCAACAACTGCAGTGCTTGGTGCCTGATGAACTATTTTAATTTCAGGTTTAATATTTAATCTGCCGGCTTCCCATAACTTGTAATAATCAACTAAACGTGTTATTCCATGTGTGGATATTCCCCTCAATTCTGCTGCAAGGAATACTTCAGCACATTTATCCGAGTCATTTTTTTTGAAACCCATCGATTCAAGCACCTTTGAAGTAAACTCAAACAGGTACTTATATGCGTATAACATTTACAATTATTTTCTAATCCTGGTAGCTGAATATTTTTCCAAAACATCGTAATTACTTGATGCCACCAACTCATTAATATCAGGATTTGAATGCATAGCTTTGGGTGGTATAAAATCACAGAAGGTATCTCCTCTTAAACCCTGACGAAGACATTCAAGAGAAACTAATTCATCTGGTGCAATGTTACCAAGATTTACGTTTGGTCCAAATTGTTTAATAAACCAGACTTGTTGTTTTTTGAGAGGGGCCTCCCATATAATTTCGTCTCTGTCAATATTTTTAGCTATTTTATTTATAAGGCTCATATTTGCAGATTCGTCACTATTATATATCCCTATATTACCACTTTCCCTTGCTTCTGCAATCACTTTCCAGGCTCCGGCATTTAATTCCTGAAGCATCATCTCTACCCATTTATTTTCAGAAATAACTATATCTTTTTGCTTTGAACCCACCTCAGATACTACTTTAAAATTTTCCGAGATCACGGCTATGCATTTCAATTTTGATTCGTGTTCGAGAAACATTGATCCGTCAGATATTTCACACATCTCCAGGCCAAGGGAATCCATATATATAAGGTATTGATCGAGCATATTTCTTACAGCAAAGGCTTCAAATAATGTACCTCCCAGGTATGGTGACATACCATTTGACTTATATAAATTTATTTTCTCCTTAAGTTTTGGAGTAAAAACACTTGTACCAAAACCTAATTTGACCAGGTCGGTATATTCAGATGCTTTTTCAATAAAATTTGCTGCTTCGTTCATACTAAGTCCTTTGTCCATAACCATTGTAACACCTGATTTACGTGGTTTTTCCGGACGATTCGGCATATATGGTAACTTTATATTCATACAACAAGATTTATTATATAAGTTGGTTTCCTCATCCTATCAGGAATCAAATTTACCTAAACAGGCATTATATATCAATTGGTTTAAAATCGTAATTTGAATAAGTTTTTATACCTATAATATGGTAGGTATTTATACGTATAGAAATGCAAATATATGGTATATGCTGGTACCAGGTATTAAACCACCAACCGGCAATGGAAAAACCGGTAATCAGCCAAGTTTATCCCTGTTTACAATAACGGCACTTGCCTGGGCAGTTGGCATAATTAACATATCATTAATATTTACATGCGGGGGACGGGTAATGGTAAAATATATCGCTTCTGCAATATCTTCTGCAAATAAAGGTGTTATGCCCTCATACACTTTATCAGCTCTGTCCCTGTCTCCTTTAAACCTGACCAGTGAAAACTCTGTGTTAACCATTCCTGGTGAAATAGAAGAAACTTTAATATTATGTTTAAGTAAATCGATCCTCATAGCTTTTGTTAAGGCATCCACAGCATTTTTTGAAGCACAGTAAACATTCCCGTTAGGATAAACTTCCTTTCCTGCTATTGAAGTGATATTAACAATATGTCCGGAACCAATGCTTATCATCAAAGGAATAATTTTCCTGGTTAAGTAAAGTAATCCTTTTATATTTGTATCTATCATTTGTTCCCAGTCGTTCAGATCACCCTCATCTATTGCATTAAATCCTGCTGCCAGTCCTGCATTGTTAATCAGCACCTCAATCCTGGTCCAGCTTTCTCCTAATCCATCAATCATTTCTTCAACCTTGTTGTTATCCCTGATATCAAAATTTAATGTGCATACGTCACATTTATATTTTATACCAAGTTCTTTTTTTATACTTTCCAATAATTCCTGACGACGACCTGTTATAATGAGATTATAACCATTTTCTGCCAGTTTTTGAGCTGTAGCTAATCCTATCCCTGAGGTAGCTCCTGAAATTAAAGCGATTTTTTTCATTTTATAAACATAATAATTACCAACAATCATACATATCATTACACAATAAACCAAAGTTTTACGAAGATTTATGATTTAATGACCCTGTTATTTGACAATTGGGCCTAATTTAAAGACAAATAACAAAAATATTAATTTACTTCGCTTGTTTAAATTGAATTAAATTAAAAAATGACTTCAAATATTATGATTAACCCTTATAATACAAACGAAAGCAAAAAAAAACAGGTAGAACAAATGTTTGACAATATTGCTTTCCGTTATGATTTTTTAAATCATTTTTTATCAGTTGGTATAGACAGGCTCTGGAGAAAAAAAACTATTAAAAAGCTTGAATCATTAAAACCAATGAGGATTCTTGATATTGCAACAGGTACTGGTGATTTGGCCATATCAATGCTTAAATTAAAACCCATGGAAATAACAGGCATTGACATATCTGAAGAAATGCTTGCATACGGACGTAATAAAATTAAAAAATTGGGGGCAGATAATATTATACATTTTGAAAAGGGTGATGGAGAGCAGATAGCTTTTCCTGATGACACCTTCGATGCTGTATCTGTTGCCTTTGGGGTACGTAATTTCGAAAATCTGCAAAAGGGGTTAAAGGAGGTATTCAGAGTTCTCAAACCTTCAGGAATGTTTGTTATTCTTGAATTTTCGAAACCAAGGAACAAAATATTCAGGTTTTTTTATTATGTATATTTTTTTAAACTGGTACCTTTATTTGGTAAATTATTTTCAAGGGATCACCGTGCATATTCTTATCTGCCCGAATCAGTAAATTCTTTCCCTTCAGGCGATGATTTTATAAAACTTTTGATAAATGCAGGATTTGCAGAAACAGATAAAAATGAACTCACATTTGGTATTGCAACAATATATACCCGGGAAAAAATCTTATTAACAATATTATAAATTCAGTATCGTTTTTATAAAGTCAATTATTAATTGAAGTATATATTTTATAAAGGAAATACAGTGTTGCTAAAAAGGTTAATTATTTTTATTTGTGTTCTAAAAATTACTACAGCAGTTTATGCCCAGGATTCAGGAGTACCTAACAGGTACAAACTTGATGAATATCCATTTCATTTTGGGTTTTGCCTTGGGGTAAATGTTATGAATTTTATTATTCAGCCAAATTACCAGCAATATTTAAAGGATTCATTATTATCGGATATAAGTAATCCTAATATGGGGTTTCAGATTCAAATAGTTACCAATCTGCGTCTGGGAGAATATTTTGATTTAAGATTTTTACCTGGAATTTCCTTTGGTGAACGGGACATTACATTTTTTAAAAATAATATACTGATAAATACCCAAAAACTTGAATCAAATTTTCTTGATTTCCCGCTGGATCTGAAATATAAAGCCAAAAGGTTACAAAATATAAGACCTTATGTATTAACAGGAGCTGATTGCCGATATGATCTTGCCAAATCATATAATGAAGATGCCGGGATTTATATCAACCTTAAGAAAATTGACTTTTATTTTGATGCAGGGACCGGTATAGACTTCTATCTGGAATACTTCAAATTTTCAATAGAATTAAAATACTCTTTAGGATTTAATAATATGATTAACCAAAGGACTTCCAGCAACCCTCAATATGAAAATTCAATCTCCACCCTTCGTTCTTCTATTTTCTTAATTTCATTTTGCTTTGAGTAAAATTAATTATTTTAATAAATGTTAATTTACCTAAAAAATGGCATTGAATGTTTAATGGAAATAAGGAAAATAAAATAAACTGCAAGATCATATTCATAACCGCCTATTCTATCGACGAAATAAGGACAGGTTTTTGGATTTAGGCAGTGATGGTTATATACCAAAACCTTTTATTAAAACATTTTCTACAATGAAAACAAAAGGGTTATGCAAGATAATTAATCTTCAAGATGTCCGAATTTTCCTTTGTTGAAATCGTTAAACGCCTCTGTTAACTGGGCTTTTGTATTCATGACAAAAGGGCCATGTGCTGCAATAGGTTCATTAATTGGCTTACCACTCATAATAAGAACTACCGAATTTTCATTTGCTTCAATTATAAATGTTTCACCTTTATTTTCAAAAAGGGTAAAATTATCGACAGGCACTGTTTCTAAGTCATTCACCCTTATATTACCTTCAATTACCAATAAGGCTGTATTATAATCAGCAGGAAATATAAATTTAGCATTACCTTTTTTATTAAGCCTGGCATTCATTAAATTTATTGGAGTGAAGGTGCTAGCAGGACCCGTGGTTTCATTGTATGTACCTGCAATAACTTCTATAACTCCACTGTTTCCGGGTAATACAGCTTTACCCATCATTTCGTTTGTTATAGCCTGGTATTTGGGAACCGACATTTTGTATTCTGATGGCAGGTTTGTCCACAACTGGACCATTTGAAAATCTCCTCCTTCCCTGCTCCACTCTTTTTCGTGGTATTCCTTGTGCAATACACCTGATGCCGCTGTCATCCACTGTACATCTCCTTCACCAATTATTCCGCCTCCTCCGCTGCTATCGTGGTGTTCAACCCTGCCTTTGTATGCTATTGTAACTGTTTCAAATCCCCGGTGCGGATGAACACCAACTCCTTTGGGAGAGTCTGAGGCAGGAAAGTGATACCTGGAGTTATAATCCAATAATATAAATGGATTCATTCTTTCCATCTCCAGGTGATATACTCCCGGGATAAAGTTATGCACCCGAAAACCATTTCCTACCCAATGTGGTTCCGGTGGTTCAACGGTGAATTCTATATTTTTTATATTCATTTTTTTCTTATTAAAATTAATTAACAAAAGTAAATACATTAGTAGTCTTTCCAGCATGGATTTTTGAGTAACTTGCTTTCTTTTGGAAAATTTCATGATAAAAGAAATACACTTATCATTACAACCTTACCTTGCAAACCAGGAAAATCTTCTTCAGGAAGAAATAACTAAATTATTAGGGGTTGAAAAAACAGAAATAACTAAATACCTGATTCTTAAAAAATCAACTGATTCACGTCATGGCAATGTAGTTATAAACTTATGGATTAAGGTTTACCTGGGTGAAAATATTTCTGAAGAGGAACAATTCACACACAACTACAAAAATGTTACTGATGGCACTCCTGTAATAATTGTAGGATCCGGACCAGGAGGCTTATTTTCCGCCTTGAGGCTGATAGAATTAGGGTTGAAACCTGTTATTCTTGAAAGAGGAAATGATGTGCAATCCAGAAAAAAAGATATTGCGTTGATAAGTACTTCACATATAATAAATCAAGAGTCCAACTATTGCTTTGGAGAAGGTGGGGCAGGGACTTTTTCTGATGGGAAACTATATACCAGGTCAAATAAACGGGGAAATCCAATTCATATATTAAAGATATTAAATTATTACGGAGCAAACCCTAATATTATGTATGAATCTCATCCTCATATTGGTACAGAAAAATTACCTGAAATAATAAAAAAAATCCGACAGGCAATTATGGATTATGGAGGAGAGATACATTTTAAAACAAAGGTTACAGATCTTTTATTGTCAGGAAATTCAATAAATGGAGTTGTAACTGCCTCAGGTGACAAAATAATGGCCAAAGCTGTTATTCTTGCAACAGGTCATTCAGCAAGAGATATTTATGAAATGCTCTATAATAAAGGAATTCTTTTGCAGGATAAACAATTTGCTGTGGGCATACGTATAGAACATCCACAGGCATTAATTGACCAGATACAGTATCATAGTAAAATCAAAGATTATTACCTTCCTCCAGCAACGTATAATTTAACCACACAGGTGAATGGCCGGGGAGTTTTCTCATTTTGCATGTGCCCCGGAGGTTATATAGTACCTTCAGCTACTAATGACAATGAAATTGTAGTCAATGGAATGTCTTCTTCACGCAGGCATACAAAATTTGCAAATTCAGGAATAGTTGTCGAAACTAACCCTGCTGATTTCAGTGAATATAAGAATTTCGGAGTGCTGGCAGGCTTAAAATATCAGCAGAATCTGGAAAACCTTGCAAGGCAAAACGGAGGCAGCGGTCAGAGTGCACCTGCACAAAGATTAACTGATTTTGTCGGTAAACGGATTTCGGCAGATCTCCCTGACAGTTCATATACTCCGGGACTTGTTTCATCGCCATTGCATTTCTGGTTACCAACATCTGTAGCAGAACGTTTAAGAGAAGCCTTTATTATATTTGATAATAAAATGAGAGGTTTTTATACCAGTGAAGCTTACGTAACAGGTGTTGAGTCTCGTACCTCATCACCTGTCCGAATACCACGATTACCTGATACTATGCAACATCCTGAAATTAATGGTTTATTTCCCTGCGGAGAAGGTGCCGGATATTCCGGAGGTATAGTATCATCAGCAATTGATGGGGAAAACATTGCTGAAAAGGTTCTTAATTATGTTAAAAGTAAAAATAATTAGATATTAAAATTTTATATTCAAAAAATAAGTAAATGATACCTGCAAATCATACCAAATCGCAGGCTTCTTCCGGCATCCAGTGTTTATCCTTTCCTTCCCATTTAACATTGCACCCTATAGGATTTGTGACTGGTATACTAATTTTTTTACCACTTATTAATTCATCCAGTGTTCTTTCAAGATCGTTAACAGTAATCTTTTCTGTATCACGGGGATTGTCTACTTCCCTTCCTGTGTATACCAATTCGCGTTTTTCATTAAACACATAAAAATGTGGCGTTTTTAAAGCACCATAAGCCAATGCGGATTTTTGATCCGGATCCCACAGATATACCCATGGAAAACGAAAAGTATTCATTCTTATAACCATATTTTCATAATTATCTTCCTCATATGTATTAGGACTGTTAGAATTTATTGCAACAAACTTTACACCTTTATCAGCATATTTTTTAGCCATATGCCTTGTAATTTCATCCGAACCAACTACATAAGGGCAGTGGTTACACGTAAAAAAGATCACTAAATATTTATAAGAATCAAAGTCCTTCAAACTGTAATTCTTACCATCAGTTGCCAATAATAAAAAATCCGGAGCTTTTTTTCCGATTTCAAGAGTGAATGACATATTTGTTCCTCCTAATAAATTTGGTTATTTTGTAATTTTAAACAATTAATCTCTTTTGTAGTTCATTTAATACTGCTAATTTTAAAAGAAAACTTAAACAATATTATATCTTAAAATAAACTGTAAGCCATGAAAAAATTAATTTTTTTATTGTTCATAATATGCTCATATACAAATGTTTTCGCACAACATAATAAACAAGTTTCAAGAGAGCAGCTTGATCTTTTTAAAAAATCCACAACATATGTGGTTATGGATCCAAATCCTATGTTAGGTTATAACTTTACTATTCAGGCAGCTGTTAAAAAGTTCTGGAAAGTGACTCCGTTTAAATTCATCTCATATGACGATTTTGATAATCTGCGAATGAACAGGAATAATTCATTTATAATACTAACAAGAGTTAATCTGACTAAAGATAACAGTGGTGCAGAATATCTGTATCTTAACCTTCTAATGGGTGATTCGGTTAAAGATATCAATGATATGCCGGAAATACTGGAATTACCATTATGTTATAATGGAGTTGATGAAAATAATTATGTAAATAAAATGGGCGTAATTGTAAGGTTTGCACAGGAACATGTTAAAATGTTGTTTAATACAAATTTTTTATGGACATACCGGAACATGACTTATTATAACCTGGACGTAAGAGAAATAAAAACGAAAATTTTGCTTGTGGAATTAAAAGATTTAGCTGAAGAGGTTAATACTCCGGAAAAAATTAAATTGTATTATCCTTATGACGTAAGAATTGTTTCTTCTGATGCTATAAAAGATGCTGTAGATCAGCAAACTCCAAATACTCTTATTTTACATGTGATTAGCCCGGGAAAGGATGAGGCTTCAGGCAGGTCTTACAAGATCATTTATGGTGTTGACGACAACAAAATTTATTATTATGATTATCAAAAAATAACTAAAAAATATCCTGCCGGCTTTCTTCGAAAAGATTTTGAGCGTATCGCAGGAAGTTAAACAAGGTATCTAAAATATAAAATTTAAAATAGAAAATCTAAAATCTAAAATCCCTGATGTTTTTAACTATTAAGAAATGGAGTTTGGTTTTAATAATTGGGTTCATATTATATTCATGTAATAGTGAATTATGTAACCAACAATTGACCAGTTACCTGAAAGTTAATTTTTACAACAGAACAACAAAACTGGACAGTGCCGTAGGGTCAATTTTAGTTATCAGCCTGAATAGTATCGTAAAAGACACTTTATACAATTATATTCAGAATGATTCAACTATTTTATTGCCATTGTCTGCCTTAAATGATACCGGTTCATCAGCTTTTGCTGTTTCTTTCGATACAATTCATTATCAGGCTATAACTATAACCAGGAATGATAGCGTTATTCCAATTAAAATTGACACTTTTTATTATCGTGTCAGACAGGACACACTTATTGCCTGGTACAAACGTATAAACAGCTTTAAAGGTTATGAATGTGGTTTTGTACCTGAATTTAAATTAGATACCATATATTTACATGGAAAATCAATAAAAGATTCCATAGTAATAAGTCAACACCAAGTAAGTAACAATAATGAAATTAACTATAAGATTTATCTTACTCCTGCTCATCACTAGTAATGTTTGTTTTAGCCAGTTTACTCCTCATCATGACAGTATTTTCTGGACAAGAGGCATACAAATTGGTTGCGACATTTCCAGATTTCTGCTTCCGGTTATAAATCCGGGACAAAAAGGTATAGAAGCTTCGGCAGGTTTCAGATTAACAACTAATTTATATCCTGTTGCTGAGCTGGGAGAAGAAGAAGCTGATTTTAAAAATAATATTATTACACAAACAGCTAATGGACAATACCTGCGACTAGGTTGTGATATCAATTTACGTAATTATGTTAAAGATTTCAGTAATAACATTATATTTTTTGGATTCCGTTATGGCATTGGCAATGTAAACTATAGCATCAATAGTTACACAATAACAGACACCATATACGGTAATCAGCAAGGTAATATAGGTAATACCCATGTTTTTGCACAGTGGCTGGAAGCGGCAGCCGGTGTAAGGGTAGAGGTGGTTAAAAACATATTTTTAGGTTGGTCTATCAGGGGTAAAATATTGTTAGGGAAAACACAAAATTCAACCTACCCTTATATTATTCCTGGTTTTGGATATGGTGAAAATTCTACTAACGTGGGAATTAATTATTCCATATATTATCAGATACCTATTCAGAGGATGAAAACATATTATAAAGCTCCAAAAAAATCCCATTCTGAACCATCAAAAAAAACGACTCCAAATTCAAAAGTATCACCTTGATAAATCCGTTCAGTTTTAATATCTTTAGCCCATAAACCTGCTACTAATGATTAAATCGATGACTGGCTATGGTAAAGCCGAAGGTGAGTACCTGCAAAAAAAAATTTCTATTGAAGTAAAATCACTAAATAGTAAGCAACTCGATTTAAACATTAGGATACCTTCAGTTTATAAAGAGAAAGAACTGGATTTGAGAAATGAAATAAGTCGTGAATTGATTAGGGGTAAGGTAGATTTTACTGTTTCGCTCGATTCGGTTGATGATGTTATGCCGGTAAATATTAATTCAACTATAATAAAATCCTATTATCAAAGAATAACGGAGCTTGCCCTGGAACTTAACCTTTCTGTTCCGGAAGATATCATTGCAACATTAATCAGAATGCCTGACGCTTTTAAAATTGAAAAGCATGTGATATCAGAAGAGGAATGGAAAATATTACTCAATACCGCAATGAATGCTATTGTTAATTTAAATGAATTCCGTTCCCAGGAGGGTGTTGCGCTTGAAAAAGATTTACTGGACAGAATTTATTTGATAGATAATTTAACATATTCGCTTGAACCATTTGAAATTCAAAGAATTGAAAAGCTAAAACAAAGGATAAAGAATAACATACTTGATATTATTCCCAAGGAGAAACTGGATTTGAACAGATTCGAACAGGAAATGATATATTATATTGAAAAACTGGATATAACGGAAGAAAAAGTTAGGCTGGTTAATCATTGCAGCTATTTTATAGAAACAATAAATGAGCCTGAATCTAATGGGAAAAAGCTTGGTTTTATTACGCAGGAAATAGGACGTGAAATTAATACCATAGGTTCAAAAGCCAACGACGTTGACATTCAGAAAATAGTTATTACTATGAAGGATGAACTGGAAAAAATTAAGGAACAGCTGAACAATGTCCTCTGATAGAATAAATCCAATATGTCAAATAAATTAATAATATTTTCGGCCCCTTCCGGCAGTGGTAAGACAACTATAGTCAGGAACCTTCTGAAGAGGAATTTAAGTCTGGAGTTTTCTGTATCAGCTTGTACAAGAAAGCCCAGAAAAGGGGAAATACATGGCAGGGATTACTATTTTATTTCAAAAGAAGAGTTTAAACAAAAAATCGCATCAGATCAATTTGTTGAATGGGAAGAAGTTTATGAAGGTAGTTATTACGGTACTTTAAAAACTGAAATAGAAAGAATATGGAGCAATGGTAACAATGTGCTGTTCGATATAGATGTCAGAGGAGGATTACAACTTAAAAGTCTGTTTCATGACTGTTCGTTATGTATTTTTGTTATGCCCCCTTCGATTGAAGAATTAAAAAGACGTTTAATTTACAGATCTTCAGACGATACGGAAACTATTAACAGAAGAGTGGAAAAAGCAGAGTATGAACTTGGATTTTCCAAACAGTTTGATATTGTATTGTTAAATGAGGACCTCACTGAAGCAGAAGAAAAAGCCTATAGAATTGTTTATGACTTCATTCGTAAATAATATATTTAAAAACTGATTGCTTTATCTGTTTTATAATTACTATAAATGTATTATAATAATAAATGAAAACCGGACTTTTTTTTGGTTCATTCAATCCTGTTCATATTGGCCATTTATTAATTGCCAATTATATGGTTGAATTTACTGATATTGAAGAATTATGGTTCATTCTGAGCCCTCATAATCCATTAAAAGACAAATATTTGCTAATTGAGGAACATCTGCGTTTTGAGATGCTCAAATTATCTGTCGAGAATGATTACAGATTTAATGTTTCAGGTATAGAATTGATGCTTCCAAGGCCTTCTTATACCATAGATACTTTAATACATCTCCAGTACAAATATCCTGACAGAGAATTTATAATTATCATGGGTTCGGATGGTTTAGAAAGTTTTCATCTTTGGAAAGATTACAGAAAAATAATAAATGACTATAAACGTTATGTTTATCCACGTTCACCCTATGCAGTCGATAAATCGGTGATTGTAGAAAACGGAATGATTGTAAACGCTCCTTTGGTTGAAATATCATCTTCATTTATAAGAGAATCGATAGAAAATAACAAAGATATAAGGTATTTTCTGCCAAAACCTGCATGGAACATGATAGTTTTAAAGGGACTTTACAAATAACCCATGATAAAATATGAAATATAACCTATCATTTCTTTAATTATGGCATCCCATTCAACTAAGGTGTCAGGATGAGGAATTACAAGATTATCAAAATCATAACTACGGTGTTCTGTTTTCCAGTCTGCTGAATATGGAATGAAATTAATACCTGATTTTTTAAAACATCCTATAGCTCTGCGCATATGAAGTGCTGAGGTAACTAAAATGCACGAAGCACCGGGATCGTATCTTTTTAACCAGGCCGATGTATTAACGGCATTTTCATGTGTATTACGGGATGTCATATCTATAATAATAGCCTTTTCAGGTATATTCATTAACAAAAGGCAATCTTTAACCTTATCAGCTTCAGTTTCATCCTGATGTAATAATTTCCCGGAACCTGATGTAACAAATATCCTGGATACCTTTTTCTGTTCATAAAGTTGCAGTGTTTGCCAAATTCTGTCACCGCTAACGTTTAGCCTGGTTTTATGATATATTGTGTCATAATTGGAAAACCCGCCCAAAACTACAGCATAATCGGATCTTTTTACTTTGTTAAGTGTTACAGGGGGTATTTCCCATAACCTCAATACTTCATTTAACAAAAAAGAATTTGAAAAAATATACATTATTAAAAAGCCTGTTATTAAATAATTCCTTTTACGGTTGGCTTTTTTTGATATAAGGCCCAGGAAAAACAAAACACATACCCAGAAAAAAGGGGAAAAAAATACTACTAATACCTTCGAAAAAAGAAAAAACATAGTTTAATTTTTATTATTATTTATTATTATACCCTGGTTACTATAATTTTTAAAATATTTTTTGGTAAAAACCTTACTAAAATAACTAAAATGTATAGCATAAAATTAACTTCTTTCAACATGTTTAGCCATATTTGAGCATAAGTTCCTTCTCTTGTAATTCTGAAATTAATTATCGCCCTTAAACAATATTTTATATACCTTTTTTTATTGTATTTTTTAACCCGGTTTAAATAAAATTCTTCGTCCAACAATGCTTTATAGGTTTTCGCCTGAGCTGAAACATCATGACGTTTTTTAGAAACACGGTCAACTCCTTCAGTATGATATATATACAATTGTTTGTTCAGGTAATAACGTTTAGCCCTGGCATTAATTTTATACCATAATGTGTCCTCCCAGCCCGGAAGATTATTATTTAAACGATCATTTCCAAGTAAACTTGTTTTTGTCATACCCCAGACGTCACCCTTACTTTCCCTTATAATTTCTTCTTCATTCACATACATGTCAGTGCTTAAAAATCTCTCGGATAATTTATTTGAAACTGTCTCGAATACTCCTGAATCAATCGCTGTAACCTCATTATCAAATTCCAAAGGAACTCGTATAAGGGTCTCTACAGCTTCAGGTATAATTTCATCATCTGAGTCAACAAATACAAACCATTCTCCATTAATATTATCCAGCCCTGTATTTTTAGCCCCAATTACACCTTTGTTTTTGTCATGCCTGATTAGCTTTATTCTTTTATCTTCTATTTTTTCAACCAGTTCAACTGTATTATCCGTAGACCCGTCATCAACAACTATTATCTCCAGGTTTTTATATGTTTGATTTATAATACTTTGTAAAGTCCTGTTAATAGTTCCGGATCTATTATATGCAGTTACAACAACAGTAATTAAAGGGTTCATATAAATTTTTTTGAAAATTAGATTCGAATTTAAATATATATTTATATAAACCTTAATTTACAATTTTTAAATTTATACACAATTACATTAAATTAACAATTAAACTTACTTATATGCTAAATATATGGAGTTATTCACTTACTGTATTTATGGGATTTTTTGCCATTATGAATCCTATAGTAAATATCCCTTTCTTTGTGACATTTACAGAAGGACTAAGTGAAAAAAAGAAAAAAGAAATTTCAAAAACAGCAACTTTAGTTGCTTTTATGATAGTACTTGCATTTATTTTGATCGGAAAATACATTTTTCAGATTTTTGGATTGACTATTCCTGCGTTTAAGGTTTTTGGAGGAGTTTTGGTTTTCTATATTGGATTTGAAATGCTACAGTCAAAAAAATCAAGTATTCAGCAAAATGAAAAATCAAATTATAATGAAAGCCTTACAATATCACCTTTAGCAATTCCAATACTGGCAGGGCCTGGAACTATAGTAACAGCGATGAATTTTGTTGTAAATGCTTCCATACTGCAAGTGTTTTTGACTATAGTCATATTTGCTCTGATTACTTTTTTAACTTACCTGGCATTTATCTACAGCACTCATATAGTTAAGTTTATAGGAGATAAAAATTTTGTAATAATTGGTAAAATTATGGGTCTGATTTTAGGTGTGCTGGGGGCCAATATGCTTTTGGAAGGAATTAGGTTGTTCTTTCACCTCAATGCCTAATTACCAAATACATAACTTTCAGGACTGACTGCTTTCACTGTCCAGCCATTTAAAAATTCAGCTACTTTTTTAATGTCATATCCGGTCCCTCCTTCAAGGAACCCTGTATCCTGAGTATGAATTCTTATGCCCTTCTGATTTAATACTACCAAAACGGGGAACCCGAACCTTTGAGGAAAATCCAGTTCCTTTAATACTTCGACATTCTTATTTTCTTTACTGTAATTAACCATGACAAGTATATAATCAGCCTTCAAAATTGAGTCAATCGAGCTTTCTGAATACAAATTATGTAATTTTACACACCAGGGACACCAGTTACCTCCCACTTGTATAAGCACGTGTTTATTTTCTGAAACAGCTTTTTTAACAGCTGCATTAATTTCATACTTTGCATCAGCTGAAGGATTATATATTGTAACCTTTGTTTCCTGAGCTGAAACCGGAAAATTAACAATTGCAAATAATCCCAGTATTATAAACATTTTAATCGTTTTCATCTTATTTTAAATTAGTGTTTTGTAATACTACCCTCCTACTCCAGTTCTATACAAGATAAAGATTCATCAGTTCAAGAAGAGCATCCCTTTTAATAGGTTTTGAAATATACTGGTCACATCCTGATTCAATGGCCTTCTCGTGATCATCTGACATGGCATAAGCTGTTTGAGCAATAACCGGGAGTTTTGGGAATAAAATCTTTAATTGTCGTGTAGCTTCATACCCATTCATGACAGGCATTTTTATATCCATAAGAACTATATCTATCTTATTTTTTTTACATACTTCAACAGCTTCCATACCATTTCGCACACGTATAACTTTTATTTTATAAGGTTCTAATAATTCCAAGAGATACATATAATTATAATCTTCATCTTCAGCTATCAAAACAGTTTGATTTTCCCAGTCAGGTTTAGCTCTGTTTAAAAAAGCTTTGTCCTTGATTAAATTATCTTTACCGTTATCAACTTTTAATGGAAACTGGCAATAAAATACTGAACCTTTTCCTAATGTCGACTCTACCCATATTTTTCCACCCATTTTTTCCACAAGAGCTTTTGATATTGCTAAACCTAAACCTGTTCCTCCTGGTAAAGTATCAGAGGATGTTTCAATCTGACGGAACCTTTCAAAAATTAAATTTAAATTTTCTGAGGATATTCCTACTCCAGTGTCTTTAACATAAAACAGTACATTTTTGTTTTTCAGCTTATACCCAAATTCTACATATCCAATGTGAGTAAATTTTATTGCATTATTGATCAAATTAATAAGTATCTGTTTAATCCTTACCTCATCTATATAAACACTTACACTTTGAATATCTTTTAAATTAGGACATATTATTTCTATATTTTTATTTTGAGGAATTTGAATTAAAGAATTTAATTCATATAATACATGGTTAATGTTCACACTACTGTTATTAATTGCTATCTGACCTGCCTCAATTTTAGATATGTCTATAATATCGTTAATAATAGCAAGAAGCTGGTTTGAACAGGTATTTATAACCTCAACAAATAATTCCGTTTTTTCCCTCGTGTTATCTTCATTTAGAAGTAATCCTGCAAATCCTAAAATCCCATTCATAGGAGTACGGATTTCATGACTCATATTTGCCAAAAATGCTGATTTTAGTTTATCCGATTCTTCAGCTTTATCCTTAGCTCTTTTTAGTTCATTGTTGAGTTCTACAAGTTCATCATTTTGTTTACGAAGTTGTGTTTCACTTATATTAAGTGCTTCCTGATTATTTTTAAGCTCTGTAATATCAGTAATAAAACCCTCAATAGCTATTAAATCCCCATTATCGGCATAAATCCCGTTACCCTGATCCCAGATCCATTTTTTCTCACCTGAGGCAGTAATTATTGGATATTCAAAACGATAGATTTCATTCGATTCTATCATTAGCAATCTATCTTTCCAGATCCTATCACGATATTCCTCAACAATTATCTGATCAAACGGGGTTTTAACATTACCAATAAATTGTTCAGGAATATATCCTGTGATTTCAAAACAGCCCTTGCTAATAAATTCCAGAGTCCAGTTTTCATCATGTTTACGCCTGTAAACCATTACATGGAGATTTTCCATCAGAGTTGTCAGCCTTCTTTGTATTTCCTTTAATGTTAATTCTGCAAGCTTATTATCTGTAATATCTCTAATGATACCATAAACTTTATGTTCAACACTGTTATATTCTGCAACAGAATGTATATAAATTATTTCATTATTAACAGGCTTCCGGATTTTAAACTCAACATCATACTTTTGACCGTAATTAATCAAATTTTTCATTTTTTCATCCAGCATGAACCTGTATTCAGGAAGAGGAAGCATCTGAACCTGTGTTATTAACAATTCATTTGATACCAGTCCATAAATTTTTTGAGCTTCGTCAGATGCCCATACTGTTCCTTGATTTATATCAAATTCCCAATATCCAAGTTTCGCAATATCCTGTGCTCTTTTCAGCCAGTTCACATGTTGCTGGGCTGTAGCGACAGCCAGTTTTCTCTCATTAATATCCCTTACAACAGCAACAATATATTCTTTATTATCAATACTATAACTGTGTAGCGCAACTTCAACCCAAAACAATTCCCCTGATTTTTTCCTGGAAAGCCATTCAAAAACCTGAGGTCCTTCTATAGATGCTTTTATTATATATTCTATGGCAATTTCTTCATTAAACGGGGGATTATTTGCACTTATATCTCCAAGATTCAAATTATGGATTTCTTCCTTAGTTGTATAATTGTACATCGACATAAAAGCATCATTTACTTCCACGATTTTACCGGTTACAGCCTCATGTATAACTATTGCTTCATGAGATGACTTAAAAATTACCTGGTATATCTGCTGCTGCGTCATTTTTTCCAGCTTTTTTGATCCTTTTAATTATTCTTAAGTTACTAAAAAAAATTAATTTATTCCATTTCAACAATAGTTATTCCAGAGCCTCCCATCTCAATTTGCTCATCTTTGAAAGATTTTACAAAACCAAGTGTTGCAAGGTATTCACGTATCATTTGTCTTAGTATTCCATTTCCTTTACCATGTAAAATTCTGACCTGATTAATATTCATCATTACTGCTTCATCAACCAAATCCTCAACTTTTTCAATTGCCTCCTCGGTACGCATACCTCTGACATCTACTGAGGGCTTAAAATTAAGTTTTCTTTCAGTAATATTATAATTATTTGAATTAGTTGTATTTAATCCTATCCTTATCTGTTGTTTAAATTCTTTATTTGATATTTTCTCCAACCTGTTCTCAGGAAGTGATGTAGTAATGTTACCAAAGGCAATCAGGAAATTTTTCCCGTTAATATCAATGACTTCACCTATACCATCCTGTCCAAACATCCTGACTTTATCACCGACTTTTATTTTAATAGTTTCAGGTTCAGGCTTTTCAATATTTTGGTCATTCTGAATCTTAGGTTGTTTATTTTTAATCCTGTTTTCACGTTCCTTTAACTTTTCAATTTTGGATCTTATATGGTCCTGCTCCTGTTCATCTGATAATTCAATTTTTTCTTTAAATTCCTCAATGTTTTGTCTCACAAGCCGGGTTTTTTCTTTTTCTGCCTGTGCTTCTTTTATTTCTCTTATTGTATTTTCAATTATCTTATTTGTTCCTGACAAAATTTCCTTAGCTTCATTTTTAGCTTTTTCTAATATTGTCTTTCTTTCCTGTGAGGTTTTTAATAGATCTTCCTGGTGCTTAGCAACAATCTCTTCAAGTCGTTTTTCCATCTGACGGATATTATCCCGTTTGTTTTCCCAATAACGTTTGTCACGTGCAATAATTCTCAGGTTTTTATCATAATCCACATTTCCCTTGCCTATTAATTCAATGGCGTTATTAAGTATTTCTTCGGGCAGGCCTATTTTTCTGGCAATTTCCAAAGCAAAAGAACTACCGGGTTTACCAATCTGGAGTTGAAACAGAGGCTGCATATTTTGAGAATCATAAAGCATTGCTCCATTGATAATACCATCCGTTGATGTTGCAAAATGCTTAAGATTAGAATAATGAGTAGTAATTATACCATATGTATTTAGCCTGTTCAGTTCTTTAAGTATGGCCTCAGCTATTGCTCCACCTGAATTTGGTTCGGTACCTGTACCAAATTCATCTATAAGCATGAGCGTTTTATCTGCAGAGTTCCTTATAAAGAATTTCATATTCAGCAGATGAGAACTATAAGTACTAAGATCATTTTCAATAGATTGTTCATCACCTATATCTATAAACAAATCATTAAATAAACCCATTTCGGAATTTACTGAAACAGGCACTAATAATCCGCACTGAAACATATATTGTATAAGACCTGCAGTTTTAAGACAAACACTCTTTCCCCCTGCATTCGGACCAGATATGAGTAAAATCCTGTTTTTATTGTCAAGATAAATATCAAGTGGTACCACCTTTCGGTTTTCCTTTAAAAGATTAAGGTAGAGCAAAGGATGAACAGCCTTTTCCCATCTGAACGCTGTTTGGTTGAATACAGCGGGCCTGACTGCATTTATCTTTAAAGCAAACATAGCTTTCGCTCTGATAAAATCTACCGATCCCATAAAATCGAAGGCATGGAACAGTTCGTCAAGATATGGTCTTACAAAATCAGTAAATCGCGTCAGTATTTTAATTATTTCCCTTTTTTCTGCGAATTCCAGTTCCCTGATTTCATTGTTCATTTCAACTGCTTCGGCCGGTTCAATGTAGGTTGTTTTTCCGGTGGCCGATTCATCATGGACTATACCCTGCATTTTTCTTTTATAAGCTGCATTAACGGGAATTACTGCCCTGCCATCCCTCACAGACAAACTGGTATCTTCATCTATAAAACCTTCATTTTGTGCTATTTTTAATAATCTTTGCATAACCTTGCCTACTGAAGCAACTTTATCACTTATGGATCGCCTTATCGAAGCTAACTCTGGTGAAGCATTGTCTTTTATTAAATTATTCTTTGTAAGAATGGATTCTATCCGGTTAATTATAATTGGAAAAGTTTGAATATCCTTTGTCAATTCCCGTAAAGCAGGGTAAAGCCTGGGATCTTTATTTTTAAAAAAGCCGAGAATGGCATGTATGGATTCAAGAGATTTTCTAAGATCTATAATAGAAGTTATTTCGAGAAACGAACCCTGAGCCCTGATGCTTTTCAAAGCCGGGGTAACATCAATAAAATGACCCAAAGGAAAATTATTTTCCAACAGGCATATTTGTCGGAATTCCTCAGTCTGTGAAATTAATTTTTGAATTTCTTCAAAAGAATTTAAAAAGGTTATGGCATCGACTCTTATTTGACCTAATTCACACAGACATGATTCCTTTAACATCTCACGAATAATGTTAAAGCCAATCTTATCTTCAAAATTAGCCGGATATATCAAAATGAATTTTAGATTTTATATTTATAAAATAACTTTAATATTATGAGTGGTATTTTTATCAAACAAAGGAATAAGGTTTGAATCCGATAATTTTCCATCTACCCATGTTTCTTTTACTCCTTTATTGTTTTTATCAGGGTTCAGAACTTCAATTTCATAGTTAACCCCCCTGAACTTCCTGCTAACCCTGAAGCCACCCCAATAATCCGGGATGCAGGGATCAATGACCAATCCGTCATAATCGGGTCGTATACCTAAAATAAACTGTGTCACAGCATAAAAATTCCAGGATGCCGTTCCGGTCAGCCAGCTGTTTTTAGCCTCACCAGGGGTGAATGAATCTTTTCCTGCAATCATCTGTGCATATACATAAGGTTCAGTTTTATGTAAATCGCTGATCTCCTCCAGGTATGAAGGGCAAATTTTCGTGAAATATTCCCAGGCACGGTTGCCATTACCTGCAATAGCTTCACCTATAATAATCCATGGATTATTATGACAGAATATCCCTGCATTTTCTTTATATCCTGCAGGATATGTAGATATTTCACCATATTCAATTATATAATTTGTAAAAGCAGGATTGTTCAAAACTATTCCATAATCTGTGTCCAGCCTTTCCTTTACCGCTTTCAAAGCCTTTGATGGATAACCTTCATCAATTCCTATTTCAGCCATTGTGCACCAACCCTGGGATTCTATAAATATCTGACCTTCTTCATTTTCTTTACTTCCTACTTTACGTCCGTAAAAATCATATGCACGTATATACCATTCCCCGTCCCATCCATGTTTTTTAACCGCTTCAATCATAGAATCCACATGTTTGCGGGCCCTTTGAGCTTCATCCTTTCTGCCTGTTTTTTCGCATAATTTAATATAATCTCTGCCTGCATAAACAAATAAACCAGCTATCATTAGCGATTCTGCTTTTGAACCTTCAGTTTTATTTTCAGTAGTCTGGAACGACTCATTAGGGTCATTTGAAAAACAGTTAAGATTTAAACAATCGTTCCAGTCTGCTCTTCCTATTAATGGTAATCCATGTGGTCCCAGGTTATTTACAACATGGTCAAAGGACACCCGGAGATGATAAAACAAAGTATCTGCAGCGGATAAATCATTATCAAAGGGAACCTGTTCATCCAGAATTTTGAAATCCCCTGTTTCCTTTATATAACTTACTGTACCCGATATTAACCATAACGGATCGTCATTGAACCCGCCTCCTATATCATTATTGCCTCTTTTAGTAAGAGGCTGGTACTGATGATAACAACCTCCGTCTTTAAATTGGGTGGATGCTATATCAATTATTCTTTCTCGAGCTCTTTCAGGAATTTGATGAACAAAACCTAGCAAGTCCTGGTTGGAATCCCTGAAACCCATACCTCGTCCTATGCCTGATTCAAAAAATGAAGCCGAACGTGAAAAACAGAAAGTAATCATACACTGGTACTGGTTCCAGATATTTACCATTCTATCCAGTTTATCATCTTCTGAATCAATAGAATATATGCTTAATAGATTATCCCAGTAATTACGAAGGTCCGCAAATGCCTTATCAACTTTGGCTGAAGTATCAAAATGCCTGATAGTTTCCCTGGCTTTGGTTTTATTAATAATATTTTTTGATGCCCACTTTTCCTCATCCTTATTTTCAACGTAACCAAGAACAAATATATAATCCTTTGTTTCTCCGGGTTTAAGTTCCACCTCCAGATAATGTGAAGCAATTGGTGACCAACCGTGGGCAACAGTATTCTTAGGATTCCCCTCCAAAACAACCTGTGGTTCATCAAATCCGTTATATAACCCAAAAAATGATTCCCTGTCAGTATCATAACCCTGAACAGGTGTATTAACCGAATAATATGCGTAATGGTTTCTTCGTTCCTTATATTCTGTTTTGTGATAAATTACCGAATCTTCTATTTCAACTTCACCAGTTGAAAAATTTCGCTGGAAATTTTCCATATCTGAAACAGCATTCCATAAGCACCATTCAACAAATGAGAATATTTTAATCTTTTTTGTCTTATCAGAGTGGTTTGTAAGAGTAAGTTTCTGAATTTCTGCCCAGGTTTTTAAAGGAACAAAATACAATACACTTGCAGTAATATCATTTTTTCTCCCCTGTATAATGGTGTAATTCATCCCGTGGCGGCACTCATAATGGTCAAGTTCCGTTTTACATGGCTTCCATCCCGGGGACCAAATATTTACACCGTCGTTAATATAAAAATATTTTCCGCCACTGTCCATTGGAACATTATTGTACCTGTAACGGGTAATTCGACGGAATTTAGCGTCCTTATAAAAGGAATATCCTCCTGCTGAATTCGAAATAATTGAAAAAAAATCTTCATTGCCAAGATAATTTATCCATGGCCATGGTGTTCGAGGGTTTGTAATTACATATTCCCTGGCTTTATCATCAAAATATCCAAATCTCATATTAGTTGTCGTTTGTTAAAATTTTTAATAATTGTATAATAAATCTGTCTAATGTAATAATTATAAATTTTTATTCAACTGTACATTTAAATAATTTTTATAATGATCATGTATGGCACCAACATGATTACTTTTGGTTGAAAATATTAACTTTAAAATCTCTTTTTACTTAATATAAATTTATATGTATATGTCAGACAATCAATCTAATATAAAAAAAATCACAACTCATGTTTTGGCGGAAATGAAGCTCAAAGGAGTAAAGATAAGCATGCTGACAGGTTATGATTATTCCATGGCCAGGATTCTTGACAATGCAGGCATAGATATTATTCTGGTTGGTGATTCAGCCTCAAATGTAATGGCTGGCAATGAAACTACTTTACCTATAACCCTTGACCAGATGATATATCATGCAGCATCAGTAGTGAAGGGAGTAAAGAGGGCTCTTGTGGTAGTTGACTTACCTTTCGGAACCTATCAGGGAAATTCTCTTGAAGCCCTGAATTCTGCCGTGAGAATTATGAAAGAAACTGGTGCAGGTGCCGTTAAACTTGAAGGTGGAAGTGAAGTAAAAGATTCCGTATCACGAATCCTGAGTGCAGGTATTCCTGTAATGGGGCATTTGGGCCTTACACCACAGTCAATACATAAATTTGGTACCTATGTTGTAAGGGCACGGGAAGAAGCCGAAGCCAATAAATTAATTGAAAATGCACATTTACTGGAGGATATTGGTTGTTTTGGCATAGTACTTGAAAAAATTCCTGCAGTCCTGGGTGCCAAAGTTTCATCTGAGTTAAGAATTCCTCTGATTGGTATAGGAGCAGGCGGAGGCGTTGACGGACAGGTTTTGGTTTTGCACGACATGCTGGGAATTACGCAGGAATTTTCCCCGCGTTTTTTAAGGCGTTACCATAATCTTTATGCTGAAATTAAAGGGGCGGTAGAAAGTTATATTAATGATGTAAAAAACAAGGATTTCCCCAATGAAAGGGAACAATATTAATGCAAATTCTTTACGAGGATAATCATATTATTGCAATAAATAAAAGCGTTTCTGAAATAGTTCAGGTCGACAAAACCATAGACAAATCACTTGAAGAAACTGTAAAAGAATATTTAAAGTTAAAATTCTCCAAACCTGGTGAGGTATTCCTTGGGGTAGTGCACAGAATTGACAGGCCCGTTAGCGGAGTAGTATTATTTGCCCGCACATCCAAAGCGCTTGCCAGGTTAAATGAGATGTTTCAGGATAAAACAGTTGAAAAAATTTATTGGGCTATAGTTAAAGATAAACCCAAAGAACCGGAAGGCACTCTTATAAATTATATTATAAGAAATACAACGACAAATAAATCTTACTGTTACGAAAAAGAAGTACCGGCCTCAAAAAAAGCTATCCTTCATTACAGGTTAATAGGATCTTCAGAAAATTATCACCTTCTTGAGATAAACCTCGAAACAGGAAGACATCATCAAATCAGGTGCCAGCTGCAGGCTATGGGTTGCCCTGTAAAAGGTGACCTTAAATACGGCTTCCCGAGAAGTAACCCCGATGCAGGCATAAGCCTTCATTCCAGAAGAATAAGTTTCATACATCCTGTTAAGGATGAAAGAATAACAATAGTTGCACCTGTACCTGCAAATGATAAACTTTGGACAATATTTGAAGGTATGACAGGAAATAGCTCTTAACCTGCAATTTTGCTGTTTCATTTAATTTTTTTGTCCGGTTTGCCGGATTAAAGAGCTGATTACGTATTACTAATTATTATATAATATATACTATTTTCTGACTACCTGTTACTGGTTACTTATGGATATTAAGGAACAAATACAAAATGAACGTTCACGAGGAAATTCAGATTATATTGCCGCTTACATAGGTAATAACGACATGTTATTTTACGAACTGATGCAGCTAGTGTTCAATGGCCCTGACATACTGCCATTATGGGCGTCGTGGATAGCTTGTATTGTAACCGATAAATATCCCGGATTGTTAGAACCATATGTACCTGAAATAATTGACAATTTCAAGAATTTCCGCCATAAAGGTATAATCAGAAACCTTCTCCGGCAACTGGCACAAATACATATTCCACATGAACAGCAGGGTATCCTGTTTGATACCTGTTACAACTGGCTTTATTCAAAAAATGAACCAATTGCGGTTAAAGTACATTCCATGCAGGTATTATATAATATATCACAAAGTGAGCCTGACCTAAAAAATGAACTTTACCTCGTCCTGGATGATTTTACAGACGATATATCAGCTGGTATCCGAAACCGCGCCATGCATTTAAGGAAAAAACTTTCAGTCTGATGACTGATTACCCTGCAGTATCATTTTCCCTGTAATTGTAGTTTCATCAGTTGTAAGAACATATATATAAATTCCGTCTGCCAAACCGGATGGAGTAAATATAACTGAATGCGACCCTTCCTGGTTTTCATTTACAAGAGTTGTAATAACTTTACCTTTTAAATCACTTATTGATAATTTAACATGGGTAGGTGCCGGCAGGGAGTATGATATATTTGTTGATGTCCTGAAAGGATTCGGGTAGCTTTTTATGGTAACCGCTGATCCCGATTTATCTTCATTTATAGCACCATGACCACAACCATCATCCGATTCCATATTCCAGGCCTCTTCATCAATTTCTCTTTCGTATTGTTCATTATAGGTAGCATTTGAACCCCAGATTAATGACCCAACAGGCAGGCCGTCAAGAGATGACATAGCAACCGTTTGATTGAAGTTTTCCTTTAAATCTGTAAAAACTGATATACCGCCTGTTGCTTTGGTGTAGGGAACTTCCAGCCCACCGGGACCGGGAATGGTAGTCGGATCGGCATCACCAAAGGTTATTCTGTTAGAGAACGAAGGTGCACTAACATTTGGAACTGTATAGTTACTCCTGTTAAATTGTATCCACCAGTTTATCTGCGAGGTATCCAAACACGATGTTTTCATCTTAAGAGCCTGGGTGGGAATAGTATATATGCTGTTTGGATTATCATATGATATTACAATATCAGGATAAGATGCAGCCAAATGATAACCTATGTCGTTGATAAAGGTTTCAGGGAAATTGACAAGTCCGTAAGGTCCAGGGGTTATTACAGCCCATGTCAAATAAGAATAGGCAGAGTCATGTGGACCGTCTTTAGGATTAATGCCATGCCAGTAATTATACCATATAATGTTTGTATCTTCAGTAAGGTAATTACATGCAGCATAAAAATTAATATGGCTAAGACCTACCTGAGAAGAGTCTATGGTCCATCTCCCTGTATCCTCTTTAGTGCTTTTATAAATCTTGTATTTGTTTTGAATGGCGCCTACCAATCTGTCATCTATTGTATCAACTCCTATTACGCCTGATCGAGCACCATCAGGATCTGAACCTCTACCTCTTATTATATTTATAGAATCGTCTCCTGCCATATTGCTGTTTACTATAAGGTTATTTGTAAAATAGCATGTCAGCCAAAAAGGATTCAGGAATGGATATTTAATGTTGTCTATTATTGTGTTATGATCAATAAATGCCCATTGGGTGAGGGAATTTTGCTGAAGACTCAGCAAGCCCGTAAGGGTAAAGGTATTATTTGTCATTATTAAAGTGTCAACGGGAACTTTGGCATACAAAGCTCTTCCGCCCCACCACTGGCTTCCATTCAAGAAGTCCCGGAAATAATTGCCCCTGTAGAAAGCTTTAAGGCCCTGGGCTACAGACTGGGCGTTAATTAGCGCTATATTATCAAATTCAAAAAGGCAGTTTTCAATATCTACAGTATGGTAATTCCCGGATATGAAAAAATCTCCTTCTCCATTAGATGAGTAATTACCCTGCAGATCTTCACTTTCGTACTGAATGTTTTTAATAGTAAGACTGGCGTTTACTTCACTGGATGTAACCACAATACTATTTTTTTCATTGTGAAGGAGAACAGGTCTCTGGTAACCAGGTCCCGAAGGGAGGCCAATGATTGTAACAGTACCGGCAGAGTCGTTGACAGATAATCCGGCCTGTTCAAGATAAATAGTATTTGCAGCCAACACATATACTGTATTTGGGTTAACGTGGCTGCCCTGTCCGACGCCACTACCAGACATAATGGTATCTCCATTTATTACCGTTTCGAAGTTCCCGGGATTGGCAATGCCACCGGTGATCCATACCGTGTCGTGCGCCGCATCGGTTGTGCCCAGGCCGTTTACAAGTGCCACCGTTCCTGGTTTGGTGCCTGCAGCATAAGAAAAATTGATCACTAAAAAGAGAATAATGACTGTACTTAGTAAATAGTTTGTATTCATTTGGACGAAATTGTAATGGTTATTGTAAGTATGTTATTGGTGTACAAACATTACTCTGTTTGCAAAATGATTTTACCTGTTACAACTGTTTCATCAGTTGTAAGAACATATATATAAATTCCGTCTGCCAAACCGGATGGAGTAAAGATAACTGAATGCGACCCTTCCTGGTTTTCATTTACAAGAGTTGTAATAACTTTACCTTTTAAATCACTTATTGATAATTTAACATGGGTAGGTGCCGGCAGGGAGTATGATATATTTGTTGATGTCCTGAAAGGATTCGGGTAGCTTTTTATAACCAGTGGTGATGCAGCTTTAGCTTCATTAACACTATAACCTAAGCCCGATTCCACATCCCAGGCTTTTTCATCTATATCTCTTTCCTGTTGTTCATTGTAAGTAACATCTGATCCCCAGATTAAAGAGCCAACCGGCAGTTTGTCAAGAGATGACATAGCAAACGTTTGATTGAAGTTTTCCTTTAAATCTGTAAAAACTGTTATACCGCCTGTTGCTTTGGTATAGGGAACTTCCAGCCCACCGGGACCGGGAATGGTAGTCGGATCGGCATCACCAAAAGTTATTCTGTTAGAGAACGAAGGTGCAGTAACATTTGGAACTGAATAGCCGGCCCGGTTAAATTGTATCCACCAGTTTATCTGGGAGGTATCCAAACACGATGTTTTCATCTTAAGAGCCTGGGTGGGAATAGTATATATGCTGTTTGGATTATCAGATGATATTACAATATTAGGATAAAATGCAGCCAAATGATAACCTATGTCGTTGATAAAGGTTTCAGGGAAATTGACAAGTCCGTAAGGACCAGCTGGA